>CADALB010000006.1:0-111190 GCA_902788755.1 uncultured Lachnospiraceae bacterium | reverse complement strand
GCTTCTGTTTTCTATTTCTCCGGGACAAAATGCCTCTCCATAATTTAAACAGGCATATACAGCTTTTTCATTCGATAATGTCATCTGCCAGAACGGATACTTTATAATAACAGGAGTATTGGCTCCCACTCCAAGCTCGAGATAGAGAACATGAAGATTCTCATGCCTGCGGATGAAATCCGAATATGCAGCAGATGCCCTGTGCCATCCCTCATCTTCCACAAAGCTGTTATCTGCTCTCAGATTCATTGTCATATCGGATCCATCATCCGGGCATTTCGGGATCAGGTCAGAAGGGATCTTCATCAATAACTCTTTGTCCGTCGGCACCCGAAATATCCCCTGCTCGTCTTTTTCAAAGCCCTGTGCATCCATTGCCTTCATAACCCATTCCTCATTATCATAAGTCTTCCGAACGGCCGGGTTCACGCTTTGGAACAGCCCATAATCCCCCTGCGTATAGAACAGTCTTTTCTTATCAAAACCTGCCCTCTGGAACTGATGGTCTACATTTGTAGTGATGACAAAATAATCCTTATCGGTAACCAACTTAAGAAGCTCCGTGTAGACCGGCTTCGGTGCATCAATATAGCGATTAAAGTATATATGCCTTGCCCACCACGCCCAGCGGGTTTCATTATCAGGAAACGGATAGAATCCGCCGGAGTACATATCCCTGATGCCAAATCTTTTTGCAAAGTCAAAGAAGTATTTTTCAAATCGCTCGCCACTGTAAGTTAAGCCTGCAGATGTGGAGAGCCCTGCACCTGCACCGATGACAATGGCATCAGCCTCTTCAATTTCTGTTCTAAGTCTGCTTATCTGCTCTTCATATAAGTTTTTCGTAAATGGTCTTATCTTCGTCTTTGAAAACATTAAATATCACCCTTTCTACCTTCCCTCATTTTTCCTTCTCCGATTGAATTCAGTTGCTCCACTTGATCTTCCATATATTCTCTATTGCATCCTGTTTAGTCTTTCTGATAAGATAGCATCCTGCTACAAGAAGCGTCACCGAAACCGCCAGTATAATTACATAATACGAAATACCAACATTCCCGCCATCAGAAACTACAACGCCCTTTTCATTGATGGTTGGATCTGTAACAAAATTGATAAAATCATACGCAGCGTGAGCAATCATTCCCGGGATTACCGAGCCGGTCCTCAGATATATTCCGGCGAGAACAAAACCGCCACAGGTTGCCATGAATGCCTGTATCAGAGTCATGACAGGATCTGCTCCTACGAATATATTTGTCAAATGGAGCGGTCCGAAGATGACAGATGAGATAATTACTGCTGCCACTGCCCTATTCTTCACCTTCAGATATCTCATTCCTATAGGAATAAGCATCGCCCTGAAAATGGTCTCCTCACTAATGCCAGCCATTAGTGCCAGGCACACGAAAGAAACTGATGGTTTGAAAGCAAGTCCACTATATATAGCATTTATGATTATGCTTCCGATAATAAGGATTGCCATCGCAGAGGATACCATAAGTATCTCTTTTACCGGAACATGAGCCTTAAACACGCCATCAAATTCAGGTGAAAACCACTTATTATAAATGATCAGAAGAACCAGGGACAGAGCGGAGACAATAAGTGCGCTTACTACTCCCTGTGTCTGGCCGCTCAATTGAGTTAATAAACCCAGAGGAACTGTCAGTATCATTGCGATTACAGCATTTTTTTCACATAATGAATGTTTCCTTACTTTTTTGTTTTCCATAACCAATTCTCCTTACCATTCTCGTCTGATCTTTTCAAAATCAATAGTCTTACCGACTTTCTTCCACACAATAAACGTCAGAACTGCATTTATTGCAGCAATTATAAAGTATGTGATAAGGATTCTCGCGCCATCTTCACCGGTATTAATATACGATGAACCCGAATCTCCAACCGGAACAAACAGGCCTTCTGTATAACCTGCAAAAAAATCAAACAGTCCGTGAGCCAGGCCGCAGGCCCAGATATTTCTTGTCTTCCAATACAGTATAAGGAGGGCCAGACCAAAAACGCCTGATTCCAGTGTTTTGGCGACCGCCTGTCCCCATGCAACAGGCGATGAGGGATCAAATCCCAAAACATGTACAGCTCCGAATACCAGTGAGGAAACCACTGCACTCAGAACAAAGACATATTTCTTTTCCCTAAACTTATAGATAATCGCATCGTTTATAACTGCCCTGAAAGCCAGTTCCTCAAAAAGTCCCACAGAAATAAACATAAGAAATATAATGATAAATCCCAATATCGGATTTTCCTTCAGGGGTACCTTCTCTTCTATATTCGAAATCAGCAATACAGAGCCCATGATAAGGGACATCACTAAAAATCCAATGGCGTTCTTGATGACATATCCTGTAGAAACATAGCAGGAGGCAAGTGTCTTATCTCCGGATATCTGGTACAGGAAAAAGCACACCGCTCCGCAAAGCATGGTCCTTACTATAAAGAACTGGAAATTTGTCTCTGTATGTACCGTCTTAAAACACACAACCACGTATACTATGCAGAGTGCAGCAGTTATCAGCGGTGATCTTTTCATAAATTCAATATACTTTTTAAGCATTAGTGTTCTCCTGTTCCGTATTTCCAGCATCTGTAAAGGAAAGAGCAACAAGATTTGATGCGTTTTTCTTAAGGCGTTTGAATAAGTATATCTGAAATATAAATACCGGAATTACCGCAATTAACACCATACCAACCCCAATATGTACAGATCTTTGTATTTCTGCTGTCGCAACCTCTACATCATCCCCGGCATGTATTAGCTTGTTTGCAGCAAAAAAGTCAAAAACAGCATGACAGAATACGGGGACAAAATATGCAAAAAGATATTCTTTTATTACAGACCCACTGCCTGTTACTTTGTTATATCTGGCAAGTCCAAGATGCCTTCCCATGGCAAGCCCAAGCATCACATGCGCTGTTATATTCGGCAGTCTCATCACAAGACCTGAAAGTCCGGCACTATATACAAAATCTTCTATAAGCGTAAATCCGAATCCGACAGCCCCTGCTATCAGCATATATTCATATACATTTCTCAATTTTTTTCTAAAAATGCATAATACAATAAGTGTAATGAGTAGTTTTGCGAGCTCTTCACTCATAGCCGCTGAGAAAAGCGCATGGTTAAAACTGGCAAGTAATGCAGGTCCCTCTGAAGGAGCAAACCCGGTTACCGACCTAAAGCAAAATCCAATTATTAAAGCGAAAATAAATGAAATCGGCACAGATAAAAGCCCAAGAAACACCGGCAGCAAAGCCTGTCCTCTTGAAATCCGATAGTCTCCTTCCCAGGCAATCATATTCCTGTAAAGAATACCAATAATGATTAAACACAGAACAAAACTGATAATGGAAATCATAATGTTTCCCCCTTTCTTTGTTGGTTGCTATAACTTAATATAAACTATGGATAGCTTAACCATTTAACAGTTTTTCATATATTTCAAAATCAAGATCCTTAAATACATTGAAAACAATCTTCATCTCACTGCCTGTCTCATCAAGCCAGTTTTTAACTGTCTCTACAGCAATCTCAGCAGCTCTCTGATTAGGAAACATGAAAACACCGGTAGAAATACAACAAAGAGCAATGCTCTTAACACCGTTTTCCTCTGCTATATCAAGACATGACTTATAGCAGGATGCCAAAAGCTGCTCATGCTTTTTAGTCAGAGGGCCTTGAACTATAGGACCCACGGTATGAATAACATAATCACAAGGTAAATTATACGCCGGAGTAATCTTAGCCTGCCCTGTTGGCTCTGGATGTCCCTGCTTTTCCATGATGCAGTTACATTTGTAGCGGAGGCCAAGTCCAGCTTTTGAATGAATAACGTTATCCGCGCAGGAATGTAAAATTTGGAAACAACCCAATAAGGCTTCATTGGCCGGATTAACAATGGCTGACACCTTTAATGTAGTCATATCTCCTTGCCATAGGTATAGTCTGTTATTACCTGCTATTGGCTGTAAATCTTCAATGTCCGTAATTCCAATTCTTCTGTTTTCTTCGGTCAAATACTCATCCTGGATTTTAAGGAACTCATCACTAAGTTCCTTCGGCATCCATATATTCATTAGTCCTCGCAGCAAATCCTTTTGTCCTTGCTCGTCAGCAGGTATGGGATAATTACTCAGCTGCGAAGGATCCTTTTGTAATTCTTTAATCAGCCATATTCTTTGTTCTGTATGGTTCATCTAGCGAAACTCCTTTCTCTACCAGCGCTTTCTTAAGCACATTATAGTTATCTCTGTTGGGAATAAATTGTTCTCTCTCCCAAAGGCAAGTTTGGCCTGGCAGAAAGCTTTCAGATACGGTATCTAGCAAAAGAGATACACAAATTAAAGAACCGATATCCCGGTTTTACCTACCACATCACCAGTGGCGATACCGAGCAGGTGACGGAAAAACTTGATAAAGGTCTGCTTGATTTTGCGGTATTATGTGAGAAACCAAACACCGCAAAATACGATTATTTGAAATTTCCGGAAGCCGATGTCTGGGGAGCCGTCATGCCTGCCGACCACCCTCTTGCCAAGAAGAAGTCCGTTAAAATTAAGGATCTTGTCGGTCAGCCATTATTCTGCTCTGAACAAAGCTGGAATAACGAAATTCCTGAATGGGCGGGGGATAGTTTTGATAAACTTCATCTTGAAGGTTCTTTCCGTCTGTCATATAACGGCTCTATGTTTGCTAAGGAAGGTCTGGGGATACTGCTGACCTTTGAGCATTTGGTCGAATGCTCAGATGAGAACGGTCTGGTATTTCGTCCGTTATCTCCGAAGCAGACATCTGAGTTATACTTGATCTGGCATAAATATCCATCCTTTACACCTATAGCAGAAAAATTTCTTGCTCAGGTCAAGACATCATTCCACTAACCATAGCAAAATTCCCGTTTTATCTTCCTAGTTTATCTGTCTGTACTCATATATCATTTTGTCATACACCCTGCCATCAATGATCAGACCATCCTTCTCTGTATTGACAAGCTGCATCCCCGACTTTTCCAGTACTTTGCGAGAACTGATATTCTCTGCTGCACACCAGGCGGTCACACATTCGATTTCTTCGTTCTCCGTCAGATACGTAAGAATTGTCTTTAATGCTTCAGTCGCAAAACCTCGTCCCTGCCATCCACGCCCCACACTGAATCCCACCTCTATTTGACCGTTATTATAGTCGTATGCGCCGATCACACCAGCGACGACATCGTCTCCATTGGCGTCCATCACCCATGAATATGAATGTTCGCTGTTATAACTGTCGATGAAGCGCTGTACCGTATCCTGCGTTATTTCAGGCGTCCCATATGGATTCCATCCGGAGTACTTATACATTTCCGGATCTGTCCCAAACTGCTGATACAGCTGCTCGGCATCGTCCGGACGGTATCCTCGAAGCACAAGGTGCTCCGTCCGCAATTCAGCCGTGCCATGCGGAACAATTTCTTCGATTGATTCAATCTGGGAACTGCAGATGAGATTGTCATCAATAAAAACGCCATCCTCATCCATTCCCCATTCACATTTCAGGAGATCAAAACTTACATAGCTTGCACGACCCGCAAAATCATTCCCGTATGTATCCCGAATGCGGACATATTTTCCATCGAATTCTGCCAGATTCAAAATTCCCTCCACTAAATTCTTCATAGCTCCTGTTATATCATTGAATTTTTTTTCGTTTTACAGATTAGTCCTGAACTCTTGTGAACTTGGTAGAATTGTTGTAACAAATTGGAAAGTAATCTACGCTTTTGATATTCTGATATTACATACTGACAAGTGACGTTATCGCATCATAATCAAACTCCCGGGCAGCATTTCTAATACTATTGAATCTGTCTATGTCACCATCGGGGATTGTATATGAAGACATCCTGTCAAGGATCTCATCGATCCGGTCACTGTCCATTTCACATGCGGCATCTCTAAGCTCGGAATATGCCTCAGCAATTATATCCGAAGTAGCTGCCGTTTTCTCAATTTCGTCACCGGATCTCCCTGAAAGCGCAGAATTAAGCGGAGCCTTGAGTCTTCTTAAGCCTTCCATAAAAACGCCATGGTTCTCTTTTATAAAATCATAATCTTTACTCTTTGCGGCACTCTCAAGCTCCTGCGCCCTGTCTGCAAGAATATCGTCCCCGATAAGACGGAGCGAGCTTTTTATTGCATGCACCTTGATCGTATAATCCTTATATTCCTCCCGGGAAAACAGCATGTCGATCTCTCCTGCCTTGTCATCGAGAGTATCACTAAACATCTGCAGGAGCGACAAAAATGCCTTTTCATCCCCCGTATTTAAAATCATCTGCTCAACATCAATGCCTACTTCCTTAAGCGGCCTAAGCTCATCCGGAACTGATGGGCGAATGCCCCCGTTAGTTCCAAAGACTTCTTCAGTCTCACCGGTATTATTCACTTTATTAGCCGGGAGATAATACTTGAGAAGTTCCTCTAATCTGTTTGAATCAATGGGCTTAGCCAGATAATCGTCAAACCCCGCATCCATGTACTCTTCTTTCGCACCCGAAACCGCATTTGCGGTAAGGCAAATTACAGGAGTTTGAAGATTGGGGTTTTCAGACCTGCTTCGCAACTCATGGAGTGTTTCTATTCCGTCCTTTTCCGGCATCATATGGTCAAGGAATATAACATCATACTTGTTCTTTTCGGCCAGTGCCAGACATTCGCTTCCACTAAGCGCCGTATCTATCTTAAGCTCTGTCTTCTTAAGCAGGTTAACAAACACGGCAAGATTCATTTCGTTATCGTCAACTGCAAGTACTCTGGCAGATGGGGCTGTAAACTGCTGATGGTACACACTTCTCGAAGATACATGACTCTTCCATGCTTCCTCATAGTTGCCAAGAGGTTTCCACTCCATAACCTTCTGCTTGAGTCTGAATGAAAATGTCGACCCAAAGCCGTAGGTACTTTCTACCTCAAGCCTGCTTCCCATCATTTCAAGCAGACCTTTGGTAATGTTCATGCCAAGCCCCGTACCCTCGACGTTTCTGTTTCTTTTCTCTTCTATCCTGTCATATTTCGAGAACAGTTTTTCCATATCCTCCGGCTTGATACCTATTCCGGTATCTTTGACGGATACGATCAGATCTATAAGGCTCTTATCAGAAGTATTCGCTTCGTAATTTATTGAGAAACTGATAACTCCTCTTTCCGTGTATTTGACTGCATTCGTAAGTATATTCGTAACTATCTGCTTGATCCTTATTTCATCACCGTACAGATACTTGGGAGTATTCCTGTCTATATCCAGATTAAGTCTTAATCTCTTTTCATCAACCTTTGTCCTGACCATATTTACAAGATCGTTTATTACTGATGACAGGTCATACTCCACCGGTATTATTTCAAGTTTGCCCGCTTCTATCTTGGAAAAATCAAGAATATCATTTACGATACCAAGCAGAGTGTTCCCTGCAGTCTTGATATTCTCGGAATAGCCTATGACAGAGTCATCCCCGCATTCCCTCAGTATCATCTCATTCATTCCGAGAATGGCGTTAATGGGTGTTCTGATCTCATGGGACATATTCGACAGGAATGACGTTTTGGCCTCGCTGGCGGCAACTGCCCTTTCGGAAATGGCTATTAGGCGTTCTCTCCTCGCAGTCATATTTTTAACGATCAGTCCAATCGCCGAGGCCGCAATAAGCAGATAAACAGAAACATATAATAATGTTAGCGGTATATCCCCGTTCACGGATTCTTTACTTTGGGCAACAGCGATCCGGTAATCCTCCGATTCATCAATAGAACAATAGAACACTTCACCATCGGTCTTTACCTGGAAATGGGCACTTCCGTTTTCTGATCTTACCGGCGTGATTCCGATATCCTCCATAGTTTTTCCGATATGATCTGCCGTGGTATCCCCGAGTATCTTCCCGGTTTCTTTGTCTGCTATAGCGATTTTAACTCCTTCATTTGTCGGAAGATTTGCTACAACTTCCGAAATCTCGTTTCGCTGCATTTCTTCAATAAGACGGCGGGGTTCGATCCCTATCTGGACCATATGTGTTCCGCTATCATTCCAGCATATCGCATACATCATTGGCTTGCTCTCGGCCGTATTAGGCGTTACGTCCTGGCACATCGAAAGCGCCTTGTCATTCAGCATAGGCTTAAAAAAAGCCATCTGTTCTCCCGAGTCGAATGAAAATCCATAATATATTGGAACTGTGCCGCTGTATATTTCCCCATCTTCAGTAAACAGATGTATCTCATCGATCGACATAAGCTTTGCTATACGTATCAGTTCAGCAAGGTCATATTCCTTCTCCGGAGATGAATCTACGATATACGCCACTGCCTTTGCCTTGGAAATGTAGTTTTCTTTCAGCGAGTCGGTAAGTGACTTTTCCTTTCGCTTATTCTCTTCGATAACGTCCTCTACCTGCTTGATCAAAAGGTCTGACGTCTGATATGCCTTCATCCTGTTACTTCTGTTAAGTCCAAAATATATGATAAGTACCATAATAACAAGGACGATCGTAATTAATGTCCACATTACCATCAGGTTAAATCTTTTGTCTTTTCTGTCAAACTTTATCTTCAATTTTCCTGCCTCGTCTGTTTATTCTTATCTTCAACACCGTCAATGATCGATATAACCGCATCATACTCATAATTGCGTACGGCAGTATATAAACTGTTGATACGCTCTTTGTGCTCTATAGGTATCCTATAGCTTCTTAGTTCATTCATTATATTTTCCAGCCTGTCACAGTCCATATCATCGGCCGCAGCTCTTAAGGCTTCATAAACTACTGTCAGTTTGCCTTCATCTGCCAATGGTTTTTTATCATCCGCGTCATCCCCGGTTTCCAAAACCTTATCAAGCGGATCTGCCAATCGATCACATCCACTCATAAACTGCTCATGATTACTCGCAATGTAATCATAATCTCCGTGCTTTCCTGCATCTTCAAGCTTCTGTGCACCCTCTGCCTGAGTTTTCGCTCCAATTAGAAGTAAAGAACTTTTCAGCGCATGAATCTTGATCGTATAATTCTTATAATCCTGATCTTTTAACATTCTTTCAAGTTCTTGCTTCCTGTCATCATAGCTTTCACGAAAGACCCGGATAAGCATCATATATTCTTCGGCAGAGCCGCTATTCGATATTCCCGAAGCAACATCCACCGAAAGATCTGTTAGTATGCTGAGTTCTTTAGGAATATGAATCTCTTTTGATATGTCTCCTTCCGTTTCGTTCTCATAAAACGTTATCTTCTCATTCGGAAGGTACTTTAACAATATCGCTTCAAGACGATCCGAATCTATCGGCTTGGTCAGATAATCATCAAATCCCGCATTAAGATAGAATTCCTTTGCACCTGATATGGCATTTGCAGTAAGACACACAACCGGAGTCCCAACATTAGGGTTTTGTTTATCACATCTGATCTGCGCCAGTGTCTCAATACCGTCTTTTTCAGGCATCATGTGATCAAGGAAGATCAGATCATATTTTTGGGAGCCGGTTCTTGATATGGCGCCTTCACCGGATAACTCAGTATCGGTCGTAACAAAAGTTCTTCTTACGAGGCTCTTGAAGACCTCTAAATTCATCGGGTTATCATCAACTACAAGTATATCAGCTAATGGAGCGCTAAACCTTCTCCTGCCGACAATAACCTTTTCCGATTCGGTCTTGGAAAAATCAAGCATATCATTAACTATATCAAGCAGCTTATCTCCTGCTATTTTGATATTCTCGGAGTATTTTAGAATCTTATCATCCCCGGATTCTCTTAATACCATCTCATTCATGCCAAGTATCGCATTTATCGGAGTACGTATCTCATGAGACATATTTGCAAGGAACGCGGTCTTGGCATTGTTTGCAGCCACAGCAGTTTTCGTCTCTTCCTCAAGCTGTTGTGTCCGCCGTCTCCTCTGTTCCGAAATGACAAGATTAAGGATAATAAATCCCGCTATGATAACCGATACTATGATAGTAATTATAAAAGGGGTTCTTAGTGCACGATACGCATCCGTAGTATCGGTTGCGCACAAGACAGTCCAGTTATTATCCAGCTCTCTTGAATAGACTATATATTCGGTATTACCATAGTTTACTCTGAAAGAATTACCTTCCGTTCTTCTGTATGCAGATACAACAGAATTGCCAAATGATCCGTCCGGATCTCGATAATCCTTGTTGATCTCACTCCGATCTGAATGTGCTATGACGTGGTAATCATGGCCAAGTACCATGATAGTCTCATTCTTACCTGTAATCGTTTCGGTTATATTTTGCAGTTCTTTAAGCGACAAGTCGATTGCAACAACACTCTTCGCATCACACAATTCTTTTACAAGTGTTATTATCATCTGACCGGTCCGTGCATCAAGATACGGGTCAACTACAGCAATCATACCCATATGGGCTCTTGCCTGTATATACCACGGCCTCTTAAGCGGATCATAGTCATCATCCGGAACCCATCCGTCACCATCAAGATATTCACCGTTAATATATCCGTAGAGTCCTGTCGTTGCCTCGGGAAGTATGCTCTCAACCGCTTTGGACTGTCCTACGAGAAAATCAAGTATTTCAGCAGATGAGCGTCCGTCACGGATCATGCTGTTAATAGATCCTTCAGTCGTGTTAATGCTTTGCACACCTTTGATCAGGTACTTTTCAATCTCATTGGATGATTTTACAGCGTTTAGCTCACACTCCTTAAGAATGTTTTCCTTGGTCTCTTCGCTAAGTACATGATAATAAACCGTGATTACTGTTATGAAAAACATAATCATCAGCACAAACACGACTATATTATTTTTAATACTCGGATTCTTGATTTCTTTCATCAGAAGATATAAACAGACTCTTATCGTACAATGGTAATGTCACTGCCGAACCATTTTTCTGAGATTCTATCGAGTGTTCTGTCCTCTCTCATCTGAGAGAGAGTATCCTGTATTTTATTTCTAAGTTCTACGTCCTCTTTTCGAAAACCTATAGCTATCTTTTCTTTGGCAAGAGCTCCGGACAGCAGTACGAAATCTTCGCTGTTTCTTGCAATATAATATATAACGAACGAATCAATCAACGCCGCATCAATCTCACCATTCTTAAGTTGTTCCAAAAGTGTCAGATTGTCCCTTTGTGATACGACCTCGATATCTTCATATATTTCAGAATCCTTTATGACTTCATATGTGGTAGAGCCGGATTGCACCCCCACTTTATGCCCTCTCAGATCGTTGATGTTCTGAATACTGGAATAACTTCTGACAGCAAACACAAGCTCATTTTCAAGGTAAGGCTGTGACAGCAACATACTCTCTCTACGATCGGCACTTACTGACATACCGTTCCATATACAGTCGATCCTGCCCGAATATAATTCATCTTCCTTGCGATTCCACTCGATAGGCTGCAATTTCAGTGATATTCCAAGTCGCTTGCAGACCTCCCTTGCAAGATCTATATCAAATCCTATAAGATTGCCCTTATCGTCCCTAAACCCCATCGGAGGAAAGTTCTCATCAAGGCCTACAACCAACTGACCGCTGTCAAGGACGGCTTGAAGAGAACTGTCCGTATTTGTGCTGCAGCCGTTAAATAATGAAGCAATGACTGCAAGCATCGTTGCGATCAGTATTATTCTCGTCATTTTGTCAGCACACCTCAACCGCATAACTCACCTTACATCTGTCAAACCCGGGAACTCTCTTCCATTCTTCAATAATGCGTTCAATTACTTTTTCATATGCCGACACATTCATTACCGGAAACAGCACAAAGAACTGATTGGTCTTATTCTTCATAATGATGTCACTCTTTCGTATACCGGTCTTGAGTACATTTCCAAGCTCCGTCATTGTTTTTTCAGCCAACTGTTCAGTCTCATCTTCAACGGAAACAACAAGCAGAAGTTTTAACGCCCTTCCCCCGTACCTGCTGTTATATCTTGAGACAAAATGATAAACAGCCGTAAAAGATTCTGTACCAAGTACAAGAGCCTCGCGTCCCTCATTTCTCTCTTCTATGATCCTTGAAATACGCTCCAGCTCATCTTCGGGAGAATTGGCCTCTGGGGCAGCGTCAGACGAATCACTATATATCGAGCAGCAATGCTTGCCGTTTTGCTTAGCTTTATACAGTTCTTCATCTGCCATCTTGAAGAGCGTTTCATAGTTCCTGCCATACAAAGGAACATTTACCGCTCCTATTGATATTCCGACAGGAATGCCATGATCGTTCCCAAGAATAGATGTAACTTCGGAGGTGAACTGCTCATTCAGTCTGTCGGCAAGAGCCCGAATGGCAGTATCATTTGACATATCGCAGAAAAAAGCCAGGAATTCGTCACCACCGATCCTGCATACAATATCATCACTTCTCGTATTGTTCCTGACCACATAGGAAAACGCTTCCAAAACCCGGTCACCGTTATCATGTCCGTGAAGGTCGTTTACAAGCTTGAAACTATCGAGATCAAGGATCATAAATGTGCCGCTCTCTCTGAGGATCAGATCACAGATATGCTCTATTCCGCTTGTTTTGTTCAAAAACCCCGTCAGTTTATCGACTGTGGCATCCTCGGTCAGGCTTTCAATCTTTCTGCTATTTTGTATCGTATTGTTGATACGTCTGATAAGGATATCTTTGTTAAACGGCTTATGTATATAATCGGAAGCTCCGAGCTTAAGTCCTCGTTGTTCTGTGCTCTCATCCATATCTCCGGTAAGAAAGATAACCGGTGTTTCCAGTTTTCCCTCTTCTTTTTCTCGTTTTCGGAGTATTTCAAGCGTCTCAAACCCGTCCATTTCAGGCATCATAACATCAAGAAGGATCAGATCCGGTTCATTTTTATCCATGAACTTCAAAAGATCCCTGCCCGAGCGCAGGCAGCTTATTTTCATATCTTCTGATCCAAGAAGCGTTTTTGCACTTGTAAGGCTTAGTGCCTCATCGTCCACAACTACAACCCAGTTACCCATTTTTGTTCAGATCATTCTCCCTTGTATTTTGCTCAACAGCCTTGACTTCATAAATAATCTTATACGATTCTCTCTTATGATATCATATCATTCTTTTTTCGGAATGACACTATTTACGTTCAACACTCAAAATACGCATGGTTTCTATGCCTCGTTCACAAGTTTCCCGGTCATATGCTCTATATCCAGTTCCAGACAGCATACACGAGGGAAGGCATTTTTCATTTCCTTCTCAAGATAAGCTTCATCATCCGTAAACTTCCGGCAAAGGCATGTGCAGATCTCTTTTTTCTTTTCTGCGTCTGTGACCTCGCGGATCCGTCCAAACACTATTACGCTGCGGATATTGAGCGCCCACTCACCCTCTTTTCGGTAGCCCTTGTCCATCACGCAGTAACTTACTTTATCGCACTTTGTAATTGCATCAAGCTTATGACCTTCCTTCGCACAATGAAAGTATAGCTTTCCGTCACTCTCCGAATACCAATGATCCAGTGGAACACCATATGGGTATCCTTCATCTCCAAGAACAGACAGAACGCCTCTCGGTTCTTCCTTCAGTATACGAATACACTCCTCCTCACTGATCTGTTGCTTGAAACGTCTCATTTCTCTGAACATCCACAGGCCTCGCTTTCACCGGTTATTTCTTCTTCAAATCGTTCGCTATTTGCTACCCGTTTTTTTATCGTTACCTCATCTCCCGAATGCACATATTGAAGCCGTTCGCCCATCGAAAGCTTCATCATCTTATATGCAGCCTCTCCTGTACAATGACAGGTATAGAACATTGTGGGATATTTCTTCAGTTCCTTGCCGATATCAACGACCTCACCAAGTTCCTCATCGGTATAGTTTACCTTCTTCATCAGGTGGAAGCCGCTGATCACCGCATCAGGGACTGAGCCATACTTATCTTTGTATGCATCGAGGATGCTATGGATACCGTTATGTGCACATCCTGATATAAGCACCCTCATATCATCGTCACTAATCACCAGATAGTGCTCGTGTCTGAAATCATCCTGAATGTATTTCCCATTTTCCTTGATCAGAAGTCTATTGTTCGTAAACGGCAGCTTATGTGTTCTCTCTTTCACTGTAAACAGCTCAAGCTCATCGTCAATCCGATAATCCCCCTTAACGGTTTTAACTTGCGGAAGATTCAGGATATCCTTATCTATGCCGATATACCTGTAGCGTTCCTTATCTGCGCCATTGCCATCATCAGCATAGTAATCATCTCCTGCAGATTCCTGCATATAAATGGTTGCATCGGGATTGATCTTTGAGAATGCCATTAAGCCTCCTGAATGATCGTAGTGACCGTGACTTAGGATAACCGTATCGACCTGTGTAAGATCAACACCAAGCTTTTCGGCATTCCTAAGCGTCTCCTCTGATGGTCCAAGATCAACAAGAAGCTTATGTTTACTTGTTTCAACGTAAAATGACAGACCATGCGCACATACACATCCCGTGCTGCCTTCCGTATTTTCAATCAGGTTTATTATCCTCATCTCGGTAATACTTCCCCTTATATCAGCGATGATGTGTTCTTCCTTATGTGATGTTGATATTTGGTTCATTTTACCACATTTTAAGGCGTATCACATCATTGGGAGGGCAATAATGGACTTATTCCCTCTGTTCCGATGGTTCCTGCATTCTGATCACTTTCGCAGGAACTCCGCCAACAACCGCATAGGCAGGTACATCTTTAGTCACAACAGCACCGGCAGCCACTACAGCGTATTCTCCGATGGTAACGCCCGGACATATGGTTACGTTCATTCCAAGCCATGCATTCTTCTTAACAAGCACCTTCCCGTAGGTATATTTTGTATGGCGCTCATTCATGTCATGATTAATGCTGGCAATCCTAAGTCCCGGTGCGGACATTACGCCATCCTCAAATTCAATGCCGCCTGATGCAGACAAAATAGCCGAATGATTTAGGAAAACTCCCTTACCGAATTTCACCCGGTTTCCGAAATCGCAGATAAAAGGTGTAAGGATCCTCACATCATCAAGCTTTCTGCCAAAAAGTTCTTCCAGATCATTTACATAGGTGGGATCATCCGGCATCTTCGCATTCGCTCTGGTGCACAGAACCCTTGCTCTCATCATCTCGTCAACCGCTTCCTTAAAATACGGCTCCCTGTTATCAGTGGGACCGCCTTGATCCATCAGTTTATATACATATCCTGCTTCGTAATCCATCGTCTATTCCTCCACGTCTCTCTGAAAATTTACCACTGACACCGTCCCCATGATTTACATGAGCCCGTTTGCTTTAAACCACTTCTCTACCGCGCCTTTGGAATCCGCAGCCTGACTTCCGGTAATGGAAAGTCCGCTCTTAACATCTGCGCCTTTGGCATATTTTTTTACATCACTCTCGCTTGATCCCATGCCGCTTCCTTCGTTGGTGCAGAGAGGAAGTATCGTCTTCCCGTTAAAATCATATCTCTCAAGGAAGGTGGCAACTGCCATAGGAATAGTTCCCCAATAGTTCGGATATCCGAGGACGATGGTGTCATAATCATCAATGCTTTCAATATAGTTTTTAAGCTCCGGTCTTGCGTTATTCTGCTTATCCTTCTTTGCTTCATCTATGCAGGTCATATACACCGGAGAATAGGGATCCTTCATCTCTATCTTAAAGGTATCCGTTTCGATCAGTTCCTTCATAAGTCCCACTACGATCTCGGTATTTCCTACCTTTACATATCTCATTGCTCCGCCAAAATAGTTCTCATCTGCCCTTGAAAAAAATGCAATCAGTGTCTTCGCCATCCTAATATCCTCCATTTGATCATTTTCAGCTCCTGTGCTGTATTTCTTTTGTTTTTCTGTTTACATTTTTACACAGACGGATTATTATGTCCCAGTGTATATTCCTTCATAAGGACGCATATGCCGCATGTATAGAATCTCGCCTCATATCGCTAAAAATATCGTCAGTAACCTCTTCCAAACAGCCCTTTCTTTTCATGAGGTACGCTTTCGACAGTAAGACAGCTGTATCCTGTTTTTGCGATCGCATTCTTAAGCTCTTCTTCAGAAGGGATAGCCTCGCTCAAAAACGTAGCAATACCTTTTGAGTGAGATGCGTATACTTTTTTTGCATCAGGAACCGTCTTTCTGATCACATCTGAGATATGCGCCTCACACATACCGCACATCATTCCCTCAATATTCAGTGTTGTTTTGAACATACTGCCAATGATCCTCCCTAAAAACATATCTGTTCCTCCATCTTACTTTTGAGCAATTCCCCAGCATCGGCATAGATGCTCTTTCTCGGTTAGTCTCAACTAACATCATATAATAACACTCGTTTGCGTCTCTGTCTATAATGCGAACGAAAAAACGGGCAGCCTGTTTTAATCTATTATATTTTGCGTCTTCGGTTTCGAAACAGTCCCCTGTCCGGGGCCGATGTTCATGGATAGTGCATGCATAGGGCAGGCATTGATGCAATCTCTGCAACGGATACATTCATTACTGTTTGGCGCCTTTCTCGGATCAACCCTCATCTTGCAGGCCTTGGCGCATATACCGCAATCCACGCATTTCTCTTCATCCACACGCATGCGGATCAGGCTTACTTTCTGAAAAAGTCCGTAAAAAGCTCCCAGCGGACAAATGTATTTACAAAACGGTCTGTAGATAAATACCGATGAGGCGATACAAAGAATCAACAGCAGAAACTTCCAGCGAAACAGCCAGCCCAAAGCTCCTCTCATCGTGCTGTTCAGAAGTACAAGCGGGATTCCGCCTTCAAGTGTACCTACAGGGCATATATATTTACAGAAAAACGGTTCTCCCGCCCCATACCCGGTTCTGTAAAAAAACGGCAGCAGAAATACCATTACAAACAATATCACGTATTTCAAGTAGCGAAGCCCTTTGTCTGCCTTTTCCGGTACGGTAAGCTTAGGTGTCGGAATCATATATAACAACTCCTGGATCAAACCGAAAAGGCACAGCCATGCACACACAAAGCGGCCCAGAAACAGCCCTATAACAGACAGATAGCCTATTACATACGCACCTATTCCTCTTGTTCTGTTGTCAAATATTGCCTGCATGGACCCTATCGGACAGGATCCAAGCGCTCCCGGGCACGAATAGCAGTTCATCCCGGGAACACATATCTTTTTTAGTTTTCCCCGGTATATGGCCGGATTTCCCGGCATAAAACCTTTAATATATGAATTTGTCAGTATTCCCCAGCCGAACTGAACCGCCTTGCGAAACCCGGCAGCCTTCCGTGCTTTCTTGTTCCGATAGGTTTTATCCAAGGCCAATACACTCCATACATATATTGATGGCTTTGTTAAGCACTATCGCCACCTCTCCGCGATATACTCCAAGCGCGCACAGCGCTATGGCAAGAGGAATCAATATGATTGTCACTTTAAGAGGAACTTCTCTTTTCACTTAATAACTCCTTTACCGCACTAACCTTTCAGCAATGTTCTTAGTTCATCCTCATCCAGTCCCGGAAGTGCTTTCAGGACATGCATCAATATCCTGTTCAAAGACTCCTGCGGACTTCTTTTGTATGCCGATCTGCACAGTTTATCACCCCAGTAACTCTCAGCAATATCATATCTGCAGTTACCCCATCCGTATTCGTCACCGTTTTTCCGTTTGCTGTACTCATAGTTTATGGGAACGACGTAGGTCTCCATCTGAAGTCTGCTTATAACTGTCTCAAATCCTTTGTTTCCGCCCTTATTATAATTGAGGTTATCCTTAATATCCTTTGTCAGCGTTGCACCGACGCCGGTAATATAGTCCACAACGCCTTTATCCTTATATGATGCAAGACCGTCATCAAATCTGGCATCAAAATCATATCCCTCCCGTCGATAATTACAGAAGTCCGGCCACAGCTTCAGACTTATAAAGCCTGCCTTTTTTTCAAAGAACTTTCCATAGACAAGTTCTCTGTTTTGAAGAACCTGTCCTTTCCAGTCCCATGCATCCCAGTGAATCTTGCCGCTCCATCGCCCCTGATACCATGCATCATATGAAATATTGTCTTCAAGAGAAAATCCCTCTATTCTGCATGTAAAAAACGGCAGAAAGCCTATCTCATTTACAACTGCAACAAGATCCTCCCTTGTTCTGATCTCATCTGTCATTTCGGTTATCATCCACCTCGCCGGCCCTATTTTAACCCAAAGAAATTATACACCAAAATAAAGGCCGTGCAAAATGCACAGCCCTATTTTCTTCCACATTTACGACCAGGTTTAATTATGCCAATGCACGCCCCAATGACATGCAAGCATCAAGCGCGGCATCATCCGGTGCATTATTTGCAGTAACGCTGTCAGTAACAATATTCGCCCCTGCTGCACGGGCACGGTCTTCCCAGTCTCGCATCCATTGTCCGTCTCCCCAGCCATATGAGCCGAAAAGCGCAATCTTCTTTCCGGAAAGTGAACCTTCAAGTGCTGCAAACATAGGCTCATATTCACCCTCCTCAAGAACCTCTGTTCCCATTGCAGGGCACCCGAAAGCTACCGCATCATATTCCGCAAGCTTATCAGGTCCAAACTCAGCCGGACCTAACAGGGCAGCCTCAGCTCCCGCTGACTTCACGCCTTCCGCTACAGCATTAGCCATTGCACCGGTATTACCGGTACCCGCTCGTGTCAAGACTATGACATAAAATTTTTTTGATTTTTTCTTTTAATGCAAAATAAGAGGTTCTACAACCTCTTATATGCTCACTTCTTCTTAAACCCTCCCCTTATTCGCTTTAATGCCTTATGATCTCCTCATCGGAATTACCGGACAGGCCGTAGCTTCCCGGCAGATCCACCAGAGTGTATTTCACGTTATTATAGGTATAGGTTCCGTCCTTCTTCTCAACCGTCTTGCCCGGCCAGTTTCCGACATGCTGTCTGGACCCTGTCAGCTGGTTAAAAACAGTAGATTTACCGGAATTAGGTTGACCCAGCAGTGCTATACAGTTCATCATCTTACCTCCTCAACCTCAATTCTTTCACAATCTTTCCTGTTAAGAGCAAGCAGTGTCTCCCTTACATAGACAAGCACAGGCATCTTTCTGTCATTTTTAACGACTTGAAATTTTGCTCCCTCTGTCAGCCCTCTGGATATTATCCTGTTTAAGAACCTCTCATCATGTCCCAGTGAGCCTATTAATCCATGTTTACCGGTCTTAACTTCACTTAGTTTCATCGCCGATCTCCTCCCTTTGCTATTCTTGTTAGATATCGCTAACGCTCGACTGCTCTTTAGGCAATTCTGTGTCGTATTGTTACAGTTCTACTGTTAGCATTCACTAACAATACAGTATGATATCACTCTCCGACCAAAAAATCCATACCCATTTACTTCTTTAGTTCTTATTCCGATATATAAGGTAATTGATGAATTGCTGCGCTGTCCTTCCGGAAATACCGCCATGAGACATTTCCCATACCATCGCTTCCCTCTTAAGTTCCGCCTCATCCATGGATAATCCGGCCCTTTTCGCAAGGGTTACGACGATATTCTCATATTCCTTCGGCATCGGTTTCATATATCCGATTGTGATACCGAACCTGTTAACGAGAGACAGCTTTTCTTCTACTGTGTCGGAGTGATGAATATCCTCCTGATTTGTATGGTCATCCTTATCGTTCCATGTTTCCTTGATAAGATGCCTTCTGTTTGAGGTTGCATAGATCAGAATATTATCCGGTCTTGTCTCTACGCCCCCTTCTATGACAGCTTTCAGATATTTGTACTCTATCTCGTTCTCTTCAAACGACAGATCATCCATGAAGATAATAAACTTATAGTTTCTGTTTTTGATGGTTGATATGATGGTCGACAGATACTTGAACTGATGCTTATACAGTTCGATCATCCGAAGGCCGCTGTCATAATACCTGTTTATTATAGCCTTTACGCTCGTTGATTTTCCAGTTCCGCTGTCTCCGAACAGCAATACATCATTTGCACGGGCTCCTCCTACAAATGCCTCGGTATTCTCGATCAGCTTCTTCTTTTGTATCTCGTATCCCACAAGATCATCAAGGGATACCTCGTCCATATTGTTGATCGCAATAAAATCAATTCCGCCGGATGATTTTTCCTCCACGCGGAATGCCTTGTTAAGTCCGAGCAGTCCTACTCCGTGATCACGGTAGAAATCGGTGACAGCCCGGTAGAACGCCTCGTCATCAGCGGCATCTTCCAGTTTCTTCGAAAGTGCCTGCACCTTTTCGCTTACATTCCAGTTATATATCTTCCTGTTTTTTTTGACCGCCCGGTAATCTTCCATTAAGGAAAAACAGCGGATTCCCAGCTTTTTCTCTACTTCGGCAAAATCATAGAAAAATATTTTTCTGATATGGGACAAATCTTCCTTAACTATTTTAGTTACCGTTCCCTCGGTTATAGTACTCTTCTCACATACAAGGGAAAAAGGATTCTCACTCATCATCAGGAAGAAGGCAATATAATTATGCCACAGATTATCATCAAATCCGTAGTCGGTGCCAAGTACGAGCAGTCTCTTTAACTGGGCCTTAATATCTCTTACAACCTCAGTCCGGTTATATTCTCCTCTCTCAATAACTTCAAAAATATAGCCAAGTCTGCTAAGAATACTGTTCTCATCCAGGCTTCCGTACATAAACAATTCGGAAATCTCTTTGTTCACGTCTTATCTCCCTTGAAAAATCTCTCCCCGGCTCCGCCAAGAAAAAAAATTGCCGCTACAAGCAGTACGACCTCAACCACGATTGCAATCCAAGGTGTGAGCATAAATCCGGTAATAAGATAACCCACAGCGCAAACTACTGCGACAAGCGTCGCGTAAGGCAACTGCGTCTCCACATGGCTTATATGCTTGCAGTCAGCCCCGGTAGAAGCCAGTATCGTCGTATCGGATATGGGTGAACAGTGATCTCCGTACACAGACCCCGCAAGGGTTGCTCCCAGCGCCGGGATGAGCATTGCTCCTGCTCCGTCCGCCTCGCATATCATTGTGATGATAGGGATAAGCATACCGAAGGTTCCCCACGACGTACCCATTGAGAAGCTCATAAGTGCTGCAATTACAAATATCAGGAAAGGAAGTACTCCAAGATGAAGATTGGAATCATTCACAAATCCCGAAATAAATACACCGGTTCCGATAAGCTGCCTGCATACTCCCCCAAGCGTCCATGAAAGTATAAGAATGAGCATCGGCGGAACAATGTTACTGATCCCTCCGACAATGCAGTCCATAAACTCCTTCGGTTTCATAAGTTTTCTCGGAAGATACAGTATAAGGGCACATATCAGTCCGGCAAATGCACCGAGAGAAAGCCCTGCTGTCGGATTATAGCCGATAGCTTCCGAAAAACCGACTCCTTCAAAGAACCCTCCGACATAGGCCATGCCAAGTATGGCACATACTATAAGCACAAGGATAGGTAATGCAAGATCCACAACCTTCCCTTTAGATTCGGCTGATTCTGCTCCTTCATTTTGGGATACGCTCTCCTGTCCTGCTCTCTCTTCAGCCTTTTTCATGGGGCCGAAGTCTCTGCCGGTAAATGAGATGAAAAATACCATGATTATTGTCATCAGTGCATAGAAATTGTACGGAATAGTCGAAAGAAAAACATTAAAGCCGTTCTTTTCGCTGACTTCACTTGCAACCGCAACAGCCCAGCTTGATACCGGTGCTATGATACACACAGGTGCCGCAGTGGCGTCTATTATATATGCCAGTTTTTCTCTTGATATCTTAAGCCTGTCCGTGATTGGGCGCATAACCGTTCCGACAGTCAGGCAGTTAAATCCGTCATCAATGAATATGAGTATTCCGAGAAGCGAGGTTGCAAATGCAGCTGCCCTCTTGTTTTTGATCTTCTCTCCGGCCCATTTGCCGTAAGCAAGGCTTCCTCCGGACTTTGTAACAAGCATGACAACTGCCCACAGAAGTGCCAGAAATATGATCATGTATGCATTATCGGCTATCTTGGAGCTCATCATGTCAAATGTTAGCCTTGCAGCGTATATAATTGAATTCCCGCTGTAAAAGCTGTATATGAGCATACCCGAAAAGACGCCGATAAACAAAGAAGAATAAACTTCCTTGGTTATCAGCGCCAGAACTATTGCTATAAGCGGAGGTAATATCGACAGCCATCCTGTTTCGATCATTGTAAATTCCATACCTGCTCTCCTCTGGGTTATGAGTAAACCTCACCATTTAAAGATCGCTACACCATATAGTTCAGCAATCTTAGTCAAATATACAGATGAAATTATACACAATAAACGTGAGATTTACAAACTGTGTACTTTCCAGCTTGCGGCTTCACGCCTGTCGCTTACAAAGTTTTTGTACAACCCGTCGATGGCGGCAAGTTCTTCATGTCTTCCCTGCTGGACGATCTGCCCCTGATCGATAACAAATATCTGATCCGCCTCATGGCAACTACACTTATTATTAACCAGAAGCACAAAATAACCATGATTAACGCACTTATTGTTTTTATAATGATGTATGCCGGTATGCTCTTACTACCCAAATGGCGGCTGTACTTTGCTATTGGCGGCGCAGCCGCCATGATCCTTTTGAGCATACTGACACCCCTGTCCGCAATCAAAGCCATTAACTTAAATGTTTTGATGATGATTGTTGGTACAATGGGAATAGTTACACTGTTTATAAATAAAGAACTGCTTAGACTTAAATCAGCGCCATATCCTTGTACTTGGAAATTTCTTCAATATACCGCTGCCCTATCTCGCTGATTATCGATGATTTGCGGGATATATATCCTATCGTCATTTTCTCATCGGTATCAAGCTTGATAGCGCAGTATTCGTCTCCGTTGAGATCGCCGCACAGTATTCCCGAGCACAGTGTATAACCGTTCAGCCCGCTTATAAGGTTAAGCATGGTTGCCCTGTCATTTGCCCGGATGATCTGCTTATATTCGTGTGTGCTCATAACCTCTTCGGCATAGTATGCCGAGTTATACTCGCCCTGGTCAAATACAAGGCACGGATAATCATCAAGTTCTTCAAATGTTATAGACTCTTTCGATTTAAGCTTTTCTTTTGCAAGTGGATTGTTCTTGCCGATATATACGCATATTCCGCAATCAAACAGCGGGGTAAACTCAAGTCCTTCTTCTGAAAGCACCTTTGTTAATACCTTCCTGTTAAAATCATTCATATATATGACACCGAGCTCGCTCTTCTGATTTCGGACATTTTTGATTATCTCGTGTGTCTTCGTTTCATGTACTTCGAATTCATATTCCTCATATCCGAATTCCTTGACCATTTCGACGAATGCGTTAACCGCAAACGAATAGTGCTGCATAGAAACACTGAAATGCCTCTTGATATCCGTTTTGGATATATATTTCGCATCCAGGATATCATATTGCTCAACAACCGATTTGGCATAACCTATAAATTCGGCGCCCTTTACGGTGAGGGAAATTCCGCTTTTTGACCTTATAAAGATATCAAACCCTATTTCGTCCTCAAGGGCGTGCATTGCACCTGTAAGAGACGGCTGGGATATAAACAGTTTCTTGGCCGCATCGTTAAGCGAATTTTCTTTGGATATAGCGATTGCATATTTCAGCTGATTAAGTGTCATTTTTCTTCTCCCATAAGATCGTAAAGTGTTTTATTTCCGAGAAAATCCGTTATCAGATCCGATAACTCTTTCCATACCGGATATGTGGGACACTTCCCGAGTCTGTCGCATTCTCCGCCTTCCATCGCGGTACATGATACCGGCTCTACGTCACCTTCGGTTACTTTTAATATTTCAAGCAGGCTGTACTTATCTGCCGGTCTTAGAAGCCTGTACCCTCCGCCTTTTCCGGACACGCCATCCACAAGATTATTCTTTACAAGCAGTGACATAATGCTTTCCAGATATTTAAGAGAGATGTTCTGGCTCGTTGCAATATCTTTAAGCGGAATCCTTTCATCAGAATCATGTCCCGCAAGTTCAGTCATCACTCTTATGGCATATCTTCCTTTAGTCGAGATCATCATGACTCATCACCGCCTTTATCACCTATCATTTCCTCAAGTGTATGCCATCCGAGAACCGCACATTTTACTCTTGCAGGCATATGGGATATATCTTTTAGTGCCGAAGCTTCTTCAAGCTCTTCGATCTCTTCCTCGCCGGCCTCACCCTTTATCATTCTTGTGAACATATCGATGAGCCTTATCGCTTCACTCTTTGTCTTGCCGATAACAAGTCCAAGCATTATATCCGCAGATGCCTGGGAGACTGCGCATCCGTCCCCGACAAAAGCACCATCCGTTATAACATCTCCGTCAAGCTTTAATTTCAGCCATATATCGTCCCCGCAGTTCGGATTCACTCCTTCAAGAACAAGATCGGCATCTTCGAGTTCATGCTTGTAATACGGTCTCATATTATGCTCTGTAAGTATTTCATTGTATAGATTTCTGCTATCCATATCCGTCTCCGAATCTATCGTAAAAGAAATAAACTATTTCGTTTATGATACCAGATTAACGCGGTCCTAAGCCCATCCGAGTCTTCTCCTGACACTTGCCACAGACTCTATGAACCTTTCGACCTCATCCTCGCTATTATAAAACATTATGCTTGCCCTTGCACAGGAGATGATTTTTAAATGTTCCAAAAGCGGCTGGGCGCAGTGATGCCCGGCTCTAATACATACCTTATCCTGCGCAAGCACTTCCGAAATATCATGAGGATGAACGTTATCGATCGTAAAACTGATTATTCCGTTATGATCATAAGGATCCTCACTCCCCAGTATACGGACATGCTCTGTTTTACGAAGCGCCTCCATCGCCTTTGCCGTAAGAGCCCTGTCTCTCTCCTTAATGTATTCGTATCCTATGCCGTTTATGTACTTTATTGCCTCGGAAAGTGCATATGCTCCGGCAGCATTTACTGTGCCCGCTTCAAACTTATGCGGAACTTCCGCATATGTCGCACCGTCCAGTCTTACGCTCTCTATCATTTCGCCGCCTGTAAGAAAGGGCGGCATATCTTCAAGAAGTGATTTTCTCCCGTACAAAACTCCTATTCCCATAGGCGCCAGAAGCTTATGTCCGGAAAAGGCCAGAAAATCAGCTCCCAGCTTTTGTACATCGATCTTCATATGGGGAATGCTCTGTGATGCATCAACAAGTACGTAAGCGTCATATGAATGTGCCATTTCGGCAATCTTTTCTATGGGATTGCGTCTTCCGAGAACATTGGATACATGGGTGATGGCAACAAGTTTTGTTCTACTGTTGATCGCTCTTTCAAGTTCTTCATCAGAGAAGTTTCCGTCAGGCTCACATTTTATATAATTAAGCTTTGCTCCGGTAGCCTTTGATACCATCTGCCATGGAAGCATGTTGCTGTGATGCTCCGATACGGATACGGCAATCTCATCACCCTCACTGATATTATTAAGGCCCCAGCTGTAGGCCACAAGATTGATGCTTTCTGTGGCATTTCTCGTAAACACAACTTCTTCGGGACACGAAGCACCGATAAAATCTGCCACGCATCCTCTGGCATTCTCGTATGCAGCCGTTGCTTCAAGACTTAGCGGATAAAATCCCCGCATCGGGTTTGCATTCATATCCGTATAAAATCTCTTTTCAGCCTCAATAACGCACACCGGCTTTTGGGATGTGGCGGCATTATCAAGGTATGCATATTCATTTTGAGATATAAGCACAAAATCGTTCCTTATATCTTCATTTGTTCTTACATTCGTATTTTCTGCAGACATTTTTGCACCCTGTTCCCAAGTGATTCATTACCCGCTTGCATCAGAAGGCTTTCAAACATACCGAATATTACAAGTCTCTTTGCCTCTTCGGGGGATATGCCCCGGCTCTTTATATAAAACAATATTTCCTCGTCAAGGCTCCCTATGGCAGCTCCGTGAGCACCTTCCACATCTTCTTCCGTACACAGTATGAGCGGAATTGATCGGTTTACTACATCCTCGTCAAGTAAAATGACCTTTTCCCTCTCGTCCCCTTTTGAGCCTGACGACCCTGTTTTAAAATCTATTGTTCCGCGGAATGTTTTGTATGCCTTATCCGCAAGTGCTCCACTTGCCAATATCCGGCTCTCGCTCATCCTTCCGAAATGATTGACAACATAGTTCGTATCAAGATGCCTTTGCCCTCCGGTAAAGTATGCACACCTTATATCCGCACTGCTCTCCTGTCCCACAAGATCCGCCGTAAGATCACTGTATATATCACCGCTGTCAGGGAAGAGCTGGATAGTCTCAAACCCTGCACTGTTTCCTACTTTTCCTGTAACACTATTTATCAGTCTTCCATATGTTTTGGAAACGTTTGCCTGTATTAGTTTCAGACTTCCGCCTGCTCCGATGTTTACTTCGGTCCGTGCGTTAAGCGTTCCGTCAAAATCGTATGCCATTGATACCGTTATGTTCCTATTGTCCGGAACATTTATAAGTATCTGTTTGTCGCCTTCTTTGTCGAATTCAAGTTCTGCGTTGTCCGATATTTTTATTATTTCCGGACACCCCGGTTCATAATCGACTTCGGTTTCATTCAACCGGAGATGATTAAACGTACCGGCCGGAAGTTTATTCATCCTGATCATCCGATACTTCCTTTCATTTCAAGCCTTATCAGATTATTCATCTCTATTGCATACTCAAGGGGAAGCTCCTTGCTGACATTGTCGGCAAATCCGCTGACAATAAGAGCTTTGGCATCTTCCTCTCCAAGTCCTCTTGACATCAGATAGAATACGGCCTCATCGCTTATCCTTCCTATCTGGGCTTCATGACCCACATCCGCTTTATTGGTCCGTATATCCATGGCCGGGATGGTATCGGATCTTGATTTGCTGTCAAGCATTAAGGACTCACAGGATACCGAGCTTTTCGACCCTTCCGCAGTCCTGTCGATCCTGACCGAACTTCTGAATGTGCATACGCCCCCGCCCTTCGATATTGATTTTGTATTGATATAGGAACTCGTATTTTTGCCGGTATGTACTACCTTGGCGCCGGTATCAAGGTTCTGACCCGTACCCGCAAATGATATTCCCGTGAACTCCATTTGCGAGTTATCGCCCTTCAATATGCTCATGGGATACAAGTATGAAATATGTGACCCAAACGAACCGGATACCCATTCGATCCTTCCGCCTTCTTCTACTACTGCCCTTTTACTGTTCAGGTTATACATATTCTTGGACCAGTTTTCTATGGTCGAATAGCGAAGTCTCGCGCCCTTTCCCACATACAGCTCCACACATCCCGCATGAAGATTGGCAACGTTGTATTTCGGTGCGGAACACCCTTCGATAAAATGAAGATCGGCCCCGTCTTCCACGATGATCAGTGTGTGCTCAAACTGACCTGCCCCCTTTGCGTTGAGCCTGAAATATGACTGAAGCGGAATATCCACCTTCACACCCTTCGGAACATATACGAAGGATCCTCCCGACCATACGGCTCCGTGAAGTGCCGCAAACTTATGATCATTCGGCGGTATCAGCTTCATAAACTTTTCCTTTATAAGGCCGGCATATTCTCCGCGAAGAGCACTTTCAATATCACTGTAGACAACACCCTGTTTGGCGACATCATCCCTGACGTTGTGATACACAAGTTCCGAATCATACTGGGCTCCCACCCCCGCAAGCGATTTTCTCTCAGCCTGCGGAATCCCCAGTTTTTCAAAAGTGTCCTTGATCTCCTCGGGAACAGCGTCCCAGTTATCAGCCATTTTAGTGTTTTTGCGTACATATGTAGCAATATGGTCAATATCTAGCCCTTCTATTGAAGGCCCCCACTTCGGAAAATCTATTTCATTGTAAAGCTTCAGTGACTCCAGCCTCAGCTGTCTCATCCAGTCCGGATCATTCTTCTCCTCCGAAATCTGAAGCACGATTTCTTCCGTCAGGCCATCCTCTAAGCGGTATGCATCCTTATCCTCATTTCGAAAATCATACAGACTCCTGTCTATATCTTCCACATATGTTTTATCTTCCATCATATTATTCCGTTTCCCACTTAGAATATCCGTTTGAATTAACCTCTTCTATAAGCTCGCTTCCTCCGGTCTTAACGATCCTTCCCTCTACCATCACGTGGGCTCTGTCCACATGCAGACTATCCAGTATTCCCATACTATGGGTTATTACAAGAAGTGATCCGCCGCAGCGCCTCTGGTACTCACTGATCCCCGATGATACGATTCTTACCGCATCAACATCAAGTCCGGAATCAGTCTCGTCAAGTATGGCAAGCTTCGGCTCAAGCATAAGCAGCTGTAATATCTCCGCTTTTTTCTTCTCCCCTCCGGAAAATCCTACGTTAAGATCTCTTTCGGCATAGGACTCATCCATGCCGAGCAGATCCATTGTCTCTTTAAGTTTCTTCTTGTAGTCCCAAAGTTTAACTCTCTCGCCGGTTACCTGTTCAAGAGCACTCTTTATAAACGAAGAAAGTGTGACGCCCGGGACCTCGGGAGGATTCTGGAATGACAGGAATATGCCTTTTTTTGCCCTCTCATTTGCACCCTCTTCGGTAATGTCCTCTCCGTCAAACACGATGTTTCCCTTTGTAATCTCATATTTGGGGCTTCCCATAAGAGCAAGACCGAGAGTTGACTTTCCGGTTCCGTTTGGTCCCATAAGTACATGAGTCTGCCCGTATCCCACCTCAAGATCTACTCCGGCAAGTATCTCTTTGTCCCCTGCATTTACGTAAAGATTGCTGATCGTAAGTATATTTTTATCCATAATAAACACCACCTGAGTAACACTTTGTTTGTAAATTTCCTGCCGGAATGAATATACACCTATTTGCCTACCGGGTCAATAGGTAATTATAAAAATAGGAAAGACCGTACATATCAAATGCCGGTCTTTCCCTTCATTCAGTAAAAATATTTGTTTGTCTTGTAATATCAGACGGGATCGGTAAAGAGTGCCGTTGAGTAGTATCTGTCTCCACTGTCGGGAAGAAGGGCAACTATAACCTTACCTGCGTTCTCTGCCTTCTTGGCATACTCGATAGCTGCATGAAGAGCTGCTCCCGATGAAATACCAACAGATATTCCTTCTGTTTTCGCAAGAAGCTTTGCGGCAGCAAATGCATCTTCATTCTTTGCCCTGAACACTTCATCATAAACCTTTGTGTTCAGTACGTCCGGTACGAATCCGGCACCTATACCCTGTATCTTATGTGCACCTGAACGGCCTTCCGACAGAACCGGCGAATCATCCGGCTCAAGGGCTACAACCTTTATCTCGCTGTTCTGCTCTTTTAAGTACTCTCCGGTACCGGTTACTGTTCCGCCCGTACCTACTCCCGAAATGAATATGTCAACTTTTCCGTCGGTATCTTTCCATATCTCGGGGCCTGTTGTTGCCTTATGTATTGCAGGGTTTGCGGGATTGACAAACTGTCCCGGAATAAAGCTGTCAGGTATCTCCTTTGACAATTCCTCCGCCTTGGCAATCGCTCCCTTCATTCCCTTTGCGCCTTCCGTAAGTACTATCTCTGCCCCGTATGCCTTAAGTATGCTTCTTCTTTCAACACTCATGGTCTCAGGCATCGTGAGGATGATACGATATCCTTTGGCAGCAGCTATGGACGCAAGACCTATTCCCGTGTTACCGCTGGTAGGTTCAATGATCACCGAACCCTCTTTCAGAATCCCCTTTTCTTCGGCATCTTCTATCATAGCCTTAGCAATCCTGTCCTTAACGCTTCCGGCCGGATTGAAGTATTCCAGCTTAACAAGTACGGTAGCTTTAAGATCAAGCTTCTTCTCAATATTTGTTACCTCAACAAGAGGTGTGTTACCTACAAGACCAAGTGTTCCTTTGTATATTCCTGACATAATGATTACCTTCCTTTCAAATTTTTACAGTTATTATTTTATACCAGTGTTCTAAATTGCCGCAAATCCGGCTTCAAGATCCGCAATAATATCATCAATATGCTCCGTACCTATTGAAAGTCTTATGGTACTCTCATTGATATCGGCATTCTTCAGCTCTTCCTCAGATAACTGGGAATGTGTTGTTGATGCGGGATGTATAACAAGGCTCTTAACATCAGCCACGTTGGCCAGAAGAGAGAATATCTTAAGGTTATCGATAAACCTCCATGCTTCTTCCCTTCCGCCCTTAACATCAAACGTGAAGATCGAAGCTCCTCCCTTCGGGAAATACTTCTTGTACAGTTCGTGCTGAGGATGATCCGCAAGCGAGGGATGGTTGACCTTTGATACTTTCGGGTGGCGGCTCAAGAATTCAACAACCTTTGCCGTATTTTCCGAGTGTCTGTCAAGACGGAGCGACAGTGTCTCAACACCCTGCAGAAGCAAGAATGCGTTAAACGGCGAGATCGTAGCGCCTGTATCCCTCAGAAGTATGGCGCGGATATATGTTACAAATGCTGCTCCACCGAGAGCATCGTAGAAGGACAAACCGTGATAACTCGGGTTCGAATCTGCAAGGTTGGGGTATTTACCGCTCTGTTTCCAATTAAACTTTCCTCCCTCAACTATGATGCCGCCGAGTGTGGTTCCGTGTCCTCCGATAAACTTTGTAGCCGAGTGAACAACAATATCCGCACCGTGTTCTAACGGTCTGATAAGGTACGGTGTTCCGAAAGTGTTGTCTATAACAAGCGGAAGTCCGTGCTTGTGGGCAATTTCGGCAACCGCATCAATGTCCGGGATATCACTGTTGGGGTTTCCAAGTGTCTCTACAAATATAGCTCTTGTATCATCCGTTATCGCATTCTCGGTTTCCTTAAGATCATGGATATCAACAAAAGTCGTGTTGATACCATATAAAGGGAGTGTATGTGCAAGAAGATTATAACTTCCGCCATAGATCGTCTTTTGTGCAACTATGTGTCCGCCATTAGCTGCAAGAGCCTGTATCGTATATGTAATTGCTGCCGCACCGCTTGCAACTGCCAAAGCTGCTGTTCCACCCTCAAGAGCCGCAAGGCGTTTTTCCAGAACATCCTGTGTCGAATTTGTAAGTCTTCCGTATATGTTTCCCGCATCCGCAAGTCCGAAACGATCGGCAGCATGCTTACTGTTGTGGAATACATATGATGTGGTCTGATAGATCGGAACCGCCCTTGCATCAGTTGCCGGATCAGCCTGTTCCTGTCCTACATGTAACTGTAACGTTTCAAATCTGTATTCGCTCATAATCGTTGTCCCCTTTCTGTTTTTTATCAGGTCCGTTTTTGTTAAACAGAATGTTACAACGATATCCGGCGTTTGTATAATACGTGAAAAATATTTGCTGTTATAGGCATTGCCTATAACAGCATTATCTCTAAATAATAATTCCCCCTCCGATGATACAGTCGTTCTCATCATACATAACCGCAGATTGTCCGGGTGCAGCCGCCCTTACTGGCTTGTCAAATTTTATTACCAAATGCCCCCTCTCGTCCATACAGGCATAAGCATCTTCAGGTTCATGGCGGTATCTGACCTTCGCCCTGCACCTTATCTTCGTACCGGGATCAATATCCGGAATACCCATCATATTAATGTCAGAGCATACGACAGTATCGGTAAAAAGCGACTCGTTATCGGACAGAATAACCTCATTCCTTGCGGTATCTATCCTTTTAACATACATGGGATGTCCGAATGCGATCCCAAGTCCCTTTCTCTGGCCTACGGTATAGTGAATGACTCCCTTATGCCGTCCGAGAACATTGCCGTCCTCATCAACAAAATCGCCCTCCCCCGGAAGCGGTCCGTCGTAATTTGCCTCTATGTATCCGGCATAATCATCATCGCTTACAAAACATATTTCCTGGGAATCAGCCTTGTCGGCAACGGGTATCCCTGCGGCCTTTGCTACCCTCCTGACCTCCTCCTTGGTAAGGGGCCCGAGGGGCATGAGTGTTCTTGACAGCTGCTCCTGTGTCAGTTTGTAGAGCATATATGTCTGATCCTTGGCAAGACTGTCCGCACGCTTTACCGTATATCTATTATTCGGCAACTGTTCCACCGTGGCATAATGTCCCGTTGCTACAAAAGCTGCCCCAAGATTATCCGCCATTTCGATCATCTTATTCCATTTTAATTTCCGGTTGCATTCTATGCAGGGATTTGGTGTGATTCCGCGTACATAGTCTGTAATAAAAGGATCCGTAACACAGCTTTTAAACTCCGCCTGGCAGTCATGCACATAATAGGGAATATCAAGGGCATCCGCGATAGCACGTGCATCATTTATCTCACAGCACCTGCTCTCCTCACCCGAATCTCCTACCCAGGTTCGAAGCGTTACACCGTAAACATCATATCCTTGCATTTTTAAAAGATATGCACAGACCGCGCTGTCAACGCCTCCCGACATACCAACAACAACACGTTCCATTTAATTATCCCTTAATCTGCCGTAAATAGTGGCACACTTATATCTCGTGCTCGTAAATCCCTTTTTCTCTATATAGTCCTTCCAGTAATCACTCATCTCATCAAGATTCGGATTGTGGTCATCCTCCGTATCTCCGGCAGCATCATACGAACCAATCTCCGTATCAAGGACGATGATAAGATCCGGAACACTTGCAGGATTTTGCCCGTAATAGTAATCAAGCTGGTCTTCGTTATATGCCGTCGCTCTCCATGTTGTGGGATAACCGCAATCAGAAGCGGCAGCAATATACCCCCATGGAAGGATTTTGGAGAACAATACGTTTCCCTTGGGATTACCGCTTATGATCTCATATTTATCCGCTCCCGTGCAGTACTCCTCTATAACCTCGTAAACATCCGAATACTGCTGCAGGTGTTCCGGTGTGGTATACAGGCCCCTTGCCACTCCGGATGTAATCTTTTCCGTAAGTTTCGGTACCGGCGCATCCCTGTATACGTTCTTCATTCTTAACATAAATGTTATCCCGACACATACAAGGCAGATAACAAGCAGCAGCACTTTCGATATTTTCGCCACCGGCTTTTGTTCTTCACTTGTCCCCTGCCGGGTATAATCATACAAAACACAAGGTGCCACCGAAGCTGCGAGTGCACATCCTATTGCCATTACATAGAGAAAATCACTTGATGCGAAACAATAGATAACCGCCACAAGAACTGACGGGATCGAAAAGAGCCAGAACAGCCGGCCATTTTTTTTCTCCGATACGAAGAATACAGGTATCATACATATAAAGAAAACTACCTGTATATATCCCGTATATCCGAATGATCTGACCGTCATGAGAGCAAATAAAACAGTATCGGCAATGACTACTATATCGCTGTACGGACGCTTTCTCAACAGTTTCTGGAAGATAAAGGATCCGGCACACAAAGCATATGCCATGTAAGTATATGGTCCGAAAACCTCCATAAGGCATCTGTGAGGCTTTCTGATATAGTATCCGATCGTCTCGGAATGCTCGTTGTCTACGAGAGCATAAGGAAGCGTTTGAATAAGGGTCCCAATATCCGTCTTGATCAGAAGCCAGACACTAAAAGCAACAGCCGGAACAGCTATGCCTATAACGGTATAAAGCGTTATATCCCAAAGCTTCAGTTCGGATACAGTCTTCCTTATGCCTCCGTCTTTTTTCGAACATCCTGCTGCCACAACCGCTGCGATAACAACTGCCATTACCCCAAAGTAACCCACGGCAAAGAAGGGCATACAGAATACCGAAAGAGCAATCATAATACCCGCAAAAACAAGCTTTCCTTTTGTTCCCGTATTCTTATGATCGTAAATCAGAGTAAGAGCAATAGACAGGAAAATATACGACAGCATATAATACGAGAATGTGGCATTATTAAGATGTGCGTAACACATTGTGAGAATCACCGGAATAACCGCAACATATTCGGGATAATCATTTTTCAAAACCCTGAATTGCAATATTCCGGCAAGTGTCGAGAGCACAAGATAAAGCAGTCTGAAATACAGAACTATCCCGTCGGTGCCTCCTGTAATGCTTATGAATGCAGCATAAAACGGAACCATTATTATAGATGACATCTGTGTACGGTACCACTCCCCAGACAGGGGGATAACGCCGCGGTAAAACCTGTCTGCCGTAGAAATATAAAAGCTTTCATCCGTCCAGCAAAACCCTCTGAAAGCTCTCCACAGTAATATCGCAAATAATAAAGCCACACATATATATGCGTAATTTTTCTTAACAAACTTCATGATTTTATCAGATCGCCACAATAATGACTCCGAGTATAACAAGTGCCATTCCGAAAATCTTCTGTTTGGAGACTTTCTCCTTTAGAATAATATACCCCAAAACAGTCACAAACACATATCCGCTCGACTCCAGCATTGCACCAACAGAGAGCGGAATAACTTTATAGCAGTATACAGTGATAAGCGTGGCAAGAAAAAAAATGCCGTATGCAATGATAACTTTCGGATTCAGGTATTCATATATCCACGACTTGTACTGTTTTCCCGCAGCAGTCTTTAACAGTATCTGCGAGAAAGCCGATATAAGCGATGCTGTCAGAAATATAAAGATGTATGTTGTCATCATTCCTTTTTCGTTGCCTCTTTTACATCATCCACTATAAAAACAGGTCTGTTTCTTGTAGCATCAAGGGTTCTCCATAAATACTCACCCAGAACGCCCAGCATCAGAAGTATCATTCCCGCCGAGAACAGAACAAGGCACATAAGCGTGGACCAGCCTCTTACCGGAGTACCTGTATTTAAGTATTCGATAATTACTCCTATAATCCATACAAAAGCCAATACCGACATAACTCCGCCGACTCCCGACATAACCCTGATGGGAAAATACGAAAAACTCATCATGGAATCAACTACAAGCTTTATTTTCTTGGACAGTGTCCAGCGGGACTTGCCGACTTCCCGATCCTTCCGGTGAAAATACACGTTAGCCGATTTGAACCCCATCCAGAGAACCTGAAGGGACAGCGATGAGTTCTTCTCATCTAGCCTCATCAGTACTTCGATGGCCTGACGGTCGAGAAGATAACAGTCGAACCCGCCTTTGGGCATTTTATCGTCTATAGTTTTACGGACAATAGCATAATACAGATTTGCAAAAAATTTCTTGATCGCAGGCTCATCCCGCTCCTGCCTTACCGCAAGGACAACCTTGTTTCCTTCCTTCCATTTATCGTACATTCTGACAATGAGTTCGGAATCCTCCTGCAGATCGGCCTGTTTTGTAACCGCACAGTCTCCCGTGCAGTTCGAAAGTCCCGCAAGGATAGCGGCATGTTCTCCGAAATTTCGGGACAGTCTTACAAGCTTAACATTACCGTCAATATCCCTGATGCTGTTCATGACAGACCATGAATCATCCCCGGATCCGTCATCAACCATCACTATTTCATAGTCTCCGAGCTCTCCCAGAATCTTTGCTTTCATGTCCTCGTATAAAAGCATAAGAGTATCAGCATTGTAATAAACCGGTATAATAATTGATATCTTACTCATGTCTTATCCTCTCAAGTACTCTTTAACCGAATCATATTCCTCTTTGGGGAGGAAAGGGAACATATCATCATTGGCGGCCGAAGTGATCGTGCCGTCCTCATGAACCTTTGATGAAAGCTTGGGCTCGAAGTTCTGTTTGTCATCAACTACCGCCTCGATCATAACAGGTCCCTCTGTATCAATTGCCTTGGCAATACGCGCAGCAAGATCTTCTTCACTGTCTATTCTCACATACGGAATTTCGAATGCATATGCCACTTTTTCAAAATCGGGAAATGACAATCCGTTTCCGTCACATACACCTATAAGCGGTCTTGCGGAAAACAGGTTCTGCTGGGTCTGCCTTATCGAATGGTATCCGTTATTGTTCAGAATAACGATCTTGATATTAAGATTATTATACCTGACAGTCTGCAGCTCCTGAAGGTTCATCATAAAGCTTCCGTCACCGTCCACACATATAACACGATCCGAAGCAATGACGCCTTCCTCTTTTTCCCCTCTTCTGGCAACGGCAGCACCTACGGCAGCAGGAAAGCCGTATCCCATTGCAGCACATCCCGAATTGGTAAACAGTCTCTGGTTCTTTTTAACAATCGCCGTCTGAAAGCCGATGACGCAGGCTCCTCCGTTACCGCATACCGTAACATCTCCCTCTTTGAGACATTTAAATAGTGTTTCGTAAAACACATAGGGATTTAACTCTTTTGTACCGTAATAACTGTCAATAACCGCCGGATATCTTCCGTTTACATCCTTTGCCCTCGCAAGCCAGTCACGTTGAGCATCTTTATCATATACCGCACCGGATCCCAGATACTTTACAAAATCATTAAAAACATCCTTTACGTCCGCACATACGGGCATATCAACCTTTACCGTAGGTTTACGAAGTTCATTAGCATCTATATCCACTACTATCTTATATGCGTCTTTACCGAATTCATGCTTGTTGTAGCTGATCATCCTGATATTCATACGACATCCGAAGACAATCAGAAGATCCGCAGACTGAACGATAAAATTGCCTCCGCGCAAGCCTACCGTTCCGGGCTTGCCGCAGAAAAGTGGATGATCCGTTGGCATAACATCATGAGCGTTCCACGCTGTAACAACAGGAATACCCAGTGCATTTACGCAATCAAGGAACTCTTTCCTCGCCCCGGCAACATTTATTCCGGTTCCCGCCAGAACAACCGGACGTTTTGCCTCCTTTATCTTCTCTATGATCTTTGCAGTCTGTTTTGTGTCATATGTGATGTTCTCACTCCCGTCGGGAGTATACCCGGCAAGCTCATCTGTCTCTACAATCGCTGCCTGAACATCAAGAGGAATATCCAGCCAAACAGGTCCCTTCCGGCCGTTTTGACACAGATACCATGCCTTTTCCAGATGATACCTTATTGTATTCTTATCGGTCACCATAACCGAATATTTCGTCATATTGCTGACGCAGTCGGTTATCTGGTACTCCTGGTCTCCAAGCTGGCGGAGTGGAACATCTGTTGAAGCTGTCGTTGTTTCAAACTTAACCTGCCCCGACACAACAAACATGGGGATTGAATCCTGCCAAGCTCCCAACACTCCCGTAATCGCATTTGTACCTCCGGGCCCGCTTGTAACAAATACCGGAGCAACTCTTCCCGTCAGCCTTGCGTATCCTTCCGCGGCTATGGCACAGGCCTGCTCGTGATGATTATATGTACATTTGATCCTTTTATTATGGCCTATCGCGTCATCCAGATGCATTGCACCGCCGCCCGTTATTATAAAAACGTCGGTAACGCCATGATCTGCCAGGAAATCCGCGATATATTCCGAAACCTTTACTTTCATAACACAATCCTTACTATCTGAGACGGTTTGTCCGCCCAACCGATATTACTGTAAACATTTACATCTTCGGATGATCCGAACCCGAATCCGTAAGTCACCCCTATAAATGCAACATTGATCTCTTCCGCTCCCACGGCATCGTTATCGCTGTCACCCACCATAACGATCCTTGATCTGTCCGAAATTCCCAGTCCGTTTATGGCATTTTCGATTATATCCTTTTTGGTCAGTACTCCGTTAAAATCGGAACCGCACATTATATCGCACACTTTGTCAAACCCGAAATGCTTCAGTATCTTTTCGGCATAATCCTGCCTTTTATATGTGGCGACGGCAGTCCTTGCTCCCGCTTCGTTAAGATTACGGATAGCTTCAAATATCCCGTCATACGGTTTTGCAAGAAGAAGATCGTTTTCCTTGTATCTGTTGCGAAACAGCTCTGCGGCATTGCCGGCTTCCGCTTTATCCATGCCGTAGATCCTTGCAAACGATTTTTGGATCGGCGGTCCGATAAATGTTCGCATCACTTCCTCCGACAGTCTCGGAAGCTTAAGTGTATCAATTACATATTCTACCGACCTGAATATTCCCTCCGATGTGTCAAGAAGAGTCCCGTCAAGATCAAAAATGACCGCATCATAATGTCTCATATATGCTCTCCGTAATAAACACCGGCGGCTTTTTCAGATTAAGCTTTCTGATGCCTTTTACCGTATCTGTGTTGATATTATCCGCTTCCGTGCTGCTGTATGAATACTCCATATTGGGATTGATATAATTTGATACCGAGGTCTCCCTGTACCCGTCAAAACCGGCAAGTGCTATATTATCCGCGCCGGCTTCTTTCAGAAGCTTTAACAGCATGATAAGCGGATTATCGGGCATAAGCGCATCCTCATCCAGAAGCTCACTGTAGTTAAGGGTATAATCAAACTCTCCCAGAGTTCTTGTTATATTTGATGTTGCTATGAGCTTTGATTTATCCTTTTGCTCATTTAGTGCCGAGCAGAGCTGGACATACCTTTTTGCGTTGCTCATGAATACATAATCGATGTCATAACCTTCCGGAATAAAATTGATCGAGATCGTAACACACTTGTTATCGGCAAGGTACTTTTCAACACGGTCTCTTTGCTCATATATGTTCTTCCCCGGACCCATTATCACTATATCAGCGTCCTTAAGAGATGAGCGAAGCTCATTAACCGATTCAGAATCCCTGCACTGCTGCTTCTGGTGCTTAAAATACAGTTCCCTGATATAGTCCTTGTCATACAGAAGCTTTTTCTCTCCTTCAAGGCAGTCCAGTATCTCACTGATGGACTTAACCGAAAGCTTACCCATATCCATCAGGTAATTGACGTAATTCGGATGACAGTCATGGGAGGCCGCAAGGAAGAATTTGAACGAATATCCCCAGTCAACCTTCCTCTTAATATCAAGCATCGTAACTTCAATAGCCTCAAGTATCTGACTATTGTGATATCCGGTGCCGTGATAGGAATTCATGTGCATGACAAGAAGCTCTATCGGTGTATTGCCCGCACTCTTTCCCATACCGTACAAAGTACCGTCAACTATTAGCATACGCTCTGTCGGCGGATCATCCATAAGTTCAATGCAGTTCGCATACGCGAGCTGGAAATTATTGTGTGCATGATAGCCGATCCCGATGGTTTTCTTCAGATGCGCGGTGGCAAAATCAAAATAATGACGCAGCTGTCCTTTGTGCAGCAGTCCGTATGTATCAACAAGTGAAAAGGCGTAGGGCTCAAGGTCATTTACCAGACCTATGAGCTTTGAAAGTTCCTCGTCATTGTAGCTTGTTATTGAAACAGCCTGGGCAAAAACCTTGTATCCTTTTGCCTTTACTGCACGGCAAAAATCAATTGCCTCATACATCTTCTGCTTTTTGAATATTACTCTGATCCCGTCAAGGCAGCATTCTCCGGAAGGTTGTATATTATCGATGGAGCACGTACCGAAATCGATCATCCCCACTATCATCGAATTGCCTTTATCAAGTCTGCCGTATATCTTATTTGCAGACTCGGTATCCGGAAAAATAGTTCTGTTTTCGTCAAACGGTCTTCTCTCATCAATAAAACCGGTCTCTATAATATCTATACCGGCGCTGACAAGACGCTCGAATATATTGACTATATTGCTCTTTCCGAACTCCCAGTCGTTTAAATATCCGCCGTCCCTTAATGTACAATCAAGAAGTTTGATATCATTCCCCATTATTCTCATCCTCAGTTTTTATATCCACCCGTTCCGTCTCTTCCCTGTCGGCGGTCACAATCAGGACTATTCCCGCAATAATGACAGCTGCCCCGATCAGCTTTCGGGCTGTGATCTTTTCCGAGAAGATAAAGTAGCCCCATATTATACCCCATATTACGGTAACACCCTTGTTGGCGTATGCGGTAATAAGCGGCATATGTTTTATGATCTGCTGCCATACAAAGGCATATACAAACAGTCCTAATAACGACAGGCCGTAAAACAGTATGAACTTATATGACAAAAATTCCTCTCCGGCAGCAAATTTTGACGCTACTCCGGTAAGAGAATATACTCCCAGCAAAATGTGGAGGATTATCATATACTTATATCCCGATTTCACTGTAATTCCTCTTTGCGGTCCGGCGCCCCAGTATCAGGCTGTCAACTCCGGCACCTTTTGCACACTCACCGTCTTTTTCGCTTCGGTCCCCGATCATGATAATATCTTCCGGAGAGATGCCGTAATCCTGCATTATTACCTGCAGACCTTTCGGTGAAGGTTTAAGCTCGTTAATTCTGTCATCGTCGGGTCCATACTGCCCGTCAACCTCAATGCCGAGCGCCTCAAGCTTATCTTTTGTCGGGTAATCCGAAAGCACAACGACGGTTTTACCGTTTTTCCTAAGTTCACTGATCCATCCGGCAAGCTGGGTATCGCAGACTTTTGGAAGCACCGAAAGCGGATTGTCATATATCCACCTCTTTACGATACCGGCCACCTTGTCCGGAGAAGTCTTCTTATCATCCGCGACTTTCCTGTATATGTCTTCTTCCGATGAAGCCCCGTTCCAAGTATCTTTAACTTTTCTGAAGTGCTGCAATATAAGCAGTTCCCCTGCCGAAAAAGGATGTATCATATAATACAACATAAGACGCATTGCCATGATCAGCCGTAATTTCGGCTGATCATAGAGCGTCCCGTCAAGATCAAATACATATAGTTTGTAATCTTTTATACTTCTTCTCATGTCATATATCAAACAATGTCGGATTGGTCCAGTATGAAGGCATCGGAAGATCAACGAAAGTCAGTATTGCCAGTATGGCGATGAGCACCGCTATATAAACCAGCAGTGATTTTTCCTTGTAGAGTTTCTCCGGCTTTTGTACTGCGGAATCCGGTTTGAACGCTATGTACAGATAGAAGCAAAACAGGCCGAAAACGAAGGGCATGGCAATTATGTACTCCATTCTGTACTTGATCATAAACACTCCGATAAAAAACGTTGCGCACATGGCGTAAAAAAACGAGGAGACGAGAAGACTTGTTTCCGTATAATATGCAAAGCTTTTTCTGTAAAGTCCGGCAACAGACGGGTCTCCTATCATCCTGTATTCCGCAAATCTTTTCGTCGCCATAAGGAATGCACCCGCAAACCAGTATCCGATCAGAATACTGATGGGCGGCTGATAAGCCGAGGTTATGATGAACCATCCCAGCAGCAGCCTTATCATGTTATTAATTGATTCCGACAAAACATCAAGATAGGGAATATCCTTTGTCCTGACCGGCTTAACGTTATACAGCACTCCCATAATTAGAAGCCATATTTCCATATATGCAAACAACCGGTTTACGCAAAACGCGAGAGCCAGTCCCAGCACAATCAGAAGTGCATATTCCAAGAGAACATAAGACAGCTTCATATTTTCGGAAACAACCGGCCTGTATTTCTTGGTGGGATGATATTTGTCAAATTCAGCGTCAAGCCATTCGTTTATAACGTAATTGGCCGATGCGATAAAACATGTGGAAAAAAATCCCAGAATAAACTTGACTATCACGTCATACGAAAACGTAAAATCTGTCAGAAGTATTGCTATTGCTACTCCCGGAAGGATAAAAGCATTCTTAACCCAGTGATCCGGGCGTGCTATTTTGATATAATTTTTCATATCAGCTCTCCTGCCTGTTAAGTTAATTGTACTTTTTAAACAACTGCGAAAAATATTTCGTATTTTCCGTAATGTTTCCCCTAAATATCGATGATCCCATCACTATAACATTTGCCCCTGCTCCCAGAGGAGTATCCACATTTTCACGGGTTATACCGCCGTCAACCTGAATGTCCGTATCAAAACCTCTTTCAGACAGTCGCTTCCGAAGATTTCTGATCTTATCGGTACAGATATCCATGTATTTTTGCCCGCCGAATCCCGGCTCTACCGTCATTACCAGAAACATATCCGCGATATCGAAATAATCATCCAGAACTTCAATGTCTGTTCCGGGTTTTATGGCTATTCCGGCTTTTTTTCCGCGCTCATGAATATGCTCAACCGTTTCCCTGAGCGGCTTACATGCCTCCTGATGGATCGTAATTATATCCGCACCCGCATCGGCAAATTTGTCTATATACCTCTCGGGAGACTCTACCATAAGATGTACATCCAGTGTTTTCTTCGTAATATTTCTTACCGATACAAGCACGGGAATACCGAAAGAGATGTTAGGCACGAACATTCCGTCCATTACATCGAAATGAAAATAATCATTTCCTCCTGCCTCCACTTGCTTCATCTGCTCTCCCAGGATCGCAAAATCCGAAGCAAGTATTGACGGTGATAGAATAACCATTATCAGTATCTCCTTGATTTTGTTAATTCATTATAAATATACACGTAGTTCTCATATCTCCTACGGGAGATACTGCCGGACTCCACTGCACTCTTGATACCGCAATCCGGTTCATGGGTGTGGGAACAAGGTACAAAGCGGCATGCTTGCCGGTCCTCAAACTCCCGGTAATAACCCGGAAGCTCTTCAGCATTAATATCAAACAGCTCAAAAGATGAAAATCCCGGCGTGTCGATTATATAAGTCTCTTCCTCCATGGGAATGATCTCGGAATGCCGTGTTGTATGCTTTCCCCGCTCAAGCTTGCGGGATATGCTCCCGGTCTCCATTTTATTTTCCCCTGCAAGAAGATTGATCAGCGACGATTTTCCGACTCCGGAGGGTCCTGCCACCGTTGTAGTCTTTCCTCTGAGGCAGTCTTTAAGTTCCTCTGTTCCCTCTTTTCTCGATACGCTTGTAACAAACAGTCTGCATCCGCAGTTTTGGTAATCCTTAACTATGCTTCTTGCAAGTGCTTCCTGATCAAGATCCTCTTTATTAAGACACACAATGACAGGTACATTTTGCGTCATGTACTGCAGTATCATTTTATCGAGCGTGACAAAATTGGGCGGAGGACTTGCAAGCGCAAATATGATAAGAGCCTGATCCACATTTGAGACATTCGGTCTGATGAGTGTATTCTTCCGGTCATGAATAGCCGCTATGCTACCGACCATATCCTCCCCCGGAATAATATCTATATCAACATAGTCGCCGACAAGAGGTTTTGTCTTGTCAAGCCTGAACACTCCTTTTGCCCTGCAGGTATATAATCCGTTGTCGGTATATACATAATAAAATCCGCCGACCCCTTTGATTATCCTACCAAGCATCATTCGCCCTCTTCGGTAAACGTCACCGCAGTAGGGCTTGTAGTCTCCCATGTTCCTTCTGCCGACAGGTAAGTTATCGTTATAACACCGCTGGAGATATCGGTTATGCCGCTCTTGCTTACCGTATAAGGGAATGATGTGGTCGAAAATCTTCCGAGCTCTTCTCCCGAGGGACTTAACAGCACAATGACAGCCTCCGATCCCTCCATAAAGCTGCTGGGAGCTCCCACCTGAACGGAGCAGGAGTATGTCTTGGTCTTCTTGCCGAGACTGATCTTGATATCCACACTTGTTCCCTTATCAACCGTTCCTCCGGCAGCCGGGGTCTGGGATATTACTTTACCTTTTTCAACCGTATCGGATTCTTCTTCCGCAACAGTCCCGATGGACAATCCCTCTTCTTCTATTACAACCTTTGCCTCCTCTTCGGTTTTCCCCGTAAGATCAGGCATGGTTACTGTTTCCACGCTCATTCCGGAGCTTATTACAACCGTAACGGCGCTTCCCTTTGCCGCTGTAGTTGCTCCGAGAGGATTCTGGGATATTACTTTTCCCTTTTCAACACTGTCACTTTCCTGAAGCTGTTTCTGAAGTGTAAATCCTTCATTATCAAGCATTACCTTCGCTTCGGCTTCGGTCATCCCCACTACATCCGGAACGGTTACACCCACAACCTTGCCGCTGGATACAACAAGGTTTAAAACCGTACCGCTTTCCACTTCGGTATTGCCTTCTATATCCTGGGATTCGATATAATCCTTATCGTAGACCGTAGACTCCTTATAGGTTGCTTTTGCCGTAAGTCCGGCTTTTGTAAGAGCGTCACTTGCCTCGGCAACTGTCATTCCCACAACATTCGGTACAACAGTCTTGCCTGAGGATATTTCCATTGTCAGCTCTTCGCCTTCATCTCCCGATGAACTTCCCGAAAATGCACCAAAAACTTTGCCGATAACAACAATGGCAATTATCGTTATGACGATGGCAGCTGCAACAAGCAGTATCGTTACTGCCTTTTCCATTTTCGGATCAACATCATCATCGAGTTCATCCTCATAGTAATCATCCTGACGCTGTCTGTATGCTGTCTTTGCCTTCTTGTTGTTTTTCTTTTGGGATGAGGGCGATTTTTTCTTATCTTCCCTTTGTGCAGGCTTTGAATTCCTTATGCCGAATACATCATCAAATTCATCATCTTCGTAGTAATCATCCCTGCGGACACGCTCTCTTTCGCTTTTGCGTGCTTTCGGAACATCCTCATCTTCTCTGATTCTGTACCCCTCTTCGGCTATCGGAGCATTCTCGTACGCAGGCAAAATCCCGCTCTGCGTCTGCTGTCTGATCTGTTTCTTCTCAATGTCGGATATGTTCTTGGTACCGCCTTCCGACGCAGGCTCGGATATTACTACAAAATCCTCATCGGGATTGGTAAGCGAGTGTTTCAGATCACGGATTAGCTGGCCGACGTTTGCATATCGTCTGTCAGGGTTCTTCTGACAGCACTTTGCTATTATCCTCTCAACGCTTATGGGAACATCGGGAACATATACACGCGGCGAGGGCATCTCTTCCTGAATATGCTTTATGGCAACAGCAACGGTTGTTTCGCCGTCAAAAGGAACATGACCGGTAATCATTTCAAACAACGTAATACCGATCGAGTATATATCACTCTTGGCATCGGAATACCCTCCCCTTGCCTGTTCGGGAGATGTATAGTGAACCGATCCCATCGCATGGGAAGTAACGGTATTGCTTGTTGCCGCTTTTGCGATACCGAAGTCGGCAACCTTTACCTTGCCTTCTTTGGAAATGATTATATTCTGCGGTTTAATGTCGCGATGAATGATACCGTTATTGTGGGCAGCTTCTATTCCCATTGAAACCTGGATGGCAATACTGATCGCCTCTTTGGCAGTCAGTCTGATCTTCTTCTCAATGTAATGTTTGAGTGTGATGCCCTCAACGAGTTCCATGACGAAGTAATACATCCTGTTCTCTTCGCCGACATCATACACATTAACTATGTTCGGATGCATCAGCCCCGCAGCAGCCTGCGCTTCCGCTTTAAATTTAGATACAAATACGGAGTCGGACGAAAACTCACTCTTAAGAACCTTGACAGCAACAAATCTGTTGAGTTTATGGTCTTTTGCCTTATAGACATCAGCCATTCCGCCACTGCCTATAAGTTCGAGTATTTCGTACCTGTCCCCTAAAAAAGTTCCAATCTCAAGCATTTATCTCTCCTTATTGAGTTACCTCAACCAAAACAACCCCTATATTATCCTTCCCACCGTTATGATTCGCCATTTTGATAAGATTCTCCGCAGCGTCAGCCACATCTACCCCGCGTCTGACTATGCTGAGTATCTCATCATCCTCAACCATGTTTGTCAGACCATCCGTACACATAAGAACTATGTCACCCGGAGTTAATTCCACCTCAAAGAAATCAATATCCACATTAGGCGCCGCACCTATGGCTCTCGTAATAATATTCTTATCCGGATGCCCCTTTGCCTGGGTTGCATCCAGTGTCCCCTTTCTTACGAGTTCCGCCACAAGCGAATGGTCTTTTGTGACCTGGGTAATTGACTTGTCTATGAGATACAATCGGCTGTCACCGACATTAGCGACATATAGTATATCATCAGCTATCGTTGCCGCAACACAGGTCGTACCCATGCCTGCAAAATCCGGCTCCGAAGCTGCCTTATCATATATTTCCACATTAGCCACGGTTATGGCTTCCCGGAGTATCTTAATCGGTGATCTGTCCTCACAAACCTCCACTTCACGCTCAATCGCTTTAACCGTATATGCCGAAGCATAATCTCCGGCTTTATGCCCGCCCATTCCATCGGCTACTATGAAGAGATTGTTCAGATTACCAAGAGGATGTTCACACGAATACACAGTATCCTGATTGAGTTTCCTCCGTCTTCCGATATCCGTCATTGAATAAGTCTTAAGCATTTTGATCTCCTGTGTCGGCATCTTTAATGAAACTGCGGCGCAACTGTCCGCATGATGCGGAAATATCGCGCCCCATTTCCCTTCTTATAGTAACATTTATATGGTTTTTTTCAAGTTTATTTTTAAGTGCCAAAGCGGCTTGCGGGCTTGTTGCGCGGTATTTTCTCTCTGCTATCGGATTGACCGGTATAAGGTTTATGTGGGAAGTCACACTTCCCGCTATCCTTATAAGGCCTTCTATATCCTCATCCGTATCATTTACTCCTTCTATCAGGCTGTATTCAAAAGTGATCCGCCTGCCTGTCCTGTCAAAATAGTACCGGCAGGCATCAAGTATCTCTTCAAGGCTGTATTTATTGGCGATCGGCATTATCTGCCTTCTTTTTTCGTCGGTGGTAGCATGAAGCGACAGAGCAAGTGTAATGGCATATTTTCTCTCGGCAAGCTCATACATTTTAGGCACGATCCCGCAAGTGCTTGCCGTAATATTCCTGCCGCTTATGTTCGCGCCTTTTTTATCATTTATCAGTTCGATAAAATCCGTAAAATTGTCGTAATTATCAAGAGGCTCACCGCTTCCCATGACTACAATATGGCTTACCCTCTCTCCTATATCGTTTTCAACCGAATAAACCTGTCCCGCCATTTCCCCGGCTGTAAGGTTTCTTGCGAGCCCGTCAATTGTAGATGCACAGAATCTGCATCCCATACGGCATCCAACCTGTGAACTTATGCACACGGTATTACCGTAATCATACTTAAGCAATACCGTCTCGATCACGTTTTTGTCATGAAGTCTGTGGATATACTTACGTGTCCCGTCAAGCCCCGATACAAGTACCCGAACAGGCGTGGTTTCGTATATTTCAAAGTCCTGTGACAGCTTACCGGTTATTTTTTTTGATACATTCGTCATGAGCGAAAAATCACTGACTTTCTTGTTGTGAAGCCAGTCAAATATCTGATCCGCCCGAAACGGCTTCTCACCGATATTTTCCATCGTCCCTCGCAACTGCCCGTATGATAATGACCTTATATCTCTTTTTTCACTCATTTTAATAATTTTCCGATAAAGAATCCGTCGGTTAACGCATCACTTCCGTACAATTGAACATAACCTTCTTTTGCACTTGCGCATTTAAGCCTGTCAGGCATAAGGTCATAAAAATCAACGGGTGTAAGGCCGCATTCATCCGTAAGAAAACGCATATTCCCCTGATTTTCCTCATAAGAGCATGTGCACGTACTGAACATCAGAACTCCTCCCGGTTTTACATACCTTACCGCATTGGATAAAATACTTCTCTGAAGTTCCGTAAGCTTGCGGATTGAGTCTTCGGTCAAATTGTACTTGATGTCGTTTTTTCTGCCCATAACGCCAAGCCCGGAACACGGAACATCGGCGATCACCACGTCTGCAATCTCACAAAACTCACTGTTATACACCGTTGCATCGGCTACAGAGACATCAACATTTGTAAAACCGCATCTTGCAACATTCTCCCTTATTCCTGCGACTTTATTTTCTGAAACATCAAGTGCTATAACTCTCCCCGACCCCGCAATGTCCGCCGCATGAAGTGATTTTCCGCCGGGAGCGGCACACAAGTCGAGTACCGTATCGTTTATACCTATCCCGGCCACTATCCCTACAAGCATTGAACTAATATCCTGTATGCATATACGTCCGTCGGCAAATGCGGGAATATCCGGAACCGTATCATACTCTTCAAGAACTATCGCACATCCGCATACATCCGATGCCCTTCCGTTGCATCCTTTTAACGCTTCGGAAACTGTTGTTTTGGACAGATTGACACGGGCTGTTACGGGCCTTACGCTTAGCGAGAGTTCAAGCAGTGTTCCGGCGTTACTCTCACCCTGCTCGTCTATAAGTTTCTTAACGATCCATTCGGGGCAGGAATACATCACCGACATATATTTTATTATGTCCGCTCCCTTTTCGGGCCACGCTATCCCATGCCGGTTTCTCAGTATATTTCTAAGTACCCCGTTCACAAACCCGGACAGAGAGCTAAAGCCCTTCTTTTTGGCAAGCTTTACCGTCTCGTTTACGGCGGCAAAGTCGGCAACATCCATGTAAAGTATCTGATAAGTTCCCATTCGCAGAATAGTTCTTATCTGCTTTTTCATCTTTGTAACGGGTACCTTACTATACAAATCAAGGACATAATCGATTGTAATTCTCCTTTCGATCGTGCCCTCAATAAGCCTTTTTAGAAACCCTCTGTCATTTTTATCAAGGTATGAATACTTGGCAAGTACATCTTTTGTGCCGGCAAGCGGCGACCTGTTGTTTTCAATATCCAGAAGTGCTTCATACGCTATGATACGGACATCAGTCACGTCTGCTTCGTCCTCCCCGTGAAATAAGAATCAGCCGGATCAGTGACAGGATCGAAGCTGCCGCCGATGCAACATATGTCATTGCCGCACTCTTTAGTACCGCCCGGGCTCCGCCCATCTCTTCCCCCTCAAGTATTCCCATCTGGGAGAGAGTCTCAAGGGCTCTTTTGGATGCGTCAAACTCAACAGGAAGCGTTACGATCTGAAATGCAACTCCGAAAGCAAATAATACGACGCCGATAAAAACAAGCGGTCTGAAAAAGCTTATTATCAGTCCCAGAATGACGATCCACAGACCGTACTTTGAACCGAAGTTGGCAGCCGGCAATATTGCACTTCTTACCTTAAGGGGGAAGTATTCCTCGTTATGCTGCATTGCATGTCCGCATTCATGTGCGGCAACACCTATGGCTGCAACACTTGTGGAATCATAAACCGACTCCGACAGATTAACCACCCTTGTTGATGGATTGAAATTATCGGTGAGGCTTCCCGCAACTCTTTTTACACTTACATCATATATTCCTTCCCGTTTAAGTATGGCCTCAGCCACTTGGGCGCCTGTAAGATTCGATGAGGAAAGCATCTTTGAATACTTGTTAAACGTGCTCTTTACCATTCCGGATGTAATAAGGCACAAAAGAGCACCAATGATCACGAGTATGTAGCTTCCGTCCATATACCCCATTCCATATGCCGTATTAAAATTCATAGCAAATATCACCTACCTTATCCAAACTTTGTTCCTTCGGGTATTTTGTTTCCAAGCAGAAAATCAGCTGCCGGCATCTCTTTTTTCCCTTCGGGCTGCAGGCGTGTTATCAATAGAACGGTTCCGCCGCCGCAGGCAACCCTTATTCCTTCCCTGGAAGTCCCCGTTACAAATCCGCACCCGGTTTCATTAACAGACATCGCTTCCGCCTTGCACTGCTTTATCTTGAGTATCCTGCCGTTAAGATATGTGAATCCTCCGGGCCATGGCGTAAATGCCCGTATCATTCTCTCTATCTCTTCTGCCGTCCTTGTAAAATCAATGCATCCCATTTCCTTTTTCAGTATTCTGGCATACGTGGCTTTTGATTCGTCCTGAGGCACAGATTGTGCGGTATTATTCCCAATACTTTGAAGAGTATGGACAATAAGCTTTGCCCCTGCATCCCGAAGTTTCGTAAACAGGCTCTCACCGGTCTCATCATCCGCTATTTTGACTCTTTCCTGAGAAATGATATCACCGGTGTCTACGCCTTCATTCATCTGCTGAATAGTGACCCCGGTATATTCCTTACCGTCATATATAGCCCACTGTATAGGTGCCGCACCTCTGTACTGGGGCAAAAGCGACGCATGAACGTTTATGCAGCCGTACCTGGGAATATCAAGTATCTCTTTGGAAAGTATCTGTCCGAACGCCGCAACAACATATATATCAGCATCAATACCCCGCAGGATTTCGACCTCTTCGGAAGCTTTGATTTTTGCAGGCTGATACACCTTTATTCCATGGGAGAGTGCATACTCTTTAACCGGGCTCGGTATCAGAACGCTGCTTCTGCCCTTTGGTTTGTCCGGCTGTGTTACTGCTCCCACAACCTCTCCCACATCGCCATTTACAATTGCATCAAGTATCCCGACCGCAAAATCGGGAGTACCCATAAACAGAATCTTCATTCTTCTTCCTGTTCCTTAAGCAATTCCGCTAATTCTTCGTTAGTCAGAAGCGGTCCGTTAACCTTTTCCACGTACATATGACCGTCCAGATGCTCGATCTCATGTAGAAGTGCCCTTGCCAGAAGACCCTCTCCTTCTACGATATATTCATTCATCTCAGTATCTAGAGCTTTAACTTTCGCATAATTAGGTCTGGTTACCCTTCCGACCTTTCCGGGTACCGACAGGCAGCCTTCATAGTCTGTCTGCTCACCGTCTGTCTCCAACACTTCCGGATTAATAAGAATAAGAGGTCCGTCCTGGTACTCTTCTCCGGTATCCACCACCGCGATCCTCTTTAATATACCGACCTGCGGTGCTGCCAGACCCACTCCCTCTGCTTCATACATCGTGTCCAGCAGATCGTCTATAATATCCAGGGTCCTTTGATTTATCTCCTTAACGGGCTTGCATTTCTTCGTAAGACACGCGTCTCCGATCTCCCTGATTTGTCTGAGCGCCATATTTATCTCCTTTTACTGTTTACTTAATAAGAATTCATAGGATCAAGGTCAAAGCTTATTCGTACATCGGAGGCCGTCTCATTGGAATAGGCTTCCGCCCTGTCTTTAATCATGACAAGCGTATCTGCACTTTCGCTCTTAACATATATCATAAATCTGTAAATGTCTTTTATCCTGCTGATCGTAGCAGGTGTCGGCCCTATGACGGACACTTTGTCTATTATACCATTCCTGATTACATCTGCCAATGAAGCAGAGTAAGCTGCGCACTCCTTTTCGTTGCCGCTCTCTGCCATTATAGCCAGCATATGCCCGCAGGGCGGATACCCAAGAAGACTTCTGTAGCCGATCTCTTCCTCATAAAAGGCCTCATAATCCTGAGTCATGGCGGCCTTTACGGCGTAATGATCCGGCCTGTATGTCTGTATTATCACTTCTCCCGGGCGCGAATCTCTTCCCGCCCTTCCCGCGGCCTGCACCAGAAGCTGGAAGGTTCTCTCTCCCGCCCTGTAATCATTTGCGTTAAGTGACATGTCCGCTGCAAGTATTCCCACAAGTGTTACATAGGGAAAATCATGTCCTTTGACTATCATCTGCGTCCCTACGAGTATATCAGCCTCACGGTTTGCAAAAGATGACAATATCGATTCATAGTCTCCCTTTTGCCTTGTTGTATCGGCATCCATCCGAAGAACCGCTGCCTGCGGAAACATTTTTTTGATCATATCTTCCACAGCCTGTGTTCCAGCTCCTGTGCCCATCGCGCCGATAAGCCTGCTTCCGCATTTCTCGCAAACACCGGTTTCACTTTTCTCAAATCCGCAATAGTGACACTTTAATTTGCCGTATTTGTGCTTTGAGAGCGAAACATCGCAGTGAGGACATTTAACAGCCTCTCCGCACTCCCTGCACGACACAAAACCCGCAAGCCCTCTCCTGTTCAAAAAGAGCATTACCTGTTCCCGATTTGCCAGTCTGTCTTCTATAGCTGATTTTAGCTTTTCAGAAAGCATACCTTTGTTTCCTGATTTTAGCTCATCGCGAAGATCAACGCACGTCACAGCCGGAAGAGATGCCTTCTTGGCCCGCTCTCCCAACGTATAAAGCTTAATCTTTCCCTCTTTTGCAGCCCGGTATGACTCTATTGACGGCGTTGCACTGCCAAGCACAAGCGAAGCGCCGTGCAGCCCGGCAAGTTTTCCGGCAACTTCCCTGGCATGGTATTTTGGCATCTGATCACTCTTGTAAGTATGTTCATGTTCCTCGTCTATAACTATAAGGCCCACATCGGAAAACGGTGTAAACAATGCGGATCTCGGGCCGATCATAATATCGATCTCACCCTTTTTGGCTCTTTCAAACTGATCGTATCTCTCCCCGTCGGACAGTTTGGAATGAAGCGTTGATACACGATCTCCAAAACGCTTGTAGAACCTCATGACTGTCTGATATGTAAGCGCTATCTCCGGGATAAGCACTATAACCTGTCTGTTACAGGCCACAACATGATCTATCATCTGCATGTAGACCTCGGTTTTCCCGCTTCCCGTGACTCCGTGTATCAGATAAGTTGAACGCACTCCGCTGTCATATTCCGCGATAAAATCATCTGCTATAGCTTTCTGCAAGGCGTTTAGTTCCACCGGCCCCGTTTTAGATCCGGGATTTACGGTATTTCTGTACAGCCTCTCGCTTACAACTTCAACAATCCCCTGGTCACTGAGAGCTTTTATGGTTGCGGAGGATATGTTCAGTTTCGATGTAACAAGCCTGTAGTCGATGGAGGGGGTATCAATCAGCTCCCGCAGAAGTCTTGCCCTTGCCACCATTTTCTTTTCGGTAAAGGTTGCAAGCTTTTCCGAAGCCTCCCCCTCAGCAAGGAGAAGCCTTACGGATCGTTTCTCCTTTGCCTTGATGTTCTTTTTTACCGGAAGAACCGTTGCAAGCGCACGATTCATTGTGGACCCGTACCTGCTCTTCATCCAGTACGCAAGTCTGATCAGTTTTTGTTCCACAAGCGTATCGTCGCTAAGTACCGAAATTATACTCTTTGTTTTTTGCGGATCGAATCCGGGATTTTCCGAGATATCAAGAACAAAACCTGCTATCTCCCTGTTCCCCTTTCCAAAGGGAACCAGAACACGGCTCCCCGGGCTCACCTTTTTTGCAAGGTCTTCAGGGATCCTGTACTGAAAAGTATGATCCAGATTTTCACATGATATATCAACTATTATTTCGGCATACATATCTTTCATGTTTTACATCAAAAAAGCTTCTCCAAAAAAGGAGAAGCTTTCGGTCAGTTATTAAGCTTGTTAAAATGATATTCCAGCATCTTGACGACCTCATCCATGTTCGCCAAGTCGGGCACTATCACCGCAGTTCCCGATTTAACATCCCATCTGAAAACAAGATTGTAAGGATCGTTTTGAATAATATACTGAATATCTTCTCCATCCATCTGGATGATCCTGCCGTCAAGATCTCCTTCTATGCTCTTCATAAGCATTATAAATCCGTCAAGTTCATCCCGATAATCGTGTTTAATAAATATCCAATTATCTTCGATCGATGTGATCTCATACCCCATCATAAGCTATAACACCCGTTACGCTTTACTCTCTTCGACGGTTCCGAACAGGTCTCTGTACCAGGCAAGAGCATCAATATATGCATCATATACCGGCGCTTCCTTGATATTGTACAAAATCATCTGTCTCGAAATCTCAGCCCATGATGCGGTCTCATAGCACTCTATGAAATCGAAGACCTTGGCCATATCGCCCTTCTTTTCAACAAGAGCATCCGTAATCTCCTTGGATACATTAACCATCTGAAGTGCTTCCTTCATAGGCTTGTCGAGGATGATATCCAGAACCGAAAACAGTCCCATCAGGAACAGTTCGGAAGATAATGACGCCATCTCAAACGTGGAAGATAAATTCTCCGCAAACTTTGCGCGAAGAAGCGAGAGTCTCGTGATCTCATTGGGCTTGTCGGCACACAGTTCATGTGATACAACCGCATTTATCCACTTCTTAAGTTCCTTCTGACCAAGCATGGCAGCCGCGTGTCTGATTGAGGTGATCTCGGAATTGATCGCCATATGATTGACCATACGGAGAAGTTCGATAACAAGAGCGGTATCTCTTCCGATGATATCCGCAGCTTTTGTCAGCTCGAAGTCCGGATTGTTCACCATCTTCAAAAGCTCAATGTAATTAACCTTAAGGGGTGCAACCTTTGTTCTTCCCTTTGTGACCGGAAGTCTGTAAAAGTCTCCTTCATAAAGCGAGTATGCCTGCCCTTTCGACAGTTCTTCAAAATCCTCCAGTGAATCAACATTTACCGCGATCAACTCTATACCCGGATAAACTTTTGTGAAGAAATTCTTGGCGGCAGTCATATTAAGCTTTTTATAATCAAGCATAATATAGTCAAGCAGCTTTAATACCGGAGCATATTCCTCGAACTGCTCGATGGCCAGTTTTCTAATGCACAGTTTGTATCCCATAAACTTGAGCTGCTGAAGTCTCTTAATGTACATCGCTTCGGCCGGTACACTGTGATCAAAGAGCAGAACAACCTTGTCATGGGGCATAGAGCACATATCTTCAATAGGCGAAAACATGGATATCTTGGAAAGCTCCACAAACACTTCCTGATTATCGGCAAGTGTTCCGGCGCCAAGACTCTCCACAACCTCAAGTCCCAATATAGCCCCGGCTCCGTCAAGGGAACCTGTTCCGAGCATACTCGGATTAAGCAGATAGTTCTCTTTCTGTGCGAACAATGAATACGCACGCACAGCTGTATTTTCATCAAATAAAGGAATTAATGTCGCAAGCATTTTATCTCCTCCTTTTTACACTATAATAATAGCAGAAATTGCGCAAATTTCAAACATTTAATGATTTATGCCCCATTCTCTTTCAAAAACCTCAGATATGCGGATTTTGTAAGGGGCCTTGAATAATAAAAGCCCTGTATCTCATCAACACCCATCTGTGTAAATGATTCCACCATTTCCTTGGTTTCTATTCCCTCCACAAGGACTCTTAAGTTCATATCCTTGAGCATTCTTATCAGGTTTTTGATAATAATGTGATTTCCGCCGCTCTCTTCCATCAAAACAAAAGCCCTGTCCAGTTTTACAATGTTCAAAGGCAGCTGTGCTATTCTCATAAGGTTTGAATAACCCGTGCCGAAATCATCCAGAGAAACGGTAAATCCGTTTTCCGTAAGCTTTGTTATATTTGTATTTAGCTTTGACTGCGAGTATCCGCTTGCGGTTTCGGTAATCTCAAGATTGATCTTTGAAGGAGGCACTTTGTACTTTCTGGTAAGATCTATTATCTCGTCGGCCAGATTGCCGCGCAGACACTGCATTACAGAGAGATTGATCTCTATATAATCAACTCCCAACTGTTTAAAATCATCAGAGGCTATAAACTTTACAACCTCTTCAAGAACAAAACTTCCTATTGCGTGAATCGCCCCGCTTTTTTCGGCAAGGGGGATGAACAGCTGCGGAGAGATATATCCATACTTTGGATCACGCAGGCGAAGAAGCGCTTCGGCGGAAGAAAACTTTCCGGTTTTCGTATCATATATAGGCTGGTAAAAAACCGAAAAATAATGATTTGCCAATGCCCTGTCTATTATGGTAGACATCTCCTTCTTCATGGTAAACTCTTTGGTTCCGGTTATGCTTTCAGCCGAAAGGACCCTGCCTGTAGCCTCTGCAAGATCCAGATCCGATATAAGCATAAACAGGGCACTTACATCGGAAATATCATCCGGGCATCTTACAAGACACGTATTAATCTCCAGTTCAAAATCGGATATCTCCATCCTGATATTCTGTCTGATTGAATTCGATATTTCCTCGGCGATCTCATGGGCGTAAGTGAAATTTTTTCTGGAAAGTTCAACAGCAAATTTACCGTCACCGTTGTAATAACACATGAACTGTGCGTGATATTTTCTCATTATCCGGAGTATTTCCGCAGACACGGGAGCCATCATCCCCAGCATAGAATCATAGCCGACCATACGCATGGCATACTTGAAATTAGTAATGTTTATCAGTATGATCTCCATTTGCTTACCGGTACTGAAATTTGTATACATATCCTCCGCAAAAACCTTGTAGGTATGCATTCCGGTCACAATATCAATGGAGTCCTCAACTCTCCGGTTTATCAGAACAAGCGCCAGGACACATACAGCGACAGAAAAGCAAACAACATGATGTCCTCTGGCCAAAACACCTATCACAAGTCCCACCGTGACCATGATAATCGGTGCCAACAGCACGTAATATCTTTTGCGGTCGACGTTGTACACGTTTTTTTTCAAAAATGCCAGTGCAATGAGACCGTAAAGCATAAATATAAAGAAAACCATATAATAGCCCCAGTGTCTTGTAAGCGTTCTGTCGGGGCCTATCTCAAAGGCTATGGGATAAGTCCAGTTCAGCGCCAGAATTGCCACATTAACTGCCATGGGAATAGTACACAATACTATCTCTATTTTAAATTTTGTCAGCTTATGCCATGTGTCCGTAGTGGCAACAATATACAGAAGATACATAAACGGTATCGAAGATATGAGAAGCAGATAACCGAAATTTACCGCAAAAAACCTGATATCCGAAACTTCCCTGATAGAAGCAAACCTTACCCTTGTGGCATCAAATACAGACGCAGCCATAGTAAGTACAACTATCATCGCCATTATCCGGACTCTGTTGGTGCCATGCACACTTGTCCTGAAATAATAGACCACGATAATACACAGCAATATAAAAGCACAATAATCATATGCGGCTATATCAGAACCCATAGAATATCTACCTCATCAGAATGAATCTTATCAGTTCCTTTTTCTCAAGCGGTCTGCAATACTGATATCCCTGAAGATACTCGCAGTTAAGATCCGTAAGACGTTTTTCCATTTCTTCATTTTCAACGCCCACAGCAACAGTTTCCAGCCCGAGATCTTCTATCATTTTGAGACTGCCTTCAAATACAACGGAGTTCCCTTCTTTAAGTCCCTCTTTGACAAAGGATCTGTCAAATTTGATCCCTGTAAGGGGCATCCTGGCAATCCTTTGTACCTCAAATATACCTGCCCCGAAGTCATCCATAAAGATCACAAATCCCACCTGGGCGAGAGCATCTATATTATTCTTCATTTTTTCGAAGGAGTCCTGGCTGTCCACATCGGTAATATTAAAACAGATGCTTTTGGGTTGAACATTGTAATTTCTAATAGTTGATAAGAGGACTGTCAGGAGTTCACTCCACATACACTGAACAGGCGACAGATTGATCTCCACATACTCAAATCCGAGAAGCAGGAATTCGGACATCGACAAAAACCTGCACACTTCCTCTATAACAAAGGCGGTGATTGCATGAATGGAATTCGTTTTTTCCGCTTCACTTATCAGAAGGTCCGGTCTGATCTGTCCGAAATTCTGATCATTTAGTCTCAGAAAAGCTTCGGCTCTTACAAACCTGTTTTCACGCACGGAGTACACCGGTTGGTAATGAAGTGTGAAAAGATGCTCTTCAAATGCCCTGTTAATGATCTTCATAATATCATGGCGAAGTTCAAAACGCTTTTTATCAAACAGCTTTTCCGCGTATCTGAGTTCACCGCTGTACACTTCCGCTTCAAGGCCTCCGTCAAATGCAAGGAGGAATTCGGGATTGTCAATATCCTTTGGACAGGCTATGAAACAGACATTGTTCATGACCTTTACGGACATTTCCCCAATCTCGACTTCGGAAGCAAGTACGGAATTGATCTCCTGTGCTATGGTAAGATGCCTCGCTTCATATCTTTCATCACAGATCACTGCAAATCTTCCGCCTCCCAAATAGTACAGGTCGGCATCTATCCGTGCATCCCTTGCCCATTTTTCAAGCTTCTTTGCAGTATCCACAATTATGGTCTGAACGGAGAAAAAACCGAACATCTCAATCAGTGTGTTGTAGTTTGTCATTACCGACATTGTTACGCCGATGGGTGTATTGAGTGCATAGTACTTATGTATATCCTGAACAAATGCATTCATTGAATACAGCCCCGTAGTACCGTGCATCCGCTCTTCGGGAGACTGTATCCCGAAGACCATCAGCAAAAAGGAGGCAGCAGTAAAATACATCTGTACATAATGATCAGGGTTAAGCGCCTGCACAACACTGGCAAAAACCATCATTCCATACACCATAAGTACACTGAACATTTTACGGAGATTGAAGAGATTTCTGTATTTGATTACTTTGACGTAAGCCACAACAGCATATGTATAAGCTATGGCATACAGAACGTAGAAAAGCGGTCCCCTGTGGTACACCCCGTTACCGTCAATCCGGAATATGATTCCTGTAAAAGGATTGACAAACAGGACAAGGGCGGAAATGATCAGAGCCGGGACAACGTACAAATACGCGAGAGCCTTCCTTTCACGTATTATGTGCCAGATTCCGATCATAGCAAACAGATAACCGCAGAAAATCACTGAAGTAAGTGTTGTTCCCAGCAGAGTAAAAACATTCGATATGTAATTACCGGCAATGCCCCTGCTGCCCATAGCCTCATAGTGGTGACCCGCAAGATCGGCAACAGTGGAAACAACTATATCCGCAATAAGGACAAGAGCCCACCTGTTAACGCGGCCTCTTGTCATTTTACGAATTATGAGAGATATGATCATCAGCGCCTCTACTACAAGTGCACAATAATCAAAATATACAAAACTATTCAACTTTCAGACTTTCCCTGCTTATTTCAAGTATTTTGTCTTTCATTTCAGTCTCAATACGACCGAGTTCCGCTTCGGCTGCCTGTCTCTTTGCTCTTCCGTCAGCCTGGATCTGCATCACTTCATCAAATGTCTCTATAAGCATCTGATTAGTAGCGGTAAGTGTCTCTATATCAACGATTCCACGCTCGCTCTCCTTCGCAGACTCTATTGTTGCAGTCTTAAGTGCTTCAGCGTTCTTCTTGAGAAGTTCATTTGTCATATCCGTTACTTCACGCTGTGCCTTTGCTGCATCCTGAGAATGCTCAAGACCGATGGCAATTACCATCTGACTCTTCCACAGAGGAATAGTGTTAACAAGAGTCGACTGTATCTTTTCCGCCATAATGGTGTCATTACTCTGGATCAGTCTTATCTGTGGAGCCATCTGCATGGAAATGTTGCGGGTAAGTTCGAGATCATAAATCTTCTTTTCGAATCTTTCCACCATGGATGCATAATCCCTGGCCTCCTGTGAATCCTCCTGAAGACCTGATTCCTCTGCCTTTGCAAGAAGGCGCGGAAGCTCCACTTTTTTTGCCTCATCAAGTTTCTTCTTGCCGGCTATTATATAAAGGCTAAGCTGCTTGAAATAATCAAGATTCTCGTCATACATCTTGTCAAGCATGGCAACATCTTTTAAAAGTACCTGCTGGTGTCCTTCCATAGCCTTACAGATCTTGTTAACGTTCACTTCTGCTTTATCGTATTTTGCCTTGAGTGAAGCAAGCTGATTGCCGCCTCTCTTAAACAGCCCTAAAAATCCGCCTTTCTCTTCTTCAACGGAAAACCCTTTGAGTTCTGTAACAACACCTGTGAGCATAGAGCCTATCTCACCCATATCTTTCGTCTTGACACTTGCAAGTGCACCTTCCGAAAAATCAGCCACATTCTTCTGTGCCGCTGCTCCGTACTGTAATACAAGCTGAGAATCCTTTATATCGATCTGTGACATATACTTTTCAACCTGGGCAGCATCCTCAGGTGACAGATCCTCTTCTTTCGTCTCAACAATTTCAGCTTTTGGTGCAGAAGCTATGAGTTCTTCCACCCTGCTGTCTACTGCCTGTGCATCAATTACTTCACTCATCGTATATCTCCTTTCACTTATTAGAGTACGCCCCGCCTTCCGAGAGACCCTTTTGAGCAAGAACAGTCTTGAGCACCTGAGCATCCGTTGTTACATCAAGTACCGAATCCTTGAAGAGCTTGTTCAAAAGCTTACTCATGGCAGAGTTTATTGTATCTATGGTATTTTCAATATCCTGTTTTGCGGATACGATTTCCTTGCCCGGTTCACTTACACCGTCATATTCCTTGTATGCTTCCACAAGTTTTGCCGTGGTAGGAAGATAATAATCCATCAGTTCTCCTATCCTTGACATCTGTTCGGGGTGTTCCTTTACCCGTTCAAATATTTCACGAAGCAGTCCCTCGAATCTGTCCAGCTTTGCCGAGATCTCAATACCGGAAATATCGTTATTAAGCGCATGGAAACGTGATATATAATCATTACCTTCCCGGATCATACCGGACAGTGCTGCGGAATCTTCGGCTGACAAAGTAGGGAACTGCTGCTCGTCTTCATATCTTCCCGTTGTGTCTATAACCTTATCTTTATTCCCGGACATTTCCAGTTCAAGGTAATGATTGAATACTTCATCAGTTAATATAAGCGTCCGGCAGTTTATGTCAAGATGCCCCTGCGGGAAATAACCGAGCTTGAGAAGTTTTCGAAGTTCCCTGACTACCTGCTTTTCACTTTTTCCTGTCGAAAGTGAAAGGGTTTTTACATCAATATACTGCCGTTTGCCTATTATCTGAACATAGCGGTCCGCGAGACGCGACATACGATCCGCTCTTATTCCTCCTCCAAGTATAGTTCCGAAGGTTCCCGTAAGAAGTACCGGAACAACGAAAGACATACTTGCCACACCGGATGTAACAAGTCCGGTAAGCACCATAATCAGTGTAACTCCGACTCCGATCCCGCCGACAATACATTTTACCGTGGATAATCCCGCCCCCACATCTTTGTAGGGGAATGCCAGTTCAGTGGCTTTTTGATTTTTTCTTGCGGCACTTCTTGCCTTTCTTGCTCTCTCCCTCTCTTTTCTCTCACGCTCCATCTGCGCCCTGATGCGGGCTCTCTCTTCATGAAGCTGTCTTTGGGCTTTTGCAGTCTCGGTATTACCCGAAAAATCTTCCTTTCTCTGAGACAACGGAACCGCAGCTGTAGCTCCTTCCATTGCACTGTTCATACGGTCTCCCACCCCGTCGAGAAAGTTGTCCACACTTTTTATTATTACGTCATTCAGATATGACCAGTCGTTATTTTCCATTCCTTCGGTAAATGCTCTTTCGAACTCTTTACCTATTTTTCTCTTATCAGACATCTTTTATTATTCCTTCCGGCCATGGGTAAGGACAGGCTTTAAATCATCGCATTCATCCGCCGGAATAACATCCCCTTCTTCAAATACGATCCTTATATCTTTTGTCTCGCTGTTATAAGCAACCAGCCGTCCTATCCCGTCAGTGCCTTCACCGGTTATCACAGTATAGAAAACATCAACGGAGCCATCAGCTCTGACTATAAATCCTTCATACCGGGCATCACCTGTCACCTCTTCCTGCAATTTCTTCTGTGCCAAAGAATTGACGAGGCTGACAAGATCCGAACCGGTCATTTTGCATGCCGATAAAGCGTCGTTCATATCCATTGCCCTGCGTTTGGACTTATCGTAATTATAGCAGTATATATCCGGATCACTGCCGTCATTCGGATAAGAGGCAATCGTAACTGCTGCCTGTACATATCCATCCGTAGTGACAGGATAGGAGCATATACTATGCCACCTGCCCTCTTCCTCCGGCTGATTGGCATATTCGAGTATCTCATGAGAAATCCGCGCATTAAGCTCATCCATTCCGGGGACATGTTCCTGGAACGAATTAAAATACAGAACTTCATCTACCTGGTTATATCTTGGATCTTCCTTGTCATATGAATCGTATCCGTAAACCTGCATAACAGTAACAAGAAAGGGAGTTCCGCTCATTTTGTCACTCGTAAGACCATCTGCGGGTCTTGCCCCCGTAATCTCATACGGAAAGATTGCCGAAGAGGTTGTATCTCTTGTATTTGTCCTCATCGTATATATAAAACTCACGGTTTCATCACCGGATTCGGAATCAACAAGCGCTACTTCCATCTCCATTGATCCGTCGGAATACAGCGTCGCACGCCTCAGCTGTGGCGCCGATGTCCCACGGTCACCTCCACTAAACCTGTACTTAAGGTCATTGCTTATGTCTATATGCGGGTTTCCATTCCCCGACCCAATAGCCGACTCCGGTATTTGCGGCATCTGCCGCAGTTTTCCGAACATAGCATACATTATATCATTAATTATTACAGGATCTGCATCGATCGAGTCTCCGACTCTTGTAAATCCCATATCTTTATCGGTGCTTTCCCCCACATATAAATGAACACAATGCCACACAAATTCACTGTCTTCGGCTGTATATGCCTTCTGCTGTTCAACACACGCCATATTGATAGCATCACATAACCCGACCATTCTCTTTACTTCCGGATTGGGTCTGTCAACATCAAGGTTTATTGATGTTTTCATTGAGCCGCCACCGGTAACGGCTTCTTCCGGCTCCTCTTCGGGCTCTATTGTCTCATCCTCTCCGCCGTTTGCGGAATCTATAAGAACATCCCCGTCCTCCATAGGATCAACATTACCGAAACTGCTCTTGGGAGCTGTTTCTTTTTCGCAGGCACACAAAAGCACCATAATAAGAACAAAGTTAAATACTATGATTAATGATCTTATCCTGATGACCATGATTTTCATACCACCTTACAGAGTCTTTCCAAAACCCGGCTTACATATCCGGCCGAAAAAACGGGCATAATAACTCAATCTACTCAATTGTACCACATTACAGCCTTGAACGGTCAACTTTTATAAGAGCAAGGTCACAATCCTGCCAAATCGTCTCACAGCAAATATCTCCAAGATTCCAGAATCCGTTTCTGTTTACCGGATACTTGCATACTTCGGCAGGTCCCACAAATATATAGTCAATGTCATAAGTCTTAAGGAATTCCCTGCAAAACTCCTCATTTCCGGACCTGTAAAAATAAGCGACGATATCTGCACGCTCATGCACAGGTTCAGGGTTGTTGTGCCACATCCACTCATGAACATACCATCCGACAGGCGTACATGCTCCGGTATATACCGATAAAGCGCTCTCATGGGTATAACTGTCACCGGCAACTTCCACAATATTGATTATTTTGCGGTCATCACCCATCAGATAATCATATGCTTCCATTTCAAACCCGTATGATGGGTCTCCTCTGAGGCCTTCGAGGGATGATATTCCCTTCCTGTCAGAAAGATGCAGTATATTTCCATACCTCTGATTTACCGCATACGGAGTATATGACACAGAAAGCAGTAAATATACAACCGCAACGCCTAAACAGACGGCTGTTACGGTTGATAATCTCCTATCTTCAAACAGTCTGTATATCAGTATGGCCACCGTGATGCCGAAAATAATCGCAAACAGCACAAAAGCCTGATATGTAAGTTTAAACATAGTGTTGAATCTTTTATTATCACCGCCGTATATATCCTTCACATACACAACTTCGGGAGTAAGGACTAATCCCATTGTGCAAAGCACAAATGCCAGTACCGCCTCTCTTGCGGGACCAATCGTTAAGTCCCGGCCGCTGCGCGAGAAATAAAGCAGAAATGCGAGCACTGTCGAGATGATAAAAGCCGGCCCCCACAAAACAGCCAGTTTACCTATCGGACTGTGAGTGGTACATAATTCCATTCCCGATTCCATCTTTGAAAAATTCAGTGAAAAAGGCAGGATCGCGATGATGGAAACAATTGTAACCACAACACCCTTTATCCCTATCCCGCCTATTGTCGCAATGGACATTCCTTTTTTCTTAATATCCGTAAATACGATCAGCGCACCTGCATAAACATAGTAAATCGCAAAATCCCAGTAGTTGCTGCCCTTAAACAAGCCCAGCAACAGTGAGATTAAAATCAGCATATAAACCCCGGATCTGTCCCTCTCCTTCTCTTTTTCATCCAGAACATACCCAAAAAGTACTGCTAAAAGAGGCAGAACAAACATCAGGTTGATAACATGCGCATGAAGATCGCCGAGTATGACAGAATATGCCGGGAATTCGTTCTTGCCGTTGTCGACATCCCCGTTCATAGTATTTATATAAACTGTTCCGTCCGGAAACCAGTACCTTTCACCATCATCCGTACCGAAAAGCTTTTTAGCCGCCACAAGAAAGGGACCATATATAATCCAGTGCGGGTTGGCGGCAAATGCGGCAAATGTTCCGCCCGCGAGGCCTCCCAAAAGGGTAGACAATTTCTTTCGGTTAAAATCCGGAATAAGCACTCCTGCAATTCCCGATGTCAGTTCAAAAGCCATTGTAAATACAGAGGCGATAAATGTACAAAGCATCAGATTATATCCGTATTCCGGAGTGGTGCCGGCAAGTCTTGTCAGATAAACACCTGCAGCCTGCCCGAGATAATAATAGTTCAGTTTGGAATTACTGAACCATATATCATAAATGACAGCGCTCCTTTGCCTGTACATAGTCTGCATAAACCCGAAATCCATGTAGTTTTCCGTTCCGGGATCCACAAGCGGATTAAATCCGATTATGTAATAAAACACTATAAATACAACTGAAAACGCAGCAAAACCGCCTGCAAATCTTGTGAACTCATCCGGTGTTATATACGGTTTTTTTATTACCGATTTGTTGATCACATAACCTGATACCGCCAATACAATAAAAGATCCGAACACAGATATATCCGCAAATTCAAAACCTGTTATTGCGCATATTGTCCAGCAAAAATAAAAGCATATTGCAAGTCCCAGGCCGAAGCACAGGCCGAAGCCTCCATCCGGGTATTTGATACGTCCCGCCGGAAAATAGGGGCGCATGAAAAAAGAAACCGCAAAAACCGCTGCCAAATATCGAACAGCAGCGGCTTTTCCGGTATCTTTGATAAGTAATGTACAGATTAATACAAACGCAATGACGATCAGGCTAGAAAAGCCCGAAAATCTTTTCCTGAAACGATCCATGAAGATCCTCGTAAGTTGTGTAATCGTACGCCGGATTATCGGTGCGTCTTCTCCACTCGTCCCTTATGGCATCGCACAGCACCCCGGAGTTGGTATCACCCAGTTTGAGTATGGATGGGAATACAAAGTAGATCATGAACAGTGACAGATCTGTCTTGTCACTTCCGGACAGTTTCCCGGCATTTGCATACTCACTGAAAATGTTTTCCGCAAATATATTTGCCACTTCACTGGCGGCAACACCTGTATCTTCCCGTCCCTTAATGTACTGGGTCATATCATCGAAGCAGGCTCTGTTCTCGTCAAAAAATGATTCGAACCTTTCTTCGTACGTTTTCTTTTTGATCTTCTTAAGTTTACTCCTGTACCCGTCAAACATGGCGGTAGTTTGATCAAACATATGATACCTCACTGACCGTAATAAGCGTTTGCACCATGTTTCCTGTAATAGTGCTTGTCCTGAAGCTCCTGGGGAGCAGGTTTTACATCAGGGTTGATTGTCTCGCAACGGTAAGCCATCTTGGCTACTTCCTCAAGAACAACCGCATTGTGAACTGCCTCGTTTGCATCCTTGCCCCAGGCAAAGGGTCCGTGATTTTTGCACAGAACGCATGGTACAGCCATAACATCCTTGTTCATTTTGCGAAACTCATCGATTATAAGAAGTCCCGTATTTGTCTCGTATGCACTGTCTATCTCTTCCTTGGTAAGGCACCTGACACAGGGAACTTCACCGTATATGTAGTCGGCATGGGTTGTACCGTAGCAGGGGATACTGCGTCCCGCCTGAGCCCAGCTCGTTGCGTATGACGAATGTGTATGAACTATTCCGCCTATCTCGGAAAAAGCTTTATAAAGCTCAAGATGGGTCGGAGTATCGCTTGACGGTTTGTACTTACCCTCAACCTTATTACCCTCAAGATCCATAACCACCATATCCTCCGGAGTAAGCTTGTCATAATCGACTCCGCTGGGCTTAATGACAAACAACCCCGACTCCCTGTCTATCTCGGATACATTTCCCCATGTAAAAGTAACAAGCCCGTGTTTGGGCAGAAGCATATTCGCCTCATATACTCTTTTCTTTAATTCTTCAAGCATTATAACAGAACCTCCACTGCGGCCTTCTCGATCTTAAGGCCTTCCATATACGTCTTCATGAAATCATCGAATCCCTTCTCATCCTCTGCCGAAGGCTCTAACGTGCTGCCCTTGGCATTTGCGAAGATCTTACGGTTAAGGAAGTCTTCAAGCTTTTCGCCCTGATTCCTGCCATCGGCAAACGAAGCAAGTATAGCCATTCCCCAAGGTCCGCCTTCTCCTGCGGTCTCCATAACCGATACAGGTGCATGGATGGCTGCGGCAGCAAATTTCTGACCCACACCCTTTGTCTTAAAGTATCCGCCATGACCGTACATTTTGTCAACCTTAACTCCTTCTTCATTGATAAGAATATCCAGTCCCGACTTGAGGGCAGCAAGTGCGGAATACAGATGCATTCTCATAAAGTTACCGAGTGTGAACTTAGATTCTGCGGTCCTGACAAAAAGAGGTGCGCCTTTATCAAATCCGGTGACAGGTTCTCCCGAAATATAGTTGTACGAAAGGAGTCCGCCGCAATCACTGTCTCCGTCAAGAGCCTTGCTGTAAAGTTTCGTAAACAGTTCATTCATGTCAATGGAGTATCCCATCATCTCACCGAATTGCCTGAACAAATCAACCCACGCATTTATATCGCTTGTGCAGTTATTGCAGTGTACCATCGCAACGGCAGCTCCGTCCGGTGTCGTAACCATATCAATTTGCTCGTATACTTTCGATAAAGGCTTCTCAAGCACTACCATAGCAAAAACACTTGTTCCCGCAGATGTATTACCCGTACGAAGGCCGACCGAATTGGTAGCTACCATACCGGTGCCCGCATCACCTTCCGGCGGACATACCGGAATACCCGCTTCAAGTTTTCCGGACACATCAAGAAGCTTTGCGCCCTCTGCCGTAAGACTTCCGGCATCTTCACCGGCCGAAAGGGACTTGGGAAGAACTCCGAGAAGATTCCAGCCAAAACCGCAAGGGGCAATAAGCTTGTCAAACTTTGCAACCATATCCTTGTCATAATCTCCGGTAGATGAATCTATAGGAAACATTCCCGATGCATCACCGACTCCGAGGACTTTCCGTCCGGTCATTTTGTAATGAACATATCCTGCAAGAGTAGTTACAAAATCAATATCCTTAACGTGCTCCTCTTTATTCAGAATCGCCTGATACAGATGTGCAATACTCCATCTTTGCGGAATGTTGAATCCAAATTCCCGGGTAAGTGCACAAGCAGCTTCCTCAGTGATAGTGTTTCTCCATGTTCTGAAAGGTACAAGAAGTTTTTCGTCCTTGTCAAAAGCGAGATATCCGTGCATCATTGCGGAAAATCCGATGGAGGCAAATCTTGTCGGAACAATTCCGTATTTATCATTTATATCCTTCAGAAGATCGCTGTAACAGTCCGCAAGTCCTCCCCAGATATCATCAAGTGTATATGTCCATATTCCATCATCAAGTCTGTTTTCCCAGCCATGTCCTCCGGTGGCCAGAACATTACCTTCCGCATCAATTGCCACTGCCTTGATTCTGGTCGATCCAAACTCAATACCAAGATAAGATTTTCCTTCAGCTATAATGTTTTTTGCATCCATAATTCCTTCTCCTTTTTGTTAGTTTTAATATGGCCATTCATACAGACTTTCCTCGTTAAAAACAGTTACCCTGTATTCTTTACCCCCTAGCATTATAGACGGTACTGCGGAAGTTCCCGCAAAAATCTTTTCGTTTACATACTGATACTTGTACGGTTCCTGCCCCCGGGCAAGCTTTCTGATTATCGACTCAACCCGCGGTCCGTGCAGCGGATTGCACTCTCCTATGCAGCTGATCTTGCCGGCAACAAGTGAAGATACCGCCTCCTTATTGACACCATCAAACGAAACAACCATGATCTCACCGTTTGTAATATCGCTGCCGCACTTTTTCCCGCTCGCCTCAAGAACCTCTATAACGCCAAGTGCTTCGTTGTCATTTTCACAAAAAACCACATTGACATTATCATAATTCCGCAGGATTGCAAACATTGCCTCTTTTGCTTTACTCTTCGTAAAATCACCGGACTCATGAGCTACCACATCCCAGCCGTAGAGATTTGCCATATCGTCAAAACCCTTGGTCCTTCCGATCTGTGCCGTACTTCCGAGGGTGCCCTGAATATCGACTATGTGAACGTCCTCACTCTTAACACCCTTCTTGTTAAAATAGTATGACATCCACATACATACTTTTCGTGCTTCAAGTTCAAAATCGGAGCCGACCCAGCATGTAAAAAGGCTGTCATCTGATACATCCACCTGACGGTCTACAATGATAACCGGTATACCGGCCTCTTTTGCCTCGGAAAGGACTGTATCCCATCCGGTTTCGGTAACCGGAGCAAGTACAATATAGTCAACATCCTGCTGTATAAAGCTTCGTATTGCCGTAATCTGATTGGTCTGCTTCTGCTGTGCATCGTCAAATATAAGTTCATAACCGTTTTCTTTCGAAAACACCGACTTCATCGACTCGGTATTTGCACTTCTCCAATCGGATTCCGCACCAAGTTGCGAAAACCCGACAACAATACGTTCCTTCGTACTATTTTCCTTAATATCACTGACAGCCCCTGTGTCTTTACCGCCACAGGCGGCCATAAGACAACAGAGGCTAGCAATGATCATTACGTATATGATTTTTACCGATGGTCTGTCCATCATCATGGGCTGATTATCACTGCTTCTTTAAAGATTTTGTCTTGCGCGCAATAACAACCGACTGAATCACAAGGAAGAGGCACAGCATTGCTGCGATCGTAATACCTGTCCACCAAGCCTGATCCATACCTGCCGACGACACAATACTCTGTATCGTTGCAAGCGACAACACTCCGAAAAGCGTTCCAATGATGTTACCTACACCTCCGGTAAGCATCGTTCCACCGATAATTGATGAAGCTATAGCATTCATCTCGGCTCCTGATGCATGAGATGCAGCACCGCTTCCTACATGAAGGAAGTATACATACCCTCCTATTCCTGCAAGAATGCCGCATAAAAGGTGTGCCATGAATTTAGTTTTCTTAACGTTGATACCAAGCATCAGAGCGCTTGTCTTGTTACCGCCTACGGCGTAAAGAGCGCGACCGAATTTAGTATAACGCAGAACGAAAAACAGTACAAGCACAGCAAGAAGTGCAACAATAACACCTATTTCCACATACGCATTTACATATTTACCGAGTTTATTAACCGAACCCATTCCCGGAACAATGATACGTGTCTCCTTGAGAGCAACAAATGACTGGTTTTCCACGTTGAACGGGTTTGTATGAACTATAGTTGTCATTCCTCTTGCAAAAAACATTCCTGCAAGAGAAACAATAAACGGCTGGATATCAAGGTATGCGATAAGATAACCCTGAACCACACCATACGCAACACCTATCGCAAGAGCTATCAGCATGGAAACGAACACATTTCCACCCTTGAAATCAAGGTAGACCGCACAGCACATACTCACAAGAGCCGCAACACCACCGACCGAAATATCGATACTGCCGATTATCATTACGATGGTAAGTCCGCATGACATCAGTATAAGTGCAGCATTTGCGTTAAGAATGTTGAAAAACGTCTGGGGTTTTAAAAATCCCTTTCCCTGAAAAACAATGGCGCCGATGTACATAAGGAAAAATACAACGATAGTTATCGACAAAAGCAGGGAAGTATCTGACATATTTTTTATTTTGTTTCTCATTTATGCCACCTCCTTCTTTGCCGCGTTTTTCCTGAACAGTGACCCGATCCACTCTCTTACCGTAGGTGCGGAGAATACAACAAGCAGGATAACAACAACCGCCTTATATGCCGAAAGGGCATCCGAACTTACCTTGAACTTGTACAAGGTTGTGGTCAGGAACTGGATAACATATGCACCGATTATTGATGCCCACATATTGAATTTACCGCCTCCGAGAGGATTACCTCCAAGTGCAACGGCAAGGATCGCATCCATTTCTATATCCTTTGCTATAACCGAATAGTTTATCGTTGAGAGTCTCGATACTTTGATAAGTGCTGCTACAGCGACACAAAGGCCAAGGATAACAAAAGAAACAAACTTGATAAACTGCGGGTTCAAACCGTTCAGCCTTGAGGACGAAGGATTGATACCTACTGCCTGTGTATATAGACCTAATGTTGTAAATTTAAGCACCAGGAAGATTATTATCAGGCAAAGTGCCGCAATAAATACCGGAGCCGGTATCGGAATTCCCGGGAAGAACGATCCGAAATACGCAAATGTAGGATCACCTACAATAGGAAGCTCATTATTGTTGATCCAGGCAGCGATGGAACGGCCTGCCGTAAACAATATAAGAGTTGCAACCATGGGCTGGATCTTGAATATCGAAACGAGTATTCCGTTAAACGCGCCACAAAGCATTCCTACGATACAGGCAACAAGAAAAGCCACAATAATGGGAGCCTGAAGCTCGTCGGGGCGGGAATTCCTGCCGCATAATACTCTTAATAGAGCAGAGCCGCATATAGCGATCGTAGCTCCGACCGAAATATCCTGTCCACCCGATGCAGCTGTAACGAGTGTCATTCCTATGGCAAGAATCGCAAGTTCCGAGCCGTAGTCAAGTATCGTTACAAGATACCCTGATAATACGGGATTTCCTGCCGCATTCTGCCCAAGTGTTATCTTGAAGAATGACGGATCAAATATAAGGTTAAATAATACGAGCAGCAAAAGTGCCGCTATGGGTATGAAAATCTGATTGTGAATAAGCTTTCCGAATAATCCGGAGCCTGATTTATTATTATTTGCCATTGCTATCACCTCCGGCAATTGTACTCATAATCTTATTCTGGTTGAGATCATCTCCCGTAAGTTCACCGACAACATGCCTGTCTCTCATAACGATAAGTCTCGAGCATGTACGGAGCATCTCATCCGTCTCCGAAGAAATGAACGTTACAGCCATTCCTTCGCTTGCAAGCTTTAGAACAAGTTTCTGGATATCAACCTTGGTTCCGACATCAATTCCTCTTGTCGGCTCGTCAAGGATCAGATAATCCGGATGTGTCAGAAGCCATCTTGCAAGTATAACCTTCTGCTGGTTACCTCCCGAAAGTGATTTGATCGGCGTATCAGCTGATGCAGTCTTGATACCAAGCAGCTTAATATACTCATCCGCGAACTTGCCTGCCTCCGCTTTGGAGAATGGATGAAAGGCACCTTTCAACACCTGATATGCAAGAATTATATTTTCTCTTACCGATAAATCGCCGACAATTCCGTCAACCTTACGGTCTTCGGGGAGGTATGCAATACCTTTCTTCATCGCGTCTATAGGCTTGCTGATCTTAACAGACTTGCCGTTTCTGAACTTTTCTCCCGAAAGATTCCTGTCAGCGCCGAAGATAGCGCGTACACACTCACTTCTGCCTGATCCGAGAAGTCCGGTAAATCCGTTAACTTCACCTTTGTTAATATAAAAATCAAAGGGATAAACTGCCTCGGTACTTGACAGGTTTTTGGATTCAAAGACCGGAGTCTCGCCTTCCTTCCTGTCGTATGTTCCACCTTCGCTCTTGATATCCGACATATCATCAAGCTCTTTTCCGAGCATCTTGGATACAAGCTGTACTCTCGGAAGATCTTTGATCTCATACTGTCCTACAAGCTGACCGTCACGAAGAACGGTTATCTTGTCACAAACTTCATATACCTGATCAAGGAAGTGGGTTACAAAAATAATACCGACACCCTTTGCCTTAAGGTCTCTCATAAGTTTAAATAATTTAGCAACTTCCTGCTCATCGAGGGAAGATGTAGGCTCGTCGAGAATAAGAACCTTACAGTCCATATCCACAGCCCTTGCTATCGCAACCATCTGCTGAACCGCTATTGAACAGCTGGCAAGCTGCTGCGCCGGTTTTGCAGGGATTGCAAGTTCATCGAGAATCTTTCCCGCATCTTCGTTCATCTTCTTCCAGTTCTGGATTGCTCCCTTCGTTCTGCCGATGAACATATTTTCCGCAACGGAAAGATTGGGACAAAGTGTTATTTCCTGATACACCGTACTTATACCCATGTTCTGGGCATCCTGCGGTGACTTGATAGTAACAGCCTTATCGCCGAGGAATATCTCTCCCGCATCTTTTGCGTATACCCCGGTAAGGACTTTGATCAGAGTGGATTTTCCCGCTCCGTTTTCTCCCATGAGTGCGTGTATCTCACCTTCGCATAATGTAAAATCCACACCCTGCAGGGCACGTACTCCGGGGAATACCTTATCGATGCCACGCATTTTAAGTACTGCTTTTTCCATAATGAGTGGATTCACCTCCCAACTTTTCTTCAAAAAGGGGGCGCGACTTGTACGCTGTCGCGCCCCTGATATTGCTTATTTCTCTAAGTCAGAGAATTAGATTCCGTAGCTCTCCACATCATCTGCTGTGATAGTTGTAGCATCGAATCCCTTCTCGTTCATAACGATTGTCTTCTCTGCAGGCTCATTACCCTTTTCAAGCTCGTCGATAACCTGAAGAATGTACTCAGACTGGAAAGGATTGCACTGTCCGTCGTAGTTCCAGTTCTGGTCAAGGAGTTCCTGAAGTGCCCACTTATTGCAGTCAAATCCCATAATGATGACATCTTTGCCAACACCGTGTGAAATGTTTGCTGCGTCAAGAGCTGCAACAGCACCCTTTGCCATATCATCGTTCTCAGCGTAGATTACGTTGAACTTCTCGCCTGAATCGATAACTGACTGAACGATCTGCTGTGCTTTTTCTGCGTTCCACTCAGCTGTCTGCTGTGTAACGATCTTCCACTTAGATGGATCAGATGCAACCTTGTTGTCAAGAGCGCCTGAACGGCCCTTCTGAGCTGCTGAACCCATAACACCCTGGATATGGATTACGTTGTATTCGTCAAGGTTCTGGCTCTCAAGCCATGCAACTGCTGTTTCACCTTCTTTGTCCATATCGGAAACGATTGAAGCGCTGTAAAGTGAAGGATCAGCATCGATTGTTCTGTCGAAAAGGATTACATGGATACCTGCATCCTGTGCATCCTTAAGAACTGAATCCCAACCTGCTGTATCAGCTGCTGAAAGAAGGAGGTAATCAACTCCATCCTGAATGAACTTCTGAGCTGCTGTAATCTGCTCGTCGTTCTTTAAGCTGTATGCGAAAGATGCATCAAAACCGTTCTCTTCTGAGAAAGCTGCCTTAAGGTCTTTGTCATTAGCTGTTCTGTAACCTGACTCGTTAGGATCGTTGTTGATGATACCAACTTTGATGAGTTCGCCTGAAGCTGCAGGTGCTTCTGCTGTTTCTTCTGCTGCAGGCTCTTCTGCTGCGGGCTCTTCTGCCGGAGCTGCTTCTTCTGTTGCTGCAGGCTCAGCATCTGCTGCAGGTGCTGCGGGAGCTGCTGCGCCGCCGCATGCTGTAAGGGCAACCATTGCTGCTGCCATGATAGCTGCTAAAACTTTCTTCTTCATTTTTTATCCTCCCTGGAATAATTTTGATCTGGATAAGGAGCCTATCCCCCTACCCGATGATACGATAATAATCTTTCAAATATTAAAAAACCATGAACTTAAATACGTCCATGGTTGATTTTTTTATCGTTGCTTAGTTAATCAGTTGATTTTTTTATCCGGGTGGTTGATTTTTCTACGGGCGCTTCGGCAACAATATGTTGCACACGCTCCCTTCGTTATATACACTATGTAGTGTTATGCCATAGGTGGCGCCGAATTTAAGCCTTATTCTCTCATTGACATTATACAGCCCGTATATGGCATTTTCCGCCGGTGCCGATCCGGTAAGGCCTTTGGTTACTTCCGCAAGACGCTCATCTGTCATACCTATTCCGTTATCGGATACGCATATTACAAAATCATCCCCTGCATCTTTTGCGGTTATGTTTATCTTTCCGCCGCCTCTTTTGTTCTTAATCCCGTGATAAAGTGCGTTTTCCACAAGAGGCTGGATCGTTATCTTGGGAATCGTATAATCGTAGTATTCTTCCGCCACATCAATCTCGTATTCAAGTATATCCTGATAACGGAACTGCTGAATCTCCAAGTAACTTCCCGCGTGCTGCAGTTCTTCCCGTATAGTTATTATATCTCTTCCCCGGGACAGTGAGGTTCTGAAAAAAGCAGACAGACTCTTAACCATATCAACTACTCTTTTCTGATCTCCCCCCTCGGCAAGCCATATAATGGTATCCAATGTATTGTACAAAAAATGGGGATTTATCTGGGCCTGCAATAGCTCAAGCTCGGCCTCCCTGATCCTTATCTGTTCTTTGGTGATCTGGGACAGCAGTTCGTTTATCTTTTCTATCATCTGGTTCATTGACTCAGACAATACGCCCACTTCGTCCTTTGATCCGTTTGTACTTCTAACCTCAAGATCTCCCTGTGATATTCTTTCAGTGACCTCAACCAGATCTGTAATTGGTCTGGTAAAGCTTTGAGGAAGATAGAACGAGAAAAACGTTACCATCGCCGTTAAGGCTATGAATGAAATAAGACTCCACGTCATCGCCCGACGGTAAAACCTGTCCATATCGGCCTTCTCAGACTGCATATCCCTTATCTCATAGAAAACGTATCTGAATATTTCTTCTTTAATAAGCCCGGTAACAATCTGAACATCATTTTCCCATATTTCAATGTTCGCGTCATATTCTTCACCGGCCTCAAGGTTTTTTTCTATCCTTCCCACATATTTACGCAGATTGTCTAGGTACTTCTTGACACCCTCAAGCCTTCTGAGATTATCTTCATTCACGGTAATTCCAATGAGGCCGTCAACTACTCTTTCGGCTTCATCAGTCATCCTGCCGAGTTCGGAATCTTCAATCGTTTTGTTTCCGACAATGAGAAGGTAGGTTTCATAGTCATAATCTTTTTTAAAATCGAGGGAAAAATCACCGGCAAGAACAGCCGAGGATATCATCTCGCTGTATTTTTGAGATGACCTCTGCATCATATAGAAGAAAACACCAAGAAGAAGTACGAGCGGTATTACAAGAAGAAGATACGATATACGTATCTTCGTTGCGAGGGAGGTATTCCTGAAATAATCGCGTAATTTTTTCATTCATCTTCCTCTTCACTATCTTTTCCGCCCCGGTAATTTGTGGGTGTTACACCGACAGTCTTCTTGAACATATAGGAGAAATAGTGCGGATCCTTGTAGCCGACAGCCTCACTTATTTCGCTTGAACGCATGCTTGTGCATTTAAGCATCTCCTTGGCTTTATTCATTCTGTATTCGGTCAGATATTTGATAAAGGTCTGCCCTGTCTGCTGCGAGAAAATGGTACTTAAATGATTGGGCGAGACATTCACATGACTTGCAAGCTGATTGAGGGAGAGTTCCTCGTCACTGTAGTTCTCTTCTATATATTTGACAGCATCTTCTACAATCTCGGTATATCTGTTGGTTGCAATGGAATCCCTGTAGGTTATGGCCTTTTCGATTATCTGCGCAATATATGATTTTATACTCTCTACGCTCTCAAGCGATTCCTTCGTTACCTCTGCTATCCCGTCAAACTGCTTTTTGGAAGACAGTTCCTCTACAAAACCCGATACGGCAAAGAAGACATCCATCGCGATGTATTGTCTGAAAATATATGATTCAAACGCATTTTCACCCACGCTTTTTATGAATTCACTTACATAGAAAGGAATCTCATCCAGATTTCCCAGCTTGAGGAATCGCGAAACATTGCTCTTATCAATTCTCTTTGCATCTATTGAGCCCATATCAAATACTTCTTTGGTATCCTGCTCTTTCCTGTCGGATTCTGCAGCCTCAAAAAATCCGCTCTTTGTCGTAAAAAATCTGTTCGCAAGAGCCTGTGCGGCATCTTCGTATGATTCGTTCAGCATTGACAGACGGTTTACGGCTTTGCCTACGCCACCTGAGTATCTGATGTGTCCGTATGGTGCAAATACTTCCTCAAGTCTTGCGATCAGATCATTCTGGCGGCTTACAAGTGACTGCTCCGAGTCATCCATAATAAGTACTGCCTTCCCTTCAAGATCGCGATCGAAACAGATACATCCCATATCTGACATTATTTCGTTTATCTTCTCTTCTATCGTTACGGAACTCCCTGAGTATTCCTCGATATTATGATGGTCAGATTTGATGAATAGCAGAACAATGTTGTACCACACCGCGGACAGATCCATACTCAGCTTTTCGGCACGATCCAGAAGTTCGGTTACGGAACAGTTTCCTGAAACAAGGGAATTGAACAGGGCACTCTTCTCCCGGCTTAAATTCTCTTCCATTTCCTTTTTGAACTTTTCTTTAAGAGCATTCTCTTCCTTGCTCTTAAGGATTTTTCCCCGAAGGGCATCAAGTTCCCTTAACAGATCATCACCGGTTATAGGCTTGGTCAGATATTGCGCCACGCCGATGGAAATTGCCTGCTTGGCATAATCAAATTCTTCATACCCCGACAGAATCACGATCTCAGTCGACGGAAGTTCGCGCCTGATCACTCTTGAAAGCTCCAGCCCATCCATAAACGGCATTTTGATATCCGTAATAACAATATCCGGTTCAAGCTTCCTAATCAAAGGAAGGGCAAGCTCTCCGTCGGAAGCTTCCCCCACAAATTCATACCCGGCTGATGACCAGTCTATATTATTTTTGATTCCTTCACGGACAACAAACTCGTCTTCGCACAAGAATACTTTGATCATACGGTTTACTGTTCTTCCAAATGCTCTTTGCCCATGGACAGAATTGTTGATACGTGATCATCGTCGAGACTGTAATAAACCATTTTCCCGTCCCGGCGGTTCTTGACAAGCTTGCTCATTTTCAGGATCTTGAGCTGATGCGACACGGCGGACTGCGTCATAAGAAGACCTTCCGCAATATCCTGAACACACATCTCACCCTCCTGAAGCCTGTACAGTATTCTGATCCTTGAACTGTCGCCAAATACCTTGAACAGGTCGGCAAGCTCATTCCAAATGTCTCTTCCGTCCATTTCCACCACCATTTTCTTATTGATTATAATTTCTTAAGTAGATAAAATCAATCGGATACGGCATACTTTGGAACATGCAGTGTTCTGATGGCGTTTAAAACCGCAAGGACCATTACTCCCACATCTGCAAAAATTGCAAGCCACATATTTGCTATACCAAGTGCCGATAAAATAAGGCACAGGATTTTTACACCGATTGCAAACCAGATATTCTCGTATACGATCCGCATACATTTTTTTCCGATTCTGATCGCTTTAACAATTCCGAGAGGATCATCATCCATAAGCACAACATCCGCAGCTTCGATTGCGGCGTCACTTCCCAAAGCTCCCATAGCTATGCCCACATCGGCACGGGTAAGTACAGGTGCATCATTAATACCGTCCCCCGCAAAAGCAACCTTTCCTTTACTTCCGTTCCTTCCGTTTATGACTGATTCAACTTCTCTTACCTTATCCTGCGGAAAGAGCTGGGCGCGGTAATCTTTAATGGACAATTCCGCAGCAACTTTTTCGGCAACTTCACCTGCGTCTCCTGTGAGCATTATTGTATTGTTTACACCCAGTGCTTTAAGTCCCGAAATAGCACTCTTTGAAGTCTCCTTGATGACATCCGAGATATGGATATGCCCCGCATATTTGCCGTCAACAGCGATATGTACTATTGTTCCGGCATCACGGCATTCAGTGATCGCTATATTGTAATCGCTCATAAGTTTATCGTTTCCCGCAAGAATTTTCTTGCCGAAAACACTTGCTTCCACACCACGTCCGGATATTTCGTGAACATCCGAGATTTGCGCAGCATCTATCTCCTGTTTATATGCCGATACTATAGAGCGGCCTATGGGGTGGGTGCTGTTATTCTCTGCATATGCGGCATATTTAAGAAGTGTATCCTCATCAATCTCATTCCTGTGAATGGATACCACTTCAAAGACACCTTTTGTAAGAGTTCCGGTCTTGTCGAAAATGACTGTATCAACCTGTGATAATGCCTCAAGATAGTTTGAACCTTTGACAAGCACTCCGGCTCTTGATGCACCGCCTATTCCCGCAAAAAAGCTTAAGGGAATGCTTATAACAAGTGCACATGGGCAGCTGATTACAAGAAAGGTTAAAGCTCTGTACACAAATGTTCCAAACATTGCTTCTCTTCCGAGGATAAGATTTGCAACAGGCGGTATAAACGCCACGGCAAGTGCGGATATACACACTATTGGCGTATAGTATTTTGCAAATTTGGAAATAAAATTCTCGGATCTTGATTTTTGCGAACTGGCATTTTCCACAAGTTCCAGAATTTTGGACACGGTGGATTCACCGAAGAGTTTTGTTGTTCTGATATAGATCACACCGCTCTGATTGATGCTCCCGCTTACTACCTCATCACCTTCGGATATACTTCTCGGAACGGACTCTCCTGTAAGAGCACTGGTATCAACACTTGATGTTCCGCGCTCCACCATACCGTCTATCGGTATCTTCTCTCCGGGTCTGACTTCGATAAGGCTCCCTATTGATACTTCAGAAGGGTCAACATTCTTAACCGTCTCCTTCCCGTCTTCTTCGGTTACAAGATTAGCTGAGTCAGGCCTGATATCCATAAGGGCTGCGATGTTTCTGCGGCTCTTTCCGACCGCAACCGACTGGAACAGTTCACCGATCTGGTAGAACAGCATAACCGCAACACCTTCCCGGTATTCTCCGAGGCAAAAAGCTCCCACCGTTGCTACGGCCATGAGAAAATTCTCATCCATAACCTGACCGTTCAATATTCCTTTGAAGGCCTTTTTCAGTATGTCACAGCCGATAACCAGATAAGGGATCAGGTACAAAACGAAAGTAACGATCTTTGCCAACGGCACAGCCTGAAACGGCGGCTCCATACTTTCGATCAACGGCTCCGCAATTGCAATTACTACAAGCAAAACCGCTGCAATTATTATTCTGATGAGAGTTTTCTTTTGCTTTTTGTTCATTTACTCGTTCTCCCTTTGTACAACCAACATCGAATAAGCTTTGCTTATTCGACGTCGCCGCGACAGGATTGTATTTGCAATCCTGTCATTAGATAAAAACCTCGCAGTCATCCTCGACCTTTTTGCAGTTCTTGCGCACTTCCTTCATGACTCCGAGTTCATCGACTCCGTCTTCAAATGTAACATTCATCTTGAGCGCCATAAAGTTTACTGTGCAGTCCTTAACTCCTGCGGTAGCCTTTGCCGCCTCTTCCATTTTGTTTGCACAGTTTGCACAGTCAACTTCGATTCCGTATGTCTTAGCCATAATTTATCTCCTTTATGATAATTGATTGATATTGATTGATAATTTGTTTTTACATATGAACAACTATTCATATGTTTAATTGTATTATACCCCATATTATGAGTATGTCAATCATAAAATAAAAAATCCTTATCCTAATTCTTTATAATTCCGACGGCTTGGGAACGCCGAGTTTTTCGGCCGTGGCATTGATCTCGGCTATCAGTTCATCATCGGTAAGAACAGTTACGCGGCCCTCGTCATACTGTTCGTCAACCCATTTCTTGAGTTCAACGATAAGCTCATCGCTCTTGGCGTAATGCTTTTCTTCCGGAAGCTTATAGTAACTGTTGATCCAGTGGGCGATTCCCGCCAGACCCGACGTATTCGACACGGCACACAGTACCGGACGGTTAAGGAATTTCTCGGTATCGAATATATTGTATATCTCTTCATTCTTGAGAAGCCCGTCGGCGTGTATTCCGGCTCTTGTAACATTGAAGTTCTTGCCTACAAAAGGTGTGCGGGGCGGAATCTGGTATCCGATCTCTTTCTCGTAGTACTCCGCAAGCTCGGTGATCACCTGAGTATCCATTCCGTTAAGGGTTCCGCGAAGCTGCGCATACTCAAATACCATAGCCTCAAGAGGTGTGTTACCCGTACGCTCTCCTATTCCGAACAATGAAGTGTTTACACCGCTGCAGCCATACAGCCATGCTGTGGTGGAATTGACAACAGCCTTGTAGAAATCATTGTGTCCGTGCCATTCGATCAGTTCCGAAGGCACTCCAGCATGAGTATGTATTGCATAGATGATTCCCTGTACACTTCTGGGGATTACGGCGCCGGGATAATTGACCCCGTAACCCATAGTATCGCATGCCCTAACCTTGATCGGTATCTTGTATTCGTCCATCAGTTTCATAAGCTCCAGACAGAACGGCACAACATAACCATATATATCAGCCCTCGTAATATCCTCAAGGTGGCACCTTACGGATATTCCTTCATCAAGACAGTCCCTTACTACGCTTAAATAATGATCCATCGCCTGACGGCGCGTCATTTTAAGTTTTAAGAATATGTGGTAGTCACTGCAGCTGACAAGTATTCCGGTCTCGGGCATTCCCAGCTCCTTGACAAGTTTGAAGTCCTCCTTGCTTGCCCTTATCCAGCTTGTGACCTCGGGGAACTTGTATCCCCTCTCCATACATTTATATACCGCATCCCTGTCCTTCTTGGAATACAGGAAGAATTCACTTGCTCTGATCATCCCGTTAGGACCACCCAGTTTATGAAGATAGTCATAGATCGTAACTATCTGTTCGGTTGTGTACGGTGCCCTTGACTGCTGTCCGTCGCGGAATGTAGTATCCGTGATCCATATGTCCTTCGGCATATTGTGGGGTACTATCCTGTCGTTAAACGGTATCTTCGGTATTTCCGAATATGGGAACATATTTCTGAATCCGTTGGGTTTCTCAACATCATCGAGAATATACATATGCTCCTCGATCTGAAGAAGGTTATTGCCTTCATTCATTGTCACGGGACGATTTTCAAAAAACTCCGAATCTTTGTTATTCATCTTCAAGCCTCACATATCTTATTTTGTCTTCTATATCTTCATATACACTGCATACGCTGAAGCAGTATCCATTTTTGCTCTCAAACTCCCTTACACGGAAGGTATCATTTCTTCCGGGAAGAGTTAAATGTCCGACTCTTTCTCCGGCACAGTCGATGAGCGAAAAATCGCTAAATGCACGTCTGATTCCTTCCCCGCTGCATTTGACAACGCTCTCCTTCATTGTCCACAGTCTGGTAAACTCAAGTCCCTGCCGGCTTTCATCATCTATACTTCTTAAAAAAGCAACTTCATCTTCCGAGAAAAAATGCTCCGCAATGCTCATGGCATTTTTGCTCTTACACTCAACGTCGCATCCGACTTCCTTGGGGGATAGCGCTACTGCAACCATATCCCCGGAATGGGAAATACTATAGCAAATCGGGATGCCCTCCAAGTACGGCTTGCCATTGTCATCTTCCGATATTGGAAGCTCCTCACTCCCTGGATCAATCCCTTGGGGAATAATGCCGTTTTCTTGAGCCTCACATAACGCATATGCAAGAACTGCATACGCCGCAATACAACGTTTCCTGTCTTTATCAGGCTTATATCTGTCAGCTTTTATACGGCGCTCTTTAGGCATACGGTTATACCACATATCATAAAATTCTTCCGACTGTGATATATCGGCAACATACAATCTGACCGCAAATCCGCTGCTGTTTTCTTCCCGTCCGCACATACCGTTTAATATGATATCACACTAAAGCAAGTGTCGCAAACCCACACAAGGAGAAACGCCGGGTGGTGCTCCCGGCGTTTAAAGAAGGATTTATGAAAGAAGGTATTTCTACCATATCCTGTATCTGCCGCTAAGCAGCAAAAAAGCAAACAAATACAGGCAATTATCATAGTATCGGCGCTCTCCCTGCCTTAAGGGGGTGTCCCAGAATTTCGCAAGACACTTTTTTGCATTAAGTGTTAAAGCATCATCAGATTCTTCATCAGACACAAGAGCATACGCTACTGCGTTTGTTGCAATCACAGCAGTTGGATGAAGTACATCCTCACTCCTTACTGTTCCGTCCCAGTCAAGGACCTTTCCCCAATTGTCCTCTCCGACCTTCTGGCACATACAATTAATAAATCTTGCGCCCTCAATCTCCTGCCATTCATCTTTACAAAACCATACATGATCAAGAGCGATGTTCATTATCGTCCTGTATGCATCCGAATAATACCAGTCATGCTTACCCCAGATCTCTCCTCCCTTTTCATAGGGAGTTCCGTCATAATACGAATACTCAGCGCAAAGTCCCGAAAGCTCATGGCAGGCCTTATGAAGGTACTGCCTGCTGGCGGATGCCGCCTTTGCAAAAAAGGTTCTGTCTTCGGGATATGCCCACTGTGAAAACAATTCGTAAAAATGCGGAAGATGATATGACGGATCCGTAAAATCAACTTCCGGAACAAACCGTATCAGATGATTTTCTCTGTCGAACATTCCGCGACCACGGGTTCCGTCAGCTTCCCTGATCATATTATGGAGAATGTCACAGGCTTCACGGCTGTATTCGAATATTCCCTCGCCGTCTCCCCACCTGTGTGAAGCAAACAAGAGTGCTTCCGCAAAGTATTCTTCACCGTCAGGTGCCGGACCGTCTGAATTCTTACTTCCGTCAAGAGCATTGGACCAGCAGAAAAACCCCTGATTCCTGCCTTCGCTAAGGTACATATTCGTTCTGGCCCACTTCCAGATACGATCAAATTCCTCCTTGTGATCAAGCTGAACGCACATCATCATTCCATATGACATGCCTTCGGTTCTGGCGTCTATATTCCCCGTATCTACGATATATCCCATATCCCCTGTTTCGTGATAGATCTTCTCATCTTCGGATCCGTAAAACAGTGTATCAAATATATCAGAGAGCCTGCGCTCGATCTCGTCGGCCGGATATCCCGCCTTTTCAAAATAATTCGTATACATTCCGTTTAAACAGGCAGCTGTCATTCTTTAACTCCGCCGATGGTCAGTCCGGTTACAAAGTATCTCTGCAGAAAAGGATAAAGCATGATTATGGGAAGCATCGTAACCACCGTTGCTGCCGCCCTGATTGTTACAGGAGTGATCGTTGCAGCTCCGTTCTTGGCATTCTCGGCACTTCCGCTCTGCTGCATAACGGATGACAGCAGCTTCATAAGTTCATACTGAAGAGTCGTGTATTCGGTCTTCATTCTGTTATAAAGCATTGCATCAAACCATGAGTTCCACTGCCACACCGCTATAAACAATGCAACCGTAGCATAAACCGGCTTACACAGCGGGGATATGATCTTTGTAAAGATAGTCCAGTATCCTGCACCGTCAAGCTGGGCCGATTCCTCAAGGCTCTCCGGAATGCCTCCCATGTATGTTCTCATAACAAGCATATTAAATGCACTTATCATACCGGGAATCCAGTACACGTGGAATGTACCGGTAAGTCCCAGATTCTTGTACAGTAAGAATACCGGGATCATTCCGCCGTTTACATACATGGTGATAACCCAGAAAAGGGATAATCCCGATCTGAACAAAAACCTCTTACGGCTGACAATAAATGCAAGAAGAGCATTTGCTACAAGAGAAGTCAGGGTAGCAATAACTGTCCTTAAAACAGTGATTTTTGCTCCTACCCATATATTCTGCATGGCCATAACGGTTTTGTAGTTCTTCATTGAGAACTTTCTCGGCCAGAGATAAATCTTACCCCTTACGGCATCAATACCGTCGTTAAACGAAAGAACAACCGTATTTAATACAGGATATAAAGTAATGATAACAAAGGATATCAGGAACACCCATACGATGACCGTGAATACCTTGTCACTAATCGTCCCTCTTACTTTGTAGTTCTTGTGTTCATTCTGTCTCATCGCTATCCCCTCCCTTAGAACAATCTCTCTTCGCCATGCTTCTTGGCTATGGCGTTGGCGATAACGATAAGAAGAATACTTACCGCACTCTTAAACAGTCCCGCCGCGGTACCGAGTGAGTAGTCATTCTGGGAAATACCCCATTTCAGAACGTAGATGTCTATAGTCTGGGATACCGACTGTACCAGACCGTTTCCCAGCAGGTACTGAACTTCGAACCCGGCGTTTAATACATTTCCCACATTCATTAGAAGCAAAATCATAAATGTAGGTTTAATACCGGGGAGCGTAATATATCTGATCTTCTGTAATCTGTCCGCACCATCGATGGAAGCCGCTTCATAAAGTGAAGGATCGATCGCCGTTATGGCAGCAAGATAGATTATGGCATTCCATCCTGTTTCCTTCCAGCAGTTGGCAAATGCCACAATAGGCCAGAAGTACTTAGGGAATGCAAAGAAGTTGATTGCCTGATCAATTATTCCGATTCTGAGTAAAATATCATTAACAATACCGGAGGATGAAAGTGAATCATGAAGTATTCCGGTAACTACTATCCATGACAGGAAATGTGGAAGGTAAGAGATCGTCTGTATCGGTTTCTTGATCCACGCCCTTCTTACCTCATTAAGAATAATAGCGAAAAGAACCGCCATTATTGTTGTGGTGACAAGATTAAGTAATCCCATCGCAAAGGTATTTCTGATAACCTTTATAAATACAGCATCTTCGAAAAGGAACCTGAACTTATCAAGTCCCACAAATTTGGAACCGAGCAGTCCTTTCTTCGGCTTGTAGTTTTCAAAGGCCATCAGCCAGCCCGTTAACGGCCAGTAATAGAAAATGATTCCATAGATGACCATAAAAAATGAAACGATCAGCAGGAAACTCTGCTTTTTCATTTCTTTGAAGGTTACTCTTCTCTCTTTTTTTTCTTCCGTTTTGATTCGGGCCATTTGATTAACTCCTGTAAAGTATAGACAGGGTCCCACCGCCCACCTTTCAGCGGGCGGTTCCCCCTATCAACCTATCAACATTATTTGAATGTATCCAGTATATCCTGCATTTCCTTGAGGAAATCTTCGGGCTTACATGCTTCATATGCTGCCATATATTCGCCCCAGCTCTTGTCAAAGTCCTTAGCCATAACTACCTTGGGAAGCCACTCGTGCTTGCATTCTCCCATCTTCGTCCAAGCTACACCACCGGGTGTCTCTGTTGTGAAGTTGTTCGAATATGAGTACATCGGGAACCAAGGTCCGTTTGTCTCCTGTACAGAGCCGATGAACTGAGGATATGTTGTATGTCCATATGCATCAAAGCACTTCTTAAGAGGTTCTGCCATATCGCTCATGAATTCTGAAGGCTGCTCTTCAGGCTTGTTGGCATTCTTGCCGTCCCTACTTGTTCCATGCCACTGAGGGAAGTAAGAATACTGGCATCTGTGAGCTGCCTGGTAAGATGTATCAGCCCAGTTCTGTCTCTGTTCAGGTGTACGGAAGTATAATCCGTCTGCGTCTACGTCATAGTCAACGCCTTTAACGCCCCAGAATCTGAGATCATGAAGTTCCTGATCCATAGCACAGTCAACGAGGAACTTGAATGCCTTGTCGGGATCTTCACAGTCTGTCGTGATAGCGATACCTGATGCCTGGTTAACGGTATCATCATATGTATGCCATCTGTTCTCCATGCCTTCCTTTGTTGTAAGGCCGAGAGGAACGTAGTTGCAGCCTTTCTGGTCAAGACCTGACTGCTTGAAGGAATCGTTTACGGTGTAAGCAAAATCCCACCACTGGTCAACCATACCGAGTACACGGCCTGTTGAAAGCTTAGCAATGTATTCGTCGTATGTCTGTGTAAATGATTCGGGATCAACAAATCCCTTGTTGTATTCTTCGTTAAGCTTCTTGAAGTATGCGATCGTATCTTCGGATGTGTTGTAATCCTCGATCGTCATGTTTGTCTTGTTAACGATAACAGATCCGTCATTAGGATATCCGCCGAGGAACTGGCCTGCATTTTCAAGACAGAAGTATCTCCAGTCTTCACACAGAATGGTGTATGCAAGGTTTTCCGTGCCGTCTTCCATTGTAGGATTAGCTGCTATATAGCTCTCAAGAAGGTCAAAATACTGATCCATTGTATGGATCTCGGGATATCCTGCCCACTCAAGAACTCTTACCTGAATCCAGAATGCCTCATCATTATGAGTTGTCTGCTTGGTCTCGCCCATTGTGTTACCGAAGGGATTGATCCAGTAGATATGTCCGTCGGGCTGGCGGAATTTCTCCCACTCTTCGGGTGTGAACCATGTCTCCTTGAATTCAGGATACTTATCGATGTAATCATCAAGTGGAATGAGTGCATCGGCATCGATAAGAAGATTCATCTCATCCGAGTCGATGAAGTCAGGGTACTCACCGCCTGCAATAAGTGTACCTGTAGCTTCCGAAGCTGTCTGTCCGGTAAGCCATGTCTCTTTAACCTTTACACCCCATTTATCAGCGATCATCTGAGCGATCTCATTGTCGTCATTGATCTCTGAACCGGGCATTGTGATAAACATAGTGAAGTTTGTAACTTCACCTGATCCTGCATCTTCCGACGCATCTTCCTCACCGGCATCCGCATCTGCAGTAGCAGTAGCATCAGCACCGGCATCCGCTGCAGGAGCCGCATCGCCTGAGCCGCCGCAACCTGCAAGCATTGAAGCAACAACACCTGCTGTCAAGAAAAGAGCTATAATCTTTTTCTTCATACATACCTCCCGTATAATATAAAAAATGATGATATTTCACCGGAACAAAATCTCCGGCGAATATATCATCATTATATTTTTGAAATCGGAAAGTATCTACCCGACAAACGTTAGAATAACACCCGATAAATTTCAGTTCAGATTTTTTCTGTATTTTGACGGGGTACACCCGTTTGCCTCAATAAACTTTTTCAGGAAATAGTCGCTGTCCCTGTACCCCACTTTTTCAGCTATTTCCGCGATCCTAAGGTCAGTATCCCGAAGAAGGCTTTGGGCCTTTTCAATTCTGTAGGCGGTAAGATAATCCTTGAAGGACTGGCCGTATTTTTTCTGAAATATCTGTCCGAGATACGAACTGTTTACAAAATACTTCCTGCCGAGATCCCGAAGAGTGAGGTTTTCGGCATAATTGTCCCTTATCTCCTTTTCAATTTCCAGAAGAACTCCCCCTGACACATTTTTGCGAAGCTGCGACATATACCGGGCGTAATCACAGCAAAAGCTTGCCATATGCACGCTGCTTCCCCGAAGTATCCCCTCCTCGGAGGAATGCTCGGCTATAAACCTGAGTATCTCCTCCTGATTGAGCTCCGCATCAAGCTCGGTTGCCATATGAATAAGCTGGAACAGAAAATAATTGATATTAAGCCTTTTTGTTTCAGAGGCCTCATTCTTGTTAAGTTCCTTGTAAAAATCATCCACTCTGCTCCTGATCTCGGCGGTGTCATCTTCTGAAATAGCTTTGATCAATCCGTCGATGATATCCTTCAGTATCACGACAGAATTGGTATCATACGACGCTTCGCTGTCATAATAATATATACTTTTACGGCTTCTGAACGCCTCAAGTGATTTGAGCATACAGGCAGTTGAATATGATTTTGATACAGCATCTATTCTTGGAACGCTTTTCCCGACAAACACCGTCGTATCATATCCCGTCTCCTTCATTACATGACTCCTGAGTCCGGACAGAAAATCATCCAGACTCATATTACGCTTTGCGGCAAAATAATCGCAGTATATCAGACCGGTATCATAGCTTTTCTCGTCATGGGATACATCAAAGATACAGTGTTCTCTCTCATCTCTTAGGTATTCCCTTACTGCGGCATAGACCTTTCTTTGCCTGCCTCTCATCTCTCCTTCTTCAAGTTCCTCGGCAGACTCTGCAAATTCCGACATCTCTATATCAACGTATCTGATCTCATCGGACAGCTGCAGATGATTTTTGACATAGGAAACATTTGCTTCATCGAACTTTCCGAACAGAAGCGCCATCATATTCCGCGCAAGATAAGCCTGTTCCATTGAAGATCTGGACTCTTCTTCCTCATCCCTTATGTCGGAAACCTTTGCGATCTTTCGAAGGAGCCCGAGCAGTTCCGTCTTCTCCACGGGTTTTAGCATATATTCCATGCAGTCATAACGAAGTGCGGTCTGGATATATGTAAATTCCTTAAATCCGGTGAGAATTATAAAAAAGGCATCCGACACTTTTTCTTCCCTGATTTTCTTCAGAAGTTCGAGGCCTGTCATCACCGGCATCTTGATATCCGCAAGAATAACATCGACCTTATTATCCTTCAGATATTCATATGCCTCCAGACCGTTTGCGCATGATTTTACAACATCAAAGCCTTCGGCATTCCAGTCCACGACCGCTTTAAGTCCCTGCAATATAAAGGGCTCATCATCAACTAACAATACTTTTCTCATTAATATATTCCCTCGGTATTACTACTCCTATTGTGGTTCCGATTCCTTTCTCGGATTCTATAATGAATCTTACCCTGTTCTCAGTGGCTATCTTTAACCGCAGGCACGCGTTAACAACTCCGATCCTGCCTTTTTGTTTCAGATCCTCGATAGAGGCTTCCTCCATTCTGCGGCGAAGCACCTCCACATCCTCGTCGCTTATTCCTTCTCCGGTATCCTCAATTTCTATTATCATATCCATGTCTTTGGTGTATACTCTGACGAATATCCATCCCGGACTTGATTTGCCTTCTATTCCGTGAACGCACGCATTCTCAACAAATGTAACTATTGTAAGCTTCGGTATCTTGGCATTTTTGCAGTTATCATCAACATCTATTTCGTATGACAGCCGGTCCCCGAATCTGTACTGCTGAAGTTTTAAATATGCATCGACTACATCCATCTCATTTTCGATAGTTGTATAGTCATCATTCCAGTCCGCATTCTTACGTTCTATAACCGCGAGTTTTTCAACCATTTCGGCCGTCTCGTCCTCACCTCTCAAAACCGAATGCATCCTGATGCTCTCAAGGGCGTTGAACAGAAAATGCGGATTGATCTGTGAATGAAGTGCCAGAAGCTCCGCCTGCTGCCTGGCTATATCCATCTCCTGCTCCTTGAGCTTACCCCTCTGGACTGTCTGGGTAAGTCTTGCAAAGAATATGGGAAAAACCGCATTAACCGCAAGCATAAGCAGCAGAAGATACCGGTTTTGCCACATGGTTTCGGTAAAGGATCCCGGCTTGTCAATTATACTGATCGTAAAATCCGTCCCCGAATATGTAACCTTTTTGCTGTAACCGGTTTTCCTCTTTAATTCCCCAAGCGGTACAAAATCATCATATATATTGTTGTTTCCATCGGAAAAAACGCATATCTTTTCTTCATCCGCGATATAACCGCTCTCACCCGACGATACAGATTCCATACTTCGTATGAACTCACCGTAATCTATGAGAACCCTGCATATTTTCTCATACTTATCCCTCGGATAATAGTTCATACGCTTTACAACCATAAGCCGTCTGCGGGGTTTTGTTACAGGACCCGAATCCTTGTCATAGTAAAACTTTACATATGTGCTCTGTTCCGATTCTATATAGTCCTTATACCAGCCGCTGCCACCGGCTCTGTCGATACCGTATATTCCTCCGCCGTTTATTATCGTGGGATTGTCCGTATATATTTCAAGTGAAGCATTGTTTACCGAACAAAGTGCCCGCAGGAATTTGTTATTTGTGACCTGCCTGTAATTCTGATAATAGTCAATGTTGCTGTCATAATCCTTCTCAAGAAAATCATCGATCTCATCATTTCTTAAAACATTCATGACTATACTCGAAGCATTATCAAGAACGTTTCCGAACAGATACTCCATGTTTTCCGCCGCTTTCTCATAAGAGTAGGTGCGATCCGATCGGTTGTAGTTCCTGAGCATTACAAAGACAATGGTATCCGTCACAAACAGGGGCACAATTATGAACAGTAAATACAGCACGGCCATATTTCTCGGCCATGCTGCGCTCTTTTGTTTATTTCTTTTAAGCCAATCCCTTATTCTGCTCATACTTGTAATTACGGCGAAATCCTCTGATTAAAACCTAAATCACAACGAACTGATGATATCTGCTATATCCTTCCCTATTGGCTCTTTTCGTTGCGGATGAATATCATTAAGTTCACCACACCCGAAGGCTTTTACAAGATAGCAACCCGGGATTTTAACACATTCCTCCTGAGCAGCCTGCAATCTGCGCCACGCCATGCCGTGATCGTATGATACTTCTTCCATTCTTGCATCAAACTCCGGAAGTTCTACGCATATGTACGGGATATCTTCACCCCACATTTTGCGTATTCCATCAACAAATCTCTTTGTTAGCTCGGCATAATCCCGAAAAGCTCCGCAATTACTCTCACCCTGATAATATGCGAATGCCTTGACAGACAGACCGCTAAGCGGAGCCATCATCCCGTTGTAAAGAGCCGTTGGCTTCCAGTTTACAAATACTGTCTCCTCAGCGGCTCCACATCTTGCTCCATAAAGATAATTCCACACCCCGCCAAGACCTATAACATGATCCGCTCCGTCTATTCCTTCGGTAAAACCGTCCGTTGTACGAACACCATCTCCGAACACAACGCCATACAGCTTGCCAGGCGTTACTCTTCCGAAACCTTTTTCTACGCATATGCGGACTACTACAGTATTTTCTCCTTCCCTAATGAGTCCCTCGGGTATATCGTATCTTCTCGGCGGATAGCAGTAATCCGTAGTGCCTATAAATTCACCGTTTAAATAGCAAAAATCATAATCCGTAATAGTGCCGAGCCATAACGTTGCCTTCTTTCCGGCGTACTCCTTCGGGGCGGTAAATCTCTTCGCGATCCATATACTTCCCACAAATCCGCTAAGCTCTGTATCCGAAAAGAACTGCGGAAGAGCAATCTGCTTCCCCGTCTCGAGAATGGTTTTGCCGTCTTCATAGTGATCCTTAAGCCCTGCATCATCCCTGTCCAGATTGCTGCGCCATCTTTCGGCATTTTCATCATTTAACTTAAGTATCTTCTGTCTGTATTCGTCGTCCTTAAATTTTTCGGCCTCGGCTAACGCACTGTCGAACCCCTCAAGCATTTGCGGACTCATAAACGCCTCTATAATGACTCCTCCGAGAGTCAGGTTTATGATCCCCACACAGACATCCTCATGGTCTCGCATATGCTTTGCCGTAAAATACCCGACAGCCGAGTAATCATCAAGCGTATCCGGTGCCGCCGATATCCACTCCCCCGTCTCAACATCATCAAGAGGGGCCTTAAAAACCCCGTTTTCGGTAACCTTGAAGGTCCTGATCATCTCATTCCTGTCATTATCCCATTCCCACGGATACGTCTCTTTGACTCTTATCATCGGGAATTCCATATTGGACTGACCACTGATTATCACAACATCACCTATCATTATATCTTCGCTTACGGCAATGCCTCCCTTATCATCCCTTGCCGTAAGTGTATAAGGACCACCCTTATCCATCGGCGAAAACCTGACATCGAATCTCCCGTTTTCATCACATTTGCACTGTGCTTTATTCCTTGCAAATTCTACGGTGACAGTTCTGTCCCTGTCGGCAAAGCCCCATATGTGTATCTCTTTATTTCTCTGTAAAACCGCACTGCTTGTAAATACTCTTGCAAATCTTATGTTTGCCATAACCGGTTCCTCTTTCATTTATCTGTAACCTTAAAACTGTCAGCCGCTCCCAGATATGAATACGGCAGTTCGCATCCGGCCCTTGCTATCACGATCTTCTCAAGGACAAATCCGGGAGACAGCGCCGCTATACTTAGTTCATTTATCCCTTTTTTCAAATCCAGCTCAACATCGGTACACCGCACATTCGCAAGAACCCCTGCCTCCCATGGTTTGTTATGGTCCTTTACCTCAAAACCGTCGGGAATAAGGTTTATCTCCCGATATGTATCTTTACCGGCAGATACGGCTATCATCAGTTTCCTGTCTTTAAAACAGGGATTTGCAGGGCTTGTATATAGTCTCGCAGTATACTTTCCCGCCGTTTCAATGTTGAATGCATATGTTACCGACGGGGCATCCTGCTTCGAAAAAATCACATCCTGCGGATATGCCTTAAGGGCTGATCCGGATCTGCCGTATCCTTTGATCACCTCAAATGATCCCGCCTCGGTATCCTTTTTGGACGTAAAACAGTCCGCACTCATTGAAATACAGTTCATGTATGTGCTCATATCGTCTTCCCGGTACATATATGTATTGACCGGCATATCATCCGGAATTGACGGATTGTAAACCGGTACCCTTATTCTGACGGTTGTATCTTTTGTCCTGACCTGTACATACCCTGTAACAGATTCCTGTCCGCTGATCTTCATTCTGTCCACGAATATAAAGACTTTCTTCAAACGACCGCATTTGACACTCTTTCCCTTATCAATGATGTCAATAAAATCATCATCGCTTGTTATTTCATATGTTACCTTTTCCGATCCGGCAGTGCTAAGTTCGATATAGCCACCGCAAACAAGGGGATTAAGGGCATCCGCCATGGTAAGCTCTTTTCCGGACCAGAATCCTCCTTCCGTGTGCTCTCCCGATGAAGATACGGTAATAATAAGCCTTGATTTTCCGGAGGGCTCAAAAGTGTGAATAACCGGTTTCTGGCACTCTTCCTCACACCAGTTTTTAAACCCGATGTGCTCGGACATTCCCATTCCATACCATCTGCCTTTACGGACAGAGTGGAGTTTTTCCACAATTTTCTTATCCTTCTTAAGGCAATCACCGATCCTGTCAGCAAGAGTATTCGCATATGTGGAGCCAAAAGAGGCATATGCATGATTTTTACTTGTAAGAAGCCACATTTTCTGTATATTCATCGTGGCCGTAAGCGGAAGATATACAAGTTCGTAAAAAGCAAATGCAGTATCATCGTCCACAGAGCCGTATATATCCGATGCAAGTGCCTCAAGTTCATCAATGCGCTCTATCGTCCGGTCACACTCTCCGTATGCAAAAGGCGCGTACACGCTGTCATTCATTGCTTCCGTTCTGCGCCTTGCGGTGATTTGTGTATACCCGAGAAGAAGCTTTTCAATATCGGACTGCTGCTCATTTGATAGCGAAGAAAAGTTCTTCCCGACAAAAGTCTTTGTATATTTCTCGGCGCAATCCTTCTCTTTTGTACCCCACCTTTCGAAGTCGTAGGCAAGATCAAGGAAGAATGACAGCGGATATTCATGGGTAAATATATCACCGACATTTACGATCCAAAGCTCTCTGATCCCAAAATCATATGCCTGTGTCATCTGTTCCCATATCTTGGGCAGATAGTTTGTATTCATCCATTCATATGATACAGGCGCTCCGTGATAATCAAAATGATAATACATACCGTATCCGCCGTTATGCTCTCTCATCTCCTGGGTCGGAACGCTTCTGAGATTTCCGTAATTATCGTCGCACAGCATAAGCGTTACGCCTTCAAGAGCGGGATCGTTCATAAGCCCCGGGGTTTTATCATCACCGTAAAAGAATGGTTCAACCTCTTTGTAGAGAGCAAACATCCGCGGTATCTTGTCAACCGGCTTATCAAGGCCCTCTTCAAGAAGTCTGTTCTGTGTCGATATTACATCCCGAAGGAGTGCTATATTATCGGCAAGGCTTGCTTCGCCACCCATAATCGCCGAATCCGCCTCACCGCGCATTCCTACGGTATGTACGTTTTCATAATCAGAACGGGCACTGATCCCGTCTTCCCAGAATTTAATAATACCTTCCCTGTTTGAGAGAAAATCCCATGCATCACCGTAAATGGATTCCGGACCTCTTACATGGGAATACTCTTCTCCCTGCCTCATGCATGGCTCGTGATGGCTCGTCCCCATTATCACTCCCAGCTCATCGGCCAGCGCACAGTTAGCCTTTCCCGGCCCGTCCTCGGAAAATACCGCGCTCCACATTGCCGGCCACAGATAATTACCCTTGAGGCGCAGCAGAAGTTCGAAAACATGCCCATAGACTTTGGCATTAAAGCCACCGTAGTTCCTGTTACAGAAATTACCGAACGCAGGCCATTCGTCATTAATAAAGAATCCCCTGTATTTTACGGAAGGGGTTTTGGATATGCATGAATCATCCCGGTTGAGCGTCAGTTCCGATAGCTTTTGCGGCTTTACATCCAGCCAGTCGACAAATGGAGAAACGCCAAGCATTTCCGACAATTTGAACAGTCCGTATATAGTTCCCCTCTTATCACTTCCGGCAATAATAATTGCGGACTCAAAGCTAAACCCGTCCAATTGGAGATCATCAACTATATTTATCGAGTAAACTTCCCGCTCTCCTGCTATATCAAAGAGGTTGATTGCTTTTTGTGCGGCAAGCTTCTCAAGCAGCTCGCTTTTTCCTACCGTTCCGAAAAATACGGGATAAGAAAAAAAGGAAGCGGTATCGGAAAAATTATCGGTCTCCACCCCTATCGGCTTCGCCCCGAAAACCTTCTCAATATCGTCCCTTACTCTTCCGGCGATCCTGCGTACACCGGGATAGGCACTGTCTTCGTATATAAATACAACGTTATTTTCCCTGATATTTGTGCTCGAAAATGTAAATCCCATAATAGACCTCGCTTAGGAACTTATGTTAAAATTAACCCAATTATAACATAAAATCATTTCAGGAATGGAGATTTATATGAAGAGCGCTATAAATGCAATCACTATACCGTTAATCTTGTGTCTTTTACTTTCCGCATGTTCCGTGTCCACAACCACGCCCACATCCGGTCCGGTTCCGGAAGATCAATCAGCAGACGAAAGCCAACTTACCGAACCGATACTTGATACAACAAAAGCCCCGGAAACTGCGGTAAATCCGGAACCCACCCCTACTCAGGAAGCACCCGCGGAACAGATACACTCGAAGGCAATTGTGTGGCTTGGCGACTCACTTACCCAGGGTTCACTCGGTGACAATAACGATAATCTCGAAAACGCTCCATACGAAAAATTGCAGAAAATGGTCAACATTCCCGTTGAGGGCTACGGAATGTACGGTTTCAATACTCATGACGCTATTTGGACATACACGGATGAAGAGCATTACAATCAGATAGCAGATCCTGAAAAAATATATATATTCTGGCTCGGTTCCAATGACTGGGTAACTGATGACGGAATTAATTCAAATACCGAACCTGTAATAAAAGAAATTGACAGATTCCTGAATCTTGAGGACGGCGGAATCCAAAACTATATTGTTCTCGGCACTACATCAAGATGGCGTCTCAAAGATCTGTATATCCCTATCAATAAGGATTTGGCAGATCATTACGGTGAGCACTATATGGATGTGATCGATATTATTAACAAATACGGCTACTCTCCTGACAACACACACCTTTCACAGGAATCGTATAACGCTATCGCTGTGGCCGTCTACGAGAAGCTTAAAGAGTTGGGATATTTAAGTCCTTCGGATTGCTTGAAATCCGGACAGACAATCGTATGGCTTGGCGACTCCCTGACACAAGGCTCACTTGGGGATGACAACGATAATCTTGAGAACGCTCCATACAAAAAACTTGAATCAATGGTACATGTTCCGGTTGAAGGTTACGGAATGTATGCTTTCAATTCCCATGATATTATTTGGACATACACCGACGAAGAGCATTATCACCAAATAGCTGATCCTGATAAAACCTATATTTTCTGGATGGGATCCAACGACTGGGTAACAAGTGAAGGGAAAAATACTAATACAGAACCTGTTATAAAAGAAATAGACCGATTCCTGAATCTGGAAGAAGGTGGAATTAAAAACTATATAGTCATAGGAACAGCTTCAAAGAAACGATTGGGAGATTTGTACATTCCAATAAACAAAGACCTCGAAGAGCATTATAAGGAACATTATATGGACGTGATTGATATAGTTGATAAATATGGTCATGCCCCCGGTAACACCCATCTTTCTCAGGCTGCGTATGACGCAGTAGCCGAGCGGGTCTATGAAAAACTCAAGTCGCTCGGCTACATTTAAATCATTAATTTGTATAGTTGTCGAAATATCCCTGGACAAGCACTACTGGCGTTCCTTTATCACCTGAACCCGATGTAAGGTCACAGAGTGAACCGATAAGGTCTGTAAGCTGTCTCGGTGTTGTTCCTTCACTTACCATCTTTCCGACGAGGTTTGCATCTTTTTCCTTGATGCTATTTGATATTGCCTCTTTGAGTTCATCACCGGAAAGAGCAGCAAAATCATTATCCGCAAGGTATTTGATCTTTACTTCGTTCGGAGTACCTATAAGTCCCTTTGTGTATGCAGGAGATACAACGGGATCAGCAAGTTCCCATATCTTTCCTTTGGGGTCCTTAAAAGCACCGTCACCGTAGACCATAACTTCCACATGTTTACCGGTTCTATCCAGGATTACCTTCTGCACTCCCTCCACAAGATCAAAACAATCTCTCGGGAAAAGCTTAACCTGTCCCTCGGTAGCCTTGTTGGAGCCTAACAGTCCATACTTCTCATTGAAACCGCTTCCGTTAACCGGCGCGTTCATTATTTCGTCAAGACCGAATACCTTCTCAGCTCCCGCTGCCTTTAGAAGTCTCTTTGTTCTTGCTCTTGTATGGATATCACAGTTGATCACATTCTTCGTGTACTCAAGAATGGCTTTGGGCTGATTGGCAAATATGATCTCAACATCACAACCCTCTTCCTTGATTATATCACTGTAGTACTCGACGTAATCGACCCCTGTAAACTCATGCTTTGTGTACCCGAATACCTCGCGGTATCTTGCAAGAGTTAAAACGTCACTGTAGGGATTGATGCCTGCCTCATCTACCTTGTCAATGTTTACAAGCTCGTTTCCTACCTCATCGGAAGGATATGACAGCATCAGAACGATTTTCTTGCATCCCATTGCTATACCCTTAAGGCATATTGCAAAGCGGTTTCTCGACAGAATAGGGAATATAACTCCCACTGTATCTCCGCCAAGCTTATTCTTGACATCGGCGGCTATATCATTTACCGTGCAGTAATTTCCCTGACTTCTTGCAACTATAGACTCGGTCATCGATATAACATCTCTGTCATGAAGTTCAAATCCCTCTGCCTGTGCTGCCTCAATAACGCTGTCAGTAACTATCTGAATAAGATCATCGCCTTCACGAATGATGGGGCAACGAATACCTCTTGATACTGTTCCGACTCTTCTCTCAGCCATATTTATACCTCACATAGCAATAAACGTTTATGCGTTCATCTGTGCAGCAACTTCAGCTGCAAAATCCTCGTTCTTCTTTTCCATTCCTTCGCCGACTTCGAAACGGACAAATTTGTCAATAACAAGATCCTTATCTACAGACTCAAGATACTTGGCAACTGACTGCTTGCCGTCCTCAGCCTTGACATATACCTGGTCAAGAAGGCAGAATTCCTTCATTTCCTTGTTGATACGTCCCATTACCATGCCTTCCTTAACCTTATCGGGCTTGGATGCTTCCTTGGGATCATTCTCTATCTGTGCCAGGATGATTTCCTTCTCTTTGTCAAGGAATTCCTTATCAACATCCTTCTGTGAAATAAACTTGGGTGAAAGAGCCGCAACCTGCATAGCGATGTTCTGAAGCGCTTCCTTTACACCATCGGTTACATTTGCACACTTTGCGGATACAAGCACACCGATTCTTCCGCCGCCGTGAAGATATGATACAACACAGTCGCCTTCAACTCTTTCAAATCTTCTTACGGAAAGCTTTTCACCGATCTTAGCCGTCTTCTCAACCACAACATCCTTCAGGCCGTCTTTTTCAAGAAGAGTATCAACATCTTCTCCGTCCTTGCCGCCTGCAAGTCCTGTAGCAAGGGCTGTATCGGCTACAGACTGTACAAACTCCTGGAATACCTCGTTCTTGGCAACAAAGTCTGTCTCGGAGTTAACTTCAACTACAACTGCTTTCTTATTCTCAAGCATTGCAACGCGGCAAATTCCCTCTGCTGCGATGCGGCTTGCTTTCTTTTCTGCCTTGGCAGCTCCTGATTTTCTCAGGAATTCAACTGCCGCATCCATATCTCCGTTTGTCTCACCGAGAGCCTTCTTACAGTCCATCATTCCGGCACCGGTCATCTCTCGTAACTCTTTTACCATTGCTGCTGTAATATCTGCCATTTTATATCCTCCAGTCTTAAACTCACTATATCTAGTCTGAAATATTATTCTTCTGCCTCAGCTTCTGCTGTCTCGCCGTCCATTGATGCATCTGCGGTATCAACTCCTTCAGCACTATCCTCAGCGCTTTCGCCCTGATTTGCTTCGATAACCGCATCGGCCATCTTGGATACAATGAGCTTAACGGCTCTTATTGCATCGTCGTTTCCGGGAATAACATAATCAAGCTCTTCGGGATCGCAGTTAGTATCAGCAATACCGATAAGAGTGATTCCAAGTGACTGTGCTTCCTTCACACAGATATGCTCCTTCTTGGGATCAACTACAAATATAGCATCGGGAATCTTCTTCATATCCTTGATACCGCCAAGGTTCTTCTCGAGCTTGTCCCACTCTTTGCGAAGTCCTATAACTTCCTTCTTGGGAAGAACATCAAATGTTCCGTCCTGGCTCATTCTCTCGATGTCTTTGAGTCTCTTGATTCTTGACTGAATTGTCTTGAAGTTCGTAAGCATACCGCCAAGCCATCTCTCATTGACGTAGTACATGCCGCAGCGCTCTGCTTCCTGCTGTACTGCATCCATTGCCTGCTTCTTGGTGCCTACAAAGAGAATTGTTCCGCCGGCTGACACGATCTCGGCTACTGCCTTGTATGCATCGTCGATCATTCCGACAGTTTTCTGAAGGTCAATGATGTGGATACCATTTCTCTCCATGTAGATGTACGGAGCCATCTTAGGGTTCCATCTTCTTGTCTGGTGTCCGAAATGTACACCTGCCTCCAACAGCTGTTTCATTGAAATAACGCTCATATTCAATTCCTCCGGTTAATTCTTCGGGCTTACGCCCACTCTTCCGCGTGCTTCTATCTACGGGTAGCCAGTCGGCACCGGCCGTCAATCCGCACACGTGTTTATTTGCAACCCGTAAAATATACCATAAACATACAGCAATGGCAAGCACTTTTCTCAAAGTGCCTGCCATTTTTTCAATTACTTTCCGACACGAAGTTCAGATTGTATTACAGACTGAATTTGTTGATGATATTATTCAGATCCGATACCGCATCACGGCACTCATTAACCTTGTTAACAGAGGTTGATGTATCTGATGCCATCTCGGTTGTCCTCTCCGCTATATCAACAACGCCGTGGCTTGTCTCGGACACATTCGTGTCAATGCCCGATATAGCTCCGGCAATCTTCTCGATATCACCGGTAAGGCTTCCCACACTCTCTCTGATCTCGTTCATGCTGTTTCCGAATGTATCGGCATCTTCCTTGTACTGAAGAGATACCTTGCCGAACTCCTGATAATCGGATAATACATTTGTCTCAAGGAACGATGTCGTTTGCGTCAGGCAGTCGGACATCTGGCTTACCGCGTTATTAACCTCTTCAACTATACCGCCGATATTTGTAACCGCTTCGGATGTCTGATTTGCAAGATTTCCTATCTCTGTTGCCACAACAGCAAATCCGCGCCCGGCTTCGCCTGCTCTTGCTGCTTCGATTGAAGCATTAAGTGCAAGAAGACTTGTCTGGGATGAGATCGCCATGATCGTTCCGGTAAGCTCATTGATCTTATTAACAGCCTGGGAGGCATTTATAGCCTCATCGGACTTAACCTTGACACTTTCATATATCTCCATTGTCTTGCGGCTTGCAAGCTCGGTTGTGGCCGAAAGTTCATTTGCACGTTTAGATACTTCGTCGGCAAGCTTAGTTCCCGCGTCAGCCATTCTGTCGATGTCACGGGCATTGCCCTGAACGTTGGAAACATTCTGTGCAATCGTCGAGGTGGTTGCCGCAGTCTCTTCCATTCCGGCAGCAAGTGTTTCGGTAGTTGCCGAATTGTCCTCACATATAGTTCCTACCTTATCAATGGTAGCCTGAAGCATGTTGACATTAGTATCGATACTTGAACCGGCTCTTGATATGAGTTCTACCATATCCCTCAGATTATTCCTTGTCTTGTCAAGGGCTCTTGCGATCATTCCTATCTCATCACTGCGCCTTTCAAGTCTCTTGGATTCGCGGTCCTCGGAGAAGTCGTAATTTGCCGTTTTGTCGATCACAGGCACCAGATGTTCAAGACCTTTCAACATATACATGGTAAACGCAGCAACCAGAAGAACCGCTATGATGAGGAAGATGACTCCTATCACTATAAGCATGATCTTCATATGATCTACACCGGCCATCATAACGTCTCTGTCCGCCGTAACGATAACAATATTACCTGATGAGGTAAAAGCGTATCCGGCGACTTTATATGCACCCTTGTACTCATATGTGCATGATCCGTTAGGAACGCTCTTGCCTGCGGCAAGGTCTGCAACTATACCTTTGACTGCGGCATTTTCAACAGGATTACCGATCTTTTCGGGATCCTTGTGATAAAGCATTGTACCGTCCGGAGACACCATATATGCATAGGAGCCTTCTACTCCTGACATTTCTATCTGACCGATAAGCTTGTCGTAGTCAATATCGATCAGTTTGTCATAGTCCGCCGTAACAAGAACAATGTTTCCTGTATCTGTAAATGAATATCCCGCAAGCTTAAGTGCATCCTTATACTCGTATATTACAAAACCGTCTTCCACGGTCTTGCCTGCCTGAAGATCCGCTACTATTCCCTTGACCGCCGCATTCTCCACCGGTTGTCCTATTTTCTCCGGGTTGGTATGCCACAGCATTGTTCCGTCGGGAGCGACCATGTAAGCGTAGGAACCTTCAACACCGTCTATTGTGATATTTCCGAGCAACGTGTCATAATCTATCTTCATGAACTCGTCGTAGTCGGCCGTTACGATCATGATATTTCCGGCTGATGTAAAGGCATATCCCGCCAGCTTCAACGCCTCCTTGTATTCATAAAGCACCGAGCCGTTTTCAACTGTCTTACCGGCCTTAAGATCTTCAACGATTCCCTTTACAGCCGCATTCTCAACAGGGTTACCTATCTTCTCCGCATTCGGATGCCACAGCATAGTCCCGGTAGGAGATACCATATACGCATATGAGCCCTCCACTCCAAGTATCTGAACACTGCTTAACAGCCGGTTTAAGTTGACGGATCCGTCCTCACCGACTGCGGCATTATCAACTATCTTGGCTGCTTCCTCAGCCAGATTCTGTGCATAGGCTTTATAAACAGACTCACCGAACTGTCTGGAGAAATTGATGGATACAGCAGCCTCCTGTGCCAGATTCTTGGCATAGCCTCCATATGCCTCCTCCCCAAACTCAGTGGCAAAATCAACTCCTATTGCGGCTTCCTCCGCAAGATTCTGGGCGTAGTTAAGGTATGTCTCTTCCATAGCGGATGAGGCACGCCTCTCATCCACGATAACAAGCACCAGAATAACGACAAACACGATGGCGCTTATTAGAAGTGTGATCTTAGAACTCATCCTGGAAAAAATCTTAAATGAGCCCCTTTTCATTTGACTTCCGGGATTTTTCCCCTTTCCTTTTCCTATTTTAGATAACCTCCGTATATTACCTTTATTCTCCATTAACGCGTTACCACATTAAAGTGACCACATACAATGATACCCTCAGTTTTATAAAACGTCAACAGGATTATGAGAATGATTTTCAAAAGGCGATCCGGCTATGATTGCCGGGTGACAGTAAGCCTCTCAACTCTTCTCTCCCCGGCTTCCGTAACCTCTATATGAAAGTCTTCGTAGTCAAACGCATCCCCGGTCTTCGGAAAATCCCCCATATATTCTATTGTCCAGCCTCCGGCTGTTGCAGATTCGTATTCCCAGCTATCCTCATCAATGCCGAGACGTTCGAGAAAATCCCCTATCGGCATGTCTCCGTCGATTATGAGTTCACCTTTGTCGGACTCAACAACTTCCTCTTCGATCTCATCGTTATCATCCCAAATATCTCCGACTATCTCCTCAAGAACATCTTCCATAGTCACTATTCCAAGGGTTCCGCTATATTCATCTGTAACTATGGCAAGATGCTGCCTTGCATCCTTGAGAACATCCAGAACATGAGGAAGTTTTGCGGTCTTGTATACGAAGCATGGCTCATTCATGATCTCTTCGATATTGGGAGATTCGCCTGCTGCCATTGCCTTAAGGAACGGATTAAGATGCATCACGCCTATAATATTGTCAATGCTGCCGCGGTACACCGGCAGACGGCTTTTCGTTGATTTTGATACCTGCCTTGTTATCTCGCTTAAGTCATCATCAATATCGATGGCCTCAATATCGACTCTGGCCGTCATAACGTCGGATGCGGACACGTCCGAAAAATCAATGGCCGCAGCCACTATTTCCGAACGCTCGGCATCTATGACCCCTTCATCCTCGGCGGTCTCGATTATGGCCTGAAGCTCTTCGGTTTTCTCCGGCTCGTCATCATCGGCATTCCTGCCAAGTCCCCTTGTCAGAAGATTCGTTATCTTAACTACGATATAATTAACAGGCCACAGGATATAGAAAAGTGCACTTATGAATCCCGATATTCCCTTTGACAGGCTGTTGGCGTGCTTCTTGCTGATGATCTTAGGTATTGTTTCACCAAAAATGATAACGAGTATCGTTACGATTGCGGTTATCAGCCAGTTAAGATCATCGCTCCCTGTCAGCAATATTATGTAAACCGTACTTAGTGAAGATGCCGCAATGTTAACAAGATTATTCGACAACAGTATGGTACTGAGTGTATTGTCGTAATCACTGTTAAGACGCACCACTCTTGCAGCTGCCTTGTTTCCGTCCTCTGCCTCATTCTCCATTCTGACACGGTTACATGAGCTTATGGCCATCTCAGATGCCGAGAATACGCCCGACAGTACGATACACAGTATGATTCCGGTTGCTATGATAATAAGAGATGTCATGACTCTTCGTCCTTTTTATCCTTCTCGGTCTCTTTCGGAAGCTTCACGATCTTCGCAGTAAGTACCCTGTTTTGATCGACCTCTTCCACTCTGATCTTCAAACCCTTGTATTCGAATGAATCGCCCTTTTTCGGGATCGACCCCACCTGTTCATAGATAAAATCACACAGTAAGAGGTTAGTAAACCTCTCTTCGGCACTCTCGTCCTCTTCCTCGTAATCAAGCTCGTCAAATACCGATTCAACCGTTTCGTCACAGCTGGCAAGCACGGTATCGTCGGACAGTTTGACTATAGGTTCCCTGATCTCGTCATCCTCGTCCCATATCTCTCCGACAATTTCCTCCAGTATGTCCTCTATAGTGACAATCCCCAGTGTTCCCCCGAATCCGTCAAGAACAACCGCAATATTGAATCTGTTTTTGGTCATGTTGTCAAACAGCTCGTCTATGGGCATACTCTGATGCGCAAAGAACACCTTGTCGGTCATACGTCTGATATCGGGTATGACATGACGTGAAATATATGATTTTAAAAATCTTCGTATCTGAAGGACGCCCACGACCTTGTCTATTGTTTTGTCGTAGACGATGAGTCTGGAATGATTCTGCTTGAGTATCTCATTCAGAATGTCTTCTCTTGACATATTGATATCGATACCTTCGACATCAACCCTTGGGGTCATTATAGATGTGACTGTTATGTCTCCGAAGGAGAGAGCGGATGAGATCAGTTCGCTCTGTTCCTCATCAATGCTGCCCTCTTCGGTCATATCTTCTATAATATCGTATATCTCATCTTCGGTAACGGAAACCTCTTCCCGGCTCCCTGCAATCTTGAGAGTCAGTTTGCCGATACCCGACAGGATAGCTGTAATGGGCCGCAGCACTTTCATGAGCACCACAAGAAGCCCTGCGCAGGCAAGGCTGGATTTCTCACTTAACTTCTTACCGATACTCTTTGGAAGCATCTCGCCGATAAGGAACATGGCAAGAGTCATGATAAAAGTAGATGCCGTAACAGCCGACAGCCCCCATCTTCTCGTGACGGCTGCCGTCGCAACGGACGCTGCGGCTATATGTGCAATATTCGTACATATCAGAAGAGTCGTTATCGCATCTTCAAAATTATCAAGGACATACAATACCTTTTTGGCACTGCCGTTCCCCTTGTCTGCCCTGACCTTGATCTTTGTTCTGGAGACACTTGATACTGCCGTCTCGGTAAGGGCACAATATGCTGATGCAATAAACAACAAACAAACTATGATTATAGTTCGACTGTCAGGGTCCATAATATGGATCTTTCACCTCGGCTTTACGATATAATGCGTAATGATATCAAAAAACCATATATTAATCAAATACTTATTTGAATATCTTCCTCGATATCCATATGAGCAGACACGCACCTGCTACGGATATAATGATCGAGCCGATTGTCCCCGTCGCACCGATTCCGATGAGACTGCCGAGCCATCCGCCAAGCGCACCGCCCACAAGACCCAGAATGATGTTAATGATCACCGAATGGGACGTTCCCATGATCTTGCCGGCAAGCCAGCCTGATACACCACCGATAATAAGAGCTACAATAAATGACCACATTATTTTTACCTCCGTTTAATAAAATTATTTTTCCGCAAGTATCTCGGCGATCAGCACCCTCTCATCCATCGGATGCTTGACACCTTTGATCTCCTGATAATCTTCGTGTCCTTTTCCGGCCAGAACTATTATATCACCTTTTTTACCGTTTCTGATACAGTAACGTATCGCATCTTTACGGTCAGGTATTTTAATGTATTTTCCGGAAGTTTTAGATATTCCGGTTTCTATATCCGCGATTATATCCATGGGATCTTCATATCTCGGGTTATCGGATGTGATAACCGTAAAGTCCGCGAGACGTCCTGAAACCTCTCCCATTTCAAACCTTCTGTCCCTTGATCTGTTACCTCCGCATCCGAACAGACATATGAGCCGGGCCGGATTGTACTCGCGAAGTGTTGTAAGAAGACTTTCAAGCGCCATGGCATTATGTGCATAATCAATCAGAAGCGTAAAATCATCCGATACCTTTACAGGCTCGATCCTGCCCTTTACGTGTCCCTTCGGAAGTACGTTCTGCACCGCTTCTGCATCTATTCCCAGCACGTCACAGACTGCTACCGCACATAATCCGTTATACACGGAAAATCGCCCAGGCATGTTGATCCTGACCGGATAATTGGCCCTTCCGCATACGTCAAATTCCATTCCGAGATGTGATCCCTCTCCTACGAACTTCACGTTCTTGGCAGAATAGTCTAGACCTTCCTTGAATCCGTATTTGATAACATCGCATGTACTGTCCCTGATTATGGAATCGATATGCTTATCATCGGCATTTACTATTCCTGTTTTGCACTGCCTAAAAAGCATTGCCTTGCAGGCGAGATACTGTTCAAAATCCGTATGTTCGTTCGGTCCTATATGGTCAGGCTCTATATTGGTAAAAATCCCGATATCAAAGTTAATTCCGAGTGTCCTGTGAAGCATCAGCCCCTGGCTGGAAACTTCCATTACAACCGTATCGCACCCGCAGTCGGCTATTTGCCGGAGCATCTTCTGCAGAGCCGGAGAGTCAGGGGTTGTGTTGGCTGCCGGTTTGTGCTCCTCCCCTATTATCGTCTCGATGGTTCCGATAAGCCCTACCTTCCGGCCTGCCTGCTCAAGTATTGACCTGATAAGGTAAGTTGTTGTTGTCTTGCCCTTGGTCCCGGTAATACCGATGGTTACCAGCTCCTTTGCGGGATAATCGTAATGTGCGCACGAAATATACGCCATCGCCGCCCTTGTGGATTCAACTTTAATTATTGTTGTATCCTTAGTATCGTCAGGACACTCAAGCTCGGATCGGTCTCTTTCGACTACAATAAGTGCCGCACCTGCCGCTACAGCCTGTCCAACGCATGTATGTCCGTCAAAATTGGCACCTTTTATACAAACATATACACATCCCTTTGCAAGCTTCCTGTTGTCGGTCACAAACTCCGTATATGTTTTGTCCATACTGCCGCACAGAACTTCATATTCAAAGTCCCTGCATAATTCCATTAAAGACTTCAATGTTGGTATTTCCTCCGTATTAGCATATATTTATCAATAATAAATAATTCACTTTTTGAACACAGTTTAAACACAATTGTTTTTTACTATGTACTCAGATAGTTGATGAACACTCACTATCTCCCCCTCATAAGATGGTAAAGGTCTCCGCCCCCGGAGGCCTTTCCTATTCTCTTAACAGCTCAGATATAATCCTTGATCACAAGCTGGATGCTGCGCCTTCCGTTATACTCGTTTACCCCCGGCTGGTACAATACCGACACACTCGTCCTGTCTCTTAGTTCCTCATATGCTCCCTCGGTATCACCGAAATATACAGCCTCAACAGCAACCGCATCCCCTGCGGCATTTTTTCCTTCAAGTACCATTTTGAGAAGATTCCTGTTTTTCCCCAGAAGCTGTATGCTCCTTACCGGTACGTCCTTCTCGGCAAATACCGGCTTCGGATTGGATACTCCGAAGGGCTCAAGCCTGTCAATTTCCTCTACAAAAGCTTCATTCACATACCCGACGGGAAGCGGGATATCTATCCTTATCTTCTCGATCAGATCCTCGTCGGTCAGCGTACATATTCCGTTGAGCCTTTCCCTCAACAGATCTGCTGTTCCTGCTGGCATTGACAGTCCCGCCGCCATTTTGTGTCCGCCGAATTTGGTAAACAGTTCGCGGACCTTGTTCAGCTCATCATACATTGAGTACTGCTCTATGGATCTTCCGCTGCCTTTTAAGTTACCTTCGATATCATCCGTCAGTACAATAGAGGGCTTGTAGAAATGCTCCCTGAGTCTTCCGGCAACAATCCCCGCCAGACTCTCATGGCACTCAGGCATATAAACAACAAGCACCTTATCACTTTTATAGTTCTCCTCAACAAGCTTGATCGCTTTGTTTGTAAAAGCCACCGTCATATTCTTGCGGCTCTCGTTGATCTTAACAAGTTCCCCGGCCTTGCCAAGCGCCAGATCATAGTCTTCTTCCGTAAACAGGTCAAGTGCCGCATCGGCAGTCTCCAGCCGTCCCGTAGCGTTTATACAGGGGCCCAGTATAAAACCCACATGATATGCCGTGATCTTCCCGCCACTAAGTCCCGTTGCCTCTATAAGTGCTCTCATGCCCACATTGGAAGTGTCCTTTAATCTGTCCAGACCGTATTTTACTGCTATACGATTTTCATCCGTAAGCTCCATAAGATCGCCTACCGTTGCAAACGCCGCAAATGTAAGCAGTTCCTCAAGCAGGCTTTCCCTGTTTTCTACCATATCACCTATATCGCAGTGATCATACATATAGCTTATAAGCTTATATGCCACCATGGCTCCGCATATCCCGGGAAAAGGATATGTACAGTCTTCTCTTTTCGGGTCTACCACCGCATCGGCGGCCGGAAGCCTGTATTGTTTAATGCCGTCAACTTCCTCATACGGCACCTCATGATGATCCGTAACTATAATACTCATACCCAGTGACTGTGCAAGGGCTGTTTCGGCAGCTGCAGCAATACCGTTATCACACGTTACTATCAGTTCGATTCCGTCATCATATGCGGCCTTTATAATATTTTCATTAATTCCGTATCCGTCCTTTATCCTCTCAGGAAGTCTGACATCCACAACTCCTCCCGCAGCACTTATACCTTTTTTCAGTATATACGATGCACATACGCCGTCGATATCGTAATCTCCGACTATTCTTACCGGCACCTGGGCTTCTATTGCATCCGCAAGAATAGAAGCGGCCGTTTCCATATCTTTCATAAGGGAGGGATCATGCATTTTGGAAATGTCTCCGTTAAGGAACATATCAATCTCCTCATCGGTAACAGCTCCCCTGTTTCTGATGATCCTTGCCAGATACGGACTGATTCCGAAATCCCTGGCTATTTTATTGTAATCGGCGCCCTTAGCCACCACGACCCATTTTTTGTTACTCATACAAAGCATTATATCATTAAGATCTCTATTTATGTAAAAAAAGAAAGGAACATATCATGTTCCTTTCTAAATCATCCGCGGGGCTGTATTACTGCTCTTCCGAGCCTCATCAGCATTTCTCTGTCACTTTTTATTGTCGATCCCGATGTGGTCAGCATATCTCCGGTTATTGTGGCGCTTGCACCGCTCCTAAAAGCCGCTTCACCGTTTCCGTCAATAAGTTTTCTTCCTGCTCCCAGCCTGATATCCGCTTCGGGATTGATATATTTAAAGATCGCTATAGTCCTTAATATTTCATCATTGCCAAGAGCCGGTAAATTCTCCAGTGGGGTGCCCGGAATGGGAATCAGCGTATTAACCGGAATAGATTTAATCCCCAGACTGGCAAGTGCAAATGCCATATCTATCCTGTCATCCATGGTTTCGCCCATACCGATTATTCCTCCTGAGCATACATTAAGCCCCACTTTTTGAGCCCGTTTAATATTTGCAGCTTTATCTTCAAATGTATGGCTGGTGCAGATCTTACTGAAATAGCCCGGAGACGTTTCAATATTGTTATGATAGCTTCTCACACCTGCTTCATACAGCCTCTCAAACTGCTGCTGCGTCAGAAACCCCAGGGATGCACACAGACTGATCTTCAGTTCCTTGCGAAGCCGCCTGTATATCTCAACTATTCTGTCAAAATCATCATCAGAAGGGCCGTGGCCCGAAATAACGATTGCAAACCTGTCCACACCTGCCTTCTCATTTGACGATGCCAATGCATATATTTCATCATAATCAAGGAGTCCGTACACATCACAGCCTGTGTGATTGTGTGCCGACTGGGCGCAGAATTTGCAGTTTTCGCCGCAGGCACCGTTTTTTCCCGAAATTATTGTGCACAGATCCACACCATCTCCGATAAAGTGTTCCCTTATCCTGTCCGCCCCTTCACTAAGCTTCTCAAGAGGCGCCTCTTTTAATGTTCCAAGATCATCATTTTCAGACAGTCTGCGGCCGTTAATAATCTCTGTTGCAAGTGCTGTAACATCCATAGTCATGCTGCCTCCTTAGCTCTTGAGAGCCGCGCCATTCAAATTCCACTTCGTCCCTCGCTGGGCGGCACCAACGACTAACGTCGTAGGTATGGGGCGCGGCCTACGTGGTGCAAAGTTTTCATAGAAAACTTTACACCACCGTTCTAACCGATATAAGGCCCAATACTAGTGACAGACCCATCCCGATAAGTGTGAGATACTGCATAAACGATGCAGACACTCCGATATTTGTAAGGGCACTGCCAAAATACGTGCCGGCTATTCCGAACATACCGCCCGATACTACCGCCCCGATCCAGATGCCGGTGTTGATCTTACGCTTATTAAATGCAAATATGGCGATCATCAGAGGGAAGATCACACCCGGTGTATAGATGCTGTATGCCCCCGTAAGAAGACTCATGATATCACCCTGACCTAAAGCCGCCAGCATAAGCGAAATAATACCGATCACTATAACAGTTATCCTGACACCGGTTACACTCTCCTTTTTGAGAATGTCTTTTACGAAGATTGAAGATGCATTGATAATACAGGTGTCCGTTGATGATAAAATCGCCGAGAGCAGACCAAAAACAAGCAGGATCGCAGCCCATTTCGGCATGATAGAGATCGCATACATAAGTGCACCCATATCACCCATTTGATCAGGGGTAACATTATATCTGATCCACATACCGATCATTGTAATCACAACTGAAAATCCAAGTAAAACAATACCCGAGACAAGTGCAGCTCTTTTAGCCGTCCTGCCGTCTTTTGAAATAAAGTTTCTGGACATTATATCGGGGCCCAGAAAATAAACACCGCCTATCACAAAAAACTGTGTAAACAGATTTGAAACTCTGTAATCATCATTCAGAAGTTCAATGTTGCGGATAATATCCGCATTGTTATCTCCCCCCGTAATATACAGATAGCCCATGCAGACAGTTACACCGATAAGAATGATTATCAGCTGCACCTTATCCGTTTTTACTACGGACATCTGTCCTCCGATAGCGGTATATGCAATTACGATAATTGAGGTTATGACAAATATCAGCCTGCTGCTTTTTCCCAGAGCGAATGTGATAAGAGAATTCATTGCCACAAGCTGACCCGCGATAACTCCAACCCATGATATGACAATGATAAGCGAAATAATGATTTCCGCCCGGCGCCCTACAATCTTTGCCGCAAGGTCAGGCAGCGTATCAGCACCGATACTTCTGACCCTCTCCGATAAAAACAGGGACTGCAGTATAAGCCCTATGGCACCGAATGCAAGCCACCAGATTCCGGGAAATCCGATGCTGTAAACAGTTGTTGTAATTCCGATTGTAGTGGATGCACCGATCACAGTGGCAAGAAGTGTCATGATAACAGACAATGACGTCTGCTTTTTTCCTGCTACGGAATAATCGGTAAAAGACCTGATATTTCTGATATCCAGAATACCTATAGCAATAAATAAGATCAGATACAGCCCCAATGCTGCTGCAAAAATATGATTCATTTTTCAACCTCTTCCTGTTTGTTTTAGCCAGATACTGTTATACAATGATGAGGTTGAATTGTCAACCTGTTATGTTTTATCGGTTGACAATTTTGAGAACTCAGCTATTAGTGTGGCAATGACAAGATTTTTGGAAGGTCTTAAGTTTGATGCACCGCATAAAATGTCGGACCGAATCCCTATACCCACAATAAAACTGCTGTATACTCCGGTCTCAAGATCCGACACGGCTTCTGTAAGGATACCGCAGATCTTGTCCTTTCCCACATATAATGAATTGTCCGCTTTTCTGTCGCATTTAATCCCGTACAGTTCTTCAATGACTGACTTCACCATATCCGCCACTGTTTCCGTAATGGGAGCCGTAACATGAAGCATTTGCGGATCAAGGATAATGCTTAGATAAATACCTCCGTCAGGGGAGTCAAAATCAGTACCCCCGTGACCTCTTCCCGAGCTCTGTGTTTTGGCAACTATAACTGTTTTATCGGATATGTCAAAGTTCCCAACAACCAGTTCCCGCTTTGCCTGCGTATTCGTTGAATCCAGATTTTCATATACACAGAGCTTATCAAGCATCCCGTTTGCCATACTGTCCGAAATCATTTTGTGAAGACACAGTGCGATCCCCGCTTTGGATATAATGTCCGAGGATTCATGAAGCATATAACCTCTGTTTCTGACAGACTCTATATTATATCCGGTCTTCTTCAGGTCATTTATCGCTTTCCAGACCGCATTCCTGGACAATCCAAAATCATCCGCCAGGCTTTCCCCCGACACATATTTACCTTTTGCTTCTTCAAGAGCCTGAATTATTTTCTCTTTGGTGTTCATAAAACAATATCCTCAATTCAGAGCAGACCTATACACTCTTCTGATTGTACTATATCGTCATAATCGAGTAGGGGAGATTTTTCTCTCCCCTCTCACACCACCGTACGTGCCGTTCGGCATACGGCGGTTCAACATAACTTCAAAGTGTGACGCTCATTG
>CADALB010000005.1:0-113142 GCA_902788755.1 uncultured Lachnospiraceae bacterium | reverse complement strand
GATAAAATCATCCAGTGCCTCAATGTCCTGCTGCAGATCGGCATCTATAGTAACGACTATATCGGCAGAATCCTTTGCAGTCATCATTCCGGCGAGAATAGCATTCTGGTGTCCGCTGTTTCCGGCAAGCTTCACAACTGATACCATGCTATTTTGCCCGGAAAGGGATTGCAGTATCTTGAATGTGTTATCCCGGCTTCCGTCATCGACAAACAATATCCTGCTGCCTGCCGCAATTTTATTTTCACTGACCAGGCGCTTTAGCTTATCTGAGAGAACCTCTGTGGTCTTTGCAATCACGTCCTCTTCGTTGTAGCATGGAACCACCAGTGTAAGTATCGGAGTTGTTGTTCGGACATCTTCCATTTTCTTACCTTGTCTCCTTTTAGTGTTTTATTGTTCTTTTTTGAATATATATCTGTTCTGTATTTTGAAACTTACCACAAATAAAATCGTATCTACTATTATCTTGGCAATCTGTACGGGAAAGCCTCCCTTTGCCATAAGGGAAACAAGACCTGCAGAAGCTGCCATCTGAGCAAGGCAGAGTGTGTAATACTGCAGCAGTGTTTCCATACCGCGGCTGCTCTCGAATACGATCTTCTTGTTGACAGTGTAATTAAACAGCGATGAGCATATCCTTGCAATGACCGTTGCAATCCACACTGACTGCGTCTTGGCATAACCTAAGCGGGCAAGTATTGCTATAATAGCGCAGAATATACCGTAATCCACCAGAAAAGACGACAGCGAAGAAAGAATGTATTTGAAGAAGGTTCCGAGTATTACCTTATAAATTTTGAGTGAATCCTTTACCGGATGAAAATGGGTTTCGCTGTTTTCGTTTATATAAACTGTTTTTATGGAGACCTCCCGGATATCCGTATCGGATTTTATCGCATCAATGAGCATAACGGTTTCGTACTCAAACCTGTCACCCGAAAGAGTACTGAATCTCTTTATCAGCGAATTCGGTATTCCACGAAGCCCTGTCTGGGTGTCACTTATGTTACCGCCAATAAAAAGCTTGAGGGCCACCACAGTGCATTTATTTCCAAAACGACTTTTCCACGGAACGCCTCCTGCGTTAAAATCCCGGGCCCCGAGTATCAGCGAGTCAGGATGTTCTGACATGGCGGAAGCTATCTTACCCACATCTTCCACGGTGTGCTGACCGTCAGAGTCAACGGTTATTATACCTTTCAAGTCCGTTGTGTCCGCGTAATATGCCATGGCATCCTTAAGTGCCCGGCCTTTTCCCATGTTGACGGTGTGTCTTAGTATTTTGCAGCCCTGCTTTTTTTCTATCTCATCAAAAATATACCGGCAGTCATCGCGGCTTCCGTCGTCGACTACCAGTATGTTTGAATACCCGAAAGCAAGCAGGGAATCCACATATTCTGTAAGATCGCTCTTCGGATTAAGAGCGGGTATCACAATGAGATAGTTCATATATAAGATTTATAAACCAAATTTGTGATATAATCAACACATGATTGCTATTTTGATGATTGTTGCGGGCGCGGTCGCTTTGTGCATGATATTTAACAGAAAACTGCATGAAACCCTGCCCCCGGCGGTGTTTATTGTAACTCTGGCCGTTTACCTTTTCGCCCTGGTACTGCCTTTGAACGTATCGGTATGGATCGTAGCAGGATTGCTGCTTTTAGTACTGACAGCTTGGGGTTTGGTATTATTGAAAACGGGGAGACTGCATACATACACATATGGCGGACAATTGCCCGGATTCATCGTTCTTGCGATCTTCGGAGCAATATGCCTGGTCTTTTTCGTGCTGTTCGGAAACCGCAGGGTATTCTATTACGATGATCTCAGTTACTGGGCAATCTACACCAAGAATATCTTTACAATAGACAGGCTGCCGCATCTGTACGAAAACTGTTCCGTAGATTACAAAGACTACACTCCGATCATACAGATATTGCAGTACATGGTTATGTTTGGTCAAAAATCATTCTCGGAGCCCGCTTTATTCCGGACAAATGTATGCCTTATCTATACTCTGCTGCTTCCGATGTTGTCGGTTATTGATGATGCTTGTGCAAATAAGCCGGCAAAGATCGCGTCAGCAGTGTTCTATGTGATATTTCCGCATATCCTTACGGCCCAGTTTTATTACAGGCTTGGAGTCGATCTGTTTCTCGCGCTAACGTTCGGTTATGTGCTGTACTACACATTCATGTTTGAAAGCAACACAGCTGCATCATCGCAGGAAGAGATTTGGGGCGATCTATATAAAGGATGGGGCAGGGATGAAGTGTTCAGGATAGGGTGCGTTCTGTCCGCTCTTGCATTTCTTGCACTTATCAAGTCAAGCGGTATAGTGCTGTGTATCCTTGCAATCATCATGTTTGCGGTCAGGGAGATTATGGCGGGAGATCATATTCAAAGTGTAAATAGATCCCGTGCCATAGCTGCAAAGATATTATTGATATCCGTATTTGCTGTCGGATCATATTTCTCATGGCAATTATTCCTGCATTATTCATGGAACAACGGGTATCTAACAAACCGTGTCAAAAATAATGTAACCGACGGGTTGAAATTCCCGGTATATACAGGAGAGGTTCTCCGGAATTATGTCAACCGACTCTTTACATATCCGCTGACGAGAAACAGTCATGGAGTCACTGCGTTTATGCTGGTTTTGTTTATAATCGTGGTATATGCCGTGCTGATCACTTCCGTTCGCAAGACTGTGGGAAAATCAAAATCATCAGGGCCATCAAAGTTATCAGGATCATATTCGGTGCTCTTTGCTACTTCAATGATCGGTCTTGTGATCTTTTGTATCGCTCATATAAGCATGTATCTGTTTGTGTTTGATGAGTGGGAGGCCCATGGTTTGCTTGAATACGACAGATATATAACCCAGTATCTGGGAGGTATATTCTATGTGTTTGTATGCATAATGCTTTGCGTTACTACTGGGGAAGGCAATGAATCCGAAACCGGGCATGAGCCGAGGGAAGACCAGGCCCGGAGTTTTGCAAATCCCGGGCAATTGATGACGTTTATATCTCTTATTGTATTTATAGCACTCCTTCCATACAAGGACATGAAAGAGTTCCTCATACCGGACAACTATATGGAAATGTTTAACAGCGAATATGCGCAGATGTCCAAGGCTGCATCGGATGAGTGGAAGTCCTCGGGAATCATGGAAATGAATCTGGTGCATGACGGCTCGCAGCGTCTTACGGTTATTGCAAACGTGTGGGATGAGACTACGCAGTTCATTGAATATGAGTCGGTTCCGCAGCCCATCGACCGTTTACTGAATGTTCCTTCCGTAGAAGAGGGGAAAATACTGTCAGCCATTGATGATTATCTGGATGATTATCTGTATGTCGCTAAGGGTTCAAAGGCGGCATATGTGGGAAACTGGGAGGAAACAGCGGCAGTTACGGATGACAATACACCTCTTCGTGAGGGGACGCTTTACCGTGTTAACAGACTAAACGGTGTCAAAACTCTTTCGCCTGTTTACTAGAATATAGGTGATTTTACCTATTGATAAACGGACGTTTCAACGTTAATATTATCTGAAAAGGACTTAAGGGTAATTCCCGGAGGATGGAAATGAACGATACTTATGTAGAAGTTATGGTAGCAAGGAAGAAGAATCCGCTTGTAGGTATTGGACGGACTGCCTGTTATGTGCTTTCTGTCATATTCTTTTTGCTTGGAATTGTAAGTAGTGGAGTTCTGATCGTTATAGCCGCAGCGCTGGCCGCTGTGGCATATTTTGTATTTCCGAGACTTGATATCGAATATGAGTATCTGTACATTGACCGCGAGATCTCGATAGACAAGATCATGTCCAAGGAAAAGCGTAAAAATGTATATACCGTGGATCTTAACAAAATGGAATGTATCGCCCCTGTTAATTCGCATGAACTTGATTCATACAAGGCAAGGAATCTTAAAGTCTATGATTTTTCATCCCGCCAGGAGGATGCAAGAGTCTATTCAATAGTTTATGAAGCAGGCAGGGAAGGCACAGTGCTTGTGAATTTTGAACCGAATGAGGAAATGCTCCGCGCGATCAAGAACGTATTTCCGCGCAAGGTATTGGATATTTGATATATGATGATAGGAGGGGCCCGCTTGCGGACTGCAAAGGAGGAAAAAGATGGGACAGATTATTTCGGAAGGCATAACATTTGATGACGTGCTGCTGATTCCCGGTTACTCAAATGTGATCGGTAACGATGTGGACGTAACAACTTATCTGACACGTGACATTAAGCTTAATATCCCCATGATGAGTGCGGGAATGGACACGGTTACCGAGCACAGGATGGCGATAGCTATGGCACGTCAGGGAGGAATCGGTATCATCCACAAGAATATGACTATAGAGGAACAGGCGGACGAAGTCGATAAGGTTAAGCGTTCCGAAAACGGAGTCATAACAGATCCGTTCTCATTATCTCCCGAGCATACACTGCAGGATGCGGACGATCTGATGGCCAAGTACCGTATATCCGGTGTTCCGATCACCGAAGGCACCAGGCTCGTGGGTATCATAACAAACCGTGATCTTAAGTTTGAAACGGATTATTCCCAGAAAATAAGAGACTGTATGACGAGCGAGAACCTTGTTACCGCAAAAGAAGGAATAACGCTTGAAGAGGCCAAGAAGATACTTGCCAAGGCAAGAAAAGAAAAACTCCCCATCGTGGACGATAATTTCAATCTTAAAGGTCTTATCACGATAAAGGATCTTGAGAAACAGATCAAATACCCTAATTCGGCCAAGGATTCACAGGGGCGTCTCTTGTGCGGTGCCGGAGTGGGCATTACGGCAAACGTTCTTGAAAGGGTTGATGCACTTGTTAAGGCGAAGGTCGATGTTGTTGTTCTCGACAGCGCACACGGCCATTCGGAAAATGTTCTTCGCTGTGCAAGAATGATAAAGGATGCATACCCTAATCTTCCGCTTATAGGCGGAAACGTTGCAACCGGAGAGGGAACAAAGGCACTTATTGATGCGGGATGTGATGCTGTTAAGGTTGGTATCGGACCGGGATCCATTTGTACTACGAGAATAGTCGCCGGTATCGGTGTTCCGCAGATCTCGGCCATCATGAACTGTTATGATGTTGCCAAAGAACGTGATATTCCGATCATAGCAGATGGAGGTATCAAATATTCGGGCGATATGACCAAGGCGCTTGCAGCAGGCGCCAATGTATGTATGATGGGCTCAATCTTTGCAGGGTGTGACGAGAGTCCCGGAACATTTGAGCTCTATCAGGGAAGAAAATACAAGGTTTATCGTGGAATGGGATCAATCTCGGCCATGGAAAGCGGCAGTAAGGACAGATACTTCCAGACTAATGCCAAGAAGCTTGTTCCCGAAGGCGTTGAGGGACGAGTTGCCTATAAGGGAACCGTTGAAGATACTGTATTCCAGCTTATCGGCGGTATCCGCTCGGGTATGGGCTACTGCGGAACACCTACGATAGAGGATCTCAAGAAGAACGGAAAGTTTGTGAAGATATCGGCTGCGGCACTTCGCGAGAGTCATCCGCACGACATACACATTACGAAAGAAGCTCCGAACTATTCGGTTGATGAATGATTATGGGAAAAAATATATTAAATGATTTTAAAAGAGCAATGGGCTCAAAATGGACAAGGATATATATGCTTGCCGGCCTTGTGCTTATATTGCTTGCAAATATCGCAGTCATATGTTTCAGATTTATATACGGATCTAATGAAGGCACGTTTGCGTACAACGTTTTTGAGTACGCATCATGGTGTTTCCTCATACCCTATTACAGTTGTATTGTGATAGGGGACATTGCCATCGGAAGAGGGGGCGACAGGCCTGAACAGGCGGGAACAAAGCTAAAACCATGGCAGTATTACATTTCCAAACTCGTGATTGCCATAATGCTTGCTGTATGTTTTTTTGTTGCGGCATTTATCACTCTTTACGTGGTTACGGCGCTGTTCCACATTAACGAAGGAGCCATTCCGTGGCCGGTTATCAAACTGTTTTTGAGTAAGGCGGCAGTTGCGCTGCCACTGTGGTTTGCTGGGATAAGCTTTGCGATAATGTTTTTGCTGACGTTTGAGAGGCGGATACTCTCATACGGGTATTTTGCGATTCTCGTATTTGTGTTCCCACAGTGTATCAGGATTTTTTCACTGGATTCGTTTAAATTTGAGTTCTTCAGAACCATCAGAAGATATACAATTACACAGGGTTTCGGATTGGTTCCGTATCCTTCGTATCCCGAGAGAAGTGTTCCGCTGATTGTTGCGATAGGGATAGTTTATGGTGTTATGGCAACTTTGATAGGGATTATAGTGTTTGGTAGAAGGCAAAACAGATGAATTTGAAGTCATTGTTTAGAGACAAGAAATTTATACTGACGATAATCAGTACTATAGTTTGGGGACTGGTATCTCATGGGTATGCTATGTTTCATAAGTTCTCGTACCACGATGATGCTATGTGGACTGCAGGGTTTGTGGATGCGGAGACATATGGACTCGGGAGATGGGGCCTTGGTATTTTTGGAGAGGCTGTATCCCGGCTGCTGGGGAGTCTTCATATCAGTACTCCTGCGATTAACGGGGTGATAATTCTGATATGCATAGCTATCATACTGTACATTATGTGCTTAAAGTTGAGGATAGATAGTTATGAACTTATTGTTGCGTTGTCGGGTGTTCTGGTTTGCTTTCCGGCTGTTACGGGTCTATTCGGATTTATCTACACGTCTCCGTATTATTTTGTCGGTACTGCGCTTGGAACTATCGGAGCGTATTTATTTTATACAAACAAAAATATCAAAACCATGATCATCTGTATGCTGTTGATGATGATCTCGGTTTCTTTATATCAGGCCAATATACCGATTAATATGACGGTTCTTCTGCTGTTCATGATGGATGAAGTCTATGTTACCGATATGAAATGGAAAGATTATATAGTTTTAATTCTGAAAATTGCTGTAATCTGTGCCGGATTTATGATTCTTTACCTTGGAGTAAACGGAGTTCTGTTAAGTGCGAAGAAAATGGAGCTGTCAGGGTATAAAGGCATAAATAGTTTTGGAATGACTGATGTAACAGGGTATTTTCTCAGGGTTTTATCAGCATATAAAAGGTTCTTAAAGCCTGCCGATCATCTTGTTCCGTTAAAATGGATTTCGGCGAACATGTTCCCATGGAGTCTCAAATATTTCCATATTCTGCTTATTGCTGTATCTGTTATCATTATTGCCTTATCTATTCGTGGATTGAGCAATATCAGAAAAATGATGGAGATAGGGATTATCACAGCAATCAGTCCGTTATTTGCATATTTCATATATGTTATGGTTGGCGAGGATGAAGTCCATGGTCTGATGACTTTTGGAGAGGCTTTTATGTTTTTTCTTCCGGCATATTTCATAGAACGGATTATTCATAATGGCAGAATGCACGATGCTGTTAGAAAAATAACCGTTATACTGATGTTTATTATCGGTTTTATGTTTGCGCGTTATTCGAATGTATGCTACTTGAAAGCAGATGTTATGCAGACAGAGGCGATCAGCTATTATAATAGGCTTATTACAAGGATACAGGCGACAGAAGGCTACACGGATGATACTCCGGTTGTGTATATCAATGATAGGTCCAAAAATGAAGAAGATATGAATGGAAATAAGATGTTTGATCCGATATATCTTCCACCATATCAGGGGAACTCCATTATCAATGATTTTGCCTGGGAGGAAACGATGGAGTTATGGTGTGGGTTTTCCCCGGTAAAAGCTGATTTAGGGAAGGTTTCCGATGATGTTGTTAAATCAATGCCTAATTATCCGGATGCCGGATCAATTAGGATGATCGATGGTACATTAGTGGTAAAGTTTGCAGATTTCGGAGACTGAAACCCCGGGTTGAAAATCACAGTTTTATAGGGTATGATTTAGTGTATGAGTTTTGATGATAACACTAGGGAAAGTAATCTTTCCGGTAAGTTTATGATAGATACCGTGCGGCTTCAGGAGCTGCAGGATGTATATGCGCAGGTTGCGAACCTGTTTATTTTTTGTGTGGATGAGCAGGGAAAGCGTGTTACGGAGATGTCCGGTAATCCGGAGGAGATTGCCCGTGTAGTAAAGCTTCTTGATGAAATGCAGATAAGAGCTGCAATAAACAGGGTGCTATTCAACACGGTAGAAGAGCAGGTTATAGAGAACACCGAATATCGTAACATGAAAATCGCCACAGTCGGAGTGAGGGTTGGAGGAACGCCTGCTTTTGCGTGGTTTATATGCGGAATCGGACCCGATGAGGGTGGCGAGAACGATATCAATAATTTCGAGAGTACAATTCCCCTTTACAAGTTTAATGCATCCGTTGATCTGATACGTGAAGTGTCTAACCGTATCTATGGAGAAAAATATACCACTGCCAATGCTGTGGCTGATGCTAAGCGTGCTATTTCCACAACTGAAGAGATGCAGGACGCTTTAAAGAGATCCGAGGCAATGACAGGAGTAGTTTCTCAGCTTGGATCTGATGAGGCTTTTGAGATCATTGCCAACAGAGTGCTCGACTACACCGGCAAATATGCCGAAATATCGCATGCATACATTTTACGTCCGAACCGGGACGGGAACGGAATTGAGATAATCGGAAGTTATGTGGCGACGGGGCAATCCCCGCTTGATCCGGTTATAGATATAATGTCACAGTCATTCCTCTCTCAGATCGGGGATCAGACGAGGATTATATCATATCGTACAAGGATAGATGAGAAGAACCGTGACTGGCTGGATTCCATAGGGGTTTCGGCAGCGGTAGCCATTCCCATTGCCATAAACGGCAAAACCGCAATGTACGCATTTTATGTGGACAATAAGCCGAATCGGGAATGGGGCATAGAAGAAGTCAAGTTCTTCGGGGATGCCACCAAAGTCATCCAGTCGAGTGCCACGAACCGCATCCAGCGTAATTCCATAACAAGTTCATACAAGTCACTTGAGACGATACTGGATAATGTCGGATCAGCTATATACGTTCGTGATGTCAGCAGTTCGAACATTGTATATGTAAACAGAATGTGCAAAAACACATTTGAGAATGAGATAAAAAGCGGTGCTATAGTGGCGCTCTTTGAGGAATCAAGCAGATATAATACCGCTTCAAGCTACAGAGAGGTCAATTATAAGGAGCGCAACCGCTGGTATGATGTTACTTCAACAAACATGACATGGGTTGACGGTCGGAGGGTTGTTCTCTATGCAATCATAGATGTTACAGAGAAGAAACAGTACCAGAAAAAGATAGAGCAGCAGGCAAACAATGATTTTCTGACAGGACTATACAACAGAATGTGCTGTGAGAGAGACCTGCTGAGGATTATTGACGAGGCAAAAGAATGCGGAGGAAAGGGTGCCGTAATCTACCTCGACCTTGATGATTTTAAGCATATCAATGACGGATTGGGGCATCAGTACGGAGATGTGCTGTTAAAGGCTATCTCCAGCAGCCTGACCAGGATTAACGGTGTTGAGAATACCTGTTACCGCATGGGTGGTGATGAGTTTGTCATTCTGGTTCCGCACACGAGTTATGACAGATTTGAACAGATTATAGAGGGTATTAGGGTAGTGTTCAACAAGCCCTGGTTCTTAAAGGGTGCCGATTACTACTGTACTTCCAGTATCGGTGTTGTTACATTCCCGGATGAAGGCGAGACCGTTCAGGATCTTATCCGTAAAGCTGATATCGCGATGTATACCGCCAAGAAATCAGGTAAGAATAAGCTTGCTCATTACACTGATTCCTCCGACGAAGAGGCATATAAGCGCCTTGATATGGAAAAGAGTATGAGGGCAGCCACTGCGACCGACTACGATCAGTTTGAGGTTTATTACCAGCCTATAGTTGATATTACAAAGCCGGGTAATCCGTGTACGGGAGCTGAAGCTCTTATCAGATGGAATTCGACCGAACTCGGTTTCATTTCACCTGCGGATTTCATACCCCTTGCCGAATATCTGGGCCTTATTAACCCAATAGGTCATCATGTGTTGCAGAAAGCCTGTGAAGCGGTTAAATACTGGAATGAGAACGGGCATCCCTACTACAAGGTCAATGTAAACCTTTCGGTTGTGCAGCTTATGCAGAATGATATAGTCGACACGATCGCAAAGACAATAGAAGAAACAGAAGTTAATCCGAGAAACCTGACACTCGAAGTTACCGAGTCACTTGCCATTAACGATATGGAGCGTATGAAGAGGATACTGGGAAATATCAAGAAACTGGGTATCAGAATTGCGCTTGATGATTTTGGAACAGGGTACTCATCACTTAATCACATCCGCGAAATTCCCCTGGATGTTATTAAGGTTGATCAGTCCTTTGTCAAGGATCTTGCTACGGATCAGTACGCACAGTCCTTTGTCAGGATGATCGGCGAGCTCGCAGATGCACTCGGAGTACGCGTCTGTGTTGAAGGTATCGAGACAGCAGAGCAGTTCAAGGCTCTGGAAAATATGAATGTCAGAATGGTACAGGGATTCTATTTCGACAAACCAATGCCGAGAGATGCCTTTGAAGAGAAATATTTATTACCTTAATTAATATAGACAGGAGGGAGTATACCATGCAAAAGATTAACTTGTACAAGGAACTGAATGCGAATTCATACCCCGGAAGAGGTATCGTGATAGGCCGTTCTGCTGACGGTAAGTATGCAGTAACGGCGTATTTTATTATGGGAAGAAGTTCCAATTCACGAAACCGCGTATTTGTGGAAGAGGGGGATGGAATAAGGACACAGGCTTATGACGAAAGCAAATTAGAGGATCCCTCACTTATCATATATGCACCTGTACGGGTTTTGGGAAATACAACGATAGTGACGAATGGTGACCAGACCGATACGATTTACGATGGATTAAAGGCTGGAAAATCATTCGAGGAATCTCTACGGAGTCGTGAGTTTGAACCCGATGCTCCAAACTATACACCGCGTATTTCCGCAGTGATGGAGATAGAAAAGGGTAAGTACACATATGCAATGTCAATACTGAAGAGCGATAACGGCAATCCGGAGCAGTGCTGCAGGTATACATATTCATACGATAATCCTCTGGCAGGAGAGGGACACTTTATTCACACATACATGAAGGACGGCAATCCCCTGCCTTCATTTGAGGGAGAGCCTAAATTTGTAGCGATAGATGATGACATTGAGACATTTACCAAAAAGGTTTGGGAGAATCTCAACCTCGACAACAAAGTGTCGCTGTTTGTTCGTTACATTGACATTGCTACTAGTGAAACAAAAACAAGAATATTAAATAAGAACACATAAAAGGAGTATTCTTATGAAGGAGTTGGAATTAAAATATGGCTGCAACCCCAATCAGAAGCCGTCAAAAATATACAGGGCAGATGGTGGAGACCTTCCTATAACCGTACTGAACGGACGTCCCGGATACATTAATCTTTTGGATGCTTTCAACGGTTGGCAGCTTGTCAGGGAACTCAAGGCAGCAACGGGATATCCTGCTGCAACATCTTTTAAGCATGTCAGCCCTGCCGGAGCAGCTATAGGCAAGCCTCTTTCCGATACATTGAAGAAGATATATTTTGTAGATGATCTGGGAGAACTGTCTCCTCTTGCATGTGCATACGCAAGAGCGAGGGGTGCGGACAGAATGTCTTCATTTGGTGATTTTGTGGCATTATCGGATGTGTGCGATGTGTCTACCGCTAAGATACTGAAAAGAGAAGTTTCAGACGGCATTATAGCTCCCGGATATGAGCCGGAAGCCCTTGAAATTCTTTCCGCCAAGAAGAAGGGCAATTATGCAGTAATTCAGATAGATCCCGAATACAGGCCTGCTCCCATCGAGCACAAGGAAGTGTTCGGAGTGACCTTCGAACAGGGAAGAAACGAGATCGATATTAATGATTCGCTTCTTGATAATATCGTTACGAAGAACAGGAATCTGCCTGAAGAGGCAAAACATGATCTGTTGATATCGCTCATCACCCTTAAGTATACCCAGTCCAATTCAGTATGCTATGTCAAGGACGGGCAGGCTATAGGTATAGGCGCCGGGCAGCAGTCAAGAGTTCACTGTGTGCGCCTTGCGGGACAAAAAGCGGATAACTGGTTGCTTCGTCAGAGCCCGAAGGTAATGGGACTTCAATTTGCAGAAGGGATAGGCCGCGCCGACAGGGATAATGCAATCGATAATTATATAGGCGATACATATATGGATGTTATCGGAGATAATGTATGGCAGAAGTATTTTGCCGTGCGGCCCGAGGTATATACAGCGGAAGAAAAGAGAAAGTGGCTCGATCAGATGACAGGAGTATCACTCGGCTCTGATGCATTTTTTCCGTTCCGCGACAATATCGACAGGGGTGCAAAAAGTGGTGTATCCTACATCGTTCAGCCGGGTGGCTCCGTAAGGGATGATCTCGTTATCGAAGCATGTGATGAATACGGCATGGTAATGGTATGTAACGGAGTAAGGCTGTTCCACCACTGATGCCCGGGATTTAGGTTTTATGAGCAGTTTTAAACGGATGACAAGCAGACGTGCAAAGATATTCGCGGTGGCAGTAACGGTAATACTTGCGGCATTTGCGACAGCTTTGACCTTTGTTCCGATGAAACGCGGTTCTTTATATTTATGTGAGATATGTCCTCACAATTCCACTGTCAAGCATGATGATGTCGGATTTTACAGCGATTATATAGTTATTGCCAACGATTCATCTGATGATATTGTTCTTACCGGGTATGCCCTTTCGGATGATAAGAATAATCTTCAAAAATATGTACTTCCGGAAGTCGTGGCTCCGGCAGGGGGGAGTGTTACTGTGTGGGCAGCGGTTCCAAACGGGATCAGCATGCCATATGTTGATGAATATACGCTTTATACGGGATTTAAACTTGGGGATAACGAAACTCTGTATTTTACCTCGCCTGCAGGAGAGGTGATAGATGCAGTAAGAATTCCGAAGCTTGCAGATGATGTTGCCTATAAGAGAAATGGCGCCACATCACAGTGGAAGAAGGGTACCCCTACAGATTATACAAATGAAGAGATAATGATCTCGGATAACGTAGCAGCGCCCGCATTTTCCGCGACAAGCGGATTTTACGATGATCTGACCCTCCAAATGGAGGCGAATGGCTGCGATATCTTCTACACTCTGGACGGGAGCAATCCTTACTATAACGGAGTACCGTATCAGGAGCCTCTTTATATTACGGACAGGAGTGAGGCGGATAATTATCTGTCGGCTATGGGACCTATCTCTCTTTTCGATGTGTATATGCCGACGGAGAAGGTTGATAAAGCCACTGTGGTTAGAGCCATAGCAAGAAGTGCAGACGGATCACTTTCCGCAGAATCCGTTGCCACTTATTTTGTGGGCGGAGGACTTCGTGAAAAATATGCAGGGCGGCCTATTCTCTCGATGGTAGTAAATCCCGAGGATCTGTTTTCGGGAGAGAGAGGTATATATGTAACGGGTAATCTGTGGGAGCAAAATTGTGATAAGGTTGATACCGAATCAGAATCATTTGACCGTTTTCTTGCTCTTACAAATTACAATATGAGAGGTGAAGGCTGGCGAAGACGGGCCTCGGTTACGCTTTTTGACGGTTCGGGAGAACCGGTGTATATTGACAGGGCAAAGATAGGAATACGCGGTAACTATACACGATACGTCAATCAAAAATCATTCAGCTTATTCCCCTATTCTGACGGAAAAACCGTGTTTTCCGGGCTGTTTCCCGATGCGGGCAATTCTTTGATGGTGCGCACGGGAGGCCCCGAGGATATGTTTGAGACAGGGTTTAGGGATGAGATTAACAACCGTATAGCGGAAAATCTTGACTTATGCACTGAGCAATCAATTCCCTGTCAACTGTTTCTGAACGGGGAATACTGGGGATGCTACAACCTTCAGGAGAGACTTGACGAGACTTATGTTGCTGCACACTACAAGATAGATGTGAAAAATGTTAACCTGATTAAGAACGGCGATGCTGTATCAGGCAGAAACAGTGACTATCAGGCATATCGTGAGATGAGAAATTATGTAGAGTCCCACGATTTTACGGATGAGAGCGTATACCGTCAGTTTTGCAGAATATGGGATATAGATAATCTGATCGATTACTACTGTGCCGAAATATTCTTTGCCAACGATGATGCATACGATAATAATATCGCCCTTTGGAGGGCAAGGGATACAGGGCCCGGTGCGTATGAGGACGGAAGATGGCGTTTTATACTGTTTGACACGGACTGTTCGGACGCATACAGGGATAACTGCATAGCATCAGTTGACAGCTTTGTGGATGGGCATTGCAGGGATTACAATCCGGATGTTGAATTCTATTTTTCGAGGCTTTCCAGGAATCCTTCATTTAGGGAAAAGTTTAGAGAAAGGTTCGAAGAACTTCTGCAAAGTGATTTTTCATATGAGCGCATTGGTCCGATACTGGATGAGATGGAAAATACATACCGGGAACCGATGGTTCTGTCTGTAAGGAGATTTTCCGACCCTTCATATACTGTCGGGCAGTATGGCGAAAAAGTTGAATTAGTGCGCGATTTCTTCAAACAAAGAGGTGGATACATTTGGGATTATCTGGAGCTTCACATGGGCGACTGATTACCATGCGCCATGAGGAAAAGTATATATGCTCTATGCGCCAGTTAAATCTTATAGAGCAAAGGCTAAAGGCGGTAATGCCTTATGACACCAATCAGAAAGGCGATTCGTATTCGATAAGGAGCCTGTACCTGGATACCGGAGATGACAGGTTTTATCATGAAGGTCTAAGCGGGGTGAATCACCGCAGCAAATACCGCATAAGGTTTTATAATATGCATGACGGTGTGATAAGGCTGGAGAGAAAAGATTCCGACGGAAATCTGAAGAAGAAGAAATCGGAAAAGATCAGCAAAGACCAGGTTCTAAGACTCCTTGATGGAGGACTTTGCATAGAGGATGTGGGGGATCTGGGCATGGAAGTACACTCTCTGATGCGCGGGGAGGGATTGCATCCGGCAGTAATTATAGAGTACAAGAGATCGGCATTTGTATACCCTGTGGGAAATGTCAGGATAACACTTGACAGAGACATCTCATATTCCCCAAATGTTGGGGAGCTGTTTGATGCAGATGCGCTTATGATTCCGGTAATGCCGCAAAATATGCATATTTTGGAAGTGAAGTATGATGGTATCATTCCGGGATACCTGTTATCGCTGTTGGAAACGGGCTCGCTTGAGCGTGTATCATATTCAAAGTATGTATATGCGAGAGATACAATGAGTAATAACGGAGTTCTCTAGAAAGGATGGGAATAAGATATGAGTTTTAAGGATATGATCAAGAATTCGGTGTTGGAGAGCTTTTCGAGCGATATAACACCCCAGAGGATTATTATAGTGCTTCTGGCTGCGCTTGTGCTGGGACTGTATGTTTTCGTGATATACAGGATGGCTGTAAACAATGAGTTTTATTCCAAGGATTTTAACCGGACGCTTGTGCTGATGGCGGTTGTCACTGCCGGCATTGTCCTTGCGATACAGTCAAACCTTGTGATTTCCCTTGGTATGGTAGGTGCCCTTTCCATTGTCAGATTCCGTACTGCCATCAAGAGTTCCATAGACCTGTTCTTCCTGTTCTGGGCCATAAGTATAGGGATTATATGCGGCGCAGGGCTGTACCTTCTGGCTCTGATGCTCAGCATCATTGTGACTGTTGGATTGTTTGTGACTAACATTATGGCTAGCCCCATCGGACTGGGACTTCTTGTGATGAATTGTGCAACCGTTGAGGATGCTGATGCTGCCGTGGAGGCGTTGCGTCCTGCCGTTAAGTTCCTGAGGCTTAAGAACAAGATGATATCAGCCGGAAGTGTAGAGGTTGTGCTGGAATATAAGACTGCGGACGAGTCAGGCCTTGAAAAAATACTGTCTCAAAATGAGAAGGTTAACCGCTTTTCGATTATGAATTATGATCGTGAGACAAGGATATAAGCAGATCAAAAAGCTACTTGACAATAAATAGGTCTTCTTATATAATTTCAAATGTTCTGCGATAGAACATAAGGGATCTTAGCTCAGCTGGGAGAGCATCTGCCTTACAAGCAGAGGGTCATAGGTTCGAGCCCTATAGGTCCCAGATAAGGAGTGTCGCGCATTTGAGTCGCCTAAAGGCGACAGGGCGCTCCACGTGTAGATAATTAGGTGCATAGGCGGGATACAATCCGCTCAAGCGCCGCTCAGGCTGTCACGATCAAAGATCGTGACATATGGCGAGGTGGCTCAACTGGCTAGAGCGTCCGGTTCATACCCGGGAGGTTAAGAGTTCAAGTCTCTTCCTCGCTATTGAAAAGTAAAAATCCCAAAAATCATGTTTATATATGATTTTTTGGGATTTTTTGGTATTATAAAAAAGTTGAGAAATCTGGTGGAAGAGGTATGGCCATATGAGTATTAAGAGAAATATATTATTAAATCCCGGACCGTCAACTACGACTGATACTGTTAAGATGGCACAGGTTGTGCCGGATATCTGTCCGAGAGAAAAAGAGTTTGCCGGTATTATGGCGCCGATGAGAGACGATCTGGTGCGTATAGTTCACGGTGACACAGCAGAATATACTGCGGTTTTGTTTTGCGGCTCCGGAACGATCTGTATTGATGTTGCACTTAATTCTCTTCTGGCAGATGGGAAGAAGGCGCTCATTATTAATAACGGTTCATATTCGCAAAGGGCATGTGATGTTTGTAAGTATTATAACATGCCGCTTGTTGAGGTTAAGCAGCCTTTGGATGATATTCCCGACCTGTCCGTGATCGAAAATGCGCTGAAAGAGAATAGGGACATAGGGTATGTGTATGTAACATATCATGAGACGGGAACCGGGCTTTTGAACCCTGTAAGGGAGATAGGAGCACTTGCCCATAAATACGGTGCTTTCCTTATTACCGATACTACAAGTGCCTATGCTATGATCCCCATAAACGTATATGAGGATAATATTGATTTCTGTATGGCATCTGCTCAAAAGGGTATCATGGGTATGACAGGTCTGTCATACATCATCGGAAAAAGAGATATAATTGAAGAATCAAAGGATTATCCCAAGAGGTCATATTATTGTAACCTGTATATGCAGTATGAATACTTTGAGTCCACAGGGGAGATGCACTTTACCCCTCCGGTACAGACTATCTATGCCGCCAAGCAGGCACTTGCCGAATATTTTGAAGAAGGCGAGGAGGAAAAGTGGAAGAGGCATACAAGAGTAATGAACGCCATCCGTAAGGGGATTGATGATCTTGGATTCCATGAAGCTTTAAGAGGGGAAGTACAGGCAGGACTTGTTGCTGCTGTTGAATACCCGGATGATCCGAACTGGGATTTTGAAAGAATACATGATTACTGTTATGAAAGGGGATTTACCATATATCCCGGAAAGATGCAAAATAAAGGAACTTTCAGACTGTGTGCTCTCGGTGCGATAGATGAAGGTGATATCAGGGATTTCTGGAAGGTTTTTGAAGAAGCGTTAAGATCTGCCGGTGTTGCAATTCCCGTAAAATACGATAAGAGGCAGTAGTTTTGCGAATGGAGACGGTTCAGTGAAAAAAGTATACACATGTTTTACGACTGACATAATTCACGAAGGTCATCTGAATATTCTCAGGGAGGCCAGAAAATACGGAAATGTTACGATAGGAGCGCTTTCCGATAAGGCACTTATACGTTATAACAGGTTTCCTACCGTATCGCTGGAGGACAGGATTGCTCTGTACCGCTCACTTGAAGGTGTTGATGATGTAGTAATTCAGGACGATATGACATATGATGCCATTGTCGAAAAAATCAGGCCGGATATAGTCATTCACGGAGATAACTGGAAGACGGGGCCGGAGCGTGCACTTCGGGAAAACTGTCTAAAGGCGCTTGAAAAAAACGGTGGAGAGCTTATTGAAGTCGGATACACTTATAATGAGACCGTATCAAAGGCCGATCTATTGCTTAAAGAGAAGCTTGCTATGCCTGAGTATAGAAGAAAGAGGCTTCGCAGCCTTATCAATATCTGTCCTATTGTTAAGATAATGGAGGCACACAGCGGACTTACAGGACTTATCACCGAAAAAACCGTGGTAGAAAAAGACGGAAGACTTGATCAGTTTGATGGTATGTGGATATCTTCATTGTGTGATAGCACAGACAGGGGTAAGCCGGATATAGAACTTGTCGATATGACATCCCGTATGCGGACTATCAACGATATAATGGAGGTCACTACCAAACCGATAATACTTGATGGTGATACCGGCGGACTTACGGAGCATTTTGTTTATAATGTCAGAACGCTAGAGAGAATGGGGGTCTCCGCAGTTATTATAGAGGATAAATGCGGACTCAAGAAGAATTCCCTTTTTGGGACTGAGGTTTCTCAGACTCAGGATTCCATAGAGAACTTCTCGGCCAAGATAGCTGCCGGGAAACGTGCCCAGTTGACGGATGATTTTATGATAATAGCACGTATCGAATCTCTTATACTTGAACGCGGCATGGAGGATGCCCTGAAGCGTGCATATGCATTCCGGGATGCCGGAGCGGATGGGATCATGATACACAGCCGGAAAAAAGATCCCGCCGAGATATTCGAGTTTTGTGACAGCTTTAGACGGCAGGATAAAAGTACTCCTATAGTCGTTGTACCGACGTCGTTTAATCAGGTTACTGAAGAAGAGCTGTCAGAACATGGCGTTAATATCGTTATATATGCCAATCAGCTGATGCGTGCTGCATTTCCGGTAATGGTGCAGACTGCGGAAGAAATATTAAAAAATCACAGGGCATATGAGGTTGACAGCCGCCTGATGCCCTTCAAGGATATCATTACACTTATAGATGAACTGTAATACAAAGTATACGGAGAGGTGTTTATGGACCATGAGATTGCGGTTCTGATGGCGGCCGGACTGGGGACGAGGATGAGACCGCTTACAATCGATACTCCCAAGCCGCTTATTAAGGTTTGCGGCAGTCCGATGATAGAAACGGTCATAGACGGTTTGAAGCATCGGAATGTGGATGAAATATATGTTGTAACCGGGTATTTGGGAACCAGGTTTCTATATCTTACAGAAAAGTATCCGGGACTGACAATCGTTAAGAATGAGGAATACGAGACTGTCAACAATATCTCATCGATAAAAGCCGTGACGGAAGTAATCAGAAACCGAAATACATTCATATGCGAAGCCGATTTGTATATTGCTGACCCCATGATTTTTACCGGAAAGCTGGAGGAGTCCTGCTATTTCGGAAAGTATATCGCCGGCCATTCAGACGACTGGGTATTCGATCTTGATGGTAACGGAAGGATAATCCGGGTCGGGAAGGTCGGAGATGACTGTTATAATATGTGCGGGCTTTCCTATTTTATGGAAAATGATGCGGCAATCCTTGCCGATGCAATAGATAATATGTATAAAACAGGCGGATATGAAGAAATGTTCTGGGATGATGTAGTGAACATGAATCTGGACAAACTGAAGCTTTCGGTGTATCCGGTTGATAACGAATCGATTACGGAGATAGATTCGGTTGAGGAATTATGTACCGTTGATCCTTCCTATCTGGATAGGATTAAACTCTGAGTGTGGGGAGAATAGATGAATCAGGTTATATTATATATTGATCCCGGAACGGGAAGTATGCTGTTTACTATAATAATAGGTGCTGTATCGGCGGGTTTCTTTGTATTGCAGAAATTTAAACTGAAGCTGAAGTTCCTGCTATCCGGTGGAAAAGCGGTAACGGCTGACGAGGACAAGATTCCCTATGTTATATTTTCGGACAGCAAGAGGTATTGGAACGTTTTCAAACCTGTTTGTGACGAGTTTGAAAATAGAAAAATCGATGTTCAGTACTGGACGATGTCGGAGGACGACCCGGCCTTTTCGGAGAAGTATAACCACGTTAAAACACTGTTTATCGGTGAAGGAAACAAAGCCTTTTCAAAGCTGAATATTATGAATGCAGGGGTTGTTCTTGCAACTACCCCCGGACTTGACGTGCTGCAGTGGAAGAGGTCTCCGAATGTTGGCAAATATGTTCATATACTTCATCAGCCGGGTGATACGACCTTTTACAGAATGTTTGGCCTGGACCATTACGATGCTGTATTGATATCAGGTGAATATGAGGAGAGGCAGCTTCGTGAAATAGAGAAACTCAGAGGTATTCCAAGGCGTGATACCTGCCTTACGGGAATAACATATCTTGATACAATGAAGGCAAGATATGAAGCTTTAAAGAAGGATACGAAGGATTCCGGGAAGAGTTCCGGAATCAAGACAGTTCTTCTTGCGCCTACATGGGGAGAGACTGCAATTTTGTCGCGTTTTGGAGAACGGATTATTTCCGCTTTGGTCAACACGGGATATAACATCATTATACGACCGCATCCACAGTCCTTTGAGTCTGAGAAAGATCTGATGAACAGCCTTATGTCGAAGTTCCCCGAGAGTGATAAAATGCATTGGAACCGTGACAATGACAATTTTGACGTGCTCAGCCGGTCGGATATTATGATCACTGATTTTTCCGGTGTTATGTTCGACTATGCACTTATATTTGACCGTCCTTTTATTTATGCTGATATTGAATTTGACAAGTCTCCTTATGACGCGGCGTGGCTTGAAGAGGATATGTGGACGCTGAAGATACTGCCGCATATAGGTATTCCGCTTAAAGAAGAGGATTTTGACAATATCAGGGAAGTGATCGACAGAACCGTCAACGATGAATCGCTCGAAAAGGGACGCGAGAGGGCACGTAAAGAGACATGGGCTAATCCGGGTGAGGCTGCAAGTCGTACTGTGGATTACCTTACTAATTCTGAGATCAGGGAAGAGGTTCGGCAGCCCTCACAAGTTCCCAGTTATCAGGATTAAATATATCGTCATGTACCGAGTACCACGGTATGTCCTTGCGGTCAAAAACAGTATCGGTATCCGGGTTTACTTCATATTTGTCGCCGATCACTATGATCGGACCTTCGTATTTCCTGTCATTGTTTACGGCGTTGCCTGTGAAGGGGTTGACAGGATTTTCTATGATTCCCGACATTGCTATTGAAGGAACATCGGCATTGGTCATGAATGTGTCATCTGTGACAAATCCTTCACCGGAAGCGCCAAAATCCTTAACAAGAAGCACGGGATTCACACTCTCGGCATCAAGGCCTATTTGCGGAATTTCAAGATATGAAAACTGATCAAGATTGAAGCCGTGATCGGCGGCTATGATTATTCTTGTATTGTCATATACTCCCAATTCTTTCAGATGATCCATCCATTTACCTATTGTGATAAAAGCCGACATGTTTGCGTCATAATGGCTTTCCTGATCTCTTCTTGAAAGGGCTATCTGTCTTCCGTCCGGAAGAGTACGATCTTCCATTTTAAATAAGCGCACAGATGCCTCCGGCTCATAATCTGGAGGATTAAGCAGTGTATTTTCATGAGGAGCATCATTTGCAAGCATGATAAGTTCACCGTGGCCGTTATCTGTAACTTCGGTAAGCTCGGGCATAAGGCGTAAGAATACCATGCTCGTGATAAAATGTTCACGGATATTGTTCGGAGTCATGGACAGGTAATCGCCGTTGTCATACAGTCCCTCCTGGGCGGCGAGGGGCAGAGAACGGAATAAACTGTAGAAGAAGAAATTACGCTTCTGCTGTTCAAGCGAGAGACATGCCTTCTCTTTTTCTGTCATGTAGTTTGCATACTCCCCGTTCATGACATGATAAGTATCACAGTTATCCATACCATCAAATATGACCTGCCCGGTCACAAATCCTTCTAGATTAGCAGCCGGCAGGTTGCAAAGCGTACTGTGATACCCTTTGTTTCCAAACAAAGTAGGCATCAGTTTCAGAGCCTCGTTCTGCTTGTCTTTATACAGTACGTCATCACGTTTGTTTGATTCCGCGACCATGTACTCATATCCTCCGAACAGACCACCTGAGGCATTTATCGTCTCTGGTCCTGTTGAAACCGTATTCGGATAGTAAGTAAAGCCGGAAAAGGCACGCTTCAAATCCGGGCGTTCATCTACCATGTACGGAATATATGCTCCTATTGAACGGTCAAGCATTATCACTACCACATTCTTTTCGGTTGCGGAAAGTTTCAATATTTTGTCATTTATATCCGCAAGTTTTATGCTGTTATCCTCTTCGCTGGTGTACAGATACGAAGATCTGACAGTTTTTTCTACCGAGACAAGGTTGTATACGCTAAACACACTCTCAGCCAGTATCAATATGGTCAGTATGTTGGTCATTATCTTGGCATTTTTTCTGCACATAATGATCAGAATAAGAGCGGACAGTATCCAAAACATAAGATTGAGTATTTCTGTGTAAAAATCATATTCAGGGTAATTGTCATACATAAGGGTGTATGAAATGATGCCGAAGTTTTCCGAAAAAATCATATGATTGACAATTGCAAGAATCGAGAGGCAGAAGATTAAACGGCTCCAGATCTTTCGAAATGCGGCATTTCCCAAAAAGAAGATGACTGATCCCCATAACAGAAAAGTACCTGCGGCCAGTCCGAAAGACAGCAGGGCGTATCTGGAAGGGTCAGTGTATTTCAGTGTTTCTGCAAAATCCATAGGAGATGAGGATATCACAGAAAGAGGAATTGAAAGTCCGGTAAAAATCGCAAGGAGTACAGAAGACAGAGCCCAGATTCTTACAGTACTTCGACTGCCTTCGGCGGTTTGAGCCACAGGCGTAGTATCATCACCTATCCTGGCAGATGATTTTTTATTTCGCTGGATAATATCCATTACGATGTTTTTGCACAGCGAAAAGATGTTATTAAGAGTCCAGTAGAAAACGAGTCCGGAAGGAGAATTGTATAACAGTACGAGAAACACCAGAGCAAAAACGGTTGTCTGTACTTTTTCTTTTGTAGTGCCCTTTCGGGTGTAAATAGCCGCTGATGTGAGATTGATTGCGGTCATCAGTATAGGAAGCAGATTGATATGAAGACTGCCTAAAGGAATCAGAGCATCGGGCTGCCCGAGATCCTTGATCATCATAAACGGAGTTCCCTGAAGCAGAGTAAGATTAGAGAGAAAATCATATGCTGCAACAAAGAACGGTACCTGAAGCAGAAGGGAAAGCGAACTTTTCAGGACATAATAAGGCTGATAATCATTCTGCCTGTAGTATTCAGACAGGATCATAAACCTCTCGTCGCCTTTGAAGGTTTTCCGTATATGCTTTACCCAGTATTCCATGTCCTTTTGTTTTTTGCGCTCGGCGTCCTGAAGAGCGTCGGACTTAAGATACATGGGGAGAACAAGAACATTCATAACTATACTTACAGCCAGAATGGATATTCCCGGATTGGCGCATATTTTGTAAATGGTGCGGAATATTATTTCAAAGAGCAGCCATATCGGTTTGATTGTCAGATAAAACAGAAATTCACCCATGTCGATTATTATATAATATTTATCAGCGTTTTCAATACTTTAAAGCATAAAATAGACAATGGTAAATAGTATATTCTTATGATAAAATAGATAGTCATGAAAGCGGAAAAACTATTTGAAATCATCGGATCAGAGTTTTACACAGGAGTGCCGGACAGCCAGCTTAAAGCACTTTGTAATTTTCTTATGTCCAAATACGGGATTGATAAGCAACATCATTTAATTGCGGCAAACGAAGGAAATTGTCTCGCACTTGCGGCAGGGTACCATCTTGCAACCTCGAAAATTCCGGTCGTATATATGCAGAACAGCGGAGAGGGAAATATAATCAACCCGCTTGCTTCGCTTGTTAATGATAAAGTATACGCAATACCTGTTGTATTTATAATCGGATGGAGAGGTGAACCGGGGATTCATGATGAACCGCAGCACATCTATCAGGGCATAGTTACCGAAAAGCTTATGAATGATATGGATGTTTCTACTTTTGCTATCGGCGGTGACACCTCCGATGAAGAAGTATCAGAGGCTATGAGTAGGTTTAGAAGTCTGCTTGAGGTAGGAAAGCAGGTTGCGTTCATCATTAGAAAGGGAGCGCTTGAGTATGATGGAAAGGTTAAGTACAGTAATGAGTACCTGTTAAACAGAGAAGAGGTAATAAGACATATAGCAAATACTGCGGGCGATGATCCGGTGATATCTACTACAGGTAAGATAAGCCGTGAACTGTTTGAGATCCGTACCGATGCGGGAGCAGGACACGGGACTGATTTTCTGACGGTGGGCTCTATGGGACACTGCTCTTCGATAGCACTCGGTGTTGCAATTAACAAGCCTGATAAAAAGGTCTGGTGTATAGACGGTGACGGCGCAATGCTGATGCATATGGGAGCGATGGCTGTGATAGGCTCAGTCTGCCCGGAAAATATGGTTCATATCATAATCAATAACGGAGCTCACGAAACAGTAGGAGGAATGCCGACAGTGGCGTCTTCAGTGGATGTGGTGGGAATTGCAAAGGCCTGCGGATATGTAAATACCGCAAGTGTATCCGATTATGATGAACTTGACAGGGAACTGAGTCTTTCCAAAAACAGGAAAGGATTATCCCTGATAGAGGTCAAGTGTCAGGTGGGAGCGCGTGATAATCTCGGTCGGCCGACAACAACCGCCCTGGAAAATAAGATCGGCTTTATGGAGCATCTTAATGAGTAAAATTGAGAGTTTTTTTGAAAAATACAATTATGTATTCTGTGCAGTGCTGGCAGTGCTGTACGTACATTCAAGATATAAATATCTGGGAGAGATTTCCTATTACATGCATATAGATGAACTAAAGTCGGCATATGAGTCGTATTGCCTGGCGCACTTCGGGACAGAAGCTTTCGGGGGAGGGATTAATCTGCCGGTAATACTTAGTGCTGTTTTAATGAAACTTAAAGGTGGATTGTTTTCTCTCAAATTGTTTAGACTTCTGTCGGTTGCCGGAGGCTTGTTTGGAATGCTTTTTTCTTACCTTGTCGTCTTGCAGTCAACCGGGAAAAAGAAATATGCCTTTCTGGAGGCGCTGCTTGTTACTGTACTCCCTGTATTTTTCATAGCACAAAGAACGGGAGTAGGTGAATGGTATTCCTTGTATATGATTCCGGCAGCTTACTATTTCCTCCTGAGGGGTTGTGCTATAAGGAGTATCCGTTCTTACGCTGCAGCCGGAATTATGTTTGCTCTCATTCTTTTTACAGGCAATACAGCTGTTTTTTCCACACTTGTTTTTTTGGTAATTGTAACTGTTTATCTGATGCTGCTTCGGCAGATGAAAACAAAAGAGGTGGCTGCACTTGTTGTTCCGCCGATCATAGGTGTTGCGGTAATTGCATTTACAGGAGGGTTTGCTCCGCGGATTGGAATTTCGAATATTTGGTATAATGTAACGAATATACGTTCATTACTGTGGAATGACATGCATCCGTTTAATATCTCTCCTACATTCGGAAGCATATATATTTTTTCCGTACCTGTGATAGCGGTCGGAGCAGTTGTTTCTGCCCGAAGAATGATAGGATCGATAAAAAACAGAATATATGATCATAGTGTTATTCTGTGGCTGTTTATCGTAGCAGAGCTTATCTGTGATCTGATGACACCCGATGCGGATATTCAAACTTCGGCACCGCTGTTTTTTGCAGTAAGCCTTTTACTCACCAAAGGATTGATATATATAGCACAAAACCTTAAGGTGGCCTACGTTATTGTTTTGGCAGCATATCTATTAAGTTTTTGGGCATTTACGCATTACTATTTCGAGAACTTTAATTCGGAAGTTAATAACAGCGTTGATCACGAACAGGGCATGGTCGTAGACAAGAGTATAGGGGAAGCAATCAAGACAACAATGAAGATGTTGCCGGATTCGAATATATCGGTAATTTCCGGCGATTTTGAACACAGGAATCTTATGATAGCTCTGTTTGCAGGTGCTGCGCCTGCAGAATATGAATCTTTTAAAGATGAAGACAGCTTTTCTTTCGGTAAGGTCAGTGTTAATTCCGGTGAGGATGTAGATACCGGTGGAAACACAGTATATATTGTAAATCAGGCAGAACACCAGGATATAATAGATAACCTTACAGCGATGGGGTGGGGTAATCTATATTTAAAAGAGTATACGGTTTGTTTTATGCATTAAAGGATAAATAAGCTCTATGGGACTTATAAAAAGGATCAAAAATGAAATAGCTGTGGTCAGGGAACGGGATCCGGCCATCCATTCTGCAATGGAGGTATTTCTGTATCCGTCATTTCGCGTGATGATCCGGTACAGAATAGCCCATAAACTGTACTTGAAGAAGCATTACTTCCTCGCCAGGTGGATATCCCAACGTGCGGTCAGGAAGACCGGTATTGAGATTCATCCCGGTGCAAAGATAGGTGAGGGATTTTTTATTGACCATGGAAACGGTGTCGTTATCGGAGAAACAGCCGAGATTGGTAACAATGTTACACTCTATCAGGGTGTGACGCTGGGAGGTACAGGCAAGGAATCCGGAAAGAGACATCCGACTGTGTGCGATAATGTTATGATATCTGCGGGAGCCAAGGTTCTTGGGTCTTTTACGATAGGAGAAGGTTCCAAGATAGGAGCCGGCTCTGTGGTTCTTGAGGAAGTACCACCGCATTCTACGGTTGTAGGTGTACCGGGGCATGTAGTTAACAGAAAGGATGCCTCCATGCCGCGAGAGACTCTGGATCAGACAGATCTTCCGGATCCGGTACATGAGGATATAATGACACTGAAGAAAGAGAATTCGGAGCTTACGTCAAGACTGCTAAATCTTGAGGATGAGATGAGAGCCTTGAAGAAATCGGTAGATGTCAGCCGGAATTAGGCTTTTGGGTTTGAACGGAAAAGAGGAACTGGTTATGTTTGATGCAAAAAAAGCTACAGAAGAATGTGTTAAATGGATACGTGAGTTCTTTGAGAAAAATGGAAAGGGTTGCAATGCAGTGCTTGGAATATCTGGAGGCAAGGATTCTTCGGTTGCGGCTGCTCTGTGTGTAGAGGCCCTTGGGAAAGACCGGGTTATAGGTGTTCTTATGCCTAACGGCGAGCAGGCTGATATCGATATGTCGCAGCTCCTGTGCGAACATCTCGGCATCAGGAATTATACGGTCAATATCAAGGACGCGGTTGAAGGGGTGAAAAATGCGGTTCCGTTTGATCTCTCGGATCAGAGTACGATCAATCTTTCGCCGAGGATAAGGATGGCTACGGTTTACGCGGTATCGCAGAGTATGAACGGAAGAGTTGTTAATACGTGCAATCTTTCGGAGGACTGGGTAGGATACTCCACCAGATACGGAGATGCGGCAGGTGATTTTAGCCCGCTGGCGCAGCTGACTGTTCAGGAAGTTAAGGCAGTCGGAAGATATCTGGGGCTTCCTGAGGTACTTATCGAGAAAGTTCCCGCTGACGGTTTGTGCGGTAAGACGGACGAAGATAATCTCGGGTTTACTTACGCCGTACTTGACAGATATATCCGTACAGGTGAAATTGATGATCCCGAAACAAAGGAACTGATTGACAGGAAGCATCGTGCCAATACATTCAAACTGAAGCCGATGCCGCATTTTGACTCGGGAATTGAGATTAAAGCGGGTATTTGAGATCGCAAAGCACATGAAGAGGTAATATATGCGTGTAGGAATGGGTTATGACGTGCACCGGCTCGGTGCGGGGCGCAAGATGATTATAGGCGGAGTTGAGATTCCGTATGAATTAGGGCTCATCGGACATTCGGATGCCGATGTGCTTCTTCATGCGATAATGGATGCTCTTCTCGGAGCGGCTGCTCTCGGGGATATAGGCAAGCATTTTCCGGATACGGATGAGCGGTACAGGGATATCTCTTCGCTTAAATTGCTGGGGATCGTTGCTGATCTTATAGCCGATAACGGATTTATTATAGAAAATATCGATGCGACCATAATCGCCCAGAAGCCAAAGATGAGGCCTTACATTGATGAAATGAGGTTTCGTATATCCGAAACACTCGGAATAGAAGTTACCCAGGTAAACGTCAAGGCAACTACGGAGGAAGGTCTGGGATTTACCGGAAACGGAGAGGGAATAAGCTCACAGGCAGTCTGTATGCTGTCTGCTGCGGCAGACCTTCGTGATGATAGCATTGCAGTTGCCACCGGTACAAATGGTGAGGTTGTACGCCCTTGCGGATCATGTAGCGGGTGTTTCGCAGCAGACTTGGCAGATAAAGGTACAGTTAACAAGAAAAAAACAGTCAAGAAAGAGAAAAATAGTAAAAAAGATAAGAAGACCAAGAAAAAGAAGAAATAGCAACGAAACAGACAGGAGAGTGTTCCGATGAAAATATACAATTCACTTACAAAAAAGGTTGAGGAGTTTGTGCCGAATGTTCCCGGCAAGGTCAATATGTACACATGCGGACCTACAGTTTATCACTTTGCCCATATAGGGAACCTGCGCAGCTACCTTATGGAGGATGTACTTGAAAAATTGCTCAGATACAGCGGTTATGATGTCAAGCGTGTCATGAACATAACCGATGTTGGGCATCTGTCATCCGATGCGGATACGGGTGAAGACAAGATGCTTAAGGGCGCAAAGCGTGAGCATAAGACTGTCATGGAGATAGCCAAATTCTACACGGATGCTTTCTTTGCAGACTGTGCAAAGCTTAACATCAAGACTCCGGATGTTGTAGAACCGGCGACAAACTGCATTCCGGAATTCATACACATGATTGAGGTTTTGCTTGAAAAAGGTTATGCATATAAGGCAGGCGATAACGTATATTTTGATACGTCAAAGCTTGACAATTACTATGTGTTCGGAAACCAGAACGAAGAAGAACTCATGGTAGGTGTAAGGGACGATGTTACCGAGGATGAGAATAAACGTAACAAAAATGATTTTGTGCTATGGTTTACCAAATCGAAATTCGAAGATCAGGCACTTAAATGGGACAGCCCTTGGGGTGTGGGTTATCCGGGATGGCACATTGAATGTTCATGCATCAGCATGAAGCATCTGGGTGAGTACATGGATATTCACTGCGGAGGCGTTGACAATATGTTCCCGCACCATACAAATGAAATAGCCCAGTCCGAAGCTTACGCCGGCCATAAATGGTGCAATTACTGGTTCCATGTGCATCACCTCAATGATGAGACCGGTAAGATGAGCAAATCAAAGGGTGAATTCCTGACAGTGTCACTCCTTGAGGAAAAGGGGTATGATCCTCTTGTATACCGTCTGTTCACGCTGCAGAGCCATTATCGTAAGCCTCTTGTATTTACTTACGATGCGCTGGATCAGGCTGCCAAGACTTATAAAAAGCTTAAGAATAAGATAGTAGCACTTGACAGTTCCGGTAATGTTGATGAAACGGCAAAAAAAGAGTGGCATGACAAGTTTGCCGAGGTTGTGGGAAATGATGTAAATACGGCCATGGGGCTCACGCTTGTTTATGATGTGCTTAAAAGCGATCTGAACGGGGCGACCAAGAGAGCTGTGATCGGTGATTTTGACTATGTTCTGGGACTCAAACTGACAGAAGCCGCCGGTGCCGGCGGCAAGGCAGGGAGAGTTCCCGGAGCCGGGACGGATTCGGGTGCATTTAACGGTAATGCCGATGGTATCGACGATCCGGATTTTGTAGCTCATATAGAGGAAAAGATAGCAGAGCGCGCTGCTGCCAAGAAGGAGAAGAACTTTGCTCTTGCGGACGAGATAAGGGAGCAACTCCTTGCTGAAGGAATCGTGCTTGAAGATACGAGGCAGGGCGTTATATTCAGAAGATCCAATTAGGTTGCTTACAAAGACGGCAGAATAAGAAATGATACAAGATATAAAAGAGGATTTTTCCATTACGGGTGCCGATCCGGGGCAGTATTCACCGCTCTCCCTTGCGTTTATCGGTGACAGCATTTACGGAGCGGTTGCCAAGACCGTCGTCGTACTTCGTGGAAACTGTCCCGCAAATACACTTGATCATAAGGCTGTTAAGTATATCAAGGCGGTAAGCCAGGCAAAGGTTGCCGAGCATCTGATTGAAAACGGGCTTCTAAGCGACGAAGAGACGGCTGTATATAAGCGTGGGCGAAACGCAAAATCAACCACCACAGCGAAAAATGCCCCGGTAGGGGATTACAGGAAAGCTACGGGACTTGAAGCGCTGATAGGATATTTGTATTTAAAAGGCAATATGGATCGTGTGCTGGAGCTAATGAAGACAGCGGTTGATTTTCTTGATTCGTGATACCGGTCGGCATCAACGATGATTTGGCAATTGGGAAGAATTACGGAATAAAATATGGAATATGAAGAACTTACAATAGAAGGCCGGAACGCGGTCATAGAGGCCCTTCGCGCCGGTAAACCGGTTGACAGGCTGTTTGTGCTCGACGGGTGTAACGACGGGCCTGTATCGACTATAAAACGTGAGGCTAAAAAAAGGGATATCCAGGTCAAGTTTGTCGATAAGGACAGGCTGGACAGTATGAGCATGACAGGACATCATCAGGGTGTAATCGCAAAGTGCGCAGCCTATGAGTATGCGGAAGTACCGGATATACTTAAGAATGCTGAGGAATCCGGAGAGGATCCCTTTATTATAATACTGGATAATATAGAAGATCCGCATAATCTCGGAGCAATTATAAGAACCGCCAATCTTGCGGGAGCTCACGGGGTAATTATCCCTAAAAATCGCGCAGTGGGTCTTACCGCCACCGTTGCAAGAACGAGTGCGGGTGCCCTTAACTACACTCCGGTTGCCAAAGTCACAAATATAGCAAGAACGATAGATGATCTTAAAAAGAGGGGGATTTGGATGGCCTGCGCCGATATGAACGGACAGACGATGTATGATCAGAACCTTACAGGTCCTATCGCTCTTGTCATTGGTAATGAAGGGGACGGTGTAAGCCGCCTTGTCAGGGAAAAATGTGATTATGTATGTTCGATACCGATGAAGGGTGATATAGATTCTCTTAATGCCTCGGTTGCAGCGGGCGTGCTGATGTATGAAGTGGTGAGGCAGAGGCAGATGGGAGTTGATAAAACGTGAAATCCGATCTAGAGTTAATCCTTGCTCTTCGTGATGGGGACGGCAAAGCAATAGATCAGATCATAGAACGGTACAAGGAACTGGTTCGTAGAAAAGCCGGGAGTATGTTCATACTCGGAGCTGACAAGGAAGATCTGATACAGGAAGGTATGATCGGGCTTTTCAAGGCGGTGCGCGATTACGACCCGGGAAGAGATGCAAGTTTTCATACGTTTGCGGATCTGTGCGTATCACGTCAGATGTACAAGGCCGTAGAAGCCGGAAACAGGAAGAAACATGCCCCTTTGAATTCGTATATTTCGATTTATGAGGATGAATCGGCAGACGGAAAACCGGAAGATGGGGCGCAGATTCCGGAGCTTCTTCTTGCCGAAGCGGGAAAGAGCCCGGAAGATATGCTTATAGACAAGGAAACTGCCGAGAGTCTTGAGCAGAAGATATATGAGGGCTTAAGTGATTTTGAGCAAAAGGTTCTGAATCTGAAGCTGACCGGACTTTCTTATACGGATATAGCAAAGATACTGGGACGTGATGAGAAATCGACGGATAATGCGCTTTCAAGAATAAAGATCAAGGTCAGGAAGATATTGAAAGGTTGAGAACATGGTAGTTACGTTACTCAATTGGATATATATTTTTGCAACAGCATATATTTTGGGATTCTATTGCCTTCCGAGGGTTGCGGCACTTATTGATAAGGAGTCAAGGCTTCGGTTCAACTGGTGTGACAACATCGTTGCCGGAATTGTCATTGCTACGGTATATGCCGGATTTTTCAGCCTGATCGGAGGAGTCGGAATAGTTGCGAATGTGCTGCTTGTCATATGCTGTGTCCTTTTTATGGTGCTTGACAGAAAAAGGATAAGTAAGCCTTATGCCCCAGCAAGGCGGATGCTTAAGAATCCGGTTAATATACTGCTCATTGTGATAGGAGCCGGATTGTTTGTACTTAACCTGATGTTTACGGCCGAGAGCACATTTCACTATGATACAGGTCTGTATCATGCCCAGGCAATCCATTGGATCGAGGACTACGGCGTAATCAAAGGCCTTGGATTCATTCATGTAAGACTCGCATATAACAGTGCATATTTTCCGCTGTGCGCTCTTTACAGTATGCGTGATGTGACGGGAGGACAATCTCTTCACAGCGTCAGTGGCTTCATATCCGTTGTTATGTGTCTGTACAGTGTATACGGTTGGATCAAGGCCACAGCCGGAAGGACAGAGGCTGGTGAGGGGTCCGGAAGCCGTATAATAAGCAGCTGTATAAGATTTGCCTCTATCATTTATTTTGCGGTATGTATTCTGGAAATAACATCACCGGAATCCGATTATATAACCGTCAATCTGATTATATGGATATTGCTTAGAAGTGTGGAAGTTTATGAAGCAGAGGAAGACGGTAATAAACTGGCCGGATACTGCCTTTTGGCGATATGCTCTTTTGCACTTGTAGGATATAAGCTCTCGGCTGCGGTTATTGCCATGATTACCATATGGCCGCTTGTAATCCTCATCAAGAAGAAAAATCTGAAAGGTATAATCGTGAGTGGTATTCTGTGTGTGCTTATGGTGCTGCCCTATCTAATAAGGAATGTCATAATATGCGGCTGGCTTGTATATCCGGTTGACAGCATAGATCTGTTCAATGTTCCGTGGAAATTTGATAAGGACGTATTGACAAGGGATGCAGGAGAGATAGGCGACTGGGCCAAGTCAATGAACGTAAACGGAAAAGGTGGCAGTTCATGGTTCGGGTGGATTCCGGCATGGTGGCAGGAGCAATTCCTGGCTACGAGAATGTTTATCTCGTCAATGCTGATGAGTATTCCTGTAATGGTCATTTCATTCTTTGACAGGAAAAAATGGTTTATAAAGTTCATGATGGCTGTAATATCGGTATCTTTGATCTTCTATCTTATAAAAGCACCTTTGATAAGATACTGTTATGGGCCGGTGCTTGTCCTTCCGCTTATGGTTATGGGCTATGCGCTGGACAGATCCGTAAGCATCATGAATAAAACACGGGATGGTGGGCGCAGATATTTGGGTGTTACAGTTATGGCACTGGTTCTTGCGGCTGTAATAACAATATGTATACCCTCCGTTTACAGTATGAAGGAACTGATAAAGTTTGATTATGAGGAAGCGGAGGGCAGATTTTCGCATCGTGACTATATCGTCAAACAGGTTGATTATCCGATTGCCGATGTAAGAGAGGTTGACTGGTACGGATACAAGGTTTATCTTCCAAATGACCTGGATCAGTGTTGGTATTATGCCTTTCCGTCTTCGCCGTATCATGAATGCTTCGATGGAAACAGACCATCGCCGGAAGGGCTGGAAAAAGGGGTTGAACATATTGGGCACAATGAGTAGATTTGAGTTTATGAAAAAATCATATTGGGATCGGGAGAAAATCATAAGATATTCTGCAGTGGCTCTCTTTGCTCTGCAATTTCTGTACATCGTTTTTATTAATCTGTTCAAATGCCATGCGTGGCTTGATCATGATGCTTCCATGCTTTACCGGCATACGATGTATATGTGGGAGCAAAAGAAGTTTGTCCTTCCGTTCTATCAGGAAGAGACTTTTCTCCATATCGATACATCGTGCCTGTTGGCAATGCCTCTATATGGCATTACACATGATATTTTTCTGTCATACGGTATAGCGAATGTTGTCTTTTTGTCGCTGACGCTGTATGTAATGTATGACCTGCAAAAAAAGCTTAATGTAAAGGATTCCTACCGCTATCTGGCAATGCTGGTCTATCTGATCCCTTTCCGTATAGGTCTCGTCCAGTACACGAATATGCTGTTTTTTGAGTGCAGCTTCTATAATATCTGCATACTGGTCACGATTCTGGCAATAGATCTCTTTTTGTATCCGGAAAACAGTGAAGATAAACATGACCGGAAGTATATCGTCTTTATGGTATTATATGTTTTCTTCATAGCGCTTACCGCGTTTTCGAGAGGAACATATGTGCTGCTTGTTTCACTGCTTCCGATAATTCTTTGCTACTGTCTGGAGGTTATACTGTCTGAAGACGGATTCGGACATATCAGACGCTCAAAAATCATTGTAACAGCTGCAACTCTGATTTCGTATGCTGCCGGAATGCTGCTTGGGAAAATCACCGGTTTTGCACCGAAAGTCACCGGCTACTCTCTTGTTCTGCCAAGAGATATATTTAACAATTTTACGCTGGTTTTCTGGGGACATCTGAGCATCTTTGCGGATCGGGAGAATCCGGATGTTATGAGCATTGAAGGTATCCGGATGCTTATTGTGCTTGGGTTTGCTTTCGCCGTGATAGCACTTCTTATCTTTAATCTGAAGCATGTTTTTCGGGAAGAAGAGAATTCAAATGCGCTCAGATATCTGACGATCATATACGTATGGAATATATTCATTCTCGGGCTAACGGACTGTTCGGGAGGAGACTGGGCATATCAGGAACGGTATCTGTTTACGGGATTTGTTCCGCTTATACTTTCACTTCCGGTTGCGCTTGAGTATATAGACAGCATAAAGCGGAAGCTTTTGTCAGGAACGTTGTCTGTTGCTGTATGTGCTCTTATTCTGGTTACGGTTGCAGTCTGTGATCATGGAGTAATCCGTAAGTTTAGGGAGAATGCGGAAGATATGAGAGGTATCAGGGAGGTTCTTGATTATGCCAAGGCCGGCGGAGTGGATACGGTGTTTTTCTTAAATGACGATAATGCGGGGCTGCTCTCGCTTAGCTTGGAACCTTCACTGCGTGTTGTTTCGGTCCAGACACATGAAGACGGCACATACGAGCTTCGCGCGAGAGAAAACTATATGTGTGCTCATGACAGAGCTTATTACGGAGATGAAAACATAATGGCTGTTAAGTGGGATGAGAGGCCCGAGGATGTTCTGAATGCTTATCAGCTCAGCTCGTATCAGTACGTTGGGGATGTTGAGGATTATCATCTGTACCATGCCGGATCCAATAAATTTGATGACAGAACCGGATTTCCTCTTGATGATAATGTTATGGACAGAAGTGTTGATTTCTGCCATTCCAATGGTTATCAGATACTTGGGAACATAGATCTGTATGGTTACTTAGAGACAACGGGTGTGGACAATTATGTTCTTATCAGTCCGCTTCTTGATCCGCCGTATACCGGCTGCAGTGTTACTCTCAGCTATGAAGAAGGACTTAAGACAGCGGAAGGATATGAACCGGTGGGGGCAGACACTGATGTAATCGGAAGTTTCATGCTTCTTGATGAAAATACTGTGCCGGTCGATAAAGCGGACATAATCAGAGGAAATGGTCAGGCGGTGCTGAATGTTTCCCAAACTAAACCATGCTATTTAGCAGTATGGCTTAATTCGGGAGAATCTATGACGATTCATGAGATTGATTATGAAGTGAATTGACTTTTATATGCTCTCTATGATAGAATCTTCTAGGTTTAGCTGACGTGGCACAGTAGGTAGCGCACCGCATTGGTAGTGCGGAGGTCTCGGGTCCGATTCCCGACGTCAGCATATGTCACGATTGCTTCGCAATCGTGACGCGGCGACATTTGCGAAGCAAATGTTGGGTATGACAGAGAAATCCGTCTGCACCGTGAGCCCTTTCGACGAAGTCGAGTCCAAATGGGCGAGCGTCATTATCAGGCGACATCTGCATCGCAGATGTTGTTTTTTTATCTTGAGATCGCAGTAACTCGGAGATTAACTGCTTCAAAATAATCATGGGTAATTTAATAAATCAGAGACAGAGAATAATAAAACATATTGTTCCGGCACTTGTGGCAGGGACTGTTTTTATGATCATTCTAATACTGAACGGTTTGTGGCCATTTGGTAAAGTTACTATTGATTACTACGATATGGCTCAGTGGGCCGATGTATTTTATTATCATAATTACGACGAGCTTAGAGGCCTCAAGTCACCTGTTTTTGACTGGTATTTGAACCTTGGCCGGCCGATTCCGGGTCCGGGATATATGTCTTTATTCGATTTGACGTTTTTAGTTATTCCGCGTGATAGATTTCTCGAGGCAATGTCAATATTGATGCTGCTTAAGATCATGGCGGCGGCTTCTGCAATGAGCATTTTTTTGCACTATATCAATAGCAATTTACCGGATTCTATAAGAGTCATGTTAAGTGCAGGCTATGGGCTATGCGGTTATGTTATGGTTAATTATACAGCCCCTCAGTGGGTTGACATGGTTATACTGGTCCCGTTGTTACTCATGTATGTTCAGGAGGCTGTCAGAACCGGTAGAATAATGGGACTGTCAATAACAGTTTTCTTACTTATGATTGATGAGTATTACTTTGCTATACAAACAATCATAAGTATTTTTCTTGTAGGAGGGGCTTATCTGATATGTACGGATAAAGGGGGATCATGGAAAGACAGAGTTGTACAACCCAATATAACCTCACTTGCAATGGGGATGTTGACCGGGCTCGCAATTTCAGCTTTTTCATGGCTGCCTAACGTGGTTTTCGGGATGTCTTCCGCAAGGTTCGGACGTGGTACAGGAGGGGGATTGTTTGAAGCATATAAAGGAATACTTGCCAACACAGAGCCGGCATACCTGTCGAGATGGTTTACCCTTCTCGGGTTGGCGTTCCCGGCGGCTCTTGTAGCACACCAAATGATAAGATGGTTCAAAAGCAGGGATTGGAGAAAGCTGGCATATGCAATTGTGTGTATATTTATGTTTATGTCTCAACTTTTACTCGAAAGCATTCATTTGCTGCTCCATTTTGGCTCATATGTGAACTACCCTGTAAGAAATGGATTTATGATATATTGTATTATGGCTGCCATTGCAGCGAAGTACTATAGCACGAAACAGGACTGGGGTGAACGAGTAACCTCAAAGGGAAAGCTTCTGTTAGTGGCTATTGAAATGATTGCGGTATGTTTTGTAACTTTTGGTTTTAACTATTGTTATAAAAAAGGACCAACCCGCACAGATCATGACATATTGATTTTCACAATGGGTGTAATGGCCTTATTCTCGCTGATTCATTTTGCGTTGATAGCGATAAATAAATACGATTATTCCATCTGTGTATGGTGTCTTGAACTGCTGATTTTCGGTATCATAATGATTGGTAAACCGATTTACAATTCTCCATATGGTAATGATCCGGAGCAGGAGGGAGATTATATCAGGATTGCCGATCAACTTGTCGGTAATTTCAGAGATGAGCTTAGAGTTGGAGATGAGGCTGCAACATTAAGGATAAAGAATCCGGACACAAGTCTTAATGCCAATTACGGCGAAATAATGAGGAGAGAGACTCTGAGCGGTTGGACAAATCTTGAGACTGAAGAACAGATAAGTGGTGCTATAAGTTTGGGGTACAGCAGCCAGTTAACAAGGCTTCTGGATTCGGGAGGTAATATTTTCTCCGATACCATTTTGCATATTACTGAAGCTGTCAGTTATCAAGAACTGGATGAGCGATTATACAAAAAAATATCAACAACACGGGTAGTTACAGACTACATTACAGGGGAAAGCAGAGATTATCACCTCTATCAGAACAGATTTGAAATACCGTTCGTAATACCTGTGAATAAAATCCCGAATTCAGAACACCGGGACACCGTTGACCTTATCAATGAATATGCTTCAGCGATGGGAGCCGGTAATGAAATTGCGTACAAGATAGATGTACCCTTTAGTGTTACCTCGGATAATGGACATGAAATCTACGATTATAATATTGACATATCAGGACATAAAACGCTGTATTTTACGGGAAGGTGCGTCGATACGGACTATTATAATACCAGATTTTCGGTGAACGATATTCCTATCGGAATACCAAGTATAAAAGAATATGATAACAAACTATTTCCGGCACATTTTAATAACAACACTGTCGAATTGGGCTCATTTGACAATGAGGCGGCACATATCCGAATAGACATGGATGTTAGCAATCGTGACCAAAAATATGATTTCTATTTATATGTTATAGATAGGGATGCACTTGATATATTATGTAAAAGCATACCGGATATCGCCACAGTAGAACAAGGTAAAAGAAGCCTGAAAATATCTCTAAAAGGCGTTGCCTCAAACTACGCTGGAGTTATGATACCTGTTTCATTTGACAGGGGCTGGAGGGCAAGCGTAAATGGTACTTCGGTTGATATAATGAATGTTAACGGCTTGTTTATGTATATTCCTATATCTCCGGGTAATTGTGATATATATTTGTCATATTTTCCGCCTATGATGGGATTGGGAATAGTTATTGCTGTAGCAGGCCTGATATGTATGGTAATCTATATGCGCAAATTCAGAGATTACACAGGATGTCGAATCAATAGGATCTTGATTAATATATATAAATCAGCTTTTGTAACAGCGTTTGTTTTTGTCTATATGGTGCCAATTGTGTACGCACTGTTTATGTTAAGAGCATAGGAAGAAATATAATTGGACAGATCGGAATGTAGGATAGCCGCGTTGTATGCTTTCGCGGCATTGGTATTGCTAGCAGTGATATATGTAATACAAGTCCATCCCAGGGAAAATCATGGGGTGTTTATTTCTGAAGTCTGTCCTCATAATAACGGAGTAGTTTACGATTCCGTTGGTTTTTATCATGATTATATTGAATTGAAGAATTCAGGAAGTGAGATTATTAATCTTCAGGATTATGGGCTATCCGATGATGATTCGAATCTAATGAAGTATGTATTGCCCGAGCTTATTCTGCAAAGTGGTGAGAGTATTCTGATATGGGCTGATACGGAATCCGTTTATTATGGATCTGCAGGCTCTGAGTTCGAAGATGAAGAGAGTTTATACACTGAGTTTGGTATAAGAGATCATGAGATGTTGTTTCTTACATCACCTGATGGGTATGTGGTTGATTCGATTCGAATTCCTGCTGTGAAGGATAATATGGCGCTTGTCAGGATTAACCCGCAGGATAAGGGGGTTGTTGATGTTCCCAAAAGAATGAAGAATCCTGAACCTCAGATTTCCGAGGAAATAGAAACGCCTATATTTTCTGCTGCCTCAGGATGGTATGATAAGCCGTTCGAGCTTACTATTGATGGGCATGGCAATGAGGTAGTATATACCGTTGACGGATATGACCCGTATTATCATGGGAATGTTTATACAGAACCGATACAAATCTACGATAGGAGCGATGAAAATAATCGTTTTGCCGGTGTGGGAACGGTTTCTGTGACATATGAACAGGGTTCACTACCGCCGGTAAGCAAATGCTTTGTAGTAAGGGCGTTATGTAAGAGCGGCGATGGTAGGGTATCCGAAGAGGCAGTAGCAACTTATTTCATTGGAAGAAGTATAAGAGAAATCTGCAACGGTGTACTGACATTGTCATTGGTATCTAATCCAGAGGGGCTGTTCTCGGATGAAAATGGTATTTATGTACCAGGAAATACGTGGAAATTGAACAAGGAAAAAGCATTAAATAATGACGTAGATGTCAGATATGCACCGGCTAATTACAACATGAGAGGAAAGAATTGGAGGAGAGATGCAAAAGCAACGCTGTTTGATGAAAATGGCCGATGCTTATATGATGAAGATATAACTATTAATATACGAGGCGGTACCTCCAGAGTTATGTTGCAGAAAAGTTTTGCATTAAAGCCTAAAACGGATGGACAAAAAGTATTTGATGGGTTAATTCCTGAATCAGGAGATTCGTTGGACTTGAGAACAGGTGGAGAAGATGAAGCTTTTCTGACTAATTTCAGGGACACGCTAAACAGCAGAATTGCAAGCAATCTGAGGGTGACACCCCAAAAATCACTATGCTGCCAGGTGTATTTAAATGGGGAATATTGGGGATGTTATAACTTGCAGGATCATTTGAATATAAGCTTTATTGGGAATAGGTATGATGTTTTGCCAAGTAATATCAATCTTGTAAAGAATTATGAGATAGTTTCAGGACGGGAAGAAGATTACAGACAATATAAGGAATTGGAAGAATTTGCAAAAAACAATGATTTTGCAGTTGCTGAAAACTATGAACACTTTTGTGAAATGGTGGATATAGACAGTCTGATAGATTATTATTGTGCACAGATTTATTTTGCCAATTCTGATGCATACATTAATAATACTGCACTTTGGAAATCCCGGATAAGAGGGCAAGGGGAATTTGAAGATTGCAAGTGGAGATTTATTTTGTTTGATACAGATGAGTCAGATAGTATATTTTATGACTGTGCTGATAAAGATTCATTTGTTGAGGGAAACTGGATGGGAGTCAATCCGGATACGGAATTGTATTTTTCAAATCTCTCCAATAATCCGGAATTTCGGGCAAGATTTCGGGAACGGTTTCGAGAACTTTTGGAGAACGATTTTTCATTTGAGCGAATCGAACCAATCATTACCCAGTTTGAGAACACATATACGGATCCTATGGTAAGGTCTATACAAAGGTTTGGGATCCCGGATTTCTCCCGGGAACAATATGGACGAAATGTTCAGACTGTTCGTGACTTCTTCAGGAGAAGAGGAGAGTATATCAGCACATATCTTACTCTGCATATGGGGGAGTAGGTGTATTAAAGATTCATGCGTAAGTTTATAGGAACAAAACAATTCTATAAGAACGTGTTTGCCATAGCCTTTCCGATCATGGCGCAGAACGGGATATCAAATATCGTCAATATGCTTGATAACCTTATGGTGGGCCGTATCGGAACGGAGCAGTTGTCGGGAGTCTCGATCGTAAATGATCTGATGTTCGTATATCAGCTGTGCCTGTTCGGAGCTATAAGCGGTGCCGGAATATTTACAGCCCAGTATTTTGGACAGGGCAATGAAGAGGGTATAAGGGATACTTTCAGAATCAAGATCGTAATCTGCGGATTCATTATGCTTCTGGGATTGACGGTATTCGGCCTTGGTGACAGGACACTGATATCCTATTATCTTCATGAAGGTTCGCAATCGGGAGATTTGGCTGCTACACTGCAATATGGGCATGTATATATGATGTTCATGCTTGCGGGACTCCTGCCACAGGCCGCAGAGTTTGTATACTCGTCAACGCTCCGCGAGACCGGTGAGACCGTGGTTCCTATGCGGGCAAGCTTTGCCGCAGTGCTTATAAATCTTGTCCTTAATTATATCCTCATATACGGCAAATTCGGATTTCCCCCTCTCGGTGTTGCGGGTGCGGCGATTGCCACAGCCATTTCAAGGATAGTCCAGGCTCTCATTGTAATTTTGTGGACTCACAGACATAACGATATCAAACCTTATATTAACGGTGTGTACGCATCGTTTAGGGTTGCGGGTTCCCTTGTAAGGAAAGTATGTGTTACAGGACTTCCGCTTGTAATTAACGAAAGCCTGTGGTCGATAGGCATTGTGCTTCAGAAGCAAAGCTATTCGACCCGGGGACTTGCTGTAGTTGCCGGATTGAATATCAATTCCACATTCTTCAATGTGTTCTCCATCTGCTTTGTTGCATTTGGGGATGCGGTTGCCATTATAGTCGGTCAGCTTTTAGGTGCCGGCAAGATGGATGAGGCAAAGGAGACAGGGTTAAAGATCAACGCCTTCGTTACCGCCTCCTGTGTAGTGATGGGAGCCGTAGTATATGCGCTGGCGCCTTACCTTCCGAGATTCTACAACACTACAACCGAGGTAAAATCACTGGCAAGTGATTTTCTGCGGGTGACAGGAAGTATGATGCCGCTGTTCGGTCTGTGCCACAGCCTGTACTTTACAATACGGGCAGGCGGCAAGACACTTATCACGTTCCTGTTTGACAGTGCATTTTTGATGGTAATCGGTGTGCCTCTCGCTTTTGTTCTCACAAGATATACGGGACTTGATATAGTGAGCATTTATGCGATCTGTGAGGGAACAGCGCTTATCAAGGTGATCATCGGATTTGCGATATCGGCAAGCGGAGTGTGGATGCAGAATATTGTAAGTGAGTTATAGGAAGATCCTATGTCCGTATGCCGGATTTGGCATTGTGAAACAGGACGGTATGTGCTAATATTTGGTTTAATTGAATACAGAAAAGGAAGATTGGGTTAAAGCGGTTACATAGTAACCGTGATATTGGGAAGTCAGGTGCAAGTCCTGCGCGAACTCGTCACTGTAAGTAAGGAGTATGCCTTTGTGGTATGTCACTGGGAAATGTGATTCCCGGGAAGGCTAAAGGCATATGTGGATATACAAGCCAGGAGACCGACAATCTGCCTGTACAGAAACAGGGGGTAATCCCCGGGTTTCAAGGTCACGAGTAATTGATCGTACGATACACCGCGAGCCGCTTCGACGAAGTCGAATCTCAATCGGCGAGCGTCCTTTAGTGTACGTTTCAATGCTCATTCCGGATTGCCGGAGTGAGTTTTTTTAATTTAAGTAAGGAGGAATGTATTATGAAGAAAAAAATCATTGCGATGCTGATCGGAGTGACGGCGGTAACGGTAATGCTTGCCGGATGCGCAACTGTGGATGTCAATGTAACTCCCAAGTCTGATGAGGCAGAAGAGGCCGGTGAAGCTGCAGAGCCGGCGGATACCGGAGATACGGAAGGTGATGAAGCATCAGATCAGGAAAAGGCTGATGAGGTTGCGGCACTTATCGATGCAATCTATGTTCAGGAGCGAAACGATGAGACAGATGCACAGTGTGAGCTTGCAAGACAGAAATGGGATGCACTGACAGATGCTCAGAAAGAGCTTGTAGAGGGAGAAAATGCTGATCCCGACTATTTCGGAAGAGACACAGGAGATGCTTCCATGGATGATCCGTTAAATGCGGATAATATCGGAGATAACGAGATACTTGTAGTATCCTTCGGTACATCCTTCAATGATTCGAGAGTTGAGGATATAAAGGGAGTTGAGGATGCAATTGCCGCGGCTTATCCCGACTGGTCGGTAAGAAGAGCTTTTACCGCACAGATAATCATTAACCACATACAGGCAAGGGATGGAGAGAAGATTGACAACATGGATCAGGCTCTTGAACGAGCTGTCCAAAACGGAGTAAAAAATCTTGTGATCCAGCCTACACATCTCATGCATGGTGCTGAGTATGACGAGCTTACAGAGGCGCTTGACAGATATGCTGATAAGTTTGATAGTGTTGCGGTTGCCGAGCCCCTTCTCGGAGAGGTAGGAAAGGACGCAAAGGTCATAAATGATGACAAGAAGGCCGTTGCTGAGGCAGTTGTAGCGGCAGCTGTAGCCGAAGCAGGCTATGGAAGTATTGATGAAGCGGACAAGGCCGGTCAAGCATTTGTATTTATGGGTCACGGAACGGCTCATACAGCAAAGATCAGCTACAGCCAGATGGCAACACAGATGGACAACCTCGGGTACAAGAATGTGTTTATCGGAACAGTAGAAGGCGAGCCTGAAGAAACTTCATGCGAAAATGTAATAGAAGATGTTAAAGCGGCAGGCTATAATAAAGTTGTGCTCCGCCCTCTCATGGTAGTTGCCGGGGATCATGCAAACAATGATATGGCAGGCGATGATGACGACAGCTGGAAGAGTATGTTCACAGCTGACGGGGCATTTGAGCAGATAGACTGCCAGATAGCCGGACTCGGAAGGATCAAAGAGGTTCAGGATCTGTATGTTGCTCATACCAAGGCAGCACTCGATGACCTCGGTGCAGTAACGACTTCACAGGATGAGGCCTCTGAAGCAACAGAGCTTGCAGACGGCGAATATTCGGCAGAGTTTGTAACAGACAGTTCAATGTTCAAGGTAAATGACGAACTTGACGGAAAGTGTACTCTTACGGTCAAGGACGGCAAGATGACGGCTCATATCACGCTTATGTCCGACAGCATACTGAATCTGTATCCCGGAACAGCCGAAGAAGCACAAAAGGAAGGTGCTGTGCTTATTGATCATACGAAGGATACCGTTGAGTACAGTGACGGAACGACAGAAGAGGTAAACGGATTTGATGTTCCGGTTCCTTACCTTGACAAGGATTTTGACCTTGCATTGATCGGAAAAAAAGGAAAATGGTATGACCACAAAGTTTCGGTTAAAAACCCGCAATAAGATATTATCAAGAGCAGTTATAACGCTGCTGCCGTTACTAACAGCATTATTCGTAACCTCCTGCGCTTCGCAGGGGGTTACAATGCATTATGAAGCTGGTTCGAACAAAAACGGCGTTATAGAAGAATCCGAAGCCGGTGATGAAGGTATAAAATGGGTTGACATAACTCTAGAGGGTGGCTCGGGAAAGGCTTACATTGAGTCGCCTGTAGAGATATCCGAAAGGGACGGGGTTACATACGCAAAACTGGTCTGGAACAGTGAAAACTATGACTATGTTATTGTGTATGGCGAAAAATACCTGAATGAGAATCCCGGTGGCCAGTCAACATTTACAGTACCGGTAAAATCATTCGATGAGCCCTTCGAATTTATCGGAGATACCGTGGCAATGAGCAAACCTCATGAGATAGAGTACACGATCACGTGGGGTGCTGTGACGGATAAAGGAGATTTTAAGCAAGAAAGCGCTTCGGATGCTTATAAAGATGATAAAACACAGAATTCTGCATTCGGCAGGCGTCCGGAAGAGCCACGAGAGTTTCTTGTGGATGGGCAGAGATCATCGGGGAAGATTTCGCTTTCATATGCCGAGGGCTTTGATATAATTAAATACGGTGATTACAGACTTATAAGCATATACGGAGCGGATGATTTTCTCCTTGTGCCGGAGGGAGGCAGGATACCGGAAATAAAGGATGAAAAAACCGGAGAAATGGTTGACATAACTGTGCTTCAACAACCGCTTGACAATACATATCTTGTTTCAACTTCCGTAATTGATCTGGTCAGACAGATTGATGCACTTGACTATATCAGACTGTCCGGGACAAAAGAGGAGGACTGGTCGGTAAAAGAGGCCATAGACCTTATGCAGGACGGAAAGATAGTATATGCCGGCAAATACAGGACTCCCGATTATGAGCTGATCCTTTCGGAGGGGTGTGATCTTGCGATAGAGAATACGATGATCTATCATGATCCGGAGGTTAAGGAAAAGCTTGAGGAACTGGGGGTTCCGGTTATGGTTGAAACATCCAGCTATGAGAAAGATCCAAGAGGGAGACTTGAGTGGATCAAACTATATGGGGCGCTCTACGGAAAAGAGTCGGAGGCCGAGGACTATTTCGACAAAAGCGAAAAAGAAATAACATCCGTCATCGATAAGAATAAGACCGGCAAACAGGTTGCATTTTTCTCCGTAACGGCGTCGGGGATGATAAACGTCAGAAAACCGGATGATTACATTGCCGGTCTTATAGAACTTGCGGGAGGAAACTATGTACCTGCTGCAGCCGGTACAGTAGAAACCGGCGGTTCAGGTACTATGAACATGCAAATGGAAGATTTCTATGCCGCAACATATGATGCTGATATACTTATTTACAACAGTACTATAAGGGGAGAACTGGGGTCTGTCGCTGATCTTGTGGGCAAGAATGAGCTGTTTTCCGATTATAAAGCTGTAAAAGAGCCAAACGTGTACTGCATGACGGGAGACTTTTTCCAGCACCCCACGGATACGGCAGAGTATCTGTCAGAGCTTAGGAGCCTGATAGAAGGGCAGGATGGTAATTATACATACTTTGAAAAACTGAAATGAGAAAAAGATGTACATTCGCGTTTGCAGCGGTCATTTTACTGCTCATAGTAAGCGTGTATACAAACTTAATAACGGGAACGGTTGTTATTTATCCGGGTGATATTTTATCCGCGATAGCAGGAAAAATAACAGGCACAATGGAAGCCAGCGTTATAATGAATATAAGGGTTCCAAGAATAATCGCAGCTGTTATTTTAGGCGGAGCACTTGCTCTTTCCGGATATATGTTACAAACGTTTTTTAATAATCCCATTGTCGGTCCCTTTGTACTTGGAATTTCATCGGGGGCAAAGTTTACGGTTGCGCTGGCCCTTATCTTTTTTTTATCCGGAGGCAGGAAGCCGGGGGCTGTTTCACTTGTAATGGCGGCCTTTGTGGGTGCACTGGTTTCAATGATGTTTGTCCTTGCTATTTCCGTCAGGGTTAAGAGCATGGGGATTCTAGTCGTGTGCGGTATAATGGTGGGCTACATATGTTCTGCAATAACCGATCTTATTGTGACTTTTGCCGATGATTCCGATATTGTGAACCTGCATAACTGGTCCCTCGGAAGTTTTTCGGGCATCAATATGTCGGATGTCGCTGTCATGACCGTTATAGTTGCCGTATGTCTGATTGTTTCCGTGTTTTTGATTAAGCCTATGGCTGCTTACCGGCTGGGTGAGGAACTTGCCAGAACCGAAGGAGTTAACATAATATTGCTAAGAGTTCTTTTGATCCTTATTTCAAGTTTACTATCTGCGACGGTTACGGCCTTTGCAGGTCCGATCTCGTTTGTAGGTATAGCTACGCCCCACCTGTGGAAAGCCATGACAAAAACTAGCGCTCCGGCTGTTATGATCCCGGGATGTTTCCTGCTGGGTGGAGTAGTAACGCTTGTATGTGACGGCATAGCAAGGGGGCTTTTTGCTCCGACCGAGGTTTCGGTCAGCTCCGTGACGGCGGTCTTACTTGTCCCTGTTGTGATTACGGTTATGATCAGAAGAAAGAGGGAAAATGGCTGATCATGGAATAAATGAAAAAAAAGGCGAAGGTCTTCATACTTCCGAGCTAACCGTCGGCTATGAAAGTGATATAGTAAAGAACATATCGCTTGCAGCCGCACCCGGAAAGATCGTAACACTTATAGGGCCCAACGGAAGCGGAAAATCAACGATCCTCAAGACTGTTGCAGGGCTTCTTGAGCCGCACGGCGGAGTAATAATGCTAGAAGGACGCAGCAGGGCAGATATAGGCTCCGGGGAAGCATCAAAGATACTTGCGGCAGTTATGACAGGGCGCATTGATCCCGAACTTATGACCTGCAGAAGCGTTATAGAGAGCGGAAGATATCCGTATACAGGGTTATTCGGTAAACTGTCGGAAGAAGATGTAAAAAAAGTCGATGAGGCTATGGCTGCAACCGATACCACGGATATCGCCGACAAGGATTTTCGCAATATCAGTGACGGGCAGCGCCAGAGGGTACTGCTTGCAAGGGCGATAGCTCAGGATCCGCGTGTACTCATCCTTGACGAGCCGACTTCATTCCTTGATATCCGTTACAAGATCGATATACTGACCAAGATAAAGAAACTGACAACCGAGAGAAACATTGCTGTTCTAATGTCGCTTCATGAGCCGGAAATTGCGATGAAGATGTCCGATACCGTTGTTGCTGTAGGGGATGGAAAGGTTTTGCGTATAGGGACGCCGGGTGAAGTATTTACGGAGAAGTTTATCCGGGAATTATATAAACTCGGGGATATGGATGTCGGGTTGCTGGGGAGGATTTGGAATGCTGATAGGAGGGGCCCGTCGCAGACGGGAGGAACCTATCTGCACGTGGAGCGCCTATCGCCGTTAGGCGATTTTAATGCGCGACACACCTATTGTTCTGCTGATAGGAGGAACAAAGCGAGGCATGTAATGATCCAGGGCACGATGTCAAACGTGGGCAAGAGTGTTATAGCGGCGGCGCTCTGCAGGATCTTCGCTCAGGACGGGTACAAGGTGGCACCCTTCAAGTCCCAGAACATGGCAAACAATTCATTTGTTACCGCTGACGGGCTTGAGATGGGCAGAGCCCAGGTAATGCAGGCTGTTTGTGCCGGAGCAGAACCGGATGTACGCATGAATCCCATACTTCTAAAGCCTACGGACGATAGCGGCTCCCAGGTGGTCGTTATGGGGAAGCCTGTCGGAAATATGCGGGCAGCTGAGTATTTTGAATACAAAAAATCGCTGGTTTCCACTATAAAAGCTGCATATGACAGTCTTTCATCCGAATATGACATTATAGTTATTGAGGGTGCAGGCTCTCCTGCCGAGATCAATCTGAAGGACAATGATATAGTAAATATGGGACTTGCCCAAATGCTGGATGCCCCGGTACTCCTTGTGGGGGATATAGACAGGGGCGGGGTGTTTGCGCAGCTTATCGGAACCCTTGATCTTCTGGATGATAATGAAAGAGACCGGGTGAAAGGGCTTGTAATCAACAAATTCAGAGGCGATAAGGCTCTTTTGGCGCCGGGGATTGATATGCTTAAGGAAAAGGCAAAGTGTGACGTAACCGGTGTGATCCCGTATATGGATATTAACATTGATGATGAAGATTCTCTTTCCGACAGATTCTCAAGAAGAGAGGCGAAGGAATTTGATATTGTAGTAATCAGGCTTCCGCATATAGCCAATTATACTGACTTTGACGTTTTCGAGGAATCGGATGATATTTCCGTAAGGTATGAAAACCGCCCCGAGCGGATTGGAAAGCCAGATATGCTCATAATCCCGGGAACCAAGAATACGACAGGGGACCTAAAATGGCTTAAAGCTTCGGGAATTGCCGATGTGATCGTAAAACTTGCCGGTGAGGATATACCTGTATTCGGCATATGCGGAGGATTTCAGATGCTTGGCCGCAATATCGAAGATCCGGAAGCTGTTGAAGGGACGGAAAGCGAGACCGGCCTTGAACTTCTGCCTGTTGATACGGTAATGAAATCCTCGAAAACGAGAAAATCATTTGCCGGAAACATAAGTGTGCCGACAGGTGTATTGTCGACACTTGAAGGACATGAGATAAAAGGCTATGAGATACATATGGGACAGACAGAGCCGTTTGACAGAGCCTGTGAGTTTACATCCGGAGGAAGCGGATACTGCCTCGGCAATGTTTACGGCACATATGTACATGGCATATTTGACGAGAATATGATGGCAGCGGACATTGTCCGGATCATATCGGAACTTAACGAAAAGAGTGTTGATGTATCAGCTCTTGCCGACAGGGCGGGATATAAACAGAAACAGTATGATCTTCTTGCGGATACCGTACGGGCGAGCCTTGATATGGACTCGGTTTACCGGATGATGGGTTTACAAAGAAATATTTAACGACTGTTGAGAAGAGAAAATGACAAAAGACGAACTGTTTGGGATAATCATAAATGAGCCTGACAAGAATGTATACGAAAGGGCAAAAAAGAGGTTTGATCGTCTGGCAAAGCCGATTGACGGGTTCGGTTATTTCGAAGATATGGTATGTAAAATAGCTTCCAATCAGCGCACGGACAGACCGGACATATCAAAAAAAGGCCTTGTTATAATGATTGCCGATAACGGTGTGACCTGCGAGGGAGTATCCCAGACATCTTCGGATGTGACCCTTTCGGTTGCAAGGCTGATGGGAGCAGGAAAAAGCACTGTAGGGGTAATGACCGGAAATTATCCGGTTGACATAATTCCTGTGGATTTGGGAATAAACTCTGATGAGATAATCCCGGGCGTTACCGGTATGAAGATTAAACACGGAACGGGAAACATCTCAAAGGAGCCTGCTATGACCGAAGAAGAATGCCTTGCGGCCATAAGTGCGGGAATGTCGGTTGCGGATATGTGCAGTAAGCGGGGGATAAAGCTTGTTGCCACGGGAGAGATGGGAATAGGTAACACGACAACTTCCACAGCGTTGTTTTGCGCCCTGTCCGGATGTGGAGTCGATGAGACGGTTGGCAGAGGAGCCGGCCTTTCCGATGAGGGTCTTAAAAAGAAAACAGATGTTATAAAAAGATCTTTAAGCCTTCATAAATTAAATAACATATCCGTAAATGCACTTGAAAAACCATATGTTTTTAATGCATTGAAATCCGTAGGAGGCCTTGACATCGCGGGACTTGCCGGATTGTATACAAGATGCGCACAGCTTGGAATAACAATTGTTATAGATGGGTTCATAAGTGCGGTCGCAGCTCTTGCAGCGTCAGCTCTTAATCCGAATGTAAAGGGATATCTTCTTGCTTCACACAGAGGAAGGGAAAAAGGAAGTCAGGTGGTACTTGATATGCTGGGTCTTATTCCTGTCATACATGCGGATATGGCTCTGGGAGAAGGAACAGGTGCCGTAATGCTCTTCCCGCTCCTTGATATGGTAATGTCAGTCTATAATAACGGAATATCCTTTTCTGGTACCGATATTGCCCAATATGAAAGGTTTGACATATGATCACATTAGTGTCGGGGCCGCCCGGAAGCGGAAAATCCGCTCTTGCCGAGGATATTGCATTAAGTGAGCCCTACTCTGACAGATACTATATAGCTACCATGAAAGTTATGGATGATGATGGTGCAAGGAGAGTAAAAAGGCACAGACAGGCCAGGGAAGGTAAGGGATTTACCACACTTGAGATAGAAACCGGTATAGAGACAGCCGACAGATTTATAAGTGATCCGAAAAACAGTGTGATTTTGCTTGAATGTGTTGCTAACCTTGTGGGAAATATGATGTATGATCTGGCTGATATGTACAGACTTTGCCGCTTAGGAGAAGAGGGCGAAAATGATTTTGCAAAAAGGGCGGCAAACAAGGTGTTCGAATTGGGGAAAAAATCCGGCAGTCTTATAGTTGTTACAAGCGAATATGCAGATGATGATAATGACGATGCGGATACACGATTATACAAAAAACTGTTGAGAATGGTTAACATAACTATAGAAGAGGGTGCGGACAAAACGTTCCGTACAGGATCAGTAAAGGAGAGTGATCATGAAGGTATTAAGGAGCATACCGGCGGCTTTTTCCATGTATTCGAAGATCCCAGTGCCGGGATTTCGGGCAAAGGATGATGATATTAAAAACTGTATAATGTTTCTGCCGCTTGTGGGGGCAGTTATCGGGGCTGTAATGTTCTTCCTGATACGGTTTCTGTCATACCTTCCGGCTCCGGTATCGGTAAGGGCAATGATACTTGTTATAGTTCCGCTTGTTATAACAGGTGGATTTCACGTTGATGGGTTCATGGATACGGTTGACGCGCAAAGCTCGCTTAAATCGCAGCAGGAGAAGCTTGAGATCCTAAAGGATCCCCATATAGGAGCTTTTGCCGTAGTGCGGCTGCTGATACTTGGCATAATTGCAGTAAGTTCACTTGTGGTCATTATTAATCTCGATTCCCAATCCGAACGTCCCATTTATGTTCTTGCCTGCGCGGCCTTTATGGTTTCGAGAGCAATTGCCGCACTTACTTCCGTTTATTTGAAAAAAGCCAAAAAAGACGGAATGCTTGCAGGGGAGGTCGAAGAGAGCGGGAACGCCTGCACAGTCGCACTTATGATCCAGCTTATTGTGCCAATCGCCCTTATGGCATATCTTAATGCCGTATACACCGGCATAATACTTGCCGCATTCATTGTGTTCACTTGCTTTTATAAGCATATGACAATGAAAGAATTCGGAGGGGTTACCGGAGATACAGCCGGCTACTATGTGACGGCTTCGGAAGTGTTTGCACTGGCAATACTTGCGATTTCGGCAATGCTGCTTATCGGACGGGTTTGAGCGACCTGCGCCCTATCAGACAGGCCCACTTTTGGTGCAAATTACAGTCCGGATAATTGTCAGATAAAGCACTGACCTTTGAAAAGGGATGGAAAATGGACGAGATCAAGACAATAATACTTATTCGGCACGGAAAGACCGCATATAACGCTCTCGGAAAATACATGGGCCGTGGCGTTGATGAGGAACTTTCGGATGACGGAATAAAAGAGATAATAGCAAAAAGAGACGGGTTGCGTGCAATATCGGAGGGAGCCGTTATATTTACGGGTCCTCTTAAACGTGCAAAAGATACCGCCGGACTAGTTTTCTACGATAAAGATGTGAGTATCGTGGAGGAACTGACGGAGATCGACTTCGGGGATTTTGAGGGAAAATCCGCTGCGGAGTTATCGGATGATCCGCGCTACCAGCAATGGATCGACTCGGACGGAACTTTGCAGTTTCCAAACGGAGAGTGCATAGAGGAGTTTCGGGCAAGGACAATGGATAGTTTACATAACATCATTAAGCTGTCCGGTAACAATGACAAAATAGCGATAGTGTGCCATGGCGGCTGTATCATGGCAATAATGAGCGGACTGTGCGGCGGTAAGTACCATGATTACCTGATACCGAACCTTGACGGGTACATATTACGGGTGAGAGTGAACGATGAGAGATTATCTGATATTACATATGATCGCATTGGCAGGCGGAATATGGCTTGATCTGTGTCTTGGCGATCCTCATACAATTCCTCACCCTGTAAGGGCAATCGGAGCCCTTATATCTTCACTTGAGCGGCGGATGTATCCGGACACCGGAAAAATCTTGAAGCGTTCGCTGTTATTTAGGGGATTCCTGCTGTGGCTGGCTGTTACTCTGACAACGGCTCTGGTTACTTCGGCTATAGTCCTGGCATCAGCATTTACGGGTAAAATTATGTTTGTGGCGGTTGAGACAGTCCTTACATACTATTGCCTTGCGGCAAGGTCTCTGCGTGATGAAAGCATGAAAGTGTATGAATGTCTGAAGGATGTATCAGAAGGTGAAAAACCGGACACAGGGCACCTTGAGAGGGCAAGGGAGGCACTTTCCATGATAGTAGGACGTGATACAAAAGTGCTTGATGAGGCCGGGATCGTGAGGGCAACCGTTGAAACTGTGGCGGAGAATACTTCAGACGGCGTTATAGCACCGCTTCTGTACACGGCATTGGGCGGTCCCGTTCTCGGAATGTTCTACAAGGCCATAAACACCATGGATTCAATGATCGGCTATAAGAACGACAGATACGTGTACTTCGGCAGATTTGCCGCCCGGGCGGATGATGTGGCAAACTTTATACCATCAAGGATAAGTGCTGTATTTATGATCATATCTGCCGGAATGATGAGTATATATACAAGGGTAATAAGCAGTTTAAGGGGATCTTCGGACGAGGGAATGCCGTATTATTCGGTGAAAAGAACCCTGTCGGTATACAGGCGTGACCAGCTGAAGCATAACAGCCCCAACAGCGCCCAGACCGAGAGCGTCTGTGCCGGTGCACTGGGTATCAGACTGGGCGGGAGGAGCTTTTACGGCGGAGCAGCTGTTGATAAACCGTATATCGGAGATGATACCCGGAAGATTGAGGCAGAGGACATCAGGCGCGCCATTACGCTTATGTTTGTGACTGAAGGAGTGACTGTGTTGATAATATACAGTTTGTTTATTTTGTTTTAATAAGGAGTGTCGCGGATGAGACATGGCGGCGACATTTATAGCAACAGTGTTAATATCGACTTTTCGGTAAGTCTGAACCCGTATGTAACTGATGAGCTAAAGGCTGTCATAGGTGAAGCTGCGGCAGAAGGTATGGCATCGGCAGGAGTTTACCCGGATCCGGAACAGAGGGCTGTAAGATCAGCTATAGCAGATATGGAGAATGTAGAGCCTGAATGTGTTTATGCCGGGGGCGGAGCATCCGAATTACTGCTCGCAATTGCACGAATGTGTAACCCTAAGAAGGCTCTTTTGATCGAACCCTGTTACAGCGGTTACGGCTATGCACTGAATTGCATAGGGGATTGCGACATCAGGAGATACTTGCTGAGGGAAGAGGAAGGATTCTGTCTGACCGAAGACGTTCTTGCAGCTTTTACGGAAGATATTGACATGGTGTTTCTTGCCGATCCGAATAATCCGACAGGAAGGAACATAGACGGTAACCTGCTGGAGAAGATACTCGACAGAGCATCTGAACTTAATATAAGTGTAGTACTTGACCGGAGTTTTTACATGCTCTCGGATGCGTATGCAAAAAACACTGACGAGAAGTATTCAGAGCTGATCTTAAAATACAAAAACCTGTTTGTTATAAAATCATTCACCAAGTGTTTTGCTCTTCCCGGAATAAGGATGGGATATGTCATAAGCAGTTCTGACAAGGTTTTTAAGCTTATCCGCTACCTTCCGGAATGGAATCTCTCGTCTGTATCAAATGCATATATGAGAAGATTATCCTGCTTTGCAAAGGACGGAAAATTTTTTAACGATTCAATTAAAATGATTAAAACCGAACGTGATTTTCTGACCCGGGAATTGTCCGAAATCGGATTCGAGGTATTCAAAAGTGATGCAAATTATTTTCTGATTAAAAGTCAAAAAAACATCTATGAGAAGCTATTATCCAAAAAAATTCTTGTCAGAAAGTGTGATGATTTTCACGGACTGGATGAGAGGTTTTACAGGATAGCAGTAAGAGGCAGGGAAGAAAACAATTTGCTCATTGATAATCTGGTCACATTGATTACAGATTTGTAATGTATCGGAATATTAAAACAGGGTCGGAAGAATTGGTAAAGATGGAAGATATGGCTAGGATTATTGAGGTTTTAAAGCCTGCAGATATAGAAAAAAGAAGTTTTGAGATTATATCCGAAGAGCTGAAAAACACCGGTGTGCTGATAAACGGGGATATTACAGTAACGGATTCTGAAGAAAATTCGCGGATCATGTCAGTTATAAAAAGATGTATTCATACCACGGCGGATTTTGACTATGCAAAGACGATGTATTTTTCTGACAGAGCCATTGATGTGCTTGAGAATCTGATCAGGATCGGTGCAACGATTGTTACCGACACAAATATGGCACTTTCCGGGATAAACAGGAGGGAGCTTTCCAAATACGGATGCAATGCGGTCTGCTTCATGTCTGATGAGGCAGTTGCAAAAGAGGCTGCAGAGCGGGAGCTGACAAGAGCCCATGTTTCCATGGAGCATGCAATGAGGATCGAAGGAGATGTGATATTCGCTCTGGGAAACGCCCCGACTGCGCTTATTACGCTGCGGGAGCAATTTGACAGAGGTAATTACAGACCGGCATTTATCGTAGGTGTTCCTGTGGGGTTTGTTAATGTAACGGCTTCGAAAGAAATGATCAGGGAAACAGGTATCCCCTGCATTTTGAATATGGGGCGTAAAGGTGGAAGCAATGTTGCCGCGGCCATAATCAATGCCGTCCTGTATGGCATGTATTAGAATTAACTGGACTATAATATTTCTCCAGAAGCGGGTCCTGTCTGACAGGGCGCCGGTCGCTCAAACAGTCCTCGACGCTTCAGGAGAACCTTCGCGTCTGCGGAACTCGCTTTGCGGCATCCCTGCAGACACCCGCTTTTAATAATCCGGACTACATAAGAGGGATTTCTGAGTATATTATGAAAACGAATGATTTAAAATTCGGATTTACCACAGGAAGCTGTGCGGCTGCGGCTGCAAAGGCCGCGACCCTTATGCTTTTTGAACAGAAGAAAACAGATAAGGTTTCGGTACTGACACCTGCGGGGATCAGATATGATGCAACAGTTGAAGATGTTATGTTAGCCAAAACCGAGTCCTCTTGTGCCGTAAGAAAGCCCGAAAGTGACGATCCTGACGTTACGGCGGGCGTTCTTATTTATGCAAAGGCACAACTTGCGTCGGATGATTTTGGCGAAGCCGCCGGGATACCGGGATGTGTGATCATAGAGGGCGGAGAAGGCATCGGTAAGGTTACAAAGCCCGGGCTTGACCGTCCGATGGGGGATGCGGCAATTAATACCGTACCACGGCAGATGATCGAAGCGGAAGTAAGGTCCGTTGCCGAAGAGTACGGATACTCCGGCGCCATCAGGATAGTAATATCCGCTCCCGAAGGAGCTAAAATCGCAGAGAAGACCTTTAATTCCCGGCTTGGGATAGAAGGCGGAATATCAATAATAGGAACGAGCGGTATAGTGGAGCCTATGAGTACAAAGGCAATAGTCGACACGATTGCCGTAGAGCTCCGGCAGCTGAAAGAGATGGGCTGTGATATTGCCGTTGTATCACCCGGGAACTACGGGTTTGATTTTATGAAGGAGTATTACGGCTATGATCTTGACAGAGCCGTTAAATGCTCGAATTACATCGGAGACACAATAGATATCGCGGGAAATCTCGGCTTTTCGGGGATGCTGCTTGTAGGACATGTCGGAAAACTCATTAAAGTTTCGGGCGGAATAATGAATACACACTCTGCCGAAGGTGACTGCAGGATGGAACTTATGGCTGCCGCTGCCGCAAGGGCGGGTGCATCTGGAGACGTGATCAACCGCATTCTTGACAGCGTATCGACAGATGATGCCTACAGGCACATGAGAGATGCCGGAGTAGAGAAAAAGAGTTTTGAATACATTATGGAGCGGATCAATCATTATCTGACAAAGCGCGGGCAGAATATGAAGATCGGATGTATCGTGTATTCCAATAAATACGGGCTTTTGGGACAGTGCGGGCCCAAGGAGCTTATAATAAAAGGGTTTGGAGAGAGCAAATGATCCATTTTGTAGGGGCAGGCCCCGGAGCCGTAGATCTGATAACGGTCAGGGGTATGAGACTGATAGAGGAAGCGGATGTGATAATCTATGCCGGAAGCCTTGTAAATCCGGGGCTTCTCGACTATGGGAAAAAGAATCCGGACATCTTCAACAGCGCTGAGATGACTTTGGAAGAGGTTGCAGAAGTTATGTCAACTGCTGACAAGGAAGGAAAAAGTGTTGTAAGGCTTCATACCGGAGATGCGAGCATATACGGAGCGGTACGGGAGCAAATGGATATCCTCGATGCTATGGGCATCGAATATGATTCCACACCGGGAGTCAGCGCCTGCTTTGGGGCTGCGGCCTCCCTGAATATCGAATACACGCTTCCCGATGTGACGCAGACCCTTATCATTACGCGCATGGAAGGCAAAACAGGGGTTCCCGACAGGGAAAGTATAGAGTCCCTTGCCGGACACAGAACATCCATGGCAATTTACCTAAGCGCCGGCATGACGGAGGAGTTTTCGAGAAGGCTTATGGATGGCGGAGTTTGTGCCGATATGCCTGCGGCAATAATATATAAGGCCACCTGGCCCGAAGAGAGAATAGTTATATGCACCGTCTCTACACTGGGGGAGCGGGCAAAGGAAGCAGGGATTACCAAAACTGCCGTAATTCTTGTGGGAGATGCTGTTACTCACACGAAGTATTCAAGATCGAAGCTCTATGACCCCACTTTTTCAACAGAGTATCGAACTGCCAAAGGTGAGCTGCAAAAATAAGGGTTAATACAATGATAAAGGATATAATCTGCTTTAACGAAAACGGCGCAAAAATCGCCCAAAAGCTTAACAGCGCAGCCAAAGAGGCGGGAATAGAATGTGCGAACCCCTTTTTCTGTAATGCTGATAGTGCTCGGGAGGGTTTTGAAAGTATTGGCCTTGATGATTTTGCCCGCAGGGGCTTTAGTGAGGGTCATGCCCTCATATTTGTAGGTGCTGCCGGGATAGCAACCCGAGCAATAGCACCTTATATCAAGGATAAGATGACGGACTGCCCGGTTATTGTCATTGATGATGGGGGAACATTTGTGATCTCGCTGCTTTCAGGACACGCGGGATCTGCCAACAAGCTTGCCGCAATTATTGCAGAACTTATCGGAGCTATCCCCGTAATAACAACCTCCACTGATGTTAACGGCGCATTTTCGGCCGATGTATTTGCTGTCGAAAACCGCCTTACTATACAAAACCGGGAGGGTATCAAAAAGGTCAGCGCCAAGGCAATAGAAGGGAAGCCTGTAACTATATCCATCAAGGATTATCCGCCGGCGGAACCGGTTGACATAATACTGGCGGATGAGACTGACAGGGAGTATTCACTTCTCTTACGGCCGAAAGAATTCGTTGTCGGTATCGGAATGAGAAAGGGTAAGGATGCAAATGATGCGGAGGAGTTTGTGCTTGGGAAACTACGCGAGGCCGGCATCAAAACAGAGGATGTGTATGCAATAGCAACAATAGATATTAAAGCGGGTGAGCCGGCGATTAGGGCTTTTTCGACAAAGTACAGAATTCCGGTAATAGGGTTTGAAGCGGCCCTCCTTAATAAGGCGGCAGGTGATTTTACCCCTTCCGAATTTGTGAAAGAGACAGTCGGTGTCGACAATGTATGCGAAAGAGCGGCAGCACTTGCGGCAGGTTCTATGGGAAAAATCATATGCAAAAAGACTAAAGGCGAAGGAATCACACTGGCTATAGCCCGGAGGCGGATATGAGCAGAATATATGTGGTGGGGATAGGCCCCGGCAGTATTTCGGCAATGACAGAAGATGCAAAAAGCGCCATAGAAAACAGCGATGTTATTGTGGGGTACAAGGTCTATACAGACCTGATAAAGGAACTTTGCGAAGGTAAAGAGATTGTTGACAGCGGGATGAGGCAGGAGATAGAAAGGTGCAGACTCTGCGCAGAGCTTGCGCTAAGCGGTAAAACTGTTAGCCTTATTTGCAGCGGTGATGCGGGGGTGTACGCGATGGCATCCCCTATGCTTGAAGTAGCCCTTGAGGCGGGCTTTTCTGATGTTACTGTTGTGCCGGGCGTGACCTCGGCGTTGTCGGGGGCAGCTGTGCTTGGTGCACCCTTATCCCATGATTTTTGCACAATAAGCTTAAGTGATCTGCTGACCCCGTGGGAGACTATCGAAAAACGCTTAAGATTTGCGGCGTCTGCGGATTTTTGTATAGCACTTTATAACCCGGCAAGCCGCAAGAGGGCTGATTATCTGAAGAGGGCATGCGGTATTTTATTGGAGACGCTGCCTTCCGACAGAGTGTGCGGATATGTCAGGAACATCGGAAGATACGGGGAAGAGGCGAAAATCTGTACGCTCGGCGAACTGGCTGATGAACCGGTTGATATGTTTATTACGGTATTTATAGGTAATTCACAAACATACGCAAAGGACGGCAGGATGATCACACCGAGAGGATATAAAATGCAGTGAAGATAATGATATTTTCCGGAACAAGTGAAGGAAGAAGACTGTCGGAGATGCTCTCATCGGATGGTATCCCCCATTTTGTGCGTGTGGCCACCGGCTACGGCCGCGATGTTATGACCGGATCCGATGCGGTGACGGTTGGTGTCGGCCGGATGGATGCGGATGAAATGCGAGAATACATGGCCACCAATGATTTTGGGAGTGATGATATCGTTGTAGATGCAACTCACCCCTATGCGGTGCAGGTCTCCGAAAATATAAAGGAAGCCGTACATAGTACCGGCAGCAGGATCATAAGGGTCGCAAGATCATCCGGGCAGGGTACCGGCAGATGCTTTGGTACAATGAAGGAATTTGCCGTATTTATCGACCGTGAAGAGGGAAATATACTGCTTACAACAGGCACAAATACGCTTGATGAATATTGTGAGTGTGTATCGCCTAGGACCATTGAGAGAACCTATGTGCGCATTATTCCCTCAAAAGAGAGCATGGAAACGGCTCTTGGCTGCGGAATCGCCCCGTCGCATATAATCGCGATGCAGGGTCCCTTTACATACGATATGAACAGGGCATTGCTTGATCAGTTCAAAATAAGGCATATGCTCACAAAGGACAGCGGCGTGGCAGGCGGTTTTTCGGAAAAATGCGACGCGGCGTTTTCTCTGGGAGTGTCGGTAAACGTAATAGCAAGGCCGGCAGCCGAAGAGGGCGTGAGCATTTTCGAAGCTTACGGGATCATAACAGGCAGGAAATATGTTCCAAGGCGCAGGATAGTGCTAGCAGGGTTCGGCCCCGGGAGAAAATCATCCGCCACATATGAAGTTACCGATGCAATCTGCCGTTCGGATGCGGTGTTTGGTGCAGGGAGACTTCTGGCAGAAGTAAGAGCGCCCCGCAAGTACGAAATGTATTCGGCGGAGGATATTATAAAAGTTCTGGAAGAAAATACGGATATTGAAAATGCGGTAGTCCTGTTTTCGGGTGACCCGGGTTTTTACAGCGGTGCAAAAAGCGCATACTCGAGGTTTAGAGAATGGGACAGCGGTGCGGATGTAAAGATCATAAGCGGGACTTCATCGATATCATATCTGGCGGCGGCGGCAGGTGTCACATGGGAAGACGCAGCGCTTGTAAGCATTCACGGAAGAAACTCGGCACAGGATTACAATAAACTCATAGATGCTGTCAAGGTTAACAGCAAGACGTTTGCACTTGTGTCGGGAGACTCCGATATCAGAAAGGTAGCCGGCATTCTTGATGAATTAAAGCTTTCGGTCAATATCCTGGCGGGAAGTGATCTTTCATACGAAAACGAGAAGATCGTAACCATGACGCTTAAAGAGGCGTCGGAATACAAAAATGACGGAACAATAACAGTGATATTTATCAATGACACACCGGATAAATCCCGATAAACATAGTGTATTATGGGCAAATCAGATAAAGACTTATGTGAAAAGAATATGGATGAACGCAATCCCCGTGTCATGATAGCTGCCGTATCAAGCGGTTCGGGAAAGACTACGGTAACAGTTGCACTTCTCGAAGCCCTAAAGCGCAGAGGGTATAAACCTGTGTCTTTTAAATGCGGACCCGATTACATCGATCCCATGTTTCACCGGACAGTGCTTGAAATAGACAGCCTGAATCTTGATTCGTACTTTATGCCCGAAAGAGAGATTGTTGATACTGTCAGTCAGTGCGGCGGGGATATTTCCGTTATTGAAGGTGTCATGGGGATATATGACGGAATTGATACCGAAAGCGACAGGGGCTCATGCTATGAGATCGCAAGGATCACGAAGACCCCTATAATTCTTGTGGTAAACGCTGCAGGATCGGGACGTACAATAACATCTGTTATAAAAGGCGTACTTGCAGACGATACAGATAATCTTATACAGGGAATCATCCTTAACCGAATATCCGACAGCTTCTATCATAAGCTTCTGCCTTATCTTGAGAGGGAGATTGCCGGGATAAGGAATGATGTAAGCATCATAGGACATCTTCCGGGCAACGATAACATACACATCGACAGCAGACATCTGGGACTTGCGCTTCCACAGGAGGTTTCGGGAATCCGTGATGTAATCTCAAGGGCAGCAGACCTTATTGAAGCAAATTGCGACATCGGCAGGATCATGGAAATATCACAAGGAGCTGCCCCGGTACCGGCTGCGGCACAAAAAAGCCGGACAAAGAACCCATGCCGTAGGATAGCTGTGGCAAGGGATGAAGCCTTCTCTTTCTATTATCCGCAGAATATAAGTTTTCTTAAGGAAATCGGATTTGAGATAGTGTATTTTTCACCTATAAGTGATAAACACATTCCGGAAGGGTCGGATGCGATCCTTCTCGGAGGAGGGTATCCGGAGCTGCATCTGGAGGAACTTAGCCATAACACTTCTATGCTAGAGTCAATAAGATCCGCTGTAAGTTCCGGTATACCTTCGCTTGCGGAATGCGGGGGATTCATGTATCTGCATGATGTTATAGAAGACAAGGAGGGCCGGCAACACAGGATGGCAGGCGTAGTTGATGGTATATGCAGCTATTCGGGACACCTTGTAAACTTCGGATATACGCAGATTGCAGGATTTTCCGGTAAATCCGGCGAAGAGATACACGAAGACAGCGATGACAGAAGAGGCTTGCTAGCCGGCATGAGAGGTCACGAATTCCATTACTATGAGAGTACATGCGAGGGTGATGACCTGCTGATGAGAAAGGCTTCAACTGGCATAGAGTATCCCTCGATGCATGCCGGCAAGAACCATTTGTGGGGATTTGCCCACTTTTATTATCCTTCCGCAAAGGATGGGATCAAGCGATTTTTACTTGGAGAATAACAATGGAAAACAGGAATTCGGCATCTTTTTTTGCCAACAAGGATTGTAAATACTACCCCTGTCATAAGTGTGATGAGGATATGAACTGTCTGTTCTGCTACTGCCCCTTGTACGGACGGGATGACTGCCCCGGTGATTACAGGATAATAGAGCGGGACAAAAAGCATATCAAAGACTGCAGTGACTGCATATGGCCTCATATGGCCAAGAATTATCCCGAAATGATAAAGCTTTTGAAACAGTAAGTTTCATTTATATGCTTTTATTTCCTATGTTTATATGTTATAATCACATTTCGGTTGCATAAAAATAACTGATAGACGGATTTTTGGAGGAAATATATGAGTATGCAGGTTGAGAAACTGGAAAAGAACATGGCTAAGCTTACGATCGAGGTTGACGCAGCAAAGGTTAATGATGCGATCAAGAAAGCTTACGATAAAAATAAAGGCAAGATGAGTGTGCCGGGATTTCGAAAGGGTAAAGTTCCCCAGGCAATGATCGAGAAGATGTACGGTCCCGAGGTATTTTATGAGGATGCCGCAAACTTCCTGATCCCCGATGCGTATGCCGAGGAAGTAGAAGCTGCAGAGGATCTTGAGGTTGTATCCCAGCCCAAGATTGACGTAGTGCAGATGGAAAAGGGCAAGAACTTCATCTTCACGGCTGAGGTTGCCTTAAAGCCCCCTGTAGACCTTGGTAAGTACAAGGGTGTCAAGATCGAAAAGATCGACGCGGAAGTTACCGATGAGGATATCGACAAGGAGATAAAGCGTGAGCAGGAAGCAAACGCAAGAACGATAACCGTTGAAGATCGTCCCGTCAAAGACGGCGATACGGCAGTGATCGATTTTGAGGGATTCATTGGCGATAAAGCTTTTGAAGGCGGTAAGGGTGAGAATTATCCTCTGGTTATTGGCTCCGGCTCCTTTATTCCGGGATTCGAAGAGCAGCTTATCGGCAAGAATAGCGGCGATGATGTTGATGTGAAGGTTACATTCCCCGAGGATTATAACGCCAAGGATCTTGCGGGCAAGGAAGCACTCTTTAAGGTTAAAATCAATGAGATCAAGGAAAAGGAACTCCCCGAACTTGATGATGAGTTTGCATCGGAGGTATCAGAGTTCGATACAATGGCTGAGTACCGCGAGGATGTGAAGAAGAACCTTGCCGAGAAGAAGGAAAAGGAAGCCAAGGACAAGAAGGAAGATGCGGTTATAGAAGCCATCATCAAGGATTCCAAGATGGATATTCCTGAGGCTATGGTCGAAACCCAGGCCAGGACAATGGTTAACGACTATGCAAGAAGATTGCAGAGTCAGGGACTGTCTCTTGAGCAGTACTTCATGTTCACAGGTCTTGATATGGACAAATTCACGGACCAGATGAAGGAAGGTGCTAGGAAGCGTATCGAGTCAAGACTCATTCTTGAGGCTGTTGTTAAGGCAGAAAACTTCGAAGTTACCGACGAAGAATACGAAAAAGAGCTTGAGAGGATTGCCGGAGAGAGCAAGATGGAAGTTGACAAGCTCAAAGAGTATATCGGAGACGATGAGTACGGCAAGAAGCAGATAATCGACGATCTGAAGATACAGAAGGCAGTTGATTTTGTTGTAGATAATGCGAAGGAGAAGTAAGAGATTATGAGTTTAGTACCTTACGTCATTGAACAGACAAGCCGCGGAGAACGCAGTTACGATATTTATTCGAGACTTCTCAAGGAGAGGATTGTATTCCTCGGGGAAGAGGTTAATGAGACAACGGCAAACCTTATCGTTGCACAGATGATGTTCCTTGAGGCGGAAGACCCCGAAAAGGATATTCATTTCTATATAAATAGTCCCGGAGGATCGGTAACGGACGGTTTTGCTATCTATGATACGATGCATTATGTTAAATGTGATGTTGCTACATATTGTATCGGAATGGCAGCAAGCATGGGAGCTTTTCTTCTTGCAGGCGGAACGAAGGGCAAGAGATTTGTTCTTCCCAATGCGGAGATCATGATCCATCAGCCTTCAGGCGGTGCAAAGGGTCAGGCTACAGAGATTGAGATCGTAGCCAAGCAGATACTCCGTACAAAAGAAAAACTCAACAAGATTCTTTCGGAGAACACCGGACAGCCTTATGAAAAGGTTGCTGCCGATACGGAAAGAGATAACTGGATGAGTGCCGAAGAAGCACTGGAATACGGTCTTGTAGACAAGATAATATCAAATAGGATGTAGGAAAATGTCAAAAAAAGATATCAGATGTTCTTTCTGCGGAAAGAGTCAGGATCAGGTAAAAAAGCTTATTGCCGGCCCCGAAGGGGTTTTCATCTGCGATGAGTGTATAGAAGTGTGCATGGACATCGTTGAGGACGAGCTTTACGACAGTGATGCCAAGGAACCTGAGGAAAGCAATGATTTTGAGATCAATCTTGTTAAACCCCGGGAGATGAAGGCATTCCTTGACGAGAACGTCATCGGACAGGAAGAAGCCAAGAAGGTATTGTCCGTTGCCGTATATAACCATTACAAGAGGATCCTGTCCCAGAAGGATGAGAGTGATATAGAGCTGCAAAAATCAAACGTTATTATGCTTGGTCCCACGGGCTCGGGTAAGACTCTTCTTGCCCAGACACTTGCCAAGATAATCAACGTTCCCTTTGCAATTGCCGATGCGACTGCCCTTACAGAGGCCGGATATGTGGGAGAAGATGTTGAGAACATTCTTCTCAAAGTGATTCAGGCCGCGGATTATAATATAGAAAAAGCAGAGTACGGCATTATCTATATCGATGAGATAGACAAGATTACAAGAAAAAGCGAAAACGTTTCGATCACACGAGACGTTTCGGGTGAGGGCGTGCAGCAGGCACTCCTCAAGATCATTGAAGGGACGAATGCTTCAGTACCCCCGCAGGGAGGAAGAAAGCATCCCCATCAGGAATTGATACCTATTAACACTACTAATATACTGTTTATTTGCGGCGGGGCATTTGACGGTCTGGAGAAAATCGTTGAGAACAGGCTGGATCGCAAATCCATCGGATTTAATGCCGAGATCGCAACAAAGACAGAGCATGAAGTCGGCCAGCTTCTATCTCAGGTTCAGCCCGAAGATCTTATCAAATACGGACTTATCCCCGAATTCGTGGGACGTGTTCCTATATGCGTAAGCCTTGAAGGACTTGATGAGGAGGCACTGATCAAGGTATTGAAAGAGCCGAAAAACGCCATAACAAAGCAGTACAAAAAGCTCTTCGAAATTGACGGTGTCGAACTTGAATTTGAGGATGACGCAATCGCCGAGATTGCCCACAAGGCCTATGAGAAGAAGACAGGAGCCAGAGGACTGCGTTCAATTCTTGAGGGACTCATGAACGATCTGATGTTTGAGATCCCTTCCGATGATTCAATCACAAAATGCGTGATAACAAAGGGTGCAGTAACGGGAGAGGGAGCACCTCTCATCGTGCGCGATAACGAAAACGTCAGGCAAAATCTTAAGAAAGCAGAGTAAACTTGCGAAGGATAACAAAGAAGAAATACCCTTGCGTTGTTGTTAGCAAATTGGCGGTGCTTCCGGGCATGGTCATTCATTTTGATATAAACACACAGACAGGGGTTAAGGCCGTTGAGCGGGCCATGATAAAGGACCGGAGACTGTTTGCGGTAGCTGACAGGGAAGTGGACACACAGGCCAAGGGGAAATCAGACAAGGTTGACCTCTATGGTTTTGGCTGTGTATGTGCAATAAAGCAGGTCGTAAAGCTTCCGGGAAATGTTTTACGCGTTCTCGTTGAAGGCGAGATGCGCGCAAGACTTTTTAGCGTGGAAAAGGATGAGTGCCTCATTGCTGTTGCCAAGGAGGTTGTTGTTCCCGATGACTGGTACATCGGCAAAACCGTAAGTCCTGTTAATCCTGAACTTACGGAGGACAATGAGGAAGTACGACAGCAGATCATGGCAAAGATCAATATCCTCAAGGAACTTCTCACAACCCTTTTGGGATATAATCCTCAGATCGCCAAAACTCTTACCAAGCAGTTCGAAGAAGCCGAGAAGCTTTCCGAACTCCTTGATTTTGTAGCAATAAATGTTCCCGTGCATTTTTCGGACAGACAGCGGATACTTGAGACGGAGACAGTTGACGACCGTTTTATCACTCTTATGACGATGCTGCAGCGCGAAGTCAATGTTCTTGATATCAAAACGAACATCGCCAAGCAGATAAAGGAAAGAGTAGATAAGAACCAGAAGGAATATGTTCTCCGTGAGCAGCTCCGTGTGATAAAGGAAGAGCTTGGAGAAGGAAGTACCGCGACCGAAGAGGAAAAATACAGGGAAGCGGTATCAAAATTAAAGGCTAAAAAGGAAATTAAGGATAAGATCCTGAAAGAGATTGACCGATTCAGTCACTTGCATGACGGCTCCTCCGAAGCAGAGGTTTCGAGAGGATATATCGAAACGCTTCTTGCAATGCCGTGGGATCGCGCTTCAAAGGATAACCGTGACATAGACCGGGCAGAGGAGATTCTTAACAGAGACCATTACGGACTTGTGAAGGTCAAGGAAAGGATGCTTGAATTCCTGGCAGTAAGGAACCTTACAAAAAAAGGAGATTCGCCTATTATATGCCTTGTGGGGCCTCCCGGAACCGGTAAAACAAGTATTGCGAGATCAGTTGCAACCGCTCTTGAAAAAGAATATGTACGCATTAGCCTCGGAGGTGTCAGGGACGAGGCTGAGATAAGAGGACACAGAAGAACTTATGTCGGTGCGATGCCAGGAAGAATAGCTGTAGGGCTCAAGAATGCCGGAGTTAAAAATCCCCTTATGCTCCTCGATGAGATAGACAAGATGAGCAATGATTTTAAGGGAGATCCGTCAGCGGCACTTCTTGAAGTGCTTGACAGCGAGCAAAATTCCAGATTCTCCGACCACTATATCGAGATTCCCGTAGATCTGTCGGAGGTTCTGTTTATAGCCACGGCCAATTCACTTGCGGACATTCCGAGACCTCTTCTTGACAGGATGGAAGTCATCGAGGTCAGCAGCTATACGGAAAATGAGAAGATCCACATTGCGAAGGAGCATCTCCTTCCGAAGCAGATCAAAAAGCACGGACTCGCAGATAGCCAGTTGCATATAGCGGACACTGTATGGCCGGATATTGTGAGCGGTTATACAAGGGAAGCCGGAGTCAGATCTCTTGAGAGAAAAATATCCGCGATCTGCCGCAGAAGTGCCCGGATGATCTATCAGGACGGCAAGAAGAGCATCAGGGTCAATAAAGGAAATCTCTATGATTTTCTGGGAGTACGCAAGTACGAGCAGGACAAGAAGAATGATACGGATGAGGTGGGTATTGTCCGGGGTCTTGCGTGGACAAGCGTTGGCGGCGATACACTTTCGATAGAAGTAAACGTAATGCCCGGAAAGGGCGAGATTCTGCTTACCGGACAGCTTGGCGATGTAATGCGTGAGAGTGCGCAGGCCGGAATGAGCTATATCCGTTCCATCGCATCAAAGCACAAGATAAGAGCCGATTATTTCAGAAAACATGATTTTCACCTGCATATTCCCGAGGGGAGCGTGCCTAAGGACGGCCCTTCAGCCGGAATTACCATGGCAACGGCCCTTTATTCTGCAATAACGAACAGGAAGGTTCGCTGTGATGTTGCGATGACAGGTGAGATAACGCTTCGCGGGAGAGTCCTTCCAATAGGAGGCCTGAAGGAGAAAATCCTTGCGGCCAAGAACGCGGGCATCAGGAAGGTGCTTGTGCCGCGCCAGAATACGAAGGATATAGAAGAGCTGGAAAAGGAGATCACGCAGGGGCTTACGATTGTGTTTGTGGAGCATATGGATGAGGTAATTAGGGAGGCTGTTTTATAGTTATTCCCCGGCTCGGCCGAACGCTCGTGTATTTTGTTTTCGACCCCGTGACGCAGCAAAGTCTGTGGTTACCTTCAAGGCTGAGCTAAAGCAGCCCGGGGATCGAAAAAAAAATACAGACGTCGACCTCGCCGTAGCCATGTTCTCGACAAGATATTTTCGAGAAAACCATTGTAGTGAGTCGGGGAAGAATTATGGTAATAAAAAATGTTAATTTGGAGATTGTGTGCGGGCCTACGAGCAAGCTTCCGGCAAATAAGCTGCCCGAGGTTGCGTTTGCCGGCAAGTCGAATGTGGGCAAGTCTTCGCTTATCAATGCGCTCATGAACCGCAAAAGTTATGCAAGAACCAGTGCGCAGCCCGGCAAGACGCAGACGATCAATTTCTACAATATCAATGAAGAGATTTACTTTGTCGATCTGCCCGGATACGGCTACGCCAAGGCTTCAAAGGTTGAAGTTGAAAAGTGGGGGAAGATGATCGAGAAGTATCTTCACACTTCAAAACAGTTAAAATGTGTGTTCCTGCTTGTGGATATAAGGCATGACCCCGGAAACAACGATAAGATAATGTATGAGTGGGTTACAGCCAACGGTTACACGCCGGTTATTATCGCCACGAAGCTCGATAAGATTAAAAGAAGCCAGATAAGCAAGCAGGTTGCTGCGGTACGAAGCGGACTTGGGGCAAAGGAAGCGGTTATAATTCCTTTTTCGGCAACGAGCAAGCAGGGCAGGGAGGAAATATATGAAATCATCGACCAAATACTTGAAGATACTGTTTAATTATCTGTTTGCGATAATCATAGTATGTCTTGTGCTTTTTGTACTGCCACGGGCACTTGCATTTTTCTGGCCTTTTGTGGTGGCGGCGATTATTGCTGCTATTGCCAATCCGCTTGTAAGGTTTCTTGAGAGGAAAATGAAGATACGGCGTAAGGCAGGTTCGATAGTCGTTATAGTACTCACACTTGCTGCTGTAGCGGCAGCTGTCTACGGAATCGTATATCTGCTTGTAACCGAAATCGTGGGATTTTTCTCAAGCGCACCCGATATGTGGGCTAAGGTTAATTCCTCGATACGAGCAATTACAGCCGAGATAGGTCACAGATTTGCACTGCTTCCAAAAGGAACAAGGGATTTCTTTGATAATCTCGGAAATAATATATATGATTCACTTTCATCCGTAGGATCTTCCATCGGAGAGCGTGTGGCCGAGTCGGCAAGCAACGGTGTCAAAAATGCACCGCTTTTCCTTGTGGGGATCGTGATGTGTGTGCTTGCAAGTTATCTGTTTGTAGCAGAGCGTGAGCAGATCGCTAAGTTTGTTTCAAAGATAATGCCGGAGCATCTGACAGAGCGGTTCAACATAGTCACGAAGACGATGAAGTCAGCGGTCGGCGGGTATTTTAAGGCACAGTTTAAGATCATGGGTGTGGTCTATATAGTCATTTTCATAGGACTGCTGATACTTAGGGTAAAATACGCATTCCTTATTGCACTGCTCATAGCATTTCTTGATTTTCTCCCGCTTTTCGGAACGGGTACGGTTATGTGGCCCTGGGCGGCCTATGCGCTTGTGCAAAGAGATTATAAGTTTGCCATCGGGATGATGGTTATATGGGGTCTTTCCCAGCTTGTGCGCCAGCTCATTCAGCCCAAACTTGTGGGGGATTCGCTGGGTATGCCGGCAATCCCGACTATAGTGCTGCTGTATGTGGGCTTCAGGGTCGGAGGCGCAATGGGGCTTATCATTGCGGTCCCAATCGGAATGATCGTTTACAATCTGTATCGTGCAGGTCTTTTCTCAAATTTCATATACAGCACGAGAATGCTGCTCAATGATTTTCGCAGAATGCGGATATTTACAAGCGAAGAGCTGAAGCAGGAAGGAATCGAAGAGACTGATACGGGATTTACAAACAAAGACATTTAGAGTTGGAGGCATTGATGATCGGAATTCTTGCCAAGATGTTTATAAAAGATTATGCGAATACATCGAATGCGCGTGTACGCCATGCATACGGCGTGCTTTGCGGTGCGGCCGGTGTATTTTTTAATATTCTTCTCTTTGCAATTAAACTGATTGCGGGTTACATCTCCGGTTCCGTTGCCATAGTAGCGGATGCTTTTAACAATTTAAGCGATGCGGGCTCATCCATCGTCACTATGGTCGGATTTAAGATGGCGGGACAGAAGCCTGATCCCGAGCATCCTTTCGGACACGGAAGAATAGAATATGTGACCGGACTGATCATTTCGATGCTCATTATTCTGATGGGATTCGAACTTGTAAAATCATCCGTCGAAAAAATCATTCACCCGGAGAACGTCCTGCTCACGCCGGCTGTTGCGGCGATACTTCTGATTTCTATCATCGTAAAGCTTTACATGTATTTCTACAACAACGGGACCGGGGAGAAGATATCATCCGCTGCCATGAAAGCAGTTGCCCTTGACTCGTTTACCGACTCTATTGCGACTCTTGTTGTTCTCGCATGCGCACTGGTCAGCCATTATACGGGATTGATGATTGACGGATGGTGCGGACTTGCTGTGTCGGCATTTGTACTGTATGCGGGTTTTTCGGCGGCAAAGGATACAATAGATCCGCTTCTCGGGAGTAAACCCTCAAAAGAGTATGTTGAGGCCATCGAGAAGTTTGTGACGTCTTATGATGATGTTATAGGGATCCATGACCTTGTGATCCATGACTACGGCCCGGGAAGAACAATGATCTCGCTGCATGCGGAGGTACCGGCAAACCGTAATATCATTGATGTTCATGATACTATAGATAACATAGAGCGCCGCATTAACGCGACCCTCGGATGCTCGTGTGTTATCCATATGGACCCCGTTATTGTTAACGATGAGGCAACGGAAAGGATGAAGCGGCTGTGCATGCTTATTGCCAAAAGCGTGGACGAGAGCTTTACAATCCATGATTTTCGGATGGTCAAAGGACCATCCCATACAAATCTGATATTCGATGTTGTGGCTCCTTTTGACTGTAAACTGTCGGAAGAGGAGATACGAAATACTATCTGTGCCAAAATAGAGAGCCTGCCGGGCAATCATTTCGGAGTGGTCGACATAGACAGACCCTACTGTTAAGAAGTTTCCTGGTGACTCACCCGATTCAGGTGGATTCTGGTATCGTTCATGCCAAGTACAAGATCATATTTGATTTGTGAAGCAATGCTTTTTAGAACCTCTGCATTGCTGAATGAATACGAAAGTTCCGGATCTTGAAGTAATGGGTTAAATCCGATACCCGTATCTCTGACGGAAATGATGATCTCATCTTCCGTATCCCACAGCAGCACATCTATGGCAACCTTTGTATCGCTGTTTGCAAGGGCGATACCGGTCAGAATTTCCTCCAGCGCAAGACAGGTGATGACTGCTGTCCGGTGATCGGTTCTTTCCTCGATATATCGGGATGCTTTTTCTGAAAGCTGCACTATTTCCTGAGGGTCTGTTTCGACCGAGAACTCACAGCCCGCAAGTTCATTGTCTAGTGGGAGCAGATATTTTCTTCTCTTTGCGGATTTTCTCCCGTATGTATCCCATAAAAGAAGTATGATGATCAGAATGGCAGTAATGGTTTCCGCGCTGATCAAAGCAAACCAGACACCCTTCATACCGAAACGAGGAATCAATAGATAAGCCAGGGAGACGGGCAACAGGAACCCCTCCAGGGTTGTTACGGCAGCCGACAGTTTTTTTTGCTCGATGGCCTGAAAATAGTAATTCATCAAGAACGAAAAAGCCAGACCCGGATAAATCGGTGTAAAGACACGGATAGCCTTGCAAAAATAGTCGGCATCCGGTGATGCCGCCGCTCCGAACAGCCATAAAAGGGAACGTGGAAAAGCAGAGAAAACACCGACCATAAGCAGAGCTGTCACCAGTACAATTCTGACAGAATGTTTTAAAACAAAGCGGGTTCTGTCGTAATCCCCCTCATGAGCGTAAATCCCTGCTATAGGAGACATTGTCTGCGCAGTTCCGGTGAAAAAGATATAGGCGAGTGACATGCTGTTTTTGCATATGGTGTATGCCTGCACTCCGAGCGCACCGCCATAGGAAAGAACAAGGTTGTTGGTGATCTGGACGCTGATCATCAGATACAGCCAGATAGAAGCAGTAGGGATCCCCTTTTGGCAGATTGAAAAGATATCATCCAGAAACAGTTTCATCCCGTTCGGAATCGGCGTTATAAGCTTAAACTGTCTTTTGGGATAATGTCCATAACGGATTATAAGGAATAACAAACCGCAGATATATCCGATGATGGTGGCAAGTGCTGCACCTATAAGCCCTGTTCCAAGCCCCTTCATCAGGACGAAGTCCATAAGCAGGTTGACTCCGTTAGAGATCAGAATCGAATGAGATGCCATCTCTGCACAGCCGTCTGCCTTGACAAAAAAAGAAAGGCTCATCAGCAGGCACATTAATGGGAAGCCAAGAACAAGCACGGAATAGTATTCTAATACATCTGTCTGCAGATTAAGATCATTGCAAAGTACAGAGACAATCTGATGCCGGAATAATGTTCCAAAGATTGCAACAAGTATTCCGACTACGGCAGAGGAAGTGACAGAGACGGAAAAGATCCGGCAGCCTTTGATTTTGTCGCGGTCTGCCTGGGCATTGGCTGCAATCAGGCTTCCACCGATTCCAAACATTCCGTGAAAGAGGCTTGTAAAAGCCACAATGGGAAAGCACAGTTGAACTGCAGGAAGCCGCCTCACCCCGAGAAAAGTGCTTACCAGCAGGGCGTCCACGAAAGTAGCCATGTTGTTTGCCATGGAAATAGACAGCGTCGGAAAAAAGAATTCCCGGAACTTATCTGTAATCAGCTGATATCTGCGTTTATTCATTCTGATGGAAATTCCTTTATCGTAAAGGCTTTCATCCTGCGGATTCCTTCTCGAATAATATCTTCCGAATTTGCAAAACACAGTCTCAGATATCCTTCACCCATAGGACCGAAAGCCGTTCCGGGAATACTCATTACCTTTGCTTCCTTAAGAAGCCGGATGGAGAAATCGTCGGACGATATTTTATAACGGTCCGTGATTCCTTTTATGTTGATAAAAATGCAGAGGGACCCTTCGGGTTTGATAGGTTTTATGCCCGGAATGTCGCAAAGACCCTCATAAAGTATATCGCGTTTTTTCTCATATTCCAGTCTCATCTTTTCTATATGACTCGGCGAACCGTTAAGGGCCGCAGCACCGGCATGCATAATGAATGTGGGTGGTACGGAAGCAACCGTTTGTTGGATCATGGCCATGCTTTGTATAATGTCTCTCTCTTTACAGACGGCATAACCGATCCGCCACCCGGTCATTGCATATGTCTTTGAAAGACTGTTAACGATAATGACGTGGTCTTCCATCCCGGGAACCTGTGCTACGCTAAAATACGGTCTTTCATCAAAGGTCAGGATCTCATAAACTTCATCTGTGATGACAAACAGATCATATTTTAGAACGATCTTAGCCAGCTTTTCTGCTTCCTCTTTTTGGAGTACCGTACCTGTAGGATTCGTAGGATAATTCAATACAATTGCCCGGGTTTTCATGGTTATGGCTTCTTCCAGATCTCGCGCATCCAGATGAAATGCATTTTCTTCACGAAGCGGGACGCGGACGGGTACAGCCTGAAGCGAAGCAGCCTGTTGTATATAGTTCGGATAGGACGGGTCCGGTATGATAACTTCATCCCCCGGGTTCAAAAGAGTGGCCATGGCGAGCCACATTGCTTCAGAACCTCCGAGTGTCGCCAGACAGTCTTCCGGCTCATAAGGGACTCCGAACTGATCGGAATACTTTTTTGCCACAGCTTCCCGGAAGGATGGGATGCCCGGATCCGGTGCATATTTGTTTCTACCATCCATAAGAGCATTGTAAGCAGCGTCTATAATATGAATGGGCGTTTCACAATCCGGTTCACCGTTACATAGATTTACCACATCGGAAACGCTTGCCGCCATACGGAACATCTTTCCTATCTCGGATTGTTTAAAATTTCTGGCGCTGTAAGCGATGCGGCTCTGCTTCTCATTATCGATCAGACCGAAGAAGAATTTTTCCTTTATGGGGCTGTCAATCACATGATTTTCTTCTGATTGATAAGCTTCGGGAGCCTGATAGGCAAGGACTTCTCTATACAACTGATGTGTCTGAGGCTGCAGCACATTCAGCTTCATTGGGTGGAGACGGCCACTTCCGACCGATTCGCCGTAGTTAGAATCTATTTCCGAAAGTCGCTCCTCAAGTTTTTCGCACATAATCCGGGTCTGGCCGTGTGAGATCTGAGGATCTGTCTCAATGAACAGGGATAAACGCCCCGGTGATACACTGTCGTCAGCAAACACACTCCATTCCGTCACCTTGACTCCGGTTTCGCCTGCGAGCCGGTCAATTGCAGATTGTAGGTGTTGCTGGCTTATTTCATTGACGATTTCTTTTGCGGAAAGAATTTGCTGATCAGATTGTTTTGATTCCTTCATATTGGTTTTCCTTATGATATTTCCTTTTTATGGCTGAAGTTCTCCCTATATTATTTACAATTCAAAAGACAAATTCAACTATTTCATTTTTCACAAATCACATCAGGGTTATTTGTCTAATAATTACAAATTATTATGAAAATAAAAAAAGGGGGTTGTCAGATTAAATCCTTGGTTGTATATTCAAATCAAGTTATTGGAAACGTTACCGATAACGATACCGATAACGTTACCAAAACTCAAAGGCGTAACTTTCAAAAGTTTAAAAGGAGGAAATTTATGAAGAAGAAAACAGTTAGCATCATGCTTGCAACAGCAATGATAGCATCAATGCTCGCAGGATGTTCGCAGGCAGCGGCACCTGCACCGGCAGCAGAGAGTACAACTACGGAAGAAGTAGCGGAAGAGCCCGCAGCCGAAGAGGAAACAGATGAGGCAGCTCCTGCAGCAGACGGAGCAGAGGGTCAGGTATACTACCTTAACTTCAAGCCCGAAGCTGACGAAGCATGGCAGAGCATTGCCAAGACTTACACAGAGCAGACAGGTATTCCTGTAACAGTAGTTACCGCTGCATCAGGAACTTATGAAGAGACACTTGCAGCCGAGATCATCAAGGACGAGGCTCCCACTCTTTTCCAGGTTAACGGACCTGTAGGTCTCGCAAACTGGGCTGATTACTGCTATGACCTTAACGGATCATCTCTTTACAACGAACTTACAAGCGATGCTTTCGCACTTAAGGATGGGGATGCAGTTGCAGGCATCGCATATGTAATCGAGTCATACGGAATCATTACAAATACCGAGCTTCTCGGTAAGGCAGGATACAAGGTTGATGATATCAAGTCATTCGATGACCTCAAGAAGGTAGCAGAAGATATTACGGCACGTAAGGATGAACTCGGATTTTCGGCATTTACATCAGCAGGTATGGATCCTTCATCTGACTGGAGATTCAAGACTCACCTTGCAAACCTTCCTATATACTTCGAGTATCAGGCAGACAAGATCGATACTACAACAGCTATCAAGGGTACATATCTTGATAACTACAAGAATATCTGGGATCTTTACATCAATAACGCAACATGTGATCCCAAGGAACTTGCAAGCAAGACAGGCGATGACGCTGAGAACGAATTTGCAGATGGTCAGGCAGTATTCTTCCAGAACGGTTCATGGGAATATGCAAACCTTACAGGCAAGGGCATGACAGATGACAAGCTTGCTATGATCCCTATTTACATCGGAGTGGGCGACGAAGCTAACCAGGGTCTGTGCACAGGAACAGAGAACTATTGGTGCGTTAACTCTGAAGCTTCTGAAGAGGATATTCAGGCTACCATCGACTTCCTTACATGGATGGTTACATCTCCCGAAGGAACCAAGATGCTTGCTGATACCATCGGCGTAATACCTTTCAAGAACGCAGCAGAGACAACAAACCTCTTTGTTCTTAACGACAGACAGTACACAGCTGAGGGCAAGGTTCCCGTTTCATGGAACTTCACAACAATGCCTTCAGAAGAGTGGAAGAACGGTGTAGGATCTGCTCTTACAGCTTATGCGGCAGGCACAGGTGACTGGGATGCGGTTGTTACAGCATTTGTAGATGGCTGGGCATCAGAGTACGCACTTAAGTAATATGATCATTCGTGGGGAAGGAACAATAGTCCCTTCCCCACATTTTTTAAAAGGATATTTTAAGCAAGGAGTTTTTATCTATGGAAAAAGCTATAAGAAGATATTGGCCCGTCTTTGTGTTGCCTACATTAGCTGCATTCTGTATAGGATTCATCTATCCGTTTGTTCAGGGCCTGTATTTGTCATTTTGCAAATTCACCACGATCAAAAAGGCAACATTTGTCGGAATGAAGAATTACATCTATGCCGTAAGCGACTCGGGATTCTGGCATGCATTCGGGTTTACGGCAGCATTTACCATTGTATCGACGGTACTTATTAACGTTATTGCATTTGCCATCGCCCTGGCTCTTACGAGCAAAATCAAAGGCTCCAATCTGTACAGAACTGTATTCTTTATGCCGAACCTTATAGGCGGAATCGTTCTCGGTTATATATGGCAGATACTGCTCAACTGCGTACTGTCATTGCTTGATAAACCTCTGCTTGCGCTAAATGCCACATACGGCTTCTGGGGACTCATAATCCTGATGCTCTGGCAGCAGGTTGGTTACATGATGATCATTTACATTGCGGGATTGCAGTCAATCCCCGAAGACTATATTGAAGCAGCCAGAATAGATGGTGCTTCGGACTCACAGATATTATTTAAGATCAAGATACCTAATGTTATGCCTTCAATTACAATCTGCACGTTCCTTACAATTACGAACGGATTCAAGCTTTTCGACCAGAACCTTGCTCTTACAGGCGGAGAGCCTGCGCATGCGTCGGAAATGATGGCACTTAACATTTACAATACATTTTACAGTCGGAGTGGAGCCCAGTGGAAAGGGTACGGACAGGCTAAAGCAGTGATTTTCTGCATCATGGTAATACTAATTTCGCTCATACAGCTCAAAGCGACGAAGTCAAGGGAGGTGCAGCAGTAATGGAAAAGAAAAATCAGACAGCTAGGACCATACTCAGCATTTTCCTTGGAATACTGGCTCTTTTGTGGGTATATCCCGTTGTAATGATACTTATCAATTCGCTCAAGTCCGAGAAATACATAACGACCGGCTCGGCATTTGTACTGCCGAATGCCGAAAGCTTTGCGGGAATTGCCAACTATATTGAAGCCCTCGGTGCCCAGGGGTTTGCAACCGCATTCGGCTACAGCCTTGTGATCACGGTTTCGTCGGTGATTCTGATATTGCTGTGTACTTCAATGTGTGCATGGTACATAACGAGGGTACACAACCTTTTATCGAAAGTCTGCTACGGTCTGTTCGTTTTTTCAATGGTAGTTCCCTTCCAGATGCTCATGTTTACCCTGTCATCAACGGCAGACAGGCTGGATCTTGATACTCCGTTCCGTATATGTATAATATACCTTGGCTTCGGGGCAGGGCTTGCGGTATTCATGTTTACGGGATTTATGAAGTCAATACCGCTTGAGATCGAAGAAGCTGCAATGATCGACGGATGCAATCCGATCAGGACGTTCTTTTCGGTGATCATACCTATATTAAAGCCAACCCTTATCTCTGTATGCATTCTTGAGACAATGTGGCTGTGGAATGATTATCTGCTTCCTTACCTTGTACTTGACAGGAAGAAATACACGACAATTCCGATACTGATACAGTACTTTAAGGGAAGTTACGGACATGTAGCTATGGGACCGATGATGGCTTGTATTATAATGACGGTGCTTCCGATTATCGTCATGTATATTACCTGCCAGAAATATATCATCAAAGGTGTCCTGGCCGGTGCCGTAAAGGGATAAAATCACAGGAGTTATCATGAAAACAGTTAGAAAAAGCGGAGTTTTAATGCCGGTTGCGTCGCTCCCGGGTAAATACGGAATAGGGACCTTCGGAAAGGAAAGCTACAGGTTTGTCGACATGCTGAGTATGGCAGGACAAAGCTACTGGCAGATACTGCCTCTTGGGCCTACAAGCTACGGCGATTCGCCCTATCAGTCATTTTCCACATTTGCGGGGAATCCTTACTTTATTGATCTGGAAATGCTAGTAGAGGAAGGCCTGTTGACGCAAAAAGAGGCCGATTCATATGATTTTGGAAAAAAGAGTGACGAGATAGATTACGGCAAAATATATAACGCGCGTTTTCGAATTCTGAAAAAGGCATTTGGCCGCAGCAATCTTGCAAAAGACAAAAATTATGCGAAGTTTGTCGAACAGAATGGTTTCTGGCTTGAGGATTACGCTTTGTATATGGCCGTCAAGAACTCCTTCGGCGGAGTAAGCTTTATAGAATGGGACGAAGATATCAGAAAACGCGATAAAAAAACACTTGATATTTATAGAAATAAATATGCCGAGGAAGTGGAATTCTATAAGTTTCTCCAGTATAAGTTCATAGTTCAGTGGAGAGCACTTAAAGAGTATGCCAACGACAAAGGAATTAAAATAATAGGTGATATCCCAATATATGTTGCTTTCGACAGCGCCGATACATGGGCTAATCCCGAACTGTTCCAGTTTGATGAAAAAGGATACCCCATCGCGGTTGCCGGGTGCCCTCCGGATGGATTTTCAGCCACCGGACAGTTATGGGGAAATCCATTGTACGATTGGGATTATCATAAGCAGACCGGGTATAAATGGTGGATCGCAAGGATCAGGCACTGCTATGAACTGTATGATGTCGTAAGAGTGGATCATTTTAGGGCGTTTGACGCATATTATTCGATACCGTACGGCAACAAGACCGCCGAATTCGGAAGATGGAAAAAGGGACCGGGATTTGCGCTATTCAAGGCGATACGGGCCGAACTCGGAGATGTTGATATGATAGCCGAAGACCTTGGATTCCTGACTGATTCGGTTATAAAGCTTGTTCAAAGAAGCGGATATCCGGGCATGAAAGTCCTTCAGTTTGCGTTTGATTCAAGAGAAGACTCGGATTACCTGCCTCATAACTATGTATCAAATACGGTCTGCTATACGGGGACGCATGATAATGATACAACAGTAGGGTGGTACAGGAGCATGAAGCAAAAAGACAGGAAGATGGCTCTTGATTACCTGAACAGGACTGATTTTGCATCCGACAAGGATATTGCCTTCTCGTTTATAAAGCTGGCAATGGGATCGGTGTCAAAGATCTGTATCATCCCAATGCAGGACTGGCTGGGGCTTGATGGCACAGCGCGGATAAATACTCCGTCTACTCTCGGGGGGAACTGGGTGTGGCGCATGAAGAAGGGCGCGTTTACGAAAAAGCTTGCGCGGGAGATACGTGATATTACCAAATTATATGCTAGACTGTGAAAGTTGACATAATTCTACGTTCGGCGTATCATTATCGTTAGTTTAAGAAGAAAAAACATTATTAATCTTGGGGGCACGTAAGTGGATTCGATCACTATCAAGGATATAGCCAAAATATGCGGGGTCGGGATAGCTACGGTATCCCGGGCCCTTAATAATCATCCGGATATTAATCCGGAAACGCGGCAAAAGATACTTGATGTTGTTGAAGAGTACGGATTCGTGCCGAATAACAGTGCCAGAAACCTTAAGATCACTGATTCCAGAACCATCGCGATACTTGTGAAGGGTATGACAAACCCTTTTTTTATGAAGATGATCGGGATCATGGAAGAAGAGATCCAGGCAAAGCGTTATTCAATGGAACTTCGCCATGTCGATGAGAAGACGGACGAGGTTGAAGTTGCAATAGAACTTGTCAAAGAAAAGAAACTCCGGGGTATCATTTTCCTCGGAGGTCTTATTACACATTCCACGGAAAAACTTGAAAAGATCGGGGTTCCTTTCGTTCTTTCCACCGTTCCGGTGTCGGAAGGCGAGGATACGGCATACTCATCCGTGTCGGTAGATGACGTTGTCGAAAGTTGCAGGATAGTTGATTATCTTATTAAAAAGGGACACAAGAAGATTGCATTTATGGGTGCGGCAGAGGCAGATACCTCAATCGGTCAGCTCCGTCTGGACGGATATCTGAAGGCTTTTGCGGATAATGGGCTTAAGCCGGATTCCAAACTGATATGGCATTCGGATGACAATGCCGATACTTACAGTATGGAAAATGGATATAGTATAATGCGGGAAAAACTCCGCAGGAAGTATGATTTTACGGCTGTTTACGCAATTTCCGATACAATGGCGATAGGAGCCTTAAAAGCCCTTCGGGAGGCCGATATAAGGGTTCCCGAGGACATTTCGGTTGTAGGATACGACGGAATCGAGATGGGAGCATTTGTTGTTCCGGAACTTACAACGATAAAGCAGCCTTTTGAGCTGATTGCGCGTAAAACCTGCGAGATTTTGTTTGACGTGATCAGACACGGTGCAGAACACAGAAAGGTTATAATGGATGCCGAGATCGTGGAAAGAGAATCTGTGGGTGCGATCAAATAGTATATTAGCCATTGGGCTCCGGCAGACGAGAGGATAGGATATGGCAAAGACTAAAGTTTTTATTGACGGTGGCGAGGGCACTACGGGCCTCCGCATAAACGAAAGATTTGAAGGGCGGGACGATATAGAGGTACTGAAGATCGACCCCGAACTAAGGAAGGATCCGGCCGAGAGGAAGAGGCTTATAAATATGTCGGATTATACGTTCCTGTGTCTTCCAGATGCGGCAGCGACAGAAGCTGTCGGACTTGTGGAAAATCCCGATACAGTGATTATAGACGCGTCCACGGCACACAGAACGATGGATGACTGGGCATACGGTCTTCCGGAACTGTCCGAGGCGCATTTTAATAAGATCAGAGATTCCAAGCGGATAGCTGTTCCGGGCTGTTACGCTTCTGGATTTATTATGATGGCTTATCCGCTTGTTGCAAAGGGTATTGTGGGAGATGACTACCCGTTTACGGTGCCGGCTCTTTCAGGATATTCCGGTGCCGGAAAAAAGGCTATTGCGCTCTATGAATCTCCTGATAAGACGCAGGATCTGTATGCTCCCCGGGAATATGCGCTTACCCAGATGCACAAACATCTTCCGGAAATGAAGAAGATGGCGGGACTGTCCCGGGAACCCGTTTTTATTCCGATAGTCGATGATTATTACTGCGGAATGATCGTTAATCTTCCGCTCCATGCGAATCTGATGAAAAAGAGAATGACACCCGAGCAGTTAAGGGATATGTACGCCGAACACTACAAGGGACAGACGTTTATAAGGGTTTGCAAGTACGGTGCCGAGACTGAAATGAATGGATTCCTGTCTGCAAATAACATGGCAGGGCTTGACTATGCAAATATTCTTGTAACCGGAAACGATGACAGGATCATGGTCTGCGCCATGTTTGACAATCTCGGAAAAGGCGCAAGCGGGGCAGCGGTAGAGTGCATGAATATTTCGATGGGCATAGATCCGGCAACAGGGCTGCAAATAACACCATTTTGATGTTGACTATAAAAAGTGCGGAGAGTAAAATAAAACATATAAAGGCACTACCACAGTAGACGGTTTTGCCGGGTTGTTAGTTACAAAGAGCAACTATTCCTGGTTGGGGCGGTTGCTCTTTTGTTGTCTATCTCTAAACATGTCCCAAATGAGCCGGATGAGCAAAATTGCTGTTCGGATCAATGAAGAAACGATGTTTATGATTTCTAACACAGTGTGCCATCCTTCCATAATACTTTCCATAGGCATCACCTCCAAAATGCAAGGAAGCCCGTATGTACTCATACGTTGAAAGACAAAACCGCCTACCGATTCTATGTGGTAGTGTTATAATAGTTATAACAAACATATGTTCGAATATCAAGTTGAAACTTACGTGAAATGCGATATTGACGGCGAAAAACGAAGATAGTAGTATTGATAACATGGGAATGGAAATTGAGAGAAAATTTACAATAAAGCATCTTCCCAGAGATGTAGAATCATACGGATTTCATGTTATCGAGCAGGCCTATCTTACGACGGAGCCGGTCATCCGTGTCCGCAGGGAAGATGACAGGTATTACATGACTTATAAGGGAGTAGGGGGAGATAATACTTCTCTTGCTCATGAAGAGTACAATCTTGCACTTACCGAAGAATCATACAGGACGCTTTCTTCCAAGGCGGACGGAAACGTCATCCGCAAAAAGCGCATTCTGATACCTTATATGGATCATACAATAGAACTGGATATATTCGATGAGCCGTTCAAAGGGCTTATCATAGCTGAAGTTGAGTTTGCCACGGAAGCTGAGGCAAATGATTTTACCCCGCCGGAGTGGTTTGCAGAAGATGTCACCGACCGGAAGGAATACCGCAATTCGTATCTATCAAGAAAGAAAGTTGTAAAAAAGAATTACCGCATACCAGATTGAGATAGATAAAGAATATTGATTGGAGGTATATCGGATGGCTACTAAAGAAGAATTAGCAAGAGATGTCAACATTGTCACAACATTCTCGTCAAAATATAATTTGAAGAACCCAGCACAGGTTGAAAAATTAGTTTCCTTTCTTACTGAAAAAAAGCCTTTTACCACTCAGGTCGGAATTTGGTATATAGAGAGACTTAATCAAATAAAAAGCGGAACAGCTGATAGTACATGTTTTTTATGTAAAAGAAATGAGTCACACGATGGAATTCTTTGCGATGCTTGCATGAGCAAGTATACAAACGGTAAGAAGAGTTTTTATGAAAAAAAGGATGCTACACCAACTACACAATCAGCCGGTGGAAGTATAAAGACTGAAGATACAAATAAGGTCGAACAATCAAAAACAACTACCGATATGCTTACGGAAAAGATATCTGATGTTAGTGGCAAGGTTCAGAGCCGACTTCAAGAAGATGATGTGCAAAAGGCAAAAGCTGAAATAACTGCAAAGATGAATGCAGCAGGGGAAAAAGCAAAGCAGTTTGCTAAAGATAACGATTTGGAGGGCAAAGCAGAAGTAGTCAAGGAAAAAGCTAAGGGTGCAGGAGGAAATATTAAAAATTGGTGGAAAGCGCGAAAGAAATGGCAGAAAATTTTTATAGCTAGTTGTGTCGGGCTGATCATCCTTGGAGCGGCTTTCTCCGGAGGAGATGAAGAAAAGACTACTGTTAATAATGGTACAGGTGTCACGCAAACCGCATCCGATCCGTCTTCTGCACTTGACGAAAAGAGCTTCCTACAAGCATACGAAAAGACTTTGATAGCAGAGGCTTCCGCTGCATCGTCGACTGATCTTGACTATAATGTAAGCTATGAATTTTGGAATGAAAGCGAAGGTTTTCGTAGATATAAACTGTATTTTTTGGATGAGTTTGTCGGAGTGATACAATTTGGGTCTGCTGCAGATGCGTTAGCAGTTTCAATTAACACAGCTGATAAGGATCAATTATCGGCACTTCTTTGGATTGCAGAAATGAAAACATTATGTCCTTCGGTGAGTAGCAAGGATGCTGATAGCTTTATTGGTTCTATTTACGGTAAGGATGGTGAGGCATACGGCGATTATTTCTTTTCTTTTGACTATAATTCCACGAGTAAATCATATTTTTTGATGGCCTTGACAAAGAAATAGTGCAGTAACAGGTTTTTCATCCCCGTCTTTTTGTCCAAAATCGCCAGAAACGACATACAATAATATGAGGCTTATGATAAGCTCCATGAAGAGTACTGGAAACATAAAAATGAAGAAGGAGCTTGATACATTTAATACGAAGTATAGGGAAAGCAGAAACCGTTCACGAATGTTGAGATAAATCTGGCTACAATCGAGGTGCTCATTCATAACCGGTCCGGTCCTGAAAGAACGCTTGAAAATGAGAGTCGCAATAGGGAGCACGTAATAGATTGCAATCTGATTTTTTAGCGGATTATTCAAGTTCGTATTTTTGGAGATCTTTCATGTAATTCTTTATGGCTCCATCTTCACCGCCGAAAAACCGCTTCTCCTGAACAGACATGCTGTGGTTGTTTTCTTTAATTCGGTAAGTTTCATTGTACATATAAAATCAGCCACTTGGAAAAGTCGATAATCAGATGGGATAACCTTCTTTGTTTTTACCGACGGGAGCAAGACATTGAATACGGATGCGAGAATCCTCGATAACTCCACTTGACCGTTATCGTAGTAGATTTTGACAATATAATATGTCAGGAGAATTTCATAGTTATTCTTGACCCATGTGCCGATCTGTTTTGATATCTTACCGGTTGCATCGGTTATATCTTCTGTATGGCGCTTCTCTATGTAGAAGGATTTGTGCTTAATCTTGATTTTTCGGATAAAACCCATCAGTTTCATGAGGAGTTTACGCCTTACGACAATAGCTTCTTCTTTGAACTCGGATTCCATACGGATGATGGGACCAGCATAAAGGCAATGATCAGGATAGTCGAGATATGTCAGCTCTTGTTTTGACGTATTCGCCGAAATCCCCGGACTCATCTATGAAAATGCTTAATTCCTTCAAGGGGACTACCTCGCTTCATGTGATATGAAAAAGCGGGGAACTTCCCCGCCATTGATGGACCTAGGTCTTGCGACCAGCCCAATAGAAACGTTGTCTTCGTTGCTATACTATAGGCGATTACCTATAAAAAATCAACAAAAAAATATTTAAAAGCACATAACCCTGTGGGGTTATATTCCAATACAACGGAAAATAGTATACAGTTTACAATCACCCCCTGATGTATTCAAGGTGGGCATCCTTTAACGTGCAGTACATATCGGAACCTTCCATATAGGTGTCAAATATTCCAGTTACAACTATGTCGTCGCCGTCCTCCGGGTAATCTTCCGGATATCTGTAGTCATCCGTCAGCACAAATTCTATCCCCTGGGAGCAGCAGGCTGTCGCATCCTTTACAATGCACGCAAAGTAGCGAAAATCATTTTCTTTCTCATAAAAGCTAACATACATTCCGTTCATACGGACGGATTTACCTACGTAATCCTCGGGAGTCATCATGGCCTCCGAAGGGCAGAAACGAGGCAGCATATTCCGAAAACTGCCGCATCCACTGCAACAATGGTTGAACCTACGGGCGTTCCGGCAAGGATCGATATGATGATGCCGCAAAATGCGCAGATCACGGAAAGGGCAGCCGAGAAAACCGTTACCGCCCGAAAACTTCCGAACAGCCGCATAGCGGAAAGTGCAGGGAAAATCACAAGCGCCGATATCAGAAGCGATCCCACAAGATTCATAGCCAGCACGATAATCACCGCAATTACGACTGCGATAAGGGTGTTGTATCTGTCTGCCCCCACACCTGTTGCCTTTGAGAAATTCTCATCAAAGGTGACTGCAAATATCTTGTTGTAAAACAATATAAATATTGCAACCACGGCAATCGAGAGTGCGGCACACAGCCACACCTCCCATCCGGTAAGGGTCAGTATGGAAGTGGAACCGAAAAGTGTCGAGCATACATCCCCGGACAGGTTGGAAGAGGTGGAGAATACATTCATTAGAAGATAGCCGAATGCCAGTGCGCTTACCGATATCATGGCAATCGCAGCATCGCCCTTGATTTTCGCCCCTTGTCCACTGCGAAGAAGCAGTATCGCGCTTATAACCGTAACAGGAAGGATTATAAGCATTTTATTTGTAAGGTTGAGCACAGAGGCTATTGCCATGGCCCCGAATGCAACGTGAGAGAGTCCGTCTCCTATGTATGAAAATCGCTTAAGCACAAGAGTTACACCAAGCAGAGCTGAGCAAAGTGATATAAGCACGCCGACGATTACGGCATACCGGACAAAGGGATATTCAAAGTACATGGCAAGCTTACCGATCATTATGCATTTCCTCCTTGTCATTTTCGGAAAATTCATCCTTTGTTCCGGCAAGAAATATACTGCCGTCACCGCTTTTTAAATACTCGTCCTTGGTTCCGTAGAAAATCTTTTCGCCGATGTGAAGTATATGGTCCGCATATCTGATAGCTGCGCCAATATCGTGGGATATCATTATTATGGTTATCCCGTCGCGATTAAGGTCTGATATCAGTTCATACATTTGATCGGTAACTATCGGATCAAGACCTGAAACAGGCTCATCAAGGAGCAGAACCTTCCTGGCTGCACAAAGTGCCCTTGCAAGAAGAACACGCTGCTGCTGGCCTCCGGAAAGGTGGCGGTAACACGTATCAGCAAGGCCCTCTATACCCATTTTCTCCATGTTTTCTGCGGCCAGACGTTTTTCAGCCTTATTATAGAAAGGGCGCATCCCGCAGCGGTTCTGACATCCGGAGAGGACAATCTCTCTTACAGATGCCGGAAAATCCTTCTGTACAAGAGTCTGCTGCGGAAGATATCCTATCTGGTTCCTGCTGAGTCCGCCGTCAAATGTTATTGAACCGGCAAGAGGATCTGTAAGCCCTAACAGGGTTTTCATAAGAGTTGTCTTACCGGAGCCGTTTTCACCGACTACACACAGATAGTCTCCCGATTCAACAGTAAAGTTTAAATTGTCTGCAATTGAGTGTCCGTCATATCCGAGTGACAGGCCGGACACGGTTATAAGAGTCATATATGCTCCTTGTTATGATGATTTTACATTACTTAAGTGCCTTATCGAGCACGGCAAGGTTGTCTTCCATGATCTTAAGGTAGGTTGCCCCTGCATCAACATCTTTTGAGGTAATCGACTGCATCGAATCCATTGTAAGGATTTCAATATCGGAAGCCGTTGCAGTGTCCGCAATTGTTTGGGCGATCTTATGGTTATCGCCCTCGATGGTCATTATAGCATGAAGATTAAGCTCGTCCACCTTATTTGCAAGAAAAGATATAGTCTCAAAACTGGCCTCGGTCTCGGCCGAACAGCCAACAAATGCAGCATAATAATCAAGACCATAGTCATCGGTCATATATCTGAACGGGAAGCGGTCGCCGAAGAGAAGTGTCTTCGTGGCAGCATTTGATACGGATTTTTCGTACTTTTTATCAAGTTCTGACAGTTCTGCGATATATGCATCCGCGTTTTTCCTGTAAAGTTCGGCATTTGCTGAGTCTATAGTTTCCAATGCCTTTGCTATATTATCAGTGAGTGTGGATGCGCACCTGAGGGATAACCATACATGTTCATCGAATTCCGGTTCCTCGTGATCGTGATCGTGGCCCTCCATGCTCTCGACGACCTCTTCTTCCTTAACCGAGTCCCCGAGAGTCTCAAGAAGATTGATAACGATCATATCTTTATTTACGGCTTCTTCCAGAACATCCTCCATCCATTCATCGGATTCGCCTCCTACATAAATGAACAGATCACAGTCTGATATTTTCATGATATCCTCAGCGGTAGGCTGAAAACTGTGAAGGTCTACACCGTTATCAAGAAGCATTGAAACCTTTGCGCCGGCCGGATTATCTCCGAGGATATTCATTACCCAGTCATATTCGGGGAATATAGTCGTTACGATACTGATCTCATCACCGGAATCAGCAGTCGTCCCGGATGAAGCAGTCCCCGGGGTCTGAGTCATACCGGATGCACAGCCTGTAACGGAAGTTACGACAAAAACAGCGGCAATAAATGCCGAGATGTACTTTTTCATAATCACTAATAATTCCTCCCTTACTTGAGAGTCACGCCATTAGAAGTTCTCCCTTACACCATCATTCCATACATTGTTCGCACAGCCCGTAGAATACGGTACGAAGAGGGTCCATGCGGAACCGGTGTTCCTTAAGCATATGATTTTGGATTTCTTCAATTTCATCGCAGTGCAGATGAATCAGTTTCCCGCATTTTTCGCATTTGCAATGGTAGCAAACCTCGGCTTCTGCGTGGGTGTCCGGCCCTACATATTCAAAACAGGCGGGAGAGTTGGAATCTATTATGTACTTATTAATGAGGCCTTCATCAACCAGGCTTTCAAGCTGCCTGTATATCGTAGACTGACCGATGTTCTCTCCCTGCTGCTTGCAGTGTTTGCATACGTCGGCGGCTGTAACGTGTCCCGGCATCTTTTCAAGATATGACAGCAATATATCACGCTGCCTTGTTTTGTATTTTGAGCGCTGGTTCATATTTTCTTCCTCTGCCTTCCGATACGGCTATTTTAGATAATGCGAAATTGGGAACTGTTCCCGATTATAAAACCGCGCTGCGGATTTGTCAATGAATTTGGGAACGATTTTCAAATTATGATATAGACGCCGTGAAATCTTGTGTTTATAATTGATGATGAAAGAGGCAAAGCCAGCTTTTAATGGCGTGGCTCTCAGGAAAGGAAGGAGGATCATCATGGTTTATGTATTTTTGGCAGACGGATTCGAAGAAATAGAAGCACTTACGCCGGTTGACCTTTTGAGGCGTGCCGGAGTGGAGGTTAAGACTGTATCTATATATCCGGACAGAAAAAATGTGACGGGGGCGCGTGGTATCGGGGTGATGGCAGATATCACGATAGATGATGCAGATACCGGCAAGGCGGATATAATAGTGCTTCCGGGTGGTATGCCGGGAACGGTAAATCTGCTTGAGTGCAAGACTCTTATGGACATAGTTGATTCCCAAAATGAATTGGGCAAAAGGATTGCGGCAATCTGTGCGGCACCCGCAAGAATACTCGGATCAAAAGGCCTTCTAAGGGGCAAGACGGCAACATGTTATCCCGGGTTGGAAGATCTGATGGATGGAGCAACAACTGTTATAAAAACAGTTGTTACCGATGGAAACATCACAACTTCAAGGGGTTTGGGAACTGCTGTTGATTTTGCCTGTGAGCTAATTACGCTTCTTTGCGGCAAGGAAAAATCAGACGAGATCCGATCTTCGGTGGTTGCGTGACTTTTGTGAAAATTTACAGAAAATAATAATTTTTGTTTGTCTATTTTTCGGATATTGCACCTTACCGGACCGTATGATATCATCCGTCATACGAACCGGTAAGGTTTTTTCGACTCCCAATTCAGGGGAGTCTGCAGGATTGATCCTGACTTATTTCATATCATGCGTTGGACGCATCGCAATGATTCCTGAAATTTTAGTCAATTTTTACGGAGTAGTTAATGGAGTTTTTATATGTTTCTGCCCGACTGCCGCAATATACGGTGGGAAGGGATCCTGGGTGCGATCTTGTACTTTCGGATCCGTTTATCTCAAGAGTTCACCTTGTGTTCGAGCCTTTATCGGCTGATGTGGCGGCTCTTACGGTAAGCGGAGGCAACGGGGCAACTGTAAGAGGTTCATATACAGGCAAAGGATTCAAATGCCACGTAAGGTGTGGAGATGCTATCCGGGTGGGAAGAAGGGAGTTTGTATGGATAGGAGACGTATACAAAAAAACAGAGTTTGTAAGGCGGCCGCCAAGAGCGCAGCTGAACGATACGGCAACAGTGGATATAGAAGCACCGCCGCCAAGAAAGGTTCCGGAGAAGCCCTCCGTAATGCTTGCGGCAGGTCCGGCACTTACCATGGCAATACCGATACTTCTGGGAGCGGGAAGATCCATCGCCGTTCTGTCATCATTGTTCGCGGCCGTATGGGCTGTAGCAAACGTGCTTGCCAGGGCAAGAAGGGGAAGGTCTGATGAGAGACGCAGAAGAAATGCCTATATTTCATATCTCAAAGAGTGTGAAGAGAGAATTCAAAAAGAGTGTGGGAAACTGACCGAAGCTCTTTTGGAACATTACCCCACAGTATCGTCGGTTTTTGCAAAGACGGGAGATGTGCCCGCGTTATGGAGAGATGAAGTAGGAGAAGACGGGGCAATCGGGATACGGATAGGTATGGGTAGTATTAGGAATCCGCTGGGGATATCGATTCCGAAAGAGAGGTTTGCACAGGTTGATGACTCTCTGAGGGAACTGCCTCAAAGAATTGTTAAAAAGTATGAGTTCATAGGTCCTGCCCCGGTCATAATACAATTTACAAAGGGTTTGGTATACGGAGTGGTGCTTTCGGAAGAAAAAGACAGACGGTCTGTTGCGGCACTTCTCTTAAAAATCGCAGCTTCTGTTGCTCCGGACAAGCTTAATATCGTACTGACTGCCAAGATAGATACCATGCGTTATTTTATGTGGTGTGCCATACTTCCACACTTTTGTAGTGATTATGCCATGGCAGATGAATCATCTATAGCAATACTTACCGTCACGGATAATCCGCGTCTGGCATTTGAAAGGGCAGGTGCAGGGGATTTTGTCATATTGGCAGCCTATGATAATGATTTTCCGGCCGGTGTTGATTGCATAGTAAACAGGATAGAGAAGGTCAAATTAGATGAACTCACTCCCCAGCTTAGCTATTCTTATGCCGGAAGAATGTCGCAATTGTGGGGCACCTCAAATAACGAGCCTGTTCCGGATGCGGTTCCTTTCGGAGCTCTCTTTGACGGATTGTTTACCGGCAGCACGGAAGATGTGGTACAAAACATAATCGGGAATTACAAAAGTAATGATATAACCGAGAAAATCGAGGCACCTATCGGAGTGGGCGAGGCTGGGGAAAAGCTGATGCTTGATCTTCATGAAAGGGCGTCGGGACCCCACGGGCTTATAGCCGGAACAACCGGGAGCGGGAAAAGCGAACTTCTCACAACCCTGATATTATCACTGGCGCTTTCGTTTCCGCCGGATAAGGCAGCATTTTTTTTAATCGATTACAAGGGTGGCGGAATGTCGAACTTATTCTCGGATCTGCCGCATCTTCTCGGGAGTATTTCGAATCTGTCAAAGGCTGAGTCCAAGAGGGCTGAAATATCGCTTAAGAGCGAAAATATGCGCAGGCAGAGGATTTTTGCCCAGTCCGGTGTGAATAATATTAACGATTATACCGGATTGTATGATGCAGGTGCTGCTGCCGAGCCCCTTCCCCACATTTTTATCATTGTTGATGAGTTTGCCGAGCTTCGCAAGGAGGAGCCTGATTTTATGGACAGGCTGATAAGCATATCTCAGGTCGGCAGGAGTCTGGGTCTTCATTTGATACTTGCGACGCAAAAGCCGGCGGGAGTTGTGGATGACAGAATCCGCGCAAATTCACGTTTCAGAATAGCGCTCAGGCTTGTAGACAGAGCAGATTCTATGGATATGTTAAGGAGAGAGGACGCTACATTCATAAAAGAATGCGGAAGGGCATTTCTTCAGGTGGGAAATAATGAGATTTTTACATGCTTTCAAAGCGGATATGCAATGTGCGATGTTTCGGAGGGGAGGATCAAACCGCATATATACAATGATTTTTGGCTTAGGGAGGAAATAGTGGAAGATGACATGGCTTGAGATGTCAATAGAATCCATCCAAAAAGCGACTGATGTAATGGGATGTGCCAAACCGGCAAAGCTGTACTTGCCCATACTTCCGGGTGATATCAAAGACGACAGGGCTTTTGCTGTTTTTGACAATCCATATATGCAACGGTATGACAAGGCAATGTTTGACCGGACAAAAATGGGACATACGCTTATAGTCGGGCGGGCCGGAAGTGGAAAAAGCGAGCTGCTGCATACGCTTGCGGAAAGATTCAATGAAGATACATCGGTTTACATAATTGATCATGGCGGAGGACGTCTGAAGGACCAGTCACAAAAGTCCTGCTGCGGAGGATATATTTCTGAAGACGAAAGCGATGACATAGAAAGACTCATGATATTTATAGAGGAAGAACTTTCGGCAAGAAGAAAATCCGGCAGCAAAACCAAGGAGAAAAGTCCGGTAATACTTGTGGCGGACGGGCTGGAAAGTGTTGAAAAAGCATCAGAAGAGTTTCGTGAACCCCTGATCCGTATACTTACCGCGGGAAAAGCGGAAAATATCAGCGTAATTGCCGCATCCTGCGAGATACCGGCAGGGAAGGTCTCAAGGCTCTTCGATACATACCTGTTTCTCGGGGACGAAGATCCATACACGATTTCGCAGTATCTGAAGGTTTCTCCGAGAGATATACCGCAGGTAATGTATATGCCGGGAAGAGGTGTGGGACTAATGGAAGATATGCCGCTGGAATTTCAGGCAGTCAGATCCCCGGATCACTCGGGAAAATCTCCGCCCGGATGTGTACGTGCTGTTAAATTCCCGCATGTTCCCCCAAAAGCGACTCTTGAGATTATGATGGGGAGTCTGACTGATGAGATTGTCTGTAAAAGAGGGATTATACCGGTCGGATATGAACAAAAAAGCGGAAAGATATATGGTTTTCCCATAGGGGTGGTTAAAACTGTTCTGGTATTCGGAAGGACATTTTGCGGAAGACATACACTTTTGTTTAACATTTCGATAACCGCTGCAAGATACGGTATCACCTGTACTTATGTGCAGTCATATGAGGCGCTTATATCGGCCTTAAGAAAATCCGAAGAGAAAAAGATTGTAACCATAGAAAGCGTAACACAGATACTTGATGATTTTTACAGCAAAGGCAGGAGCGGGGCAGAGGAGGAAGAGCTGGCAGGATTTTTGTCAAATCCGGTTGTTGTAAACAAAAATGACAAAAATGAAAGCCTGATCATCGGAATAATCGATAACGAAGCAAAAATGAGGTTTGCGGGAAGGAAGGTTTTCGAAGAGATGTGCAGACATATTTACGGAGTGTCTCTGGGAGGAAAACTTGATGAAAACAGGATATTCGACTATTCGTATCTGCCATATTCCCGGATGCAAAAATCACAAAGCAGAGGATACGCAACAGTATTAAAATATGACGAAAATCTGTTTTTCGGGGACATAATTTTTCCGGTTGAAATATGATGTGGATAACTCGCAATACACCTAAAACAGAGGTTAAGTAACATATGATATCTATTGAATTAATATTGCCCAAGGATAATAAAAGACTTTGTGTACGGGTTGGTGAAAAAATGACAGTGAAAGAGTTTAAGTGCTTTTTGTCACGTTTTTACAAAGTCAAATATGACAAAATTCTGATGATTACATCCGAGAAAAACGTGACCGATGACATGACTCTTGCGGAGGCGGGAATGTATACGGGAAGCGGGGTGATAATCGACAATGGGGATCCTTGAAATTGATTACAGACTCCTTCGGGACAAAACCGTTCTCTTATCCGAACTGTATATGAAGCTTAACGAAGAGATAGGTAAAATAGCCGAATATACGGCAAATACTGACATTTTCTGGAACGGAGAAGCAAATGAAGCGTACATGGCAGCGGTAGTAAAGGATATTACAGATATAGGTCTGTTTCTCGGAAGGATTGAAAAAACATTGGGAATACTGCGAAATATGCTGGAGATCTATATAAAAAATGAGAGAGAAGTGCAAAGACTGATAGGAGAATATACTCATGAGAGAAAAAACAAAATATGAAATTGAAATGGATTATCTTCGGGCGATGGATCAGGCAAAAGAATTGGACCGCCTGGCTGCCGATCTGAGTCGGATAGCCAATAATGGGATTGAATCTGCGTTTCTGATTCTGAAGAACAACTGGAGGGGTGATTCAAGTGAGTCAATAGAACTTGCCGGAAGAAATACAACAGCCGAAATATACAGAACTGCAGAGGATCTTGCAAATACCGCCAGGAGTATCAGATCAACTGCAAATATAGTTTACCGGGCCGAGAAATCAGCCTTAAATATGATATATTGACCCGCATAGTCGTTAGTTATGTTAACAAGAAAGGAGAAAATAACGTATGTCATTTTATCAAGTGGACAGCAGACAGTTAAGAACAAAAAAAGATGAGCTTTTGAGTCTTGTGCAACGGTTCAGACAGGAGAAAGAAAATCTTTGTGCAAAGGAGAGTGCGCTTAAAGCCATGTGGGAGGGAGAGGCAAACGAGAAGTTTCACAGTGAATTTATGCGAAGCTCGGGACAGATGGATTCTTTTGCCGATACGATAATCAGGTATCTGAATGCGATTGAAACCATTGCGCAGCGTTACGACCAGGCTGAAGAGAAGAATATAGGGAGGGTTATGTAATGAATACAATGCTTAAAGTTACGCCGGAAAAGCTTATTGAGGCGGCAGGTGATTTTCAAAATACAGAAGCTAATGTAAGGAGTCTTACGGAGGAGATGATCTCTATTGTGGACAGTTTGAAGCCTGTCTGGCAGGGCGAAGCCGCAACGGGCTTTGCCAACAGGTTTGCCGCACTGTCGGACGACATGAATAAACTCTATGCACTTATCAGGAAACATGCCGATTCACTTACGGATATAGCCAATGAGTACAGACAGGCGGAGACTGACAGCGGAAATATCGCGGCGGATCTTGCAGGGGAGGCGTTAATTTGAGTATGCGTGTATGCGGCCAGACGCTTGTGCTTGTCGATAATGATGCGACGGTTAGTGATGTTAATCAGAAGATAGTTAAGACAACTCTTAAATACCTCTTTTATCATAAAAAGGAGGACAGAACCTTCTGCCTTAATACATATGAGCACGATATTCTGGCGGACGAGGACTATAACGATGATGTTAACGACCTTGTTTGTGAGGTGGATAATCTGGAGTTTACGCCAAAGGATTCCAATCTGTGCGATACGATTTCGGAGGTTATAGGAAGGTGGAAGGCGTCGGATTTTGCCTGCAGGGATATTCTTGTGTTCTCGGACGGGGTCGAAGGAGCTGCAACAGGGCATGAAAAGGAGGAAATGTATTATCTGCTTGAGAATTCGGGATATCCGGTTTATGTTGTTATGCTCAGTCAGGAGAATAACGCAGCGGAGAGAAAGAGTCTTTCCGCAATTGCTACAACCAGCGGAGGAAAGCTTTTTGAGACTGATTTTAAGGGGTCCGATGCAGGGATAGATAGACAACTGACTGAAATGATCTTTTCCGCTATGGATGAGTATGCGCTTGTTCACTGGAAAGAGTATGAAGAAGAGGATGAAGACCAGGCCGAATCCGAAACATCGGAAGAAATAGTTACGGATAATACTACAGAGTCTGCAGATGCCATGGAAGAGAGTGAACCTGTGCAGGAGATCGGGGAGTCCGGAAAAGTAATATATGAATATGACGAATCCCGGGGATTTTTTGAGAGCAGGGGCGCGCTTATTCTGGCGGCGGTTCTTATATTGGCCGGGCTAATAGTAGGTATCCTTGGAGGCTTTATCCTTATGAAGAGACGAAGGGCGGAATACGATGCCGGACCGCACCCGAAGCGAGGGGACGATGAGGAAGAGTATTTTGAGGATTTTGAATTAAACGGTGTCGAGACCGTGATGCTTGGTGGCGATAGCGGAGGAACAAGACTGCTTGATACAAACGGAAAACTTGTCACGCTAACAGACTGTGAGAGCAGCAGGGCGTACAGAATTGTACTTTGCGGCAGTATGAGTGTAGGCAGGGGAGGCTGTGATGTGACCATAACAGGGGATGATGCCCTGTCAAAGCGTCACTGTGAATTGTATGAAGACGAAGGCGAAGTATATGTTAAGGATCTTGCTTCTTCAAACGGTACAAAAGTCAACGGTGTGAGGATAAGTGCTATAAAACTGAAAAATGACGACAGACTGACTATAGGCGCAAGAACATATGCAGTGGGGATAGAGTGATGGGATATACCGAACAGGAATTGCTGCTTTTATCTAATTTTGCATATATACCTGCCTGCTTATCAAATAAGCCTCTGGGAGAGATAATAAACAGCTACAAAACAGCGGAGGGGGAGTTTACACCCGAAAGCGTAGCAGCTGCGGCGGCAGGAGGCGGAATGAGCACAGAGGATGTGGTGACGGTGTTAAGCCGGATGGACAAGAGGATACAGGAAAATCCCGAATTCGGAATGCTCTCAGCCAGCCGCCGTCTGGAAGAGGCTGATGTACGGGCCATATGTTACACGGATCCTAAGGATGAAGATCCCGTTGTGGTTTTCAGGGGAACCGGAGGAACAAAAGAAGCGTGGAGCGATAACTTTGACGGGGCGTATTACGAGGATACAAGAATACAGAGTGTGGCATCCGATTTTGTAAAGTACGAGTGCGGGATTTACAAGGACGTTGTTGTTACGGGACATTCCAAAGGCGGAAATATGGCGCAGTACGTGACCGTGAAGAATACGGAAAAGATAGAGTCGTGCCTGTCATTTGACGGGCAGGGCTTCGGAGATGATTTTATAAGCGAAAATCCCATGCTTATAGCAGAAGCTGCCCCGAAGATCAAATCCATATCCGCATACAATGATTTCGTTAACATTCTGCTTACCTGCATTGCGGGGACGTGCATATATGTCAATAATGGCCCGTCGGCAAAGGATGCCCACTCGTCGGTCACGCTTCTGACAGAAAACACTTTTGACGAAGAGGGGAATTTTACAAGCATAAGAGAAAGAGGGGCAGTATCTGCATTGCTTGATGCTTTAACGGACAGAATGTGCGATACCCTGGAACCCCTTGATTTAAAAGAGAAGGAAACGCTGGGGATGATTGCGGGAAGTACAATATCGGGACTTCTGTGTACCCCTCCCGACAGGATGTTAACAGACTGCGCGGCTCCTGTGTTGGGCGCATTTGCCGGCGAGTTTATAAAGAAAGTCACCGGGAAAGTACATACGCCTATAGCAAATGAGCCATTGGCGGCAAATTACGCGGGAATAAACATGACTGCATGTACAAAAGCGGCCGGACTTCTTTCGGATCAGGTAACGCTTATGGAAGGAATAGTGCGCTCTGTGGACAATGTCCGGAGAAATCTTGCTTATACTACATCTTCCAAGATCTGCGCCGAACACAAGCTTAACGATACATGCGAAAACATTATGAGAATAAAGGAGGATATAGAAAGGTTTTCTAACCTTACCGGAATGGTCATGACAATGTATGAGAGGTGTGAGACAGATGCACAGGCATTAGTGCAAATGTAAATACCGCATATTATCTGCCATGGTTTTGATGATATTGTTTTTCTGCATGGAGCTATAATATACAACGTCCTGATTTGACAGTTTAAAACCGTGTTCTATTGCAGATTCTATGTGGTAGATGTTGACGATGTCCTTTTTGCATTTGATAAAGCAGCCGTAGGGTTCAAGCTGCCTTTCGATGGATTTGACCGAATCGGTCGCGTCAAGAAACTCGCCGCTTGAGAGGCACAGCCTTGTAAGGAATTTTTCAAGGGGAATAGCCCTTACCAGTTCGTCATATTGGAGAAAGCGGGTATCTTTCTGACATCTGGCTTCAATAAGAGGAGTTCTGCGCTTCGCCCACTCAAGAGCTACATCGACGAGATGACTTACCTGTCCTTTGGTCAGAGGCTTTTCGATATAGACTATATCTTCCGGGGCATTAACGTAAGATGTATAGTTTATTGAAGACTGGCACAGGACAATAGGGGCTGCTATACCGCGAAGCCGGAGCTTTTTTGCGATCTCCATACCGTTGGAGGCTCCCTCGGTTATATCGACAAAGAAAATGTCGTATTTGACCGGAGTGGTCATAAGCGCTTCCTCGCTCCCGAAGGAGTCTATATAGAGGACATCATAGTCTTCGCGAAGTCTTGTATCCTTTTCTCTCTCAAGCAGCCTTTCAAGCTGTTTTCTGTCGGCTATATTGTTGTCGCAGATTGCAAGATAGATTGTCATGATATTCCTCCGTGTTTAATAAGGATAGGCTTAGCATATTGTCACATATATGATCACAATAATCAGAGTATTCTGAAGGAAAAGGGAGACAGAAAGATCAGATAAGCGATCACAAGCAACTGGATTCCGAGAATTACCGGAATCCCGATATAAAAGGTGCTCTTTTGCGTTTTATGCCTGAATACCTGCATACCAATAAGGCACCCTATGCTGCCGCCGAATATGGCAAACAAAAACAGGGTGGCCTCGGGGATTCGCCACTTGTTGCGCCGGGCTTTGCTTTTATCGATCCCAAAAGCAGTAAACCCGGCAAGATTGACAGCAACAAGGTATATTGCAATGTATGAAATAACGATCATAGGTGATTATTTCTTTTTATTTACTTCCTGCATCTTCATGGCGCGGACTTTGCAGGAAAGTCCGAACAGATTGATAAATCCGGTAGCATCATGGTGATCGTAGAGGTCTCCCGTTGTAAAACTTGCAATACTCTCATTGTATAGAGAATAGGGAGATGTTGTGCCGGCTTTGATGATATTGCCCTTGTACAGCTTGAATTTAACCTCGCCGGTCACATATTTCTGTGTGCTTTCAATGAATGCGCATACAGCCTCACGAAGAGGGGTAAACCACTTTCCTTCGTATACTATCTGGGCGAGCTTGTTGCCCATGTCCTTTTTGAGGGCATAAGTATCGCGGTCGAGAATAAGTTCTTCCAGCTGCTGGTGTGCTTCCATAAGGATCGTTCCGCCGGGGGTCTCATATACGCCGCGTGATTTCATGCCGACAACACGGTTCTCCACGATATCGACGATACCGATACCATGCTTGCCGCCAAGCTTGTTCAAAGTGCGGATTATATCGGAAACTTTCATCTTCTTGCCGTTTATACTTGTAGGAACACCGGCTTCGAATGTCATTGTAACATACTCGCTTTCATCGGGAGCTTTCTCGGGAGATACTCCGAGTACGAGAAGATGGTCGTAATTAGGCTCGTTTGCGGGATCCTCCAGTTCCAGACCTTCGTGGCTTATATGCCAGAGGTTTCTGTCACGGCTGTAGCTGTTATCGGCCGAGAAGGGAAGATTGATGCCGTGATCGTTGCAGTATTTGATCTCTGATTCACGTGAGTCAAGGGTCCATTTGTCATCGCGCCATGCTGCAATGATCTTAATATCCGGAGCAAGTGCTTTGATCGCAAGCTCGAAACGGATCTGATCGTTTCCTTTGCCTGTAGCTCCGTGGCAGATGGCGGAAGCCCCCTCTTTGCGTGCTATTTCCACAAGCCTTTTTGCGATAACAGGTCTTGCCATGGATGTTCCGAGAAGATATTTGTTCTCGTAAACGGCACATCCCTGTACGCACGGAACAACGTATTCGTCACAGAATTCGTCAATGACGTCTTCTATATACAGCTTGGTGGCGCCGCTTGCCTTGGCGCGCTCCTCAAGACCGTCGAGTTCGCTCTCTTGCCCGCAGTCTACGCAGCAGCAGATTACATCGTAATCATAATTCTCCTTGAGCCAGGGGATGATAGCGGTAGTATCAAGTCCTCCGGAATATGCAAGTATTACTTTTTCTTTCATTACTGAACCTCCGAATGATTCTGTTTCTTTCTTGTTACAACAACAAATATTATAATACCTCTGCATAAAATGCAATAGAAGTTTTAATAAAAAAACAAGAAAAAATCGAAAAAATGTTGACATATTGAAAAAAACACATAAAATGAGAAAATGAATAATATACATCAAATAATGCATAATATGCAGAAAACAAATATCGAAATGCATAAAATCATTATTTGTGTTATTACCGCAGTTGTTGTAATATCTTGTAGGGATTTTAGTTTGGGGACTTATTATGCAGATAAGAATAATGACTATTGACGATTATGACGATGTGCACGCACTTTGGATGACTATCAAGGGCTTTGCCATCAGATCCATAGATGATTCTCGAGAGGGAGTGGAACGATTTTTGAAGCGTAACCCCGGGACGAGCGTTGTGGCGGAAGAGGACGGCAGGATAATCGGCGCCATACTGTGCGGACATGACGGAAGAAGAGGATGTCTCTATCATGTGTGCGTACATCCCGACAGGAGACGCCGGGGTGTCGGTAAGGCAATGGTAGTATTTTGCATGGAGGCTCTCAGAAAAGAGAAAATCAGTAAAGTCAGCCTGATCGCGTTTACGAAAAACGATATAGGAAATGCATTCTGGAAAACAATAGGATGGACACAAAGAGAAGACCTTAACTATTATGATTTTGTACTTAATAAAGAGAACATAGTGAGGTTTAACGGATGATGGATATGAAAGAGATGGGTATTAAAAAGATTGACGGAGGAGTCACAGCGGCAGCCGGATTTAAGGCCGCCGGAGTTGCAGCAGGCATTAAATACACCGGAAGATATGACATGGCGATCGTCTATTCCGAGACAGATGCGGTTGCTGCCGCCACGTTTACTTCAAATGTGGTAAAGGCGGCTCCGGTAAAATATGATATGAAGGTAGTAAATGATTCCCCCTGTGTACGGGCGGTTGTGGTAAACTCCGGAATCGCAAATGCCGCCACGGGAGAACAGGGTATGAGGCTTTGCGAAGACACTGCAAAAGCAGCGGCAGAGGCACTGGGCATTCCCGCAAGTTCGGTGCTTATCGGATCGACCGGTGTTATCGGCGAGCAGATACCGCTTGATAAAGTATGTGCCGGGGTAAAAGAACTTGCAGCCAAGCTGTCAGATACGAGAGAAGCTGCAGCAGATGCGGAAAGAGCGATAATGACGACGGATACCGTTCCCAAGGAAGTTGCGGTAACTGTAGAGATAGGCGGCAAAACAGTAACAATCGGCGGAATGAGCAAGGGAAGCGGTATGATACACCCGAATATGTGTACAATGCTTGCGTATATATGTACCGACTGTGATATTTCAAAGGAAATGCTGGATCGTGCCGTAAAAAGTGATATAGCGGACACCTTCAACATGATCACGGTGGACGGCGATACTTCAACCAATGACACATACATAGTTATGGCAAACGGGCTTGCTCATAACCCGAAAATCGTCAGCGAGGGTGATGATTTTGATGCCTTTTGTGCGGCACTTCATTATGTCGACGAGTATCTTGCCAGGGCTATGGCCAAGGACGGAGAAGGTGCGACAGCACTGTTTGAAGCAAAAGTCATTGGAGCGGATACGAAGGAGAACGCAAAGATACTTGCAAGATCCGTTGTGGGATCGTCTCTTTGCAAGGCGGCGATCTACGGGCATGATTCCAACTTCGGAAGATTCCTGTGTGCTCTCGGATACAGCGGAGTAAACTTTGATCCGGACAAGGTAAGCTTAAAATATGAAAGCCGTGCGGGAAGCGTGTGCGTATTTAAGAGAGGGCTTAAGGCGGATTATTCGGAAGATGAGGCTACGGCAGTATTATCGGAAGATGAGGTAACGGTAGTAATAGACATGGCTGCCGGAGATGCCAAGGCAACTGCATGGGGTTGCGATCTTTCGTATGACTACGTCAAAATAAACGCAGATTATAGGTCATAGAATGCAGATAGGAGGATCCATAAAGGGTTATGGAAGAGATCTACAAGGAGAAATATCTTCACAAGGCCGAGGTTTTGATTGAGGCGCTTCCTTATATACAGCGCTTCAACAGAAAAGTCATTGTCGTCAAATACGGCGGCAGTGCCATGGCGGATGAAGAGCTCAAGAAAAACGTTATAAAGGATGTAACACTTTTAAAACTTGTGGGATTCAAGCCGATAGTCGTTCACGGCGGCGGCAAGGAAATATCCTCATGGATAAAGAAAGTCGGCAAAGAGAGTGAGTTCATTAACGGTCTTCGTGTTACCGATGCCGAAACTATGGAGATAGCCGAGATGGTTCTTGGCAAAGTCAACAAGTCACTAGTTTCCATGGTTACCGAGCTTGGAGTTAAGGCGGTCGGAATATCCGGCAAGGACGGCGGACTTCTTACGGTTGAGAAGAAATACGCGGACGGTCAGGATATCGGCTATGTGGGTGAGGTAACAAAAGTTGACACCAAGATACTTGAGGACCTGTTAGAGAAGGATTTTCTCCCTATTGTTGCGCCGATAGGGCTGGATAAGGATTTTAACACTTATAACATAAATGCCGACGATGCCGCATGTGCGATCGCAAAGGCGATGGGTGCGAACAAGCTTGCATTTCTTACCGATATCGAGGGTGTTTACAAGGATCCGGAAGATGCGTCCACGTTTATTTCGAGACTTACTGTTTCAGAGGCGGATTCCCTTGTGGAGAAAGGGTATATAGGAGGCGGAATGCTTCCGAAGATTGCCAACTGCACCGATGCCATCAAAAACGGGGTCAGCCGGGTACATATACTTGACGGAAGAAAACCGCACAGCCTGCTTCTCGAAGTGTTTACCGATACAGGTATAGGAACTATGTTTTTCAGGGACGATGACAAATTATGAGTATGAAAGAGACGATCGAAAGGGCAGAAAATCATCTGCTGCACACTTACAACCGCTATCCGATAGTATTTGACCATGCTGACGGGGTAAGACTTTATGATGCCGACGGAAAGGAATATCTTGATTTTTGCGCCGGTATTGCCGTTTATGCCCTCGGATACGGTAATAAAAAATATGAGAAGGCACTTACCGATCAGATAGGTAAGATAACGCATATTTCGAATTACTATTACTCGGAGCCACTTGCGGAGGCCGCAGAGGCACTGACGAATGCAGCAGGCCTGTCAAAGGTCTTCTTTACCAACAGCGGAGCCGAAGCAGTTGAGGGTGCTCTTAAAGCAGCTAGAAAATATGCCTACAACAAGGACGGAAAGTGTGATCATGAAATAATCGCCATGGAGCATTCGTTTCACGGCAGGACCTTCGGAGCACTTTCTGTAACCGGGAATTCGCATTACCGTGAACCCTTTGAGCCCATGATAGGTAATGTCAGGTTTGCGAAGTTCAACGATTATGACAGCGTGGAGGAACTTGTGAGCGATAAAACCTGTGCGATCATAATGGAAACGGTTCAGGGTGAAGGCGGAATATATCCGGCAGATAAGGAATTTATCACTAAGATAAGAAAGCTCTGCGATGAGCGGGATATTCTGCTGATACTTGATGAGATACAATGTGGTATGGGAAGATGCGGCAGCATGTTTGCTTTTATGCAGTACGGCATAAAGCCGGATATTATGACTGTTGCCAAGGCGGTAGGCTGCGGAGTTCCGGTGGGAGCTTTTCTTGTTAATGATAAAGTTGCGGCCTCTTCGCTTGTTCCCGGAGATCACGGCACCACATACGGAGGCAATCCCCTTGCCTGCACAGCCGTGGCAACTGTATTCAAAATATTCGAAGAAGAAAAAATACTGGACAATGTTAATAAGGTGGCGCCTTACCTTGAAAAGAGGCTGCAGGAACTTGTGGCATCATACGATTTTCTTGTGGGCGAGAGAGGTCTTGGACTGATGCGGGGTATCGTGTTCGATACCGGCAAAAAATCCCCCGGTGATGTTGTAAAGGCGGCGCTGTCTAACGGCTTGGTTCTAATTACCGCAGGCAGTGATGTAATACGCTTCCTGCCTCCGCTTATTATCTCGGAAGCTGAAGTTGACGAGATGATCGATAAACTTGTTACCGCTATTACGGAGTAAATATGTTAAAAAGATTTATATGTGCCTTTTTGGTACTTATACTTGCCGCGACCTGTTTCTATGTGGCTTATACAGCCGATGATGCCGGATTTGCGGCATCAAGGTCCGAAGATGAGGGCGTATCTTCCGGAGATATCGCCAGTCAGGGAGTAACAGAAGATGACGGAAGCCTAACACTCTGGTATTCGGATGATGCGCTAACAGAGTATCTGACTTCGGTTGCCCTTTCTTTTCAGCAGGATCAGGGTATTAAAGTAAATATTATTCTAAAAGACGGCGTACAGTTTCTCGAAGCAATAAACGCTGTCTCGGTAAAGCCGGTGACGGAGCGTGATGAGCCGTTGCCTGATCTGTATATTACAAGTCATGACAATCTGCTGCGTGCATATCTGGCGGGGCTTGCAAGCCCTATAACTGACCCGGCGGGAGTCGTTACCGATGCAATGTACCCGCAGACGGCACTTGACGCCGTAAGCTGCTATGATCATTACGTGGGATACCCGCTTTATTACGAGACAAATTTCCTTTTGTACAACAAGACTTATATGGCCAGCATAGCCCAGAACAAGATTGAGGCGGATGCCGATCTTGCGGAAGGCATGGAGGCAACAAATGAACTGCTTGAAAACGGGCCGCCGGAAGAGGAAGCGGAAACGGAGACGGATGCTGAGAATGATGAGCAGACAGAGGTTGCAGAGGAGGAAATGTCCGATCCTATGGGAGAAGAGGACGCCGTTGCCGACCCGGAGGTACTTGAGAAGCTTGCAACAATGATTCCGGCTTCAATCGAGGATATCAAGACCTTTGCAAATAACTACGATGCTCCCGAGGCGGTTGAGTCGGTGTTTAAGTGGGACGTATCGGATATTTTCTATAATTATTTCTTTGTCGGAAACTATATGGATGTAGGCGGCCCTCACGGTGATAATGCTGCCATCTTCAACATATATAACAGTCAGGCGGTGGAAAGCCTTCGTGAATATCAGGAGATGAACCAGTTCTTCTCCATCGATACGAAAGTCGACAGCTATGACAAGATCCTTCAGGATTTTATCGACGGAAAGATGGTATTTACGGTAGCTACGACCGATGCCATAAAACGGATACATGAGGCGCAAAAAGCGGGTGATTTTGAATTCGAGTACGGAGTTTCTACTCTGCCGGATATTTCCTCACTCTTAAAGGCCAGGGGACTGTCTGTTACGGATGCTGTTGCCATTAACGGATATTCGGACAAAAAGCCGGATGCAAACAGGTTTGCCACGTATCTGGTAAACTACAAGGCACAGGATCTGTACGCAAAATCAGGTAAAGTTTCATGCAGCAAGGCTGTTGAATATGAGGACGCCGAGATTTCCAAGACAATGGACGAGTATGAAAGATCGGTTCCGCTTCCGAAGATGGTTGAGGCTGCAAATTACTGGGTGCAGCTTGAGATAGCATTTACAAAAGTCTGGAACGGAGCCGACCCGGATGAGACATTAAAGGAATTATCCGATACTATCGGTGCCCAGATAGAGGAGATAAGGGCAAACCTGCCGACCCAGGAGTCCTTTAATGCAGGTGCCGGAACATTTGTGTTCTAGGACATAAATAATACACAATTTCATCACATATTCATAATCATTTGGGGCGAAAATAGAACTCAGTTGTAGGAACAAGAACAGAACCTGCATAGATTATGACAAGGAAATTTAAGTGATGAAAGGAAGGTAATGATTATGAGCAGTTTCTGGAAAAAAGTAGGAATAGGAGCAGTAGTAGGAATAATTTTCGGTGTTCTAGCAGCTTTTACTTTTGCGGGAGTGACAAGGACGATAAACAGATTCTTCCCGGATAATGCGAAGACGTCTGCCCGGATAGAGACTGATAAAGATGAAGAAGAGGACCGAAGCGGGTCCGAAAGCAAAGCAAAAGAGGACACAAAAGAGTCCGGTGGGGAAAAGAAGACGGTAGAAACCACGCTGACAAAAGCGGTTGATGAAACATCTACAGGAAGCGGAAGTGGAGATATGTCCGTAACAGAGCTTGTTAAGAATAATCTTCCCGCGGTTGTTTCAATAACAAATACATCCGTTACACAGCTTCGTGATATGTGGGGAAACGGAATCCGTGAATATGAGAATGTTTCAAGAGGGAGCGGAATCATAATCGGACAGACGGATGAGGAGCTGTTAATAGCTACAAATAATCACGTTGTGAACGGAGCAAGCTCGATAACAGTGGGATTTGTGGATTCGGAGATATATGATGCTTCAATCAAGGGACAGGACTCTGATCTTGACCTGGCGGTTATAGGTGTTAAGGTTTCCGATGTTAAGAGCAGTACCCTTGACGAGATCAAGGTAGCGGTTATCGGTGATTCGGATGATCTTCAGGTAGGAGAGCAGGTTGTTGCCATAGGAAATGCCATAGGATACGGGCAGTCGGTAACAACAGGTATCGTATCGGCGCTTGATCGTGATGTACCTGATGATGACGAAGAAATAGGATACATCCAGACTGATGCTGCTATCAATCCCGGTAATTCAGGCGGTGCCCTGTTTAATATGAAAGGTGAACTTGTAGGGATTAATGCTGCCAAGATTATGTCAACCTATGTTGAGGGTATGGGATATGCAATTCCGATGAATGCGGCAAACGAGACTATAGAGAATTTGATGAACCGCAAGTCGAGAGACAAGGTTGATGAAGATAAGGCCGGATATCTCGGAATAACCGGTGTATCGGTAGATGCACAGACATCAACAATGTACGGAATTCCCGAAGGAATATATCTTCAGGAGGTAACCGAAGACGGTCCTGCGGATAAAGCGGGAATACATAAAGGAGATATCATCAAGAAGTTTGATGGCGTATCGGTAACTTCGATTGCCGAACTTCGCAATAAACTTGATTATTATGAAGCCGGTGAAGAGGTGGATCTTGTGATAAGCCGCCAGGAAGACGGAGAATACAAAGAAAAGACCGTGACGGTAACCCTGGCAACAAGGGAAGATTCCGGAGTCGATTCTATCGATGAAAAGGGCAGCGGGAACGGTGAAAAGGAAAACAACAACGGCAGCGAAGAAAGTAACCGCAACAATGAAGAAGAAATGCAGGATTATTATAATTCGCTTCCGGATGAACTGAAAGAGTTCTTCTTCGGATTCGGCAGATAAGTTAGGTCTCGGGAAACTCGGAAAGAGTGGACCTGTGAATATAAAGAAAATCAAATATTGTGTTGCCGTGGCAATCCTTGTGATTGCTACGGCTTTTTGTGGCTGTGGAAGTAATGATGAGCAAATAATTGACATCAAGCCGGAAGCAAAGTCACAAAATGAGAAAACCGGACCGGAAATTGTCGTACAAAAGGATGATGATACGGAAAGTGAGAAAATCACCCAAAAGATCAGGGTGTATGTGTGTGGGGCGGTAAGAGCTCCCGATGTGTATACGCTCGATCCCGACGTCAGGATGATTGATGCTGTAAATGCGGCAGGGGGATTTTCCGAGGAGGCCGCCGAGGAATACGTTAATCTGGCTGCACGGATAGAAGACGGTCAGAAAATCTATATTCCCACGTATGAGGAGATTGAGCAGGCACCCGTGGCGGAAACCGGATCATCCGGAGCACCTGCGGAAGAGAACCCCACGGGGACAGGCGGAAAGGTTAACATAAATTCTGCCGATAAAGCAACACTTATGACCCTTCCCGGGGTTGGGGAGTCCAAAGCCGATAAGATCATCGATTACAGGCAGACAAACGGAGGCTTCAAAACTGTAGAGGATATAATGCTTGTCGCGGGGATCAAGGAAGGGATGTATAATAAGATCAAGGATTATATATGTGTTAACTGAGGCACGAACCGAAAATGATAAACGGATGGAGTTAAGGGATGAACATTCTCGTTGTTGATGATGAAAAACTTATAGTAAAAGGCCTGGTATTTTCACTGGAGCAGGATCAGAATACTGTTGACTGCGCATTTGACGGCGAGGAGGCATTGCAAAAGATAAAAGAAAACGATTATGATATTGTGCTTCTTGATCTTATGCTGCCCAAGATGAACGGATACGAAGTATGCGAGGCGGTTCGGAGCTTTTCACGGGTTCCGATCATTATGCTGACAGCTAAAAGCGAGGATGATGATAAGATCATGGGTCTTGAGTACGGAGCCGATGACTACATTACAAAACCTTTTAATGTTATGGAGTTAAAGGCAAGGATCAAGGCGGTAATGAGAAGGGTTTCATATTCGGTACAGAAAGAGTCCTCAAATGACAGCGATCCCAATACAATAGCCATAGGCAGTATAAGGCTTGATATAAATAACAGGCGTTGCCATATAAACGGCAGAGAATACAATCTCACTTCCAAGGAGTTTGATATTCTGGCACTTTTGTGCAGTAATCCCAATATGATTTTTTCAAGAGAAAAACTGCTTAACATTGTGTGGGGCAGTGAATACCCCGGTGATGTCAGAACAGTTGATGTTCATGTGCGGAGGCTTCGCGAAAAAATAGAGCCTAATCCGGGTGAACCTTCATATGTCCACACTAAATGGGGCGTAGGCTATTTTTACGGAGAGTAACCCGTGCAGAAAGGATTGAATTAATTCAAACTGAAGTTTTCAAGAAGTCTGAGGGCGGATCTGTTCGTTATAATCTGCCTTGCAGGAATAATACCATGCGTTATCTTAAGCTGGGTATTGCTGTACGGTTATGAACGTCATGCTATCAGTTCAAGGACGAAACTTGTTCAGAACCAGTGCCTGGTTATTGCCGATCATCTCTTTTCGGCAGGTTTTCCGGAGGTTACGGATAACGAAATAGCAAATTCGGAACTGGCTCAGCTGTCAAATCTGTACGACGGCCGTGTCCTCATCATTAACTCGGATCTCAAAATTGTCAAAGATACTTACTCCCTCGGAGAGGGAAAGTATATGATCTCCAATGAAGTTGCAAAGGGTCTTTCGGGAGAAAGTACCGCCAAGTATGACAAAGAAGACCATTATATCGAGACGGTCACACCTATAATGGGGAAAAATCCGGAGGCTGTCGGAGTTATGTTAACCAGCGTAAGTACAGCCGAGACCGACAGTATAATTAAGAGCCTGAGAAGGCTGTCTACTCTTATTATTACAGCGCTTGCCGCTGTTGTTATCGGAATTGCCTTCCTGTTTGCGGCAAGGATCACCGGGCAGTTTCGAAGATTGTCTGCCTCCGTTGAGAACATCAGGGAGGGATTCGGCCTTGATGATGAGATAAGTATTTTCCCTTACAGGGAAACAGAGCAGATCAACGAGTCCTTTAAACAGGTGCTCTCAAGAATGAAAACCCTGGACGATTCCAGAAGTGAATTTGTTGCAAATGTATCACACGAGCTTAAAACCCCTATAACATCCGTGAAGGTTCTGGCGGAATCTCTTCTGGCCCAGAATGAGGTTCCCAACGAGATTTACAGGGAATTTATGGAAGACATTGCGGTTGAAGTTGACAGGGAAGACCGGATAATAAACGATCTGCTCTCGCTTGTCAAGATGGACCGGGCAGGTGCCAATCTGCAGATAGAAAAGTGCGATATAGAACAGATGATAGAAAAGGTCGTGAGGAGACTGACACCGATAGCAGATAAGGAACATGTAGAGCTTATATATGAAGTTATAAGGCATGTTGAAGCCGAAGTGGATGAAACCAAGCTTTCATTGGCACTGACTAACATAATTGAGAACGGCATCAAATACAATCATGAGGGAGGAAGTGTCAGAGTAACGCTTGACAGTGAGCCGATGATGTTTACGGTAACTGTTGCGGATACCGGTATGGGAATTCCCGAGGAGGATCTTCCGAACGTCTTTGAAAGGTTCTATAGGGTTGATAAGTCACATTCGAGGAGTATCGGCGGAACAGGGCTGGGGCTTGCAATAGCAAAAGGTTCGGTACTGATGCACAAGGGTGTGATAAAAGCCGAGAGTACAGTCGGGGAAGGCTCCGTATTTGAAATAAAGATACCGATAAGCTACATAGTTTCGCCGACCGAAAATGAAGGCCTAAGAGGCAGCGGGGATAATACGCATGTTTAGAATACGTTCTTTTATAAAAATCATATCGCCTCTCATTATGTCTTTGTTATTATGTGCGTGTAACGGGGAGGATCCTTCTGCCGGCCCGGAAGATGCGGTTGTATTTGATCTGTCGAACGATATGACATACATTGAAGAGGCAAAGTACAGTCTGTCCGGGGATGAAGATCTGTCAGGACAGGTAGGACAGCTTCTTCAGAGGCTGATAGACGGTCCCGAAAAAAATCGCGTAAGATCGGCAATTCCGGAAGAAATAACAAGCGTTACCTATATAATAGGGCATCAGACCGTTAACGTGAATTTTGACGAAGCATTTAATGATGTACCACAAATGAGAAGAATACTGTGTGAAGCTGCTATCGTAAAAACACTTTGTCAGCTGGACGATGTATATGGGGTAAGTTTTTCAGTTAACTCCGATCCTTTGTGTGATTCAAAAAATATCCCGGTGGGGCTTCTGACTCCGGATTCGTTTGTTGAGAACGAAGGAGCTATGATAAATGCTTATGAAAGGGCAAAGCTCACTTTGTATTTTGCGGATGAGAGCGGCCAGAATCTTGTGGAGAAAACCGAGAGCATCACATACAACGGAAACATTTCGATGGACAGGCTTGTAGTCGACAATGTCATTGCCGGACCCCGCAGTACAGACGCTTTTGCGACGATTGATCCGGCCACTGCAGTTATTTCCGTTACAACTCAGGATGGTATATGTTATGTAAACCTAAGCCGTGATTTTTTAAACAAGACTTCAAATGTTTCCGATGAGGTTATAGTATATTCTCTTGTCAATTCACTTACAGAGCTCGGAAATGTCAATAAGGTTCAGATATTGATAGACGGCAGCAAGGACGAGAGTCTCGGAGCCTATGATTTTTCAACTCAATTTGAAAGAGATCTTGAGCTGATCCTGCCGGTTTCGCCTGAAAAGTAGTGTTTTTTGCAAAGGGAGACATATTTATCGTTTCCGCCAAGCTCGATCTGCTTACCTTTACGGATAATATTACCGTTTGCGTCGATTCTTGCATTGCAGGTGGCACCGTCGCCGCACCAGCAGACGGTTTTCAATTCCTCGATCTTATCTGCTATAGCGCAGAGCTTCTCGGATGCGGGAAAGGGATTCAGCAAAAAATCATCCCTCAAGCCATAGCATATGACCGGAATCTGATTGGTCAGCACAATGTTGGGGAGCATCAGAACTTCTTCTACCGTACAGAACTGGACTTCGTCTATGATAATACAGTCGTACTTTCTTGTTTTTTCAAGAACTTCTTCCACGCTGCCGTCCAGATAGTCACTGCAGAACTCGCATTCACGCTGAAGACCTATCCGACTCTTTATTATTTTTTCACCGTCCCTGTTATCTATCCGGGGCTTTAAGACAAGCGGACGGAGCCCCTTTTCCTCATAATTAAAGGCTACCATCAGTGCATTAGCGGTTTTGCTGCAGCCCATCGCACCGTATCTGAAATAGAGTTTAGCCATGGATACCTCCGGTTACACTTATGAATTTTATTATAAAGGGATTCTACATTATTTAGTGAAAATATACAAATCTAGAGTATTTACATGAAAGTGCGAAAAGAACTGCCTTTGTTGAAGTAGACGAATTACGAAATAATTTGTCCATCAAACAGTAGGAGATGTCGTATGCAATTATGAAATCGTCAGGCTTTATCAGCCAATAATACTTCGGAGGAAATCATATGCCGGTAAGAAGACCGGTATGTCTTATCTGCCTCCTTTTCCTTGTAATAATCTATATGGTTACCGGTGGTACGCCTAAGCCATCATGGGATGTTGATGCGGCAGACGGGAAGACCGTAATGGTTACGGGCACAGTTGCCGACAGACAGGAAAAGAATGGTACACTTCAGGTTTATCTAACTGACGTCCTCATTTCGGACGAATCTCGGAGCATTTCAGATCCGACAGGGTCAGATCAGACATACTTTCCGGAAAAAATAAAGGGTATAGTTGTAAAACTGTCCGATGATCAATCAAATACAGAATACGCGAAGCTTGGCTCAAGCATAAGAGCCAAAGGGGTTTTTGTACCCTTTGAACTGCCCAGATGCGAGGGAATGTTCGATTCAAGAACATATTATCTTGTGCGCGGGTATGAAGGACAGTTAAAGAGAGCCAGAATAACGGGGGCATCGCAGGAATACAGCATTATAAAGGAAAGCTTAAGAAATCTCAGGGATATGGCAACTGCCATACTTCAAGACAATATGAGTGAAAACGATGCCGGCCTTGTGGCAGCAATGACGCTTGGTGACAAGAGCGAACTGGATACTGAAATCAAGGAGCTGTATCAGGTTGCCGGGATCAGTCACGTCCTTGCATTGTCCGGACTTCATATTGCATCGGTGGGCCTGGCCCTTCTATCCCTTCTCCGAAAGACCGGGATGGGTGAAAGGATCGCAGCTGTGATATCCGGGACGGTGATCGCATTTTATGCGGTTATGACCGGAATGAGCGTATCAACGGTAAGAGCGCTTATCATGTTCCTGCTGTCTGTCATAGCGATACTGATCGGAAGAACTTATGACCTTATCTGTGCCGCAGCCTGGTCAGCCGTAATCATACTCGCTTTTAACCCGTATTATGTATATGACTCGGGTTTCCTTCTTTCGTTTCTCGCTATAGTCGGGATCGCTCTTGTCTATCCGGTGCTTGAGGGGATCCCACGGATTCTGGGAAAGGCAGAAGCCGGTTTTCTAAAGGAGAACGAAAAATCAAGCAGCAGAATACACGTATTCATCGGTAAACTGTATCAGGGCATATGTATAAGCCTCTCCGTTATGATAGCTACATTTCCGGTAATGGCAAACGGTTTTATGCAGGTATCCGTATGGTCGGTAGTTATAAATCTTGCGGTAATCCCACTTATGAGTGTGGTACTTGCCACGGGATTTCTTGGCATAATAGTGGGACTATGCGGTCTGAATTCGGGGATAATACTTAAAATAACACATTATATTTTAAAGTTTTATGAGGCTGTTTGCGAAACGTCTGCAAAAATTCCCGGAAATCTCTTTATCACCGGAAAACCGGAGGCATGGCAATTAATAACATATGCCATTATTACAGGAACGGCTGTATTTGCGGGAAATATGGCACTTTCAAAACAAAATAAAAAAACACTGTTGCAAAAATCCATTAACCGAACCGGTCGACATACTTCGAAAGATAACATAAGAAATTCAACAGGGAGATCCGATAAAATCACATACGTTATCAACACCGTAAGGTCTGAAAGAGCAAACAAGGTAAGAAAAATAACATTATTAATGATAACTATGGTTATGATCATATGTTCTGTAGTTATTGTAAACTACCGGAAGAGAGAGGAACTTGAGATCAGAAATGTGGATGTGGGTCAGGGAGACTGTGCTCTGATATGGGGACGCAGTGTCCCGGTAATAATGATCGACGGAGGCAGTACGGATATCAGGCAGGTAGGAAAGTACAGGATAGAACCGGTACTTAAGGCTAATAAGGTTTCCAAGATAGATTATTGCTTTATTTCCCATATGGACAGTGACCATGTGAATGGAATTCTGGAGATACTTGAGGATGAAAAATGCGGGATAACTGTAAAAAGTGTTGTAATCTCTGAGGCAGCGTACAGGAAAGAAGCGGATAATGAAAATATGCAGCGGCTGTTTGCGGCGGTGGATAAAGGGAGGTGTAAGGTAATGACAATCTCTTCATCCGATGAGCTGGAACTTGGAAATCTCCGTATTAAGTGCCTTGCCCCAAAGAGAAATTGGGAAGGGACATTTGATGCCAACGATGCATCGGTTGTATTAACCGCCCACTACGCAAATTTTTCTGCTCTGTTTACCGGAGATATCAGCGAAAACACTGAACGTCAAATAGCTAGTTCCGTTCCGGATGTGTCCTATCTTAAGGTTGCCCACCATGGGAGCCGTACATCGTCGTCATATGATTTCCTCAGGGAAGCCTGTCCGGAAATCTCCGTTATATCCGTGGGAGAGGGCAATTCATACGGGCATCCGACTCCGGAGGCCCTTGCCAGACTGCAAAAGATTGAC
>CADALB010000004.1:0-191873 GCA_902788755.1 uncultured Lachnospiraceae bacterium | reverse complement strand
GATTATCCATTGGAAAAGCAAATCTATCTACAGTTTTCAAGGTTCGTCAGAGCCTTTTTCTTTGACTCTGTTTTTTCATAGGTCACTTGACACTATCTCTTTTTTTGCTGTCTGTTTTTTTTGTTTGGTACGAAAAAGCTGCGCCCAAAGTTCAATCCTTTGAACACAGCCACTTTCCTTAGCCTATATTATGATTACATTGTTTTATATTGCCTTATTGCTATCAGCCGCTCATGCGCCAATCTCGAAAGAAGGCATCTGATCATACACCTCCTGTAGCGGACTCCAATTCTTTAGATCGACCTCAAAATCTGCACTTCCCTCTTCATCATCCTCAAACAAACTCTTATCCGGATTGATTCTCTTCTTTTTCGTGTTGGCTTCCTCTATGGTTACCGGTAAGGAGTGATACATTTTAGAACTTCGGAATTCCGTTGAAATACGATTATAGGAAGCCATCAGATAATCCTTGTCCGGATCATTTTTTATCCTTGAAAGAGCATTCGTGAAGATCTGATTTACCTCTTCTTTACTCTTTGCATGTTTAAGCTGTTCTTCAAGTGCCTGCGCCATCCTCTGTATCCTCAACGCCTGCGCATACATGATTGGATTTGTTCTTTGAAGATACTCCAATTCTTTCTGCGAAAGTTTTTTCCCGGACTGAAGTTTTGCCACTATACGATTGTCCATTTTTATACGCTTTTCATCTGACATTTCATCAGCGCTACCGGTGTCATTAAGCAAATGATCAACCAATTCCCGCTGGCTTGCGATTTTCTTCTCATCGCTATTATGAAAGTGTATATACATTTGATTCCCCCGTTCATAAATAAACCATGTTCAAAAGTTCCATAGAATGACTTTATCAATTCATTTTATTCTCTGCGTACTCACGCTGAACCTGTTTATATCTCGCCTTAGATACTGGCAAGATACAACCGTCTGCCATTGTTAGTTCATAATTGCTTATACGTTGTATGTATTTGACATTGACCAGATAGCTTTGATGAATTCGAATAAAATACGGTGAATCTATTCTCTCTTCGAGTTCATCCAGGCGTCGGTATATGTGATAATCTCCATTCAGTTCATGAATTGTACATCTATGACCTTCACTCTCTATAAACAGTATTTTCGATCGGCTGAAAACAAAATCTCCCTCTACACATGACAAGGAAAGAATTTTTCTCTTCTCTCGGATGTCTGAACACAGCCTATCCATACACTCGAAAAACCTGTCAGAGGGGTTTTCTTTTAATAGAATCCAATCTGTTTTCATCTGATATCCGTCAAGAACATGTCTCATTTCAGAAATAAGCAGAATGACTTTTGAATCGGAATTCCTGGTTCGTATTCTTTTCAGAAGATCCTCGGTTCCATTTTCCGCTATCATTGCGTCCAAAATAATAATATCTGCAACATCACCCTCAATCATTTCCTGTATAAGATCTGCGGCATCATCAAACACCCTAACTTCAACATTCCCTATATCTTTTTTCTTTTTGTAACATTCGATCAGGCTCTTCAACTCATCGATATCACTTTTCTCCCTGTCACAGATCCAAATAATCATAAGTTTTTTCTTCCGGTTTCCCCTTGCCGGCTTACTACTCCCCCTGTTAAAAAAGTAAAAGCACCTCATTATGCTTATGATCCTCTCCATGGATCATCTGGGGTGCTTTCCTTGCAAATTCTTTATTCACTTATAGAAATATTTCATCTGAAATATCTATCGACCAATTTCATCCCATATTTATACTTATTTCAAAAATCGACTATCATATGACATAAAACGACTATAAACTAAAATTCGGGTCACGCTATCCGTGACCCAACCAATCTATATTGAATGGTAGTACCAATCAATATGCATTATGATCTTTCATCAACAGTAGCGCCCTTCATGTCTTCTTCTACTAGTGCCAGTTTATTCATCATATCTTTAATGTCTTTCTGGGCATCGTTTATGTTGGCTGTTGTAACATTAAGATCCTGGGCAGATTCCACAATGTCCTCGGTAAGTTCTTCCTCTTCCTTACGTCTTTCCCTCGCGGCATCGATCTTCTCCTGGAGTTCTTCTTCCTTCTCCTGTTTCTCCTTAGCTTTTTCTTCTGTCTCCTTGGTTTCTTCGTCGATATGTTCCTTAGCCTCATCGACAAGCATTCCCATGATCTCTTTGGATGCTGCATTTTCTATGGCGTCGGCTTTATCCTGTGCCTTAAGCATCGCAGTATTCTTGGGTAGCTCCCGTTTTATAGCAGCAATGGTAAGATTCTCTTCCTCGATACCCTGGCCGGCTTCATATATCGCATCAAGATAAGGTTTCTCGTAATCAAGCATTTCCATGGAACGGCTTTGGTATTCAGTAAGGCCGCGGGCCATGATTTTGGCTATCTCTTCCGCATCTTCTTTGCTTAAAAATACATCCGAGCCTTTCTGTTTTGCCCGAAACTCTTTTTCAAGAAGCTTCAGTTCATTTTCTTCTGCACTGTCAGTCTCAACTCCATATGTATCACGAAGGGCTGCCCTGTCTGATTCTATTTCATTTACAGCTTTTCTTGCATCATTCTGAACATTTTTCAGTTTTCTGATATGTTCGCTTCTGGCATCAAGGTCTTCATCGATCTTCCGGTCATTGGCAAAAGCATCCCCTATGATCTTCATTGCCTTTTTACGGGCTTCCTCCCGTTTGGCTGCAATGGGATCATTCTGAGTTGCAAACGCGCTTCCGTTTATTGATAATCCGGACGGTTTGGAGGTATTTGTTCCGGACTGCTGCTGTTCTCGCAGCCCTCCTGGTATTCCTTCTCCTATGAAAAATGATGTATTCCCGACTTTCATTCGTCATCCTCCTTGATAATATCAATCCGAACTCCCTTTCGGATTTGGGGACATTTACACTTATCTGTAATCTATATCGGCATAATGAATCTGAATGTTTATATTAAAATCCTTCTGTCAGGCCTTTTCGTCCACCGATACACCTATTGTTCCGCTAACTCCTGTGCTCGGAGTTACACCGTCTACAACGACATTGATCGTAGCGTCTTCAAGCAGTGTTCCCTCTCCTGTTTCAGAAGTGGCTGCTTCTCCGGTCTTCTCTGCCATTTCTTCAAGTTCTTCCGCCGTCTCTTCAGTCAGCTCCTCCGTGATATCCTCAAGTTCGTCCATCACTTCTCCGAGGATTCCGCCATCCATATCAACTCCGGTAGCTTCCTCGATCGCATCTTCGCGTCTTTCTTCCGCAGTCTTAGGAGCCATCTTTTCTGCTGCTTCTGCGATCTTCTCACCCAGCTCCCTTGCCTCATCAAGCATATGGAAAACCTGGCTGTTATTGAACTCAACCTTGGCAAGTGCGATCTGATCATCATAACCATGAAGCATTTCCAGTTTTCTGGAGATATCTTCAAGCGAATCCGTCTTCATAGTCTTCAGATTCTCTTTTTGCTGCTCGAAGAATGCTATTTTGTTATCTCTTTTGGCCATTCTGTCCAAACGATCCTGTGTACTTTTAAGACCGGGATTACCCATTCCAAGAAGGCCGGCACCTTTCATAGCTATGTTCATAACTTAAGCCCCTTTCCTACTTTTGAAGCCACGACATTACAATTCCACTGCGTGGAAGTCGTGGCCTACGTGCCGCAAAGTTTTCATAGAAAACTTTACGCCACCTATTCTGACAATGCAGCTCCGGGATCTTTAGACTTGTAATATTCCTCGAACAGCTTATTAGCCGCATCAAACGTCTCTCCGCATATGCCCGGAAGTTCCTTTCCCCATGATTTTGTCGCAAGCTTGAACCCTTTCTCCATAGCTTTTTGCATTTCTTTCATCTTGTCCACGTCATCCCCGGCAAGTGCACATGCAAAATCAAACAATCTCCGGGAAGTCTGCTTAACCCCATAGTATCCATCTTCACTGATATCCCTCTGTGCCTGCGCTTTTTCGGCAGCTGTTACAGTCACCTTCCCACCGGAAAGCAGCGTCCAGATATCATTCCCCGTAGCCTTTCCATATGCTCCTGCCTGATCCGCTATTGTTCTGTGTACGATACTTACAAGCTGCTGCTGTCTCTGCCTTGCATCTTCCTTCAGCTGATCTACGATCGCAGCCCTGTCAGATGCACTCATCTTATTGATCGAGTACGTAGAGTTGTCTACCGGGTTCCCGGATTTATCATAAACAACGCCTCTCTCGTAGTCAGCCTTCCCGCCGCGGATCTTCTCATTATCAGCCTTCCATTCGTCAAGCTCCGGTTTTACTGATTCCGACCATTTGCGATGCTCTGTAAAGTCTCCTTTTTCATACTGGGGAATATCAGTACTTGTGAATCCCGGTTTGTGATTTGAATATTCTGTTCCCACACTCATTGACATGATTTTCATCCTCCTTAATCATCCTTGATTTCTTGTTAACATCCTTGTTATTCCTTCGTATCGATCTTGCTTGATACAAGCTTGGATAACGTATCTGAATATTTTCCGTTGTTTGTGTATGTCCCACCGGCACTTGAAGCTGCCATTGATATGGCGTTTCCCTTTGTCATTACCTTATCGGCGAATGAGTTAAAGCCGGTGAAAAGTGTTTTAAGTGTCGAAATATCAGCATTTTTAAGATCTTCTTCGTTAAGTTCCAGCTTGTTTCCGCTTGTGATCGTGATCCCGGCCTTTTCAAGGGTTTTCTTATAAGCTGCTGTTGTCTTTACCATGAAAGACGCATTTCTTAGCACGTTTTTCGTATCGGATTCTCCGGCGCTGTTGACTGTGTTGTTATAGTTTTCGATAAACCCTTTTACTGCCTTTGTTATTGCTTTCCAGTCATAATCCTCTTTATTGACTTCCTCGCCGGTCTTTTCATCCTTCTCGGTTATGGTCTTCTTTTGCCACAAGGAGTCATCCATCAGCGCTTTTGCTGAGTTTGCCATGCTTCCCGCATTACCGGCCATTAAAGTAAGTTTAGATGAACTCTCCTTTGTTTCCGTAGACTTCTGTGCCTTTTCCTGTCCGTAGTACGCCTTCACAAGCTTTCCGTATGACCCGTTCTTGATCATGGCATAATCAGTCAGATCGAGCGATCCGCCACCATTACTGTTGGTATTGACACTCAACCCGGACAGAAAATCATTGTTGATATTACTGTTTGCTGTTTGTCTGATTGTTGACATCTCTTGAACCTCCTGTTCCTGATTTTATGAACTGCGCAATCCGAAATCCTTTTCGGTACAAAACAATACACTTGTTTGATTTCAGTATCGGAAGTTTAAATGGATATTCAATAGATTTGACGTGAAGTGCACTTTTTATTACGTGAATAGAAATTCAGCCGATGAACATGACGTTCAGAACGAAGACATATCCGTCCCTTTCCGCCTCCTGGCGAATCTCGATGTCTCCATTGTATTTACGGGCTATAGTCCTGATGTTCTTAAGCCCGTATCCGTGACCGTCTTCCTTCTTGGATGAGGCGGGTAAGTTTTCCTCGGGATCAACAAAAGCTTTGCCGGCTGTATGATTTTTCAGATTAATGATAAATGTATTATTGCGAAGTACGCAGGCAAGTGAAACGGCGGGATCCTGCACAGACAGCGATGCCTCATACGCATTCTGAAGAGCGTTTGTGATCACGATACACATATCAAACGGATCAATATCAAGCGCTTGGGGATAGCAAAATGAGCTCTCAAACATGATACCCGCTTTTTCAAAACGCTGCGCATACTCGGATATCGCAACATCTGTGATCGGATTGCCTGTTTTTACGGGCATTTGTGACTCCTCATAATTCTTTTTCCATTGTCCTATATACTCATCAAGCGCCTGCCGTTCATGATTTTCTATCAGCCCTTCCATAACAGCCATGTGATTGCCTATATCATGCCGCATTGCCCTTATCTTCTCATACATTTCTTCTATCCGGGCCATGTGCCTTTTGATGTCTTCGGTCTGATCCTCAAGGGCTTTATTGGCGAACTCGTTTTCCTGCGATTCCTTTATATTCTGATAAAGCATTATGATAAACACCAGGGAAAACTCCGACAGTACGCAAAAGACCAGACGGTAAATACTTGCCGGGATGTTCTCCTTAATGCTTCCGTTACCGATACCATCCATCCAAAGTCTGAAGTATGCCAGCATTATGGGTTTTACAATAAGAATGGCCCACGAAGGCGTGAGCAGGATCAGTAGTTCCTTCCATGACAGTTCTTCGAATTTTCTTCTGTAAGTCCTGTGGATGATTCGCATTGTCACAAGCATTATTACTGCCGCCAATAAATAATCCACAAAATTCCATATGATGAATTCGACAGCGATAGCCTTGGCATCGCTATGATACCAGTCAAAACGCGAGATAAGTTCACTTTCAAACAGACCTATTTCCACAGATATTTCATAGGTCAGAAAACTCATCACGTAAAACAATATGCAAAGAAACAGCTTCTGGACCGGATTAGATTTATTATCCGAAAGCCATGCTATAACAAAAGATATGAGTACTATAACCAATGAAAATCCCTGGAGAAGGTCACTGTCTACCGGGATCAGGTAGTATATGAAACGAAGTGTAAAGTATGTGGCAGCTGCAAGATATGCGGCTTTACGCTCCCTCACAAACGGTTTCATCCACAGGGCAAATATTATGGCCATACTTAGAATGTAAGCAAGTACAAGGCATCTGACATAGATATCCGCAAACGATTCAAAGTTTGAAACGATGTATCCCATTACAGATTCTCCTTACGTGTGTGGTAAGAAAGATACGCTTTTACGAGTTCCGGGTATTTCCCACGTGCAACGGGAATACTGTCACCAGTAATATTTACCGTCTTGGCATCATATGATCTTACATAAGAAAGATTTATCAGATATGCCCTGTGAACCCTGAAGAAGTCATCCCCTGTTATCTTTTCAAGATCGGACATTTTTCCGTAGTATTCTATCCGCTCTTTATCATTCATGTGAAGGATGATGCGATGTTCAAGCACTTCCGCATATTCTATTTCCGAAAGGATAACTCTTCTGTTGACTCCGCCTGATTTGATCGTTATGGACCTTTTTGCTTCTTCCGATCCATTTGCCTGCAAAAGGGCTGCATTGATATCGTTCTTTTCTTTCGCAAGATCCAGTGCTTTTCTGATCGTTTCTGTGAGCTTATTCCGGTCAAACGGCTTTACAATATACTGCACCGCTCCTACATCAAACGCCTCAAAGACATACTCCTCCACGGCCGTCACAAACACAATGATCGTTTTGTTTCCCATAGTTCGAAGTATCCGCGCCGCCTTCATTCCGTCCATTCCCGGCATTTGGATATCAAGAAACAGAATATCTGCATTAAAGCTTACAGACACCATGGAAGAAGCATCTGGGTATTGCTCAACCGTAACTTCCGGCTCGACCTCCCGCACGCATTTTTCTATGTGATCCCTAACGGATTTTTCATCGTCACATATGGCAATCTTCATCTTCTTTTTTATCGATCATCTTTCCGTTATTATTTATCAATTATACCTGAATCGCATATTTTCCGTCTTGAAATGCATAGCTGGCAAAAACAGCAATAAAAAAGAGACTCCATTCTATTGGAATCTCCATCAATCGGGGTGACAGGATTCGAACCTTAAACCCTATATCGTTCAAATCCAGTAAAGAAGGGAGATTCGAGCATCCTTCCCCTGGAATTTTAACCAGAATCTTAACCAACGGATAGACGATTACTACCTACGGGATGTTCAGTGCAGCGAACAATAAACCTTCTATATCCTTGCTCGGAACAACTGTTCAGCTACGCGCAGTATAGTTTCGCTCTTATCAAGAATAGATTATCATAGCATACACGGTTACAATTAGTTTCAATCAATAACTAATAAGTCCAAATACTTGATTCAAATCCACTGTCAGTCCGTCAGTATGTTCATTCCAATATTTGATCAGTTGCTTTTTGTTTCCATTTATCTTTCTTTTTATTCTCTTATCATCTGAAGTCTTTATTTTGTCTCCAGCCAACTGGCGTCCATCAATTATTGAATACGACGCTTCTTTTTCATGTCTCACGTCCACATGAACGTGAGGTTCGCTGTGTTTTCCGTGTTCCCTCGAACGAATATAGTACCTGATTCCATCATCTTCAAATACCTCCCCAGCATCCATGTTAAGTAGCAATTGAACATAGACAATCTCCGAGGCATCCCTTCCATGAAGATTTAAATAGTAATGTACTGGTTTAGAAACATCCTCCACATAATACCGCAGTTTATTGAATACGAGATATTTCTCAATCAGCATCCATTCACTAGCAAGTTTTAAAAGATCCTGTCCATCCCATGTTGTTTTTCCTTCATAAAGATATCGATCTATCCATTCCCATAGTTCTCCAATAGAATATGAAGGCGAGGCATCTATCTCAATAAGCCTCCCGTTGATCTTTCTTAATGGTGCTACAATATCTTTCCCAGCAATTCCATAACACTTACTATGCTTTGTTAAAACACTATCATTTAGTTTTTCTTCTGCATATGCATGTACTTCAATTCTTATTTTCAATATCAACTACCTTTAACACTAGCTTGTTCTTTTGTACTTATTCAGATACAAATATCTAATCAAGTCTGTTCTGCACATTATAATAATCCTACATTCTTCAACCGTCTTTTTTCATCTTCAGACAGATTTTCATCGTCTTCATCAAACATCATTCCTAGGTATAACAGTTTTGAAATATTGAAATCTGAATAAAACTCTTTATACACCTCATCTAAAACAATAACCAACTTCTTAATATCCGAGGCAACCTCAGAATTGAGTATCACCTTCCTGGAGTCCAAATATCTAACATTTACAAATGCATTATTAGCATCTGTTCTAGATAAAAAATCCCTGCAAAAATCAAACTTCTCAGAAATCGTAGCACACCTATCATTCCCACTTAAAACCATTTTATCCATGAGTTCAATCATCCTGTGTGTTTTATTAACCTCACCTCCGGCTCTTGAGAGTTCCGCCTTAAAAAGCGTTTCAATAGTCAATAACAACTCACATAATACCATGCTCATATATTCCGTATTAACAAAATACGTGACACATGGGATATCACTATTATTCTTAACTTCCTCTATCCAAACTTCGATTACACGGCAAAGAATGCGGTAATGGACCCAAAAGGCAGCCTCATAATTACTCATAATATCGTCATACCAAGTAAAAAGACCTTCCACGTTTTCGAACTGTTTATCTCTATATATTGTCATTTCTGTGTTATTTGTCATCGTTTATATCCCATTTCGTTTTTCTATATTATGAATATCTACATATTCTGTTATACCGTCAATAGACTCTATTCTAATACTTTTATCGCATTTCTCGACTATAGTATACTTTTCAGCTGTATATGACTTGCTCATGATCACAAAAATCTTCTGCTGTGGTTTGGACGTCACTTCTCTTATATCTTTCTTCAACAATGTATTGGGGACATTCAACGTAGAGTAGGAGTCTTTCAGAAATCCCATACACGCGCATGTATTCCCAGCAATCTTCTCCGAAAACAATTTAGGACCATAATCGGTAAAGTCACCTATCATTGCGGCTACTTTCTTTATATTCATCATACTCTCAATGACTTCCAACTTTTGATCTGTTGAACCATCGGAAGAAAGATAGAAGTCGTTTTCAGACAACCTCCCATCAACGCATTTCTCATAAAAGTGTATCGAAGAATCTACAGTGGACTTATTCAACTTTACTCCTGTTAGATGAAGAAAATTGGATCTATGAAACACAGTTTCATAATATGAAAATCTGGATAATGTATCTTTTCCCTCCTCCAACTGCTTTCTTATCTCTGAAGGAATGCCATATATAAACAAAACCTTCTGGTCTTCCAAGTTTTCATGATATAAGCGTGCTGCCCTGGTAATTATTGATATTGCCTTTTTCTTGTACATTCATTATCCTTCCGGTAATTTAAAATGGGAATGTTATTGCCGTAGCAGTAAACATTCCCATTTAATGGTTGATTTTTACGTTGTCTGCCAACCTCCGGCTCCTATGTCCGGAAAATATCAGGTTTTTCCGTTGCCTGCCAACCTCCGGCTCCTATGTCCGGAAAAGGTATCAGATTATGGTGTCAACCCACCAAGGCATCTGCCTTTACATCTATATAATATATCGGATTCTCCTAAAATACAATAATCATTTTAATCCGTTAATCCTTAAGAAAAATCAACAATCATTTGAACTTGGCATTTTCCATAACTAGGCTTTATATTTAAGTTACAGCCGAATAGGACTGTATACGTTTGAACACCGATACTTTGTATTAAGCGTACTTGTAAGTACGCCGGACAAGCGGGATATATCGTCTGGTTATGCTAGGCGCTTTATTTTATGCCCATGCTACATCAGATTTTCTATAGCAAATATCAAGGAGTTTCCTTCCGTATCCTAGAAAGAATAATTATGATATAAAATAGCACATCTTATAAAATAATATATAAGTGATCCATACAACAAAAAAGAGACTCCATTCTCTTGGAATCTCCATTACTCGGGGTGACAGGATTCGAACCGGATCCACCGAAACGCTGAAAATACTGTAAGAAAGGAGCTCCGCAGGTCCTCATTCAGCGTCAGGGCAACCAAAAAGGTAACCACTCATCTATAATAATAGTCCAAAGAAACTCTCACCAGTGTTGAGAGTTTTTCATGATTGCGATAAGTCTCATAAAACTGCTTCATTCTCCATATATTCTGAGCTGAATATCCCCTAATTCCCGGTTCCTTGCTCAAAATGTAGTCAGATAGTTCTTTAACCGTTCCCTTTCCCCAGCCTTCCTTTTCTGTTTTTTCAGAAACAAAACGACCTATCTCCCAGTATAAATCTATGATTGTTGTATTTACCTGATACTCCGCCTTTTGTTTTGCGGAATAAATCATATGTATGACTGGGGCAAATGTTTTCTCAGATAACATGATCATGTTTTCCTTTTTATGATTCTCAGTCATATATGTTCCCCTCTCATTTGCGATCGCAATGAACGACCGTAAATCTGTACAATACTATATTGAAAAATGAATAATACTGAATAATTCTACCATAGTGATACATACTCATCCATCTCAATTCAGGAATAGTATGTCCCAAAAGCAATGAGATGTCATGACGATAATATCTGTTTTTCTGTAATCTCAATCAGCTCCGCCGCCACCTGATCGCTCTCAACTCTGATCAGGTTATCATACACATCCGCTTTCCCGAGAAGATTCATCCCGCCGTGCCACACGATCCTATCATCGATCACAGCGTAGTGTTCACACTCGTCAACTGTTGTCCTCACATTGATCCCGCTTTTCTTCATCTCATCGATCATAATATGTAATTCAATAGTATCGTCGTATCCTGCCGAATCCGGCTCCAATGTGATCACTGTTACTCTGACACCGGACTCCTGCCTTGGTTTTAACAGCGTGATCATTCTTTCCACCTTAGACCTTCGTAATCCCGGGCTCGAAATCACGATTTCTTTATCTGCCTCGACCATATCACGTTCAAATGTCTCTGTATAGTCCGTTCCATCATATATGGCGTTGACGATCTGTTTCTCTTTTATCGGATCTGATATGATCCGGTATCCCAGTTTCTTATATGTCCTGAGCCTGTTTTTGTACTGTCTGTCGAAAAAACCAATGTGACTGTCCACATAATCGTACACAACAACATCTTTCTTCCCTTCATGCTTACGGCTCAATCGGCCGACATATTGAATCAGTCTGCCCTCAAATTTGACCGGTGCCGCAAGCATAAGTGTGTCCAGTCTCGGGAAATTGAATCCCTCTCCGATCTTTTGTCCGGTGGCAATAAGTATTAATGTCTCTTCCCGCGGTACATTCAGCATCTTATCCTTGATATCATTATTCTGTTTTATGGTCTGTCCACCATAGATCAAAAAGACATAATCTGCCTTGCCTTTGAGCATCTCATATAGCGTTTCTGCGTGTTTCTTCAATTTGGTCAGTATTACCGGCGTGCGACCGGATAATACAGCCTGTTCAACATCTGAAACGATCTGCTCATTTCGTGAACTGCTTTCTGCAATAAGATTATCAGCATCATGTATTCTCAATTCTTCCCCCGAAATGTTTACAACCCTTGTAAACCTCGGATAAACGAACCTGTCGATCCCCCACGCATCTGCCTGTTCTTTCACGGAATACTTGTGCCTTACCGGACCAAGAAGCATATAAACTATTTCGTCCAACTGGTCACTTCTCTCTGGTGTAGCCGATAATCCGTATATGTATTTTGCACGAATCCTGCCCATCAGTGCCTGCCCCTGATTTGAGGCTATGTGATGGCATTCGTCACACAGCACCATCCCATATAAATCAATGTTTTCAAAGAATTGCCCCTTATGATATGCAGAGCCAATCATCGCAAAATCAATGATCCCAGTTGTTTTATCACTACCTGAAATAAGTGTCCCGAAAATACTGTTTCTTACCTTCTCACGACCTGTCTTTGTCTTATATACCGGAGGTTTTTCGTCAATATCCAGAAAGCGAGTGAGTTCCGCTATCCACTGGTCGACAAGATCCGTTTTATCAAGAAGTATTAATGTATTTACCTTTCGTTTAGATATCATGTATGCCGCTAGGACAGTTTTTCCGAAGGCAGGAGGGGCACATATTATCCCATTTTCATTTTTCTCCAGTTGCATGGAGGCCAATTCCTGCTGATCTCTCAATTCCCCTTTAAACTTTACCCTGATTGGTCTCCCATGTGACCGATTATCATGTTTCTTGACAGAGATACCCGCATCATTGCATTTTGTTTCTATTCTCTCAAGCAAACCTATGGGCACTCTGATGTAGCCCTCAGACTCGCTCCACATAGAAATAGTCCTCAGGTTATAATAATTTGACCGACCCAGTCTATCCCTCTTCCAAAACTCCGGATTATCTATAGTCGCCATCCCCTTTATCTGGTTTTGAAGAGCGGGGAGCAGGTTCAATGAATCTACATATACACCATCATCAAGAACAATATGTATCTCACTTCCTACGGCGTCTGATTGGCTAAATTTGTCGTCTTTCTTCCATGGGCGGATCAAGAGGTTGTCTTTTGCATATTTTGTGGACGGACTCATATTCACATGATCGGCATTCCATTCCTGAAGATATGAAGTAACTTCCTCGGCCGTAATCCTCCTGGTAGACCTCAGTTTTTCCCACTGGTCCGGATAAGCATTCCATGCTTCATCTATAAATGCACTGTTTCCACTTTTTAATGCTCTGCCTTGAAGGGGAAGTGCAACGAGGTTCCCCAGTTTACTAAGAACATCCTGTGACGGATACATTCGGTCATAATACTTGAAAGAAGGAAGATTTACAGATGCAGCACCTCTGTCCAGTAGCGCATATCCAAAACTGCGCGCCAAAGACGCTGGGATCGCTGTTCGAAAGAATATCCACAGATGAGCACCACGCCCGGATCGCGATCTTTCAACGAGATGATCTATATTAGCTCTTTTGCAAATGTTTCGAAGAGAATCCACCTCACTTTTCCACAGTTCATCTGTATTTGCATCATCATTCTTATATGCGTCCTTCTCATGATTGTCAAAATCAAACACGAGGAAGCGACATGTGCTGTCCTTTAGTAATGGATAAACACCCAGCACATCCGTACAATCCTCTTTTTCTCCCAGAAGATGCTTTAGAAGCATCCATGGTTGAAGTTCTTTCCACGACTTGCATCGGCAATCCTCGTCACAAAACTGTTTCTCATTCAGTGCCTTAGGACAGGCGGGATTCGTCCATCTAGCATCGCATTGAGGATAGTATCCTCCGTTTCTACCGCGTTTGGCAAAAACATCGGTTCTCCCCCAAAAGTATCTATAAAACTCCTTAGCCATATCAATATCAGGGTTAAGGGGCATAATACGTCCTCCCTGATCCTCATCATATTCATCAGGCTCATCAATTGAATCAATGAATTCCTCCGATTCGTATGGTATTTCATGTTCTTCAAGGATTCTTCTTAGATTCTTATTTTCATCCTGAAGATTTCTTATAATTCCTCTTAAAGAATTTAGATCGTGTTCAGTTGGTCGCATTTTGACTCCGATATCCTTTTTTCAGATGTCTATCATATCTCATCTATCAATGTCTGAACCTGCTCATACGCATCACGGCGGATAAAATCTGCATCATCACCTTCTGCTTCCATGAACTCTGCCACATCAACCGGTCCGGCATGATCAACACTGGCAAACTTTTCCGCAAGCTTTTCTTTCATTTCGCGAATTATACTTAGCGATTTCACATTCGCAAACAGATCCGCCAAAGCATGCACTCCTCCAACATAATGCTTGATCAAAAAATAGATGTCATATGCGTCTTTGGGCTTTCCCCGTCCCATAGCCGCCGTCTTCATGACAATATAGGGAACAACCGCTATCACATTCACGTGAGCCACATCTATAGCTCCATCCGGTCTTAAGGCCTCAACTTTTACAGCCTGCGGATCAAACTCAAAAGCAAAGTTTCCGCCAGAAGCTTTTAATGCCTTTATACCCTGTACATGTTGTGAGCGATTCTTTTTCCGGGTTCCTCCATACATTCCGGCTAATATGTCTACATCGACATCGTAAGAGACTCCATCAATCTCCACGCTCTTTATAAACGAAAAGTATTTATCCGGATGTTCACTATACCCATTCTTCAACAAAATCCTTGACATAGTTTGATATCCCGAATCCTTAAGCGTTAAATGATTGATGAGAATATCAACATCCACACTCCCTATATGGCCTTCCCCCGGAAACATAAGTTCCGGAACCCATCCACCAACGATACGGATCTCGTCTTTATACTCATCAAACAGGTTTACTAGTTCTACCAAAACCCTGTGCGCAGCCTCAGTCTGCCCCTGGCTATAATCAGTACTGCTCTTGAGCTCTTCGTCCCTTATCATTTATTGATCTCCTTTGAATAAATTGCCTCTGCCATCTCTTCACCGCGCCCTTTCAGGTTCATACAGTCAAGATATGTCTGTACAGGAGAAGCAATTCTACAATCGTTTACAATTCTGGAATCGACAAATATCTCATCTGAATCTGTAAGATAGATTGTTATATTTGAACCGGACTCAACGTGTTTAATACCCGTCTTTTCCATAAATTTTACCACATGGTTTCTCGACATCCATATATGGACCTTGGTATATCGCACAACGGGTGTATATCTTACTCCTCCTGAGAAACCCGTAAGACATCCATCATAATTCTCAGATAAGATGACTTCACAACATTTTTTCTCTATCTCCGGTATTGGATCAAGCGAATATGCATTGACCACCATATCCGGATCTATTCTATAATTTTTACTCCACTCCTTCAACATTCCCTCCACATCCGTGATATGCAGTCCATCCTTCTCCATTGATGCCCAACCTTCCTGGCAAATATAATCTTTCACTCGTGAGACCATTCCGATACTGCAATTAATCTCTTTTGATAGGTTCTGTATCTTCCAGACGGCCGAAGCGTCACGCAAAAGAACCCGCAGTATTTTTGATGTTATAACGGACGAAGATCTGAAAATGTTCTTAGTCTTATCCTGTTTGGGAAAAAGGTTCGTATGCCCCGTATCAGAAATATAAATGCTATCTGTTGATATAAGACAATTACCGGAGTAATCCACATAACCTGTATTGTTCAGGCGGCAGACACCTGCAGATGTCGGACTGACATATGGCGCTATGATAACCGCATATGCCGACTTTTCACCATCATAGACTTCTCTTATAACCTGCTCAACCTTCTTGGGAAATGCGTGTTCCAAAACCACCAACACAAATCTGATCTTTTTACCAGCATGTACCGACCCATAGATCCTGCTCCCATCCTTTTTTTCAATGGAAAAATCTCTTACAGCAGGAACCAATGACACTTTTTCTCTAAACAGTTCTTCCGGCAATTGCACATTAGGTTTCATTGCATATCCTCCTTTCAGTGTTCTACTGAAAGTATAGTTTTTATTGAAACCATTGTCAACCCCTACGCATCCGCCCCCAATGCAATCGGCAATTCTTGCTATTTTTGACATTAAGAACATTTTTAAACCCCATTCAATATTTGTCTATGAAATTATGCCGGCCCCGCCCTATGGCAAAACCGGCATATATGAAGAAGGGATCTTTTGGCGTGATTAAGTATCACGATTTTCAGGGTCATTAGTTGGAAAGATCAGACTGTCATACCGCATCCTGATCCTCAAGCAATCTCTCCATCTGCTCCTCACTCAATTCTTCATGGTATTCCTTTCTCTCCATAAAGCGCTTCTCCTGAAGCTTGTTAAAATACTCCTTGTTTTCCATTCGTCTTCTATACGCTGCGTCTGCTACCGCCTTATCATCAGCTTTTCTCTTCCTTTCCTTCGCCGCCTGACGCCGTCTTTCTTCCTGTCTTCTGGTGGCATTGCTTTGGTTTCGGTTATCAGATGTACTGACATCCATAATTGTATCTTCACCGCTAACCTTTTCGCCCAAACCGTTTTGTTTCATGGACAGGTCCACATGCTGTATTGTACCAGCGCCTCCGCTTTCACGAAGAAAGACTCCTGTGGATCTGATCACTCCGTCTCTGTAACCGTCTACTCCGCCAAGTGTAAACTCCGTCCGCTGTTCTCCAAGATATATGGCTCCGATATCAGCCTCCTTCAGATCCATTAACACATCATTGCCGTTCTCATCCTTGCACCATACCTTAAGTTTTGAGAATATCTCGTCATTTTCATCAATCCATCCGTTGCCGTCGCTGTCATATTCACGGAGTTCATCGAACCCGTCACCGCTCTTTGTTCCGAACAGTTCGCTGCCGTCATCTATTTTCCCGTTCCCGTCTTTATCCAAAGCAAGAAAACCTGAACCTTTACCGAGCATGGATATCTCATCCTCTTTTCCGTCAGCATCAAGATCAAACCTAAAGGTCTGATCCCTCACATCTGCTGTATCGGATCCTATATTGACAATAAGCGGATCAAACAATGCATCGGCCATAGTCGGGATCCTCACGTTCATATATTCCATGTAGCTCCGGCTCATAAGTATATTTACATTAAAATCAATCGTCCGACCGTCCTCAGTACATGCCTTGCCACAAGCATGAAACCCTGTCTCTTCGGTTTCGGAGTATGTGAGCATGCTTGAAGAATAACCACCAATGCTTGCACCGCCCATCATTCCGTATGACGCAAACCTCTTAAACATCGCAGCCAGCGTGTTGTTCTGAAATGCGGAAGCACCCGCTCCTGCCCCAAACAGGCTTCCGGATGTTATTTTCCCGAGTCCCTTGAAATAACCGATATCATCCATATTGTACGAGCCCATCCCGCTGTTATCCTTACCTGATTGATAAGTATCCTTTGTGACGGCATTATCTTTATTGGAACTGTATCTGTTGATCATTCCCATAAAACTGCTTTCGTAACCGGCCACTCCATTCTTCATCCCGGTCTGAGTATAGTTTCTTCCCGACATCATGTTTACCGTACTGTCTGCAATCCTCATAAGTCTTTCCCTCCAGTCCTTATTCTCTTGTCTGTTTGTCCTATGTCTGTGTATGAAAAAAGCTGTGTTCAAAGTTCAGTCCATTGAACACAGCCACTTTCCTTAGCTCCTATTTGATTTTGTTGGTTTATATACCGATTTTCATAAACTGCTCCATCAGACGTTCATACATCTTCTTGTAACGCATATAGCCTTCATGATAACCAACATCGTATTGCTGTTGCATTCTGTTTTTGTATGCTTTCACCCAGTCGCGGGGTTGATACAAATCTGCCTCCGAGCTTTCTGTTTCACTCAGAAAGTAGTTTACTACAGGAATACCCTCCTCTTTATCCAGATAACAAGCAAAGGCGTACTGTTCAAAGCTGTCCGCAGATTTCGGATTGTAATTTAGAACATCGACCATCCTCTCCTCTACCGTACCGTCTTGCTTCCATATCTTTACGTGATAATATGGATTCTCTTCCGAAAAATCATCCGGCTTATACACACTTGTACTGACACCGGTTCGGATGGATGCCCATGATCCCACAGTTTCTTCTCCCACATCAGCATCGTTCTTACCATGTAAAACAATCCCTTTTGTTGCTCCGGTCTGATTTTGTATAGCTGTGTTTGAAAGTGTACTTCCGAAGCTATCAGATCGACTATTATTAACTCTGGAATTATTGCTTAAAGGCTTAAATGTATTGTTGTAATTATATGCAATAGCACCTATACTCATATATGTCCTCCTTAGCTATTTTATGCGGTCATTCCCATGAGTTTTTCTATAAAGCGCTCATAGAAAGCTCTTTCCTTTTCTCTTGCTGCAATCACCTTTGAACTCCTAGTTGAATACGGCTCGAGGGGATGATCAAGAGAATAGATAGCGTTCTGAGCCGCCTGGATAGCTGAGCTGATCTTACTTCCCATAACATCGTCCGGATCATACCCATTATACTGACGGATAAATCGTTGTATCATAAACTGCGGGATATGATCAAGTGTTCCGGTGGCCGAGAATCCCTGCCCGTCCATCCCGATTTCATCTGCAGCATCCAGCCAGGCTTTTTTCACGTTCTCCGAAGCATTCTTTCCAATACCCAGAAATGCCTTTTCTCTCATTGCACGAACCTTGTCGGCGGAATCAGTGGGCATTTTATCTCCTGTACTGTTTATGCCCAAAGCCCTTTGGTTTGCTTCTATTTGGGAGTTCCAATTATCCCACATTTCCTGTTCCGTAAACACCTTGCCGATAAAATGAGTGTTGTTGATATATTCAGCATAAGGCTCGGTCAGGATATCTCCCAGCTTCCTGCCCTCCTGTAGGGCCTTCTCAACATCTATCTTTCCGTTATCGGTGGAATCGTAGTATGCGCGGAATCCGTCAATATCAAAATCATCTTTCATGAAATCCTTCCAGAACTTCTCCTGTGGAGCGAATGTAAGATTCTGATCCTTCGAAAAACTCTTTAAGAACTCCTGGACCTTTTCATAACTGTCCGGGGAATCATACGAAAGACTCCATAAATCCCTCTGCGATATCTTTCCCCCAACATCTGATATTTCCTTACATGAAATGCCCTGGTCCGTATAAGCTGTAATATATTTAATGTTCACAGGAACAATCTCTTCAGTATCAGGATCTGTATACTGATTATGTTTTGAAACAATTGTTTCAGATACCGCATCGGTTGTGGTGTCAGAATAGGTATATCCGTTTTTGATCGCACTTATCTTTTCCTGTGTCTCGATATCATCAAGATCAGCAAACAAAAGTGAAAATGCCTCATCGTAAAATCCACTTTCTCTCATTGTTCTGTCGAAGAAGGTATTTATAGCGTCAAATATCTTATTTGCGAGGTTTGCAAGAGAAGGCTCTGTATCACCATACTCTTCAGCATACTGGCCCAACAGGCTAACGCGATCACCTCTATCAAATATCCCGTCGAAATAGCTCGTATCCGTAAAATAGCTGCTTGCTATCAGATCAGCCGTTTCATCTGTCTGTCTTATGTACATACACATCGCCGCAAACTCGGGATAATCCATATCCTTTGGATCAAGATCATAGGGATCAAATGCTCTTTCGAACTCCTCGCCATTTTCATCTATACCAGTTATAGTGTATGTTTTGTCTTTACCATCAGAATTGATGATGATATTGAATGACTGCTCGGTCTCCCGGTATGAATAGATCACTTCTCCGTTGGAATTCTGCTGCGCGTACGCCTCCTTTGTCTTGATATTGGCCGTAATACATCTGGTATACGCAGCCGGATCGCCATATCCTTTACTCATGATCGGAATACACGTAGCATCCAAATCCTTAGACATTAAGCTTTCTTTGGATACTTCCGTGATCATGTTCTTATCATTTCCGATTCCATAATCATCCTGTGCCAGTTTTCCTTCAAAAGAATCCTGCGCGGAGACATCTTTCCCCTTTCCACCCCTAAACATGGCATAGTAAGTTGTCTTGCTTTGAAATGTTCCTAAACCTGCTATTGACATACGTTTTCTCCTTTCCGCAGCTCATCTGTCAGTCAGAGCTGCACCGCTCTCCGGAAAGGTCCGAGCGGTTTGACTGTTTGTATTTTGTTGCTAAACAGATATGTTTTCTCATAAAAAACGGCCGCTATCAAAGTTCAGTCCTTTGAACACAGCCGCTATCCATAGCTCATATCATGTTATCTGATAAGGTTATCGACACTATTCTTTTTGATATTATAGGGATGTCCTAAAACGACTATAGAATGACATAAAACGACTATTCCTCATATCATAACTACTGCTGTAAATTCCTTATCATCGCAGGATATTGCAAATGTACCATCGTTCTTTTCGGCTACCGATTCCACATTTGATAATCCGATGCCATGTCCTTCTTCAGATGGGTTAACCACCTTATTATCCACTATCTCAACTTTTTCACTGATCGGGTTACGGACATTCAGTATGATCCTTCCGTCCTTTTCCACGAACTTTACACTGATGGAAGCCGTGCGACCCTGTTTAATGACTTTTTCACATGCATGAATAGCATTTTCAAGAAGGTTTCCAAGCAAAACAACGATATCATCATCCGGGAGTGTCACATCCTTCAGATCGCTGATGGCGAAGGTCATACCGATACCTTTGCCCTTTGCAATGCGATACTGCTGGTTTAATACAGCATTGATCACCGGATGCCCGACATTTATCTCAGCTGCTTCAACGGCTATATTCTTGGTTATCTGTTCCGTGAGTTCGATCGCCGTATCAACATCTCCACTTTTCATCAGTTCCTGCAATGTAGCAAGCTGCTTTTTGTAATCATGAAGTTTTCGTCCCTGAAACTCATATAAAGATTGCATATTATGAAACGCCTGAAGCTGGTTCTGCTTTCTCTCAACTTGTATCTCGGATAGTCTCAACTTCTCATCTTTAACCAATGCCTCCTGCAACAGAAACATAGAAACGATATTAACAGCAATCAATACAGCTGAGATTGAGATTTCAAAAAGTCCCATATCAGAATCCGATACAAAATACGCATAGGAAAACAGTCCGACTACTACCATGGAAAGCGGGAGCCATATAAAACGCGACAACTCATCAGATTCCTTCTTGTATATTTCTTTTATCAGCGGAAGCTTTTTTCGAAGGAAGACCACTATGAAAAACACAATCAAGCAGGATACCCAGCACATGATATTTATAAAAATCTGGTTATCTCCGTGCTTGAAGCGGAACAATACATATATTTCCGTTTGAACCAGAATTTGTAAAAGAATGCAGGAACTTGAAAAGAAAATGCTCATTATCCAACCTGATAGGTAGCATGTTTTCACAAAAATCATGTGGATAACAATATATGTTAACAGTTTTATCGGATAATACTTATCGGGCAGTATTTCAAATAAAACAGCATTTCCTGCGCCCATAATCGTAACCAAAATGAATGATATGATTCTTTGGGATTTGTCCCACCTGAAGAACATGAAAGAATCATAATAGTATTGACACAATGCCGTTTCCAAAGAGCACGTGGCAATCAAAACCAACCATTCGATCATAATTCTTTCCCCATAAACAATGTATACTCCTGCTTTACCTGCTTATATCTTGCTTTCGGGACGGACATCTCCCGACCGTTATCAAGTGTAAGGATATAACTGTTGATGTTACGGATATGCACCATGTTCACAAGAAAGCTCTTATGAGTGCGCAGAAAGCCCTGACCTTTTAGCATTTCCTCCAAGTTCTCAAGCTTCTCATAGATTTGATATGTCCGGTCACGCAACTGGATCAGGCTCTTATGACCGGATGTTTCAAACAATACGATATCCGAGGCTTTCAGTTTGATCTCTCCTTCAACACAGGAAAAGACTATTGTATTAGTTTTTTTTCGTATTTCACCGCAGATATCATCCATACACTCTGGGAATGTCTTATCAAGATCATCCTTTATCAGAAAACGACTTGCCCGGACTTTATATCCGTCAAGCGCATAGTTCATAAACGTGGTTACAAGTATGATCGGGACATCTTCACGAAGTTCCCGTATCTTCCTGGCAACCGTCAGCCCGTCCATGATGTCCTTGTTGATATCAAGAAAGATAATATCCACACTCTTTCCTTTTCTTATGGCCTCAAGCATTTCCATACCGGATCTGTATCCTGATACTGTAAATCCGATATGTTTTTTTGAATCATAGTCATCGATCAGCGCTTTCAGCCTGGCTATATCCTTTCTGTCATCGTCACAAATAAAGACATTCATGCTCCCCGTTTCCCCCTCTGAATTATTGTATTTATATCGGCATTTTTAAAGTGAAATATATGGCCATTTCCTGAAACGACTATAAAATGACATAAAACGACTATGATCCTGCTTTTTTGTTGGCACTCAGCTCCATAGCAAAAGGATTGATCATGACCGAAAACCCTTCAGCTTCCTTTTGTTTTACAAGTCTGTTTATCTCCATCTGCTCCTTAAATTTTTCCTCTCGTCGTGTCCAGAATCCGTCATCCTCGTTCCTTACCTTGGGCATCATACTGTCCTGCCCGTTCGTAAAACCGGCCCGCTCCACGTTAATGCTAAGGTCCGATTCGTTTTCTCCGAAGCGCATTATTATAAACTTACCGCCAGCTAGAGTACTAAACGGATCATTTGACGAAAACAAAGCCTTAACCTGGCTGACCACCCATTCTTCGTATTCATGATCATCCATCATCCTTCGGATACCGGCATCCGAAAACGATATCATCGTCGTATCCATTCTGTTAGATGAATCAAATGACAGATTCTGCAGCCTGTCGTTCAAATACATCCGGTACTCATATTCGCTTCTTACAGGATTGTTGCTCTCACGAACGTTTTTTTCCGTTTCTTTTTGGATGCATTCCGAAAAGGAGCTCCTATTATCACCGATGCTATTTGATGTGCGAACCGGGTTTTGCCGGAATGCCCGGCTCATATTACTGATAGTAATCATGTTATTCATACATCCCCCTAAAACATTTCCGCTATATCGGCTGTCATAAAGGCCGCCTCGTATGATGCAGCTATACTTGCAGGCGATTTCATCACTGAAGGCGTATTATTCCTCGTATCAAAAAAGTGTGCTGTATTTCTTGAGCTTTCCAAAGCCTTATTTTGATAGTATTTGTTCTCATACATCTCATTAAGACGTTTTTTTTGCATATACTTTGCCTGGATATCAGCTTCAATAAGCTCCTTACGCTTCTTTTGCCGTGCCTTTCTTTTCTCTTCCCAAAGATTATAATCAGCCGGAGGCTGTAAATCGGCCTGCGGGCCTCGTGTTACTATCCCTCCTCCTGCTGTCGCTGCATTATAAGCCGAACGTGCCCCAGCAGCAGTACCACCGTATATCTTACTGAAGCTTTGTCCCTTATAATCTGATGGTGACGCTCCAAAAGTCTGCACTATGAACGCCCCTTTGTCACCCATGCCGAAGAAAGGATTGCTGACAGACCGGTCTTCTTTGATAACCCCCACTACCCAAGCTGCGTAGTCAGGATCTTTTTTCATATTTTTCCAGCCTTCTTCCGTTATAAGAACGGTCTCCTCGTCATAAGGCCTTGTTCCGTGATGGGGAATACCGGCAATTGTTCTGCTTATAATATCCTTGAATTCGCTCATGGACATGTTTTCCATATCCTCCGCCGAAAGACCGACGGACGACAATACGGAGTACCCCAGGTTTACCCTATCTATCTGTTTTTCCTTGTATTGAGGCTTTCTTGAATAGTATTCAGCCATTACCGTTCCCCTCTGGGATTCCTTCTTAACAGCCTCTGTTACCTTTTCATCTGTCTTTTCCGAAAAAGATGGTTGCCCCGTCCTTTTGCTCGCTGTCTGATTACTTGCATATCTACTGTAACTGTAAGTTGCTTCAATCGATGTTCCTGTCATGGCCAGCCCCTCCTGTTTGAAATACAATGACGCCTGAATCCAGTGATCATTCCATTGAACTCAAGCGCCTTCCTTAGCATATTTTCTTCTATTGTCTTATTTTTTCCGTGGTAGTAATCTCAGTTCGGCTTCATATGATCAAATACATAACATCCCGAAATAATCCGAATGCCATAATCGATCCGGTGTTTTGTTTATTTGAATTCCATACTCGGCAAGATTTCGGTGAATTATATTTCTCTTGTCAATATGCCCCGATATGTTATGACTATTTCTCTCCAGTTCCATCAGTATACTATGTGTTTTGCCACTATCCGTATTAAGAAGGTTAGCATTAACATAATCCTTTACGATAGACTGCAGCCTGTCACTACTATGTTCCTCACTCAATCGGATACTGGCCTCACAGTATATGAATTCATCTTTAGGGGTGTAATCGTTGTCTATAAAACTCATACCTGACATTGTATGATAATGATTTGTTTCAAAAGTCTCGTGATTCCAAACTCCGTTATAAGTGATCCCACCGTCTATAAATGTCTGTTTATTTTCGAGTTTATCGTATTCCGGTTTTTCCACTCCATATCGCTGTGCTATATCGTCGATTGTACTTTTTATAACACTCTGCATACTTTCACAAGAAAAATAGTATGTGGAGTTGTAATAGATTATCCCTTTATGATCGCTGTAATAATCACCGATATCTTTTCTCAGTCCTGTATCCGAAAACAGCTTTTCTGCCTCTTTCATATTCTGGTTGACGGCATTTCTTGTATTTGCCCGTGACATATGTTCGTATATCACCGACAGTGACTCCGTAATCTGAGATTTAGACGATGTACTGAAATGGCAAAGACTCATGATGTATTCCGATACATCTTCACAGGATGTTCTTCCGGCATAATACTCCTTCATCACATCGAAAGACTCATGAAAAATCGTATTCCAACCAAGAAGAGAGCCCGCACCGGAATTCTTAAGATTGTTGTAGTTCTCACACGGGATAGGCGCATCTGATACGCTTATTCCCTTTAGTTCCAAGAGCGCCTCCTCGCTTCCATCATCATTTACTCTGGCAAAGCCTCCCTGATCATCCCTTCGCAGTGAAACTGTCTGATGATTACCGTATTGATCATAATAACGAAATCCATATATCTCATTTTGCACTTGCACCATAATCATTTGCCCCTTTCATAAAAAAGAATCCAAGGATCCCTTGCTCTTCATCCTTGAATTCCATTGCTATCCGTAGCTTGTTGTTTTTTGAGTTATCGGGCCACGTTTACGGCGTGACCCGACATATATATTGAATGGTAGTACCAATCAATATCCTTTATGAATTTGATTCACTGTTGTGTTTCTGAATTTGTAGCAGCTGCATCGTAAGAGCATCAATCTGTTGCATGATCGCATTCTCTTTCTGCTTAAGAGCCTCTTTAGCCTTCTCATCGGTTGGATGCTTGGAATTCAGTTCTGCCAGTTCTTTCTTCAACTCGGCGATCTTCTCCTTGATTTGTTCCTCTCTGGAATCCTTTCTCTCGGAAGTAGCTTTAGTTTCCTTTGCCTCGTTTTCTTTCTTCAGCGCAGCCATACCCTCATCAGATATCTTCAGTGAAGCTTCCTGTTTCTGCTGATTACGCATTGCAACAAAATCAGCCGCAGCCTGTGCATCTCCTTCAGGAATATATATACCTTCTGATTTGACCTTTTCGATCATTTTCTTTGCAGTGGGCTGATTAGTAAGATAATCAAGCTCAGCTTTAGATACATTAGTGAGAACACGCATTTTTATCACATCCTCCAATAGTATTATGATCTTTCATCCACAGTAGCACCCTTCATGTCCTCTTCAACGAGTGCCAACTTGTTCATCATATCCTTAATATCCTTTTGGGCATCGTTTATGTTGGCTGTTGTAACATTAAGATCCTGGGCGGATTCCACGATGTCTTCGGTAAGTTCTTCTTCTTCCTTACGTCTTTCCCTAGCAGCATCGATCTTCTCCTGCAGTTCTTCTTCCTTCTCCTGTTTCTCCTTGGCCTTTTCTTCTGCTTCCTTGGCTTCTTCGTCGATATGCTCTTTTGCCTCATCAACAAGCATGCCCATGATCTCTTTCGATGCAGCTTCCTCAATAGCATCAGCTTTGTCCTGTGCTTTTAACATACCGGTATTCTTTTCAAGTTCTCTCTTTATCGCACTGATCGTAAGGTTTTCTTCTTCGATACCCTGTTTTGCTTCATATGCCGCATCGAGATATGGTTTTTCATAATCAAGCATTTCCATGGATCTGCTCTGATACTCCGTAAGACCTTTTGCCTTGATCTTAGCGATCTCCTCCATATCCTCCTTAGTAAGTTGAACATCGGACCCCTTTTGACGGGCCCTGAATTCCTTCTCAAGGAGTTTTAGTTCCTTTTCTTCAGCACTATCAGCATCAACACCATATGTGTCACAAAGAGCCGCCCTATCCACCTCTATTTCGCTCACAGCCTTACGGGCATCATTCTGAACACCCTTTAACTTACGTATATTCTCGCTTCTTGCATTGAGATCATCGTCTATCTTACGATCGTTCGCAAACGCATCACCTATGATCTTCATCGCTTTCTTCTTCGCTTCTTCCCTTTTAGCTGCAATGGGATCATTCTGGGCTGCAAATGTACTTCCATTTATTGATAATCCTGATGATTTTGATTGTCCAATCTTCGAACCCTGTTCTCGATTTGATGTGCCCGTCACACTCTCGCCTATATAAAATGATGTATTTTCGACCTTCATGGTATTTCCTCCTGTCTCAGTTATAATTTGAAATCTATAGAACGATATCTTATGACATTCATCATGTTCTTGAACAGGTTTTGGAACCCTGACACATCCTGATTCAATACCTGTGACAAATAGCCATTCGCGGAGGAAACTCCAAGTGACATCTTAGCCGGAGTAATGAGTTCCTTATACTTTTCTGTAACAGGATCAAGCGATGAACTGTCAGAATAGTCAAGTTTTGAGAACATATCCCTGATCTTGTTTATAAGTTCCTCATTAGTTGCAGACTGAATAGTTCCAAAATCGCCGCTATTTAGCTTCGAATTACTATTGAAACTATGTATTCGATCAAGTGCCTCTTTAGGGATAGGCTGAGCTTTTCCATAATAATTGGACAATTCATTTCCCGTTATATCAACGGCACCTACTCTTTCAAGTGTATCCTTTTCAAGTTTTATCAGTGCGTCGTTGTATTCCTGCATCGCTTTATTTACAACCGCCGCCTGTTTTTCTGTAAGATTCTCGCTGGCATATGCCCTGACACCGCCTGCCGCAATCTCCATTTCCGCATAGTTTCTGTAATCTATGTTCGTATTCTTGCCGATTCCGCATCCGATTCCATCAACCGAAGCCTTCATGACCGCGCGGCATTCCTCAAGTTCCTCTCTGGTAAATGTTGCGCCTCCAACTGTGAAATTTCCGTTATCATCAGATAAAAGCGGCATATCTTTCCTAAAGAACGCATCCAGCGAATAATTACAATACGCACCTTTCCCGGCAGTAATACCGATTACACCGGCACCTTCAAGCGAAGCACTTTCCCTGTATGATCCGTTCTTTTTTGATTCCTCGATCAGATCTGTGGCAGACGCCTTTTTCTCTTCCCAGTTTTCCCTGATCTTATTCTGATCAGCTTTATAGGAATTGTATGAATTGTATACCTTCTGCGGTATGATCTCGGTAGTGTTAAGTGTGGTTAAATCAATTGCCATGCATTGCCCTCCTTTGGCTTGTTTTTGAAATCCTTTTCCATTCACATGCAATGAACGAACAAATCCAATTGTTCATAACTATTATCGACATGGATCACGCCATTAATAACCTCCATGTCGTGAAACGACTATAAAATGACATAAAACGACTATAATATGAGATACACTTTTCTCGCGTGAATTGTAAAAGGCACCCTGCCGATGACATACAGAGTGCCTTGAATGAATAAAACAGAATTAGATGCCTATCAGAAGAAACTGTTGAATCCATATCCGGAATACAGACCGCCATATCCGCCGTATCCCATTAAAGCGCTATAATATGACCCGCTGTTACCATATACACTACCGCCGTAAAGCTGTTGTGTATTTACGGTCGTTTGAACTCTCTGCGCGGAATTTGACACAATCTTTGCATATGATCCGTTTCCGTTAAACAGTGATTTTACAGTATTCAGGTCTGCCTTCTTAAAGCCTTCTTCATCAATGGACATCTTTCCATCGACTCCGACACTGATACCAACCTTGGAAAGGCTGTCCTTCATGATACCTGTCATTCTTGTCATGCATGCTCCGGCGCTTCTTACGTTGGTATTGTCAGTTTTTGAAAGTGCTGATACCGTATCATTATAATTGTTTACAAAATCTGACGCTGCCTTGAAGGCCTTATCAGCATCATAAGTATCAACGTTTGCAAAAAGGCTGTTCTTCCCGGTATCGGTAAGGATGTTTGCGGATGTTGTCAGTTCAGCAGCCTCCGTTCCGACCGTTTTCAATGCTGTCTGTGAATTGTACGCTGTTGTCCTGAGCCTGTTATATGCGCTGGTATTCTGTATCGCATTTTTGCTTCCGGATCTTCCATAATATGCATTTGTAAGCTTCGAATATGCTCCGGATCTCAGACTGGAGATCTGTGACAGGTTACTGTATATGGAATTACCATATCCTCCATACCCGAGAATTGCCCCTAAGTTACTCGTACTTCTGTACATGCTCTCACCTCCCATCTGTCATTTTTCAGAAGCCTCAATACTGCCTCTGATTATATAATCGCCCGTTTTTTCGTATAATCAACCCCATTGGCATAAACCGACTATAAAATGACATAAAACGACTATGAAACATGAGTATTATCCGTTACCCTTCCATTTTGTCGGCTTAATCTGCCGCACTACCGTTTGCCCTACCGCACTCCAGATGAACCGATCTGTAAAGCTTCTGTAAATAACAGGCTGTGGGATCGGTTCATCTTTCGTTTGGTTGAATAAGAAACGATCGAAATCAACGAAAAATGAGATATACCCCAAACTTCAAAAAAATGAAATAACAAGCACAGATAACGTGCCCTAAACGGGTACATTATCGCTTGGAAGGGGTCTCCCCTTCACCCGGTCAGGCTTCGCCTGATGTGCATTTTGCGGTAAAAATCAATAAACCAAGCGCAGGATGAGCCGATCTCAAATGCATGATCACTCTTAACGTTTTATTGATCGGTTCATCCGGAGCGCGGTAGTCCCGGGACGTCCGAAGGCGTCCCGGGATATTTTTGTATATACGAAGATATACTTGGGCATCCTTTCTTCGAGCTACGCTCGACAGGGTATAAGGGATGCTCCCTTGACAAGCGATAATGTGGCCGTTTAGGGCACGTTATCTGTGCTTGTTAATCATGATTTCTTTTCATTTTGATTTTTCCCACTTTTTTTCAAAATCTTTTCCAAACTCAAATTTATTTCCGTTATTTATCTATGTAGGGGAAAAACACTTCAAAACATCCTACTTTGATCCCTGGCAGGAAGGAGGTGAGACATATGGGATTGAGAATGTACTTAAAATACGGAGACGAATACATGAATGAACGTCACTGGGCTCTGTTCAGAAATATAATAGCCGGATCCCGTGGCAGAAGGAATCATCTGATCTACAGGGTGTTCGCAGCCCTTGTTGTGGAACTTGATATCGATGGTCTTGACGAAAGCAGCATGATAATCGAAATCGAGAGGTGGGCAAACGAACGCATATGCAGCGGCCACAGGTCAGCAGGTTCTACAGTGAACATCCGAGATCCTGTTCCGGTTTCCGAAGCAAAAAATGCAAAAACTGTCATGGATGCTGATACTCATCCGACCGAGGTATCTGATACAAAATCAATGATCCAATCGGCAAAAGCACCACCTGAACATGAAACAGTCAAAAGCCAGCCTCAGACGAAAACAGTAATGACGTTTAACAGTTCCATTTTCAGCGGTGTAAATAAAAGCAGTTTCACAGACTTATAAATAATGATAGGAGGGTTAGATAATGAATTTAAAAATAGTTTCAGTAGATAGCGGAAAAGCAAACACAAAAGTATGTGCTTATGATACGAACACATCGGAAATAAGAACAGAAATCATAGCCACGAATGTAGCAAAGCGAAATGCCCTTGTTGAGCTGTGCATGAAAGAATCGCAGTACATTGTATCCGTGGAAGGAAGTGATCCGGAGATATATGGCGACTGGATGGTTGGAGTGATCGGCGGGGAAAGCAGCTACAGCAATTCCAAGAAGGATATGATCCACAAGATCATGACATTGGTTGCCATCGCTCTTGTTACCGAAAACGGGGATACGGTGATCCCCTCGATCGGGTGTCCCCTGTCAGTGTTTTCTAACGGAGAGATGAAGGCCGACTTTTACGAGTACATTTTTCCTGACGGACGTGTCGATATCAGGATAAACGGCACAGACAGATATTACTACATCGAAAAAGAAAAAGGCTGTGTATTCCCGGAAAGCTTCGGAGCACTGTTCATGTTGCCGGATCATTTCGAGAAGAGGACCGGTATTATAGATATCGGAGGGCTTAACTTAAATGCCAGCTATTTTGATAAAGGAGATCTTCAGCCGGAATTATGCAAGACAGAGAAGCTTGGGCTGTTCTCGATCGTCTCACAGCTTCGAAACAGGCTTAATGCCTATTGTGACGCCTCATTCAACGACAGGGATATAGAAATCTTTCTTAAAAAGGGCTACGTTGACGGCTATGAAAAAACCGATGCGATCATAGATAAGGTTCTCACGGATCACCTGTCAAGGATAGCCAAGGTGCTGAAAGACTGGGATATAGCTTCCACCGATCTTATATTCATCGGCGGGACAGCAAAACTCATGGAGAAACACATCTGCGAAGAGTTCTCCGACAAAACATATATCCCCGATGATGCTGACTTTATCAATTGTAAAGGTTTTCTAAAGGCCATGATCGAAATGAAGGGATACAATTGTCCTTTCTGACCGGTGTCAGATACTATTCAGGGCTTTTCAGGTGCAACTGCACCTGGAGGCCCTACTTGGCGTTGTATTCTTAAGGGGATTACAAATTCATAAATGAAGAGGGGGACCTTGAACAAATCTGCGGAAATGGTACCAAAAGATGGAAAAAGAACAGATCTTATCATCTTATACATTTCCGGCAAAGCCAAGCAGTGATGGGTATTATCATGTTTATCTGTCTGCTGCAGGCGGCCGTAAGCAGATAAAAGCCAAGAACCTTGAAAAGTTAAAAGAGAAGGTATATGAGTACGAGAAAGGCGTAAATGGTTCATGTCGTAAGACTTTTAAGGATGCTTTTGAAGCAGTACTGTTAGAGAAGACCAGATATATAAAGGATCCCGAAAAGCTTATTTCAACAATGAACACCATAAATGTTGCCAGGTCAAACTACAAGCGGTTCTTTGGTGATACAGAGTTTGAAAACATGCATATTGATGACATTACCAAGACAGATATAGAAAAACTCTGTTTTACCACACTCGAGCAGCATGATCTGAAGAAAAAGGCTTTTATGAATATGAGGAATATCCTCAGTTCTACCTTTAAGCTCGCATACGAACAGTACTGGATAATCGATAACCCTTATAAGAGGATCGATTTCAAGAAGTTTAACGATATGCTCGCAAGAGATACTGCTGTTCATCTGAGAGTTCACAGTACCGAAGATGTAGAACGTATGCTTGATTTTCTTCACGAGAAGCAATCGCAAAAGCCCGGGTACATTCCGGCTTATGCGTTGGAACTTCAGATCATCATGGGACTGCGCAGAGGAGAGGTCGCGCCTATGATGTGGTCGGATATAAGTGGGAACAGTATCCGTATATCAAAAGAACAAATAACGGATAAGAGCAATAAAGATCTTGTGATCGTCTATCACACAAAGACCTACAAGGATCGTGAATTTCCGATAACATCAGACATATCCGACTTTATTAATCGCCTGAAGGCAGCCTGCGACAGATTTTATCCGGCCAGTCCGTACTTATTCCCCGATGACTCCAAGAAAAACGGCGTCATCAGCAACAAAGTTGTCTACAGACTGTACGAACGTATGTGTAAGAAGCTTGATATAGAAATATCACGCGAGTTTACACGTGGTCCACACAGTTTCCGCCGGAACGGGATTACGCGCATATGTAACGCGTCGGGTGGCAACATCTACCTTGCATCAGTCCTGTACGGCAATTCACCCCAAAGTGCTTCCAGACATTACTACACAGGCATCGATTTGTCGGAAGCGAAAGCTCTCCTCGAAGGTAATAATCTTAGGGTAACCAGGGTAACCAAGGGTAACCAAAAATCGGGGTGATTTTTACGATAACAAAAATCCCGCAAGCCGCATAAACAGCGAACTTCCGGGATCAAAGTTGTACTCGGGGTGACAGGATTCGAACCTGCGGCCTCGTGGTCCCAAACCACGCGCTCTAGCCAAACTGAGCCACACCCCGTATGCTGATAGGGGGAACCGCTTGTAAGAAGATTATACCCACCCTTTGCCCCAATCGTCAACTGATCTTCTCATACCAGAACACAAAATCCCTTCCGTCCCGGTTTTTGAACAGGTCGCGGCAGTCCGTCTTGGATATAAGCTCATACTCGGGATGATTTTTCATCAGCTTGATGTATTCCGCGGTCATATAGTACATTATGAGCCTTATCCTGCGCCGGCATCTCTGATACGATTCCTCGATATTGCCCAGGACCTTTTCGAGCGCAGCCTCGGAAAAAGGATGAAAGAAGAAGAACACATCGGCTCTGTCGGGAACTACATAATCTTCCGCCTTCAGGTGCACGAACTCCACAAGTCCCGACAGCTTGAAATTCTCCCTGTTCTTCTCGGCAGCCTTGTAAAAATCATCCTCCGACTCTACTCCGATTGCCGCACGTTCACAATAATATGCAATATAAAAAGGCACTCTGCCTTTTCCGCAGCCGTAATCCACCAGCAGATTGATATCACTGAACATTCCCTTCTCATGCATCCGGTCGAGAACCAGATATGACGTCGGCTCATATGCAAAAACCCCGTCGGAAACATGTGTATCATCACGCCCGACGGTGCTTATGTTCAAAATATTGTCACAAAACAGTTCGTTAAAATCAGTCATTACAAATATCTGACCTCGAATACGGGATTGCTTCCATCCTCTATTGTACCCACAATATATGACGGTTTGCGGCCATGCTGTCTGGGATATGTAAGCGAACCCGGATTGATAAGCGTAACCGGCCCCTCCTCTTTTATCATCGGAACATGTGTATGCCCGAAGAAAACAAAATCAGCGTGATTTTCAACCGCAAGATAAAACAGTGGCGAAAGATCGGAATACAGCCGATACCTGTGCCCGTGGGTAAGTACTGCCTTGTATTTTCCGATATCGAATACTTTTACCCTGTCCATATCCGGGTCATAATCGTTATTACCGGCTACAACGTGAAGTGTGCAGTTAACCTTTGTTCGAAGTTCATCATATGCCCCCTCCAGATCCCCGCAATGAATGAGCATATCAAAAGGAGTTTCCCTGTCAATGACTTCGTACATCGTATCGTTATATCCGTGTGTGTCGCTTAAAATCAATACTTTCATGTTATGACTACCTCAGTCAACTGGTAATCTCTTTCTCCAGAATGTCCCTCATCATCCGAAGCGCCTTGCCTCTGTGGGATATCTCATTCTTTTCTTCCGGCGAAAGTTCGGCCGAAGTGCAACCTCTTTCCGGAAGGAAAAATATGGGATCGTAACCGAAGCCATTCTTCCCGGCACTCTTATATGCTACACGTCCCTCCATGGTTGCCTTGACAGTCTCGCTTGACCCATCCGGTCGAACAAGACAGATTGCGCAGACAAAGCGTGCAGTCCGCTTTTCATCAGGGACTCCTTCCATTCTCCGCAGGAGTTCCGCATTCTTGACGGAATACGGTGTATCCTCACCCATGAACCTTGACGAATAAATCCCGGGCTCTTTGTTAAGATAATCTATCTCCAGTCCCGAATCGTCCGCAAGCGTAGGAAGATTGCATTTTTTCGCGATAGCGCTTGCCTTAAGGTAGGCATTTTCTTCAAAGGTCGTTCCGGTCTCTTCAACCTCTGTATAGTATCCGGCATCCTTCATCGATACGATCTCTATCCCCATATTCTCTGTTATCTGCCGTATCTCCCTGAGTTTGTTTTCATTTCCCGTTGCAAATATTATCTTCATTGTATAATCAGACCCCTCCTATAATCATTTACCCAATCGGTCGCTCAACATTTCCCAAAAAACTCATCTATATTTGACAGCCACTCCTCGGGGGGCATCGTTTTGAGCAGGTATTTTTCAGGCTTTAGTGACAATACCTGCATAACACTTTCCTTGTCATTCTTGGATGTTAGAAACATTACCGGAATGTCCGCCGTCGCAACTTCGCTCCTAATCATCTCAAGTACTTTTGCACCGGATATGACAGGCATCTCGTAATCAAGCAATATCAGATCGACCTTATTGTTAGCCAAAAACGTTATCGCATTCATTCCCGAATTTGCCATATATACACGATAGTTCTTATCCAAAAGTGACTTGATCATCCGAAGCATTGTCGGATCATCATCGACAATAAGTATCTTTTTATGTTCCTCGGCCGCTCTTCCGCGCTCAACCTCCGCATCGAGATACCCTGCAAGTTCCTTGACGTTAAGCGGTCTTAAGACCTTTCTGGTCACTATCTCTTCGGGAATAAATCCGACAATCTCTTCTATTTCCTGGTCATTACCGACAACGAAGAGTGACAATTCCTTTTCTATGACAATGTCTTTGAGATACACGAGAAACTCCGAGTCCGCAGCAAGTTCCGCATCGAGATACAGGATAACTATCTTCGGAATATCAGACAATTTCCCCACGTTGCCGATCTTCGCCGTTACTTCCTCGACCTCATATTCCTCCTTCTTAAGTCCGTTTATGATGGCATTCATCATAAATCCGACTGTCTCTCCGATAAGCAGAACTCTCTTGTCCATCACAATTCCTCCATAAGTGCATCACGATCAAGCCTCGTTACAAGATCGCACACTCGCGTGAACTTTTCGGATTCCTCATCCGGTATTCTGTACTCCTTCAGCATATTCACAACATCATCTGCCGTATCATAATCAAACGCCTCCACGGCTTCACGGATAGCGGAATATGCCTCTGCAAGCCCTCCCGCATCTATCTCCTGCCGATCCGGATCATCCTCTCCATCCATTGCTTCGAGCGGCGTGAGCTTATCATAAAATCCTCTGTACATTTCAAGAAGCTGCGGTGTCTTTGCATCGATCTTTTCCCTGTCAAGATCATCTCCCGCTTTTTCAAGTTCCGCAGCCAAAGCACTAAGCTCCAGCGCTCCTATAAGCCTTGCCGAACTTTTCAGTGCATGAACGGCTATCGTATAATCCCTGATATTTCCGTCTGCAAGCAGCCCCTCTATTTTATCGGGCTCACTCTTTAGCGAGACGCAAAAATCATGAACCGCACCTTTTAATATATCCGCATTCATGCAATTTGCAAGTGCAGCTTTTGCATCGATACCCGAAACCTCCCCAAGACGCTTTACAAAATCATCCTCATGTTCCGGTGTATCTTCTGAAAGTTCCGTATCAGAGGGTGCCTTAACCTTGTCCCTCGGCAGATAGTCCTTTATCATCTTCTCAAGCTTCGCCGCGTCTATCGGCTTGCTTAAGTAATCGTCAAAACCTTCCTTTATAAACTCTTCTCTGGCATTGGCCACAACGTTTGCGGTAAGCACGATAACCGGTGCCTTGCTGCACAGATTGTCATCCGCCCCCAGTCCTTTCATAGTATGAAGAGTCTCAACCCCGTCCATTTCCGGCATCCGCTGGTCCATAAAAATGATATCGTATGATTTTCTCCGTATCATCTCAAGACACTGCTTTCCGCTAAGGGCGGTATCAACCCTCACCTTCGTCGGTTTTAGGAGCCCCCGGGCAACGGTCAAGTTCATCGGTGTATCATCGACGATCAGAATGTCCGCTTCCGGAGCGATAAAGCTGACCTTGTACTTGGCCGTGCTGCTTACGGAATTGCGGTAAGTCTCGTTAAAATCGCCTATTGGGTCCCACTTGACCACACGCTGTGCTACTTCAAAGGAAAAATCAGACCCTTCTCCGTACACGCTTGACACTTTAAGAGATGTCCCCATCATGTCAAGAAGCTGCTTGACTATACTCATTCCGAGGCCGGTGCCTTCTATTGTGCGGTTTCTTGACTCCTCAATTCTCTCAAAAGGCGAATAAAGCCTTGCCAGATCCTCTTCTTTGATCCCGATTCCGGTATCCTTAACCTGGGCAAAGAGCCATATCTCATCATCAGATTTGCGCCGCCCGGAAATGTTCAGGGTAACGCTTCCTTTGTGGGTATATTTTACGGCGTTGTTTAATATATTAAGGATGCACTGCTTAATGCGGATCTCATCGCCGTACAGAACATGCGGTGTATCGCTCGCCACATCCACAATGAGCTCAAGCCCCTTATCCTTAGCCTTCTCTCTTACCATATTGATAAGGTCGTTTATAGTTGAACTAAGCTCATATTCCGTCGGGATGATCTCCATCTTGCCGGCTTCGATCTTAGAAAAATCAAGCAGATCATTTATAAGTGCCAGCAGAGTTCTTCCCGAGTTCTTGATATCCGCCGCATATTTTACTATATTTTCATCCGCGCTTTCGCGCAAAATCATTTCGTCAAGACCAAGCACCGCATTTATGGGTGTTCTTATCTCATGAGATACGTTTGACAGGAACGTGCTCTTGGCTTCCGACGCCGCCTTGGCTACACGTAGATCTTCTTCAAGCTGACGCTCCCGTTTCATCTCATCGATATAACTGTTAAGCTCCTTGACCATCTTGTCAACAACACCGTACAGCTCTTCGATCTCATCCTCGCTGTGTATATCTATTGATGAGAGTCTTTTCTCTATCTCAAGTCTTTGCTCCACATCATCACCGAACCCGCTTACGGCATCGGTAATGTCCACTATGGGCTTTGCTATCAGCCTCTGACCTACGAAATTGGAGACCAGCACTATGGGATGAATTACACATAACAGCATCATGATAAGTTTCAGGTCAAATGCTATCCCCTTATCATCGTATGCAAACCTGTTCACCGGATCAAGGTTTCTCGCCTTCTCAAATGCATCCGTGAATTCACCCGGTTTAAACAGTTCATCAAATCCGGTGCCACTCATCCCGAGATCCCCGGATTCATCAGGTTTGGGCGGAGGATTATTGTCATCGGGAAGCACTCCTTCCTGAAAATTTTCCTGCCGGCTTTCTTCCACCATTTTGGGAATCAGGCTGTTTGTAAAAAACGCAGCGGCTATTCCCATAAATATGGCTTCCACAAGAAACAGTGCAAAAATCTTTCCCGAAAGGCTTCTGTATCCGTGCCCTTTCCCGTCGCGCATGAAATTAATAAAGCTGCTTGAATCAGTGCTCTCGCACCCCAGCTTATTCTTCAACGATTCGGCACATTTATTTGAAAACCAGTATATAAGCAGACATATAACAACGGACTGTGGAACTATATTGATGATATGCCGCACCAAGCTCTCTATTGTGACCTCAGAAAATGATTCTCCGGGAATCAGCACAAATATAAGGTAATACGAATGCGAGAGTGCCATTCCTGAACAAAGACCCGCAATTATCGTTCTCGGAATGCTTTTGCATATACCGGCTGTTTTTATATAGCTGAATATATATATTGCGATCAGGTGAAAGAACAGGAAAAATGCATAGCTGGGAGATAAAAATATCGCCACGACAAAAACCGGTGTAAAACATATGATTCCCCCGACCCATCCGTATAATACCGAAATAAAAGAGATCGGAACAAGGTAAAACAGGAATATAAAAACCGACAGCTCACTTGACACCGTCGAATCCAAGAAGCAAAACCAGTACAGTACTATGCTAAGTGCAGCCATAATGGCAATTATACAGGCCTGTGTAATGCGCCTTCTCCTTTTTCCGCCGTCTGCACGTCTTAGATCCAGATCACCTAAAATATTACCAAGCGTCCACTTTCTGTAACTTCTCAGTCTCTCTTTTTTCTCTTTCAGCCGTTCGCTGCGAAGAAGATTCGTTCTCATAGATTTCACTTCGTAATATTTCCCTTCCCTTTTCCCTTCGGTTTAGGTCCGTTGAACTGATAAAAATATGTCTTCATCATTCCGTTATATATCTTGCGGTTCTTATCCGCCCTGCGTCCCATGTATTTTTCCGCATCCTGATATCCGGTTATGACAAATGCGGACCATGAATCAAGGGAGGCATATCTGTCAGCAAGTTCCTTGTAAATACCGGTTATCTCATCCTTTTCCCCAAGTCTTTCACCATAAGGAGGATTCGTGATTATAAATCCGTATTTCTTCGGGTGCGACAGCTGGGAGACGGGGCGTCTCTGAAAATGTATCATCTGCGCAACGCCTGCATCCTCTGCATTCTGTCTTGCGGCCTTTATCATCTCATCATCAATATCGTATCCCTGAATATCCGGATGCACGCTCATATCGATCATGTCATTTGCCTCATCTACCGCTTCGTACCATGTTTTGCGCGGTGCGATGTGAACCCAGTCCTCTGCCGTAAATTCCCTGTTCATTCCCGGTGCGATCTTCGCCGCCATCATCGCTGCCTCTATGGGTATCGTTCCACACCCGCAAAAAGGATCTACAAGTATCCTGTCATATTTCCACGGAGTCAGCATTATAAGGCCCGCTGCCAGATTTTCCGCAAGGGGCGCGTGACTCACAAGTTTACGATATCCGCGCTTATGAAGCGACTCGCCCGTTGTGTCGAGCCCGACCAGAACTCTGTCCTTATTAATGAAGATACGCAGTGGAAAGCTGTCCCCGTCCTCGGAAAACCAGTCTGTCCTGTACGTCTCCTTCAGTTTCTCTACCATCGCCTTTTTGACGATAGACTGTATGTCCGACGGTGAAAACAGCTTGGACTTGACACTGGCTGCCTTTGTTACCCAGAATTTTCCGTTCTCGGGAATATATTCTGCCCAGTCGATGCTTCTAATGCCCTCAAACAGCTCCTCAAACGTCGTTGCCGTAAAATCACCCGCTATCAGAAGAACTCTTTCCGCCGTGCGAAGGAAGACATTTGCTCTTGCGATCGCGCCTTCGTCCCCTTCAAAGATCACGCGTCCGTCCATGACCTCCGTTATATTTAATCCTAGCTGCAATAATTCTTTTTTGAGCACCGCTTCCATACCGAAATGGCACGGCGCCATAAGAGTATATTTCATAGGTCCCTCCTCCCAACATATTGTGCCTTATTACACCCTTTTTTTCAAGCACTTGTATATACGCCCTCCGGGAGGTGTCCATACCCCGCAAGCCCCGTAAATACGCCATCCGCAAGATGTTGTGTCCCAAAATTTTTTTGATACTATTTTCCAAAAACGGTTGTTTTTTTTTAATATCCATAATATAATAACATTCGTAAGCGAGAATCTCCCCTTCAATAGATTCTCATTTACGACCCCTTATTAATTATTTATACTCCCCTCATCGTAGCCCGTTGGTTCCCCCTTCGGGCTACAGTACTATATGTCACGATCTTTGATCGTGACAGGCGGAGCGCCGTTTGAGCGGGGACGGTATCTGTCTGCCTACACCGCGAGGGCCATCGCCGTAGGCGATTCCAAATGCCCGAGCGTCCTTTCAGGCGGAGCGCCTTTTTTTATTTTCAGGAGGAAAATCATGGACCCAAAAGAACTTGCACTTATCAAACACAAAGAATGGCAGGGAAAGATCGAAGTCACACCCCGCTGCGAAGTTGAATCAATGGAGCAGCTTGCAATCGCCTATACACCCGGCGTTGCCCAGCCATGCCTTGAAATAGAAAAAGACACTGACCTTTCTTATATATATACAAGAAGATCCAACCTTGTAGCTGTTGTTACAGACGGCTCCGCAGTCCTCGGGCTCGGAAATATCGGCCCCGAAGCCGGAATGCCCGTTATGGAAGGAAAATGCGTTCTGTTCAAACGATTCGGTAACGTTGATGCATTTCCTCTTTGCATCAAATCAAACGACGTAGACACTATCGTTGATACCGTCGCCCTTCTCGAAGGATCATTCGGCGGTGTTAACCTTGAGGATATTTCAGCTCCGAGATGCTTTGAAATAGAAAAGAAGTTGAAGGAGCGCTGCAGTATTCCCATATTCCACGATGATCAGCACGGAACCGCTGTTGTAGTTCTTGCCGGCATCATTAATGCATTAAAGCTCGTTGATAAGAAAATCGAAGATATCGAGGTTGTTGTAAGCGGTGCCGGAGCAGCAGGAATCGCTATTACAAAGCTTCTGATGCAGACAGGTCTCAAAAATGTCATCCTGTGTGACAGAACAGGCGCGATCTATGAAGGCCGCGATAACCTCAACCCCATCAAAGCGGAAATGGCTAAGGTTTCCAACCGTCTCGGAAAAAAGGGTGGATTAGGTGATGTTATAGAGGGCGCCGATGTGTTTATCGGAGTATCCGGCCCCGGAATTCTCACAAAAGAAATGGTTGCAAAGATGGCTGATAAGCCTATAGTATTTGCAATGTCCAATCCTGTTCCCGAGATCACTCCCGAGGAAGCCAAAGAGGCTGGTGTTGCCATAATGGCAACAGGGCGCAGCGACTATCCCAACCAGATCAACAACGTTCTTGCCTTTCCCGGGATTTTCCGCGGAGCCCTTGATGTTCGCGCCTCGGACATAAATGAAGAAATGAAACTTGCAGCTGCTTATGCCATCGCCGGAATAGTTACTGATGACGACAGAAGCGCAGCGTACATAATTCCCGACAGTTTTAACGAAAAAGTAACACCGGCCGTAGCTAAGGCTGTGGCAGATGCAGCCCGCAAGACCGGTGTCGCACGTATTTAAGTTATTCAAATATCTAATTGATCTTTTTAACCGATCCTCCGGTAAGAATCTTCCCGGGGACCATGATTTTCTCTATAAGTGTGGTTTTCGGAGCCTGGATGAGATTAATAAGCGACTGTGCCGCAATGCGTCCTATCTCTTCGCTGTTCTGCTCATATGTCGTAAGCTTCGGATACAGTATCTGTGAAACGTACAGCCCATCGTATCCGACAACGGAAATATCATCCGGAACCGAAAGCCCCGCTTCCTCTATTGCATTCAATCCTCCGATCGCAGAATAATCATCGGGATAGAGAATACAGGTGGGACGCTTTCTCATCTCCAGAAGCTGCTTTGTGTACTTTGCCGCAAGCTTAGGGTTACGGTAAGCCGATGCGATGGAGTAATTGTCATCGATCCCGATCCCGAGCCTCTGCAGGGTGTTATAAAAACTCGCAACACGATTTTTGGTAACCGCCGTGTCATCTCCGTGAATATACGCTATTCTGTCATGTCCGAGAGAGTGCACATACTCCACAAGGTCCCTCATGCCTCCGATATTATCGGAAACAACGGATATCCTGTTATCAAATACATGGTCGATGGTAACCACCGGAATATCACTGTTGATAAGATCCAGAACGTCCCTGTCGTTAAAATCAACACAGGCAATAACTATTCCGTCAACGCCGCGATACCTTGAATGATCAAGATATGACATATTGTGGCTCATGGCATTTATAAACGTAATATCATATCCCGACTCTTCCGATACTCTTTTGAAGCTGTCGAGAACTCTCGCAAAATAATCATGGGTCAGGCCGCTTCTTCCCTCGTCAACAAAAAGCACACCTATATTATAGGTACGCTTCGTCTTAAGTGCCCTGGCAGATCCGTTAGGATGATACCCGAACTTTTCTGCGGTTTCCCTGATTCTTTTCTTGGTCGAAGGGCCAATGTCGCTATGATCATTCAGTGCCTTACTGACCGTCGCAACAGATACATTGCATTTATCTGCAATATCCTTCAGTGAGACCATATTTATTGCTCCTTAATCGTTTTCGTTAATTAGTATATATCAATTTTTTCTACTTTTCTATTACTATTTTTCGTTTTTTTGGTACAAATTTCCAAATAGAATTTGTTACATTTAACAAATATGTATATAATTTGCATTTTTCTGTTGTTTAAAAGGCAGATTTATCATATACTACACCTATCGGTTTATTATTTTTTTACTTTTTTACTTAAACGTTTTCTGAACCGAAAATACCATATTTTCAAGAAAAGATTGGAGACAAAATATGAAATACGGATTCTTTGACGATGCCAATGCTGAGTACGTCATCACCACCCCGAAGACCCCTCTTCCATGGATCAACTATCTGGGGTCCAATGATTTTTTCAGTCTTATTTCAAATACATGCGGAGGATACTCGTTCTATAAGGACGCAAAGCTTTTAAGGCTTACCCGGTACCGTTATAACGGTGTTCCCGCCGATGTAAACGGTAAATATTTCTATATCAAGGACGGTGATTGCGTATGGAATCCCGGATGGCAGCCTACCAAGACCGAACTTGATATGTATGAATGCCGCCATGGTATCGGATACAGCCGTTTTAAAGGTGTGATGAAAGATATCGAAGCAAATGTTCTTTCATTCGTTCCTACAGATGATACATGTGAGATCAGTCAGATCAAACTTACAAACAACTCTTCATCGCCCAAGAGCATCAAACTCTTCTCATACGTGGAGTGGTGTCTCTGGAATGCGGATGATGATATGAAAAACTTCCAGAGAAACTTCTCAACAGGGGAGGTTGAAGTCATTGACTCTACGATCTATCACAAGACAGAGTACAGGGAGCGCCGTAATCATTACGCTATTTATTCAGTAAATGCCAAGATTGACGGTTTCGACACTTCAAGAGACGCTTTCCTCGGAGCTTATCATGACAACCACGATCCCGAGGTAGTATGCGAAAAGGGTCAGTGCACCGGTTCCATCGCTCACGGCTGGTCACCCGTTGCGGTTCATCAGATCAATGTTGACCTGCAACCTGGGGAGACAAAATCATATGTCTTCGTTCTCGGCTACTGCGAGAATCCGGTAGAGGATAAATGGGAGTCAAAAGGCATCATCAACAAGAAGCCTGCAAAGGAGATGCTTGCGAAGTATCAGACCGATGCGGATGTTGAAAAAGCATTTAAGAAGCTTTGCGACTACTGGAAGAATCTGCTTTCAATCTACACTGTTGTGTCGAAAAATGACAAGGTCAACAGAATGGTTAATATATGGAACCAGTACCAGTGTATGGTAACATTCAACATGAGCCGCTCCGCTTCCTATTTTGAGTCCGGTATCGGCCGTGGAATGGGCTTCCGTGATTCCAACCAGGATCTGCTCGGATTTGTTCATCTGATTCCCGAACGTGCAAGAGAGCGTATCATCGATATCGCCTCAACACAGTTCCAGGACGGATCGGCTTACCACCAGTACCAGCCTCTTACCAAGAAGGGCAATTCCGATATAGGTTCAGGCTTCAATGATGATCCGCTCTGGCTTATCGCCGGAACATCCGCTTATGTTCGCGAAACTGGTGACCTTTCGATCTTAAAGGAAATGGTTCCTTATGATAATGACATGAGTGTTGCTACTACACTTATGGAGCATCTTAAGAGATCCTTCGATTACATAGTTAACCACAAAGGTCCCCACAATCTTCCTCTAATCGGACGTGCCGACTGGAATGACTGCCTGAACCTTAACTGCTTCTCGGAGCATCCGGGTGAATCCTTCCAGACTTTCGGACCTTCCGAAGGACCTGTTGCGGAGTCCGTATTTATCGCGGGAATGTTCGTTAAGTACGGTGAGGAATACGCTCAGCTTTGTGAAGAGCTTGGGGATAACGCTGAAGCCACCCGCGCAAGAGACGAAGTTAAGAAGATGTATGACGCAGTTCTTAAGGACGGCTGGGACGGCGAATGGTTCGTAAGAGCATACGATGCTTACAGCCACAAAATCGGCTCCAAGGAGTGTGAAGAAGGTAAGATCTATATCGAGTCAAACGGTTTCTGCTCGCTTGCAGGTATCGGTGTCAAGGAAGGTCTTGCCGAGAAAGCTCTTGATTCAGTCAAAAAGCACCTTGACTGCAAATACGGTGTAATGATCCTGCAGCCCGCATACACAACTTATCATGTTGAGCTCGGCGAGATCAGCTCTTATCCGCCCGGATACAAAGAGAATGCCGGAATATTCTGCCATAACAATCCATGGGTTTCCATTGCAGAGACTGTCATCGGACGCGGAGACCGGGCATTTGAGATATACAAGAAGACTTGTCCCGCTTATACAGAGGAGATTTCCGAGATCCACAAAACCGAGCCATATGTATACTGCCAGATGGTTGCCGGTGCAGATGCTTATCTTCCCGGCGAAGGCAAGAACTCGTGGCTTACCGGTACAGCAGCATGGACATTTACAAATATTTCGCAGTACATTCTCGGTGTTTATCCGACACACAAGGGACTTCAGATTAACCCCTGCGTACCCCACGACTTCGGTGATTTTAAGATCACACGTAAGTTCAGAGGTGCAACCTACAATATTAATGTTAAGAATCCTTCAAATGTTGAAAAGGGTGTTGCAAGCATGACCGTAAACGGAAAATCGGTTGACGGCTGCATCGTTCCCATCGAAGACGGTGTTAAGGAATACAACGTGGAAGTAACTATGGGATAAACCCAACTGAATTGCTAAAAGAAACGGGTGCATGTCAAATCGATATGCACCCGTTATTATTTTATTGCTCTATTTTAAATGTATATGCGGTATTGTATGTTGCAACATAAAGTGTATCACCAACTACTTCAAACTGATCCGGGCCTGACCTTACCTTGATACGTTCAATGGTCTGTCCTGTAGAGAGGTCAAGCAGATAAATGTAGTCATCCTCTGCCGTAAATCCGTATCCGCATATGATCGTATCTCCCACGATCTTGAAATTATATGCGTTGCTGACAAGCGGAGCACTTCTCCAGATAACTTCGTTCGTCTGAATGTCAATCGCAACTATATAACTTGATTCGGGCTCAACCGACGCATATCCGTTGTGTCCTACGGAAACAAACAATACATCATCCACTATCTGCGCCCACCGTATGTACTGCGTCGTAGCCGAATACTTGCCCTTATCATCATCCGGCCCGTTCATAAGTGTATAGAGGTTAAAATCATACAGCAGATTTTCTCCGTTCGCATCATAGACAAGAAGGTCCGAGAACATATAATCGTATTCGATCGGATCGGTTGCTTCGTAGTAATAGGTTCCGTCAGAATACGGAAGATGTGCAACTTCAAAACCGTTATCATTAGCCCATACTTCGGTGTCGAGCCAGTCGCTCTTCTCATCAGTCAGTTTCTTCAGTTTAATATGCTTTGCGTTGGGATCCTCGTATGCTGTGAGGTTAAACTGATCCCACGAAGGATTACCTATTTCCACGTAGAGTCCCTCTCCCTCACCCTCTCCTTCATAATAATCCGAGGGCTCAGCCGGCAGATTCTCGGACTGTGCCTCTTGGGTTTTAACGATCTTCTCCATATCCTGCTCCCCTTCAGGGATATACGCTTTCTGTACGAGATCGGGGTAATCCTTGTAAGGTAAAACTATATCAATATAGCCTGCTGCATAAGAGGCTATTTCATAGGGTGAAAATGTAATGCCGAGTCCGTCTGGCAGAAGAAACCATGTGAATGAATCTTCATCCAGTTTTCCCTCAAGCACCTCAACAAAACCAGAATTTTCTTCGTCACCCGTGTATGCGAATGACTCAAATTCATCAGTGATTTCCGGATACTGCGAGTACAGCTCTTCCTTAATTATCTCCGGTGTACCTTTTGTATCCGCAAGAACATCCCGCAGCATAATCTCTTTTCCGGTAACGGGGTCGAGATTTACAGACCCCACCGCATGCATGGGATGGACTCCTCCTGAAAAATCATAGTATTTCATTCTCATAGACATCAAATGATCGTCAAATCTGAGGATTTCCACAGTAGTTTCGCTCGTGTACGGAGCATCACCGGAAAAATTATCCTCATCTCTGTAATACCCATACTCGCTGACTGCACTTCTTGTTTCAGTGCTCCATGTCTCATTTAGCTCAGCAATGGCATCATAAAGTTTGGGATATGATTTTCTTGCGCTTTCAGACAGGATTATCTCCGGGTGTGTCCCTGTGGCAAGTACCTTTCCGTCATCCGATTTGCATGTAAGAGGGTGCGTAACAAGGGTCAGCATTACATCCCCGGCATCTTTTGCACTCTTTCCGTCAAGGGTCACCCATTCCTGGGAGTTCTCCCCGCTCTTTTCGGGATCATCCTTAACATCTCCAGACTGTACGGTATTATCCGTATCACCGGCTGATACATCTTCTGCTTTCTTACCGCACCCGGCAAGGGAGAGGGTGAACACCATACTTACGCAAACAATTAAAGCTACAAATCTTTTCATCAGTCCAATTCGTCCTTTCCTTACTCTGCCTTATGCTCCCTGACCCATTCGAGCAGATCTTGTCGCGCATCAGGAATATCTTCGCAATAAATACTCATAACTTCCGTAACATCCGCTCCCTCGGCAATATCCTTAACAGTTTCCGTGCTTGCCGAAAATCCGCTGCTGCCCTGCTGCCGCTAAAAAGCGACTTAAACCACCACCGTTTTTGTATACAGTGAATGATCAGGCACACAAAAAAGCCCATTCCAAGAAGCTCATGTGCAACATTTCCGGTAAACACATAGAGCATCTGGACCAGGAGTATTAAATACATTGCGATATCAATGATTTTTACAAAAACATTATTAGCTTTCATTTTAAAGACCCATATGCAATATTGCTACTGATTCAGATTGCTCTTCCTGTCAGGAATTACGAAATCCGGGTGCTCTTCTAGCCATGCCGTCTGCGGCATACATGACAGCATGGAAATATCATCCTCACTGATTTCAAAATCGAATACGTCCATATTGGACTTCATATGCTCCGGTGTTGATGCCTTGGGTATGGGAAGTATGCCCTTTTGCAGAAGGAATCTTAAGTTTATCTGCTGAATGCTTTTTCCATACTTTTTTGCAAGTTTTACAAGTATCGAATTGCCTATCGTGGCATTTTCCCTTCCTCTTCCAAGCGGTGACCACGCCATCGGGATAACGTCGTTTTCCAGGCAAAATGCAACCGCACGCTCCTGAGAATATCCGGGGTGGAGTTCCAGCTGATCAACAACAGGACGTATCCTGCAATTATCAAGTATATTGGCAAGGTGATGCGGAAGGAAATTACTAAGCCCCAGACGTCTTACCTTTCCCTGATCCACAAGGCTTTCCATTGCACGCCACGTTTCGATATCAAGAGTTTTCCAGTCCTCATCGTCTGCTCCTGTCTGTCTCGGCCAATGGATCATATAGATATCGACATAATCTGTTTGCAGGCGGTTAAGAGAGCGCTCAATAGCCTTCGGGACATTTCCGGCTCCCATCTCATCGATCCACAATTTTGTTTCTATAATGACATCCGATCTTGCGATCCCACTCTCACGGAGTGCATTTCCGAGAGACCTTTCCGTCTCATACAGCGATGCGGTATCAAAGAAGCGGTATCCGCACTCGATAGCCTGAAGTATCACATCCTTGTTGTCCGCAAATTCCTCATTGTATGTTCCGAAACCAATCTTCGGAAGCTTGGAACCATCGTTTAGCGTGTAGAATTCGTTCATAGCCTGTCTTCCCTCCTTTTTTGAGAGCCACCTATTATTCATATGTTAATGCATCTATCGGATTCATCTTGGCTGCCTTGTTAGCCGGATAATACCCGAAAAACAATCCGATGGCCATGGAAAATCCCACGCTCTCAACAATACTCGCTATCGAAGCGTGTGCCTCGGCATCCATGGCATTGGCGGCAATTGATCCACCCGTAACACCTATGATTATACCAATTATTCCGCCGATAATACACAGCACCATTGCCTCTATGATAAACTGAAGTCTGATGGAGCTGTTTGTCGCCCCAAGTGCCTTTCGTATACCGATCTCACGCGTCCTCTCGGATATTGATACAAGCATTATGTTCATAACACCGATTCCACCAACGAGAAGCGCAATCCCCGCAATTATAGAGATGGCTGTTGATATAGTTCCCATCATTTTGGTCAGTTCTTCAAGCATGCTCTCAAAGCTTGATGTTGTAACTTCAAAATTCCGGTTCGTATGATAATATCTGTCGAAGAATATCTGTATCCTGCTCCGAAGCTCATTTGTATCGATTTGTGCGTCCGGTGATTTTACAACCGTAAAGCTCGGATATCCGTCGGAATGTGTATGCTTCTTCACACATCCCAGCGTCGTGTACAGATCCGTCTGTCTGTCGGCATTAGCTCCGAACAGCATTCCCGAATCATCAAGCTTATATACACCCACTATCGTAAAATCATAGAATTTCTGTCCTATTACCACCTCAACGACCTTTCCGATCGCTTTATCATAATCTTCGGTATTGTATAGTTTTCTTACAGCATAGTCGGATATAAGGCATACCGCTTTGCCGCTTTTTATTGCCTTATCTCCTATCTCACGTCCCGCAAGGAGAGTCAGGTTCTGACCTTTGAAATACCCTTCGTCCCCTCCGGTCACCGCAACGGTTGCGCTGTTCTTTATCTCCGTGATTTTTCCCGTTCCGAGGCTCTCACTTAGTATAATATACTCAATTTCATCGCTGAAATTATTAAGGAAATCCGCGATCATATTATCCTTAATAAAATCACTTTCCTCGGGTGTACGAATGATCCTGTATCCTTCAAACTCAAGACCGCTTTCATCCCCCTTGACCTTTTCGGTCTCCCTCTGTGTGACACCCACCGAAATGTTGGATGCACCCATATTGGTCATCGTAGAGGCGAATGACGTAGTAACGGAATTGCCCACCGTTTGAATCGCAATGACCGAGCCGATTCCGATAATGATGCCCAGCATTGTCAGAAACGACCTCATTTTATTGGCACGGATGGCCGCAAGGGCCATCGAAATATTCTCACCCAGCAGCAACTCTTCCGCCACCTTTCCTCTCACTTATTATCAGTCCGTCATGAAGCGTCATGATACGCTGCGTTTCCTCCGCAAGTTCCGAAGAATGCGTTATAAGCACGATTGTTTTCCCCTGCTCCCTGTTAAGCCTGTGAAAAATATCCATTATAAGCCTTCCGGTCCCCGAATCAAGCGCACCGGTCGGCTCATCCGCAAGTATTATTGCCGGATCGTTAGCCATTGCCCTTGCTATGGCAACTCTCTGTTTCTGACCACCAGACAGCTCATCCGGCTTATGACTCATCCGGTCATCCATTTCAACAAGCCGGAGAAGTTCCTTTGCTCTCTCACTTCTCTCTCTTCTGCCCATACCGGCGTAAAGCATCGGGAGCTCTACATTTTTAAGTGCCGTAGTTCTTGCGATCAGGTTGTATGTCTGAAACACGAATCCGATCTTCCTGTTTCTGATAGCCGAAAGGTCATCCTCCCTTGCGTCGAACATATCCAAACCGTCCAGATAATACTGTCCGCTTGTTGGCAGATCGAGTGCGCCGATAACATTCATAAGAGTTGATTTCCCGGAGCCTGACGGCCCGACTATGGCAACAAATTCTCCCTCGTAAACTTTCAGGCTGACTCCGTGAAGAACCTCAAGTTCATTGGGCTTACCGATATAATATCGTTTGACGATATCTTTCATATCTATGATGAGCTTTTGTTCCATGACCGGCCTAGTATCCGCCTTCCATCATCATCGTAAAATCATCGGGAAGCTCACCGGCCTGGCTGTTGACCAGCACGGTCATTCCCTCTTTTATATCCGGTGAAATCACTTCCGTATAATAATCTCCCTCAAGTCCGATCTGTACGGGAACTTCTCTTGCTCCTTGAACCGATGCAAGAGGCGATGTATTTTCAGGCGCTGCAGGAGCAGAGTCTTCCTTGTTTGCGCCCTTCATCAGTCCGTCAATGCCTATAACGGGTATCCCTCCGCTCTTATTCTCTTCCGGAGCAGCATTTGAGGCGGTCTTGTCCAGAACATATATAACATTTGCCCCACCCTCTTTTTGTTCTATTGCATCATATGGCACCGCCAGAACATCCCTGTGTGTATCAACGATTATATTTATTTTCGCGCTCATCCCGAGACGCAGCCTTTCGTCTTTGTTAAGAACATCTATCTTTACTTCAAATGTATTTGATGTAGAACCGGTTGCTGTCTGCGGACGTGTTGCTGTGGGAGCCACAAAGCTCACTATTCCCTCTAACTCGTCATCTCCCGTTGCATCAGTCATGATGACCACACGCTGTCCGAGCTTGACATTGTTGATGTCATACTCATCTATCTGGGTAGCAACCTCAAAAACATCAACCGCCTGTATAGTCATAAGTGCTCCAGTATTTGCCTGATAGCCGTTTCCTTCCTGCGCATTGACCTCTGTAACAAGACCTGATATGGGTGCAGTCACGATATAGTTTTCAAGCGTATCCTCATTCTGCTCCTTCTGACGTTCTAGGTTCTTAACAGCATCATTTGCCTGAAGATTTCCTTTATTGTAGTTATAATCCGTTTTCGCATTACTGAATCCCGCATCATATCCGGCCTTGTTAAAATCAACGTATGCAAGATCATAGTTGCGTTGTGCAGTGTCTACGGCATTTTGTGCTGTCTCTTCGGCTTTAATGTATGTATCTATTCCGGTATCATAGCTGCTTATCAAAGATCTGTACTCTGATATTTTAGAATTAATGGAAGCTATATTATTAATAAACTCAGCTTCTTTCTCATTTCCACCCAAACTGCCTTCCGCCTGCCATTTTGCGTATCTATCCTGTTCGTCTAATAATTCTTTTTCTTTGTCCTTAATCCTATCCTTAGCTTCTTCGTACTTTCTCTTATAATCCCCCGTTTCCTCACATGCTTTTGCAAGATCATCCTTAGCCTTCTGCAGATCCTTTTCAGCCTTCTGGAATCTCTCATATGATGTTGCAACAGCGTATGTCTGCAGGTCATAATTATTGACATGTGTATAGTCACGATCCTTGCTGTCAAGTGCCTTGGCCTGTTTTGCCTCGGTTATGTCTTCTTCAAGCTGTCCTATCTTCTTGTTTATATCTTCGACCGAAAAGGTCACTACTACGGCACCCTCTTCAACCATGTCACCGACCTTGTAGTTAACCTCTTCAATCTTAACTCCGGCAAGCGGACTCGTAAGTGTTCTGACATCCTTACTCTGGATCGTACCCGTGGTAGAAATGGAGTTGGTTATATCCATTCTTGTAATCTCGGCTTCCTGGGTAGTTCCGGCTGCAAGAGCCTCGGCAACCTGTTTTGACACCTTTACAACCCTATATATGATAAATCCGACGATTCCGGCTATTACGGCAGCTATGATCACCCACTTGATCCATGACTTTTTCTTTTTCCGGTTAAATGTCTGCACGGACACTGAATCTGTTTCTTTGGTTTTCGTTTTCTTCTTTGGCTTTTCCTTAATCTCTTCGGAAATATCCTCTATATCAGAATTGTCAGTTACAGATTCTGTTGTAATTTCTTCCGTTAATTCTTCTGACTTATCAATATCCCTGCTCAATCTTAAATCCTCCGCATTTTAGCGTTGCATCTTCTGTCCCGAATGCAACACTACATATTGTACCAAACCTTACTTTTTCATACAACATTTACAGTCCGAAAAACATGGTCAAAATATGTTAAAATATCATTATGAACAAAACAAACAAGGACAAATACGGCATCGGTATCACCAAATGGTGCCGCGAATATGAAAAGCAACTGGAAGAAGCGCTGAGCTCTGAGCCTTCAGGCGATGAACTTGCCCGGCTCCTTGCTTCTCACGAAAAAAGGCTCTCGTACCTTATGCACGAGCGCCTCATTCATCTTATAGTTGTCTTTATAACTGTAATTCTTGTGCTGTTCTCAATAACACTTATACTGTTTTGTCCGGAAGCAATCCCTGCAGCGCTTCCGATGTTCCTGATACTGTTTGTGCTGCTGATTTTCTATATCAGGCACTATTTCTTTCTCGAGAACACCGTGCAGCACTGGTACCGGCTCACCGAAGAGATCGAGAACATGATCTGCACGGACCCGTGGTAGGAAAACAACTGCAAAACCTTGCGGTTACTTTATTTCTCCAAGAAATGACTTCATCGGATTTATTTTCTTTGCAACATCATAGATTGAATCCTGCTCGTTTTGAACATAATCAAGCAGCTGTGAGATCTCTTCATCGGAAAAGCCGTTATTACTGACCTTCCGGCATTCGGGGAGAGCAAACTCGGCTGATTTTGCCCCATCCTCGAACAGAACGTACACTGCCTTGCTGTCCTTACTTCTTGTCATCGTGGATACGCTCATTTTAATCTCACTGTTCATACTATTCCCCTTATTAACATTGCAAGTCACGCCATTTAAGGCTCGCTTCGCACATAGGCTGACCACTATAGGCTCACACCCTCAAGCGCTTCACACATGGACTTTACGTATTCGTATACGTGATCCGGAGACTCCTTCCCGTACCGCTCGATTATCCGAATTATCGCCGATCCGACGATGGCTCCGTCCGATATCGACGCCATTTTCCGGGCCTGCTCCGGTGTAGAAATACCAAAACCTATTGCACATTTTATATCGGTATTTTCGCGTATGATCTTAACAATAGACTCAAGATCCGTGCTTATCTCGCTTCTGACTCCCGTTACTCCGAGACTTGATACCAGATAGATAAACCCTTCGGCCTCCTTCGCGATCATGGATATCCTGTATTTCGATGTAGGCGCGATAAGGGATATCAGATCGACACCGTTTTTATGACATGCTTCCCAGAACTCACCCTTCTCCTCAAAGGGCAGATCCGGAAGTATCAGTCCGTCGATGCCCACTTCCTTACAATTTGAGAGAAAATCATCCGCTCCGTATGAATACACCACATTGGCATAGGTCATAAATACCATGGGAATCCTGACATCCCGCCGAAGATTCCTTACAAGATTGAATATCTTATCCGTTGTAGTTCCCGCTGACAAAGCCCTTATGTTTGCCGCCTGGATAACCTCACCCTCCGCCGTAGGATCCGAAAACGGAATCCCCAGTTCTATAAGAGAGGCTCCTGCCCGAGCCGCAGCGCGAACGATTTTCGCCGTTGTTTCAAGGTCGGGATCGCCGCATGTGATAAAGGGTATAAATGCCTTCCCGCCTTCAAAGGCCTTGTAAATATTACTCATTGATGTCCTCCCCTCTGTATCTGGCTATGGCCGCGCAGTCCTTGTCTCCGCGTCCGGATATGGTGATCACCATAAGCTCATCAGGCTTCATTTCGGGTGCGATCTTAACAGCGTGTGCCACGGCATGGGCCGATTCTATCGCAGGTATTATGCCTTCTGTCTTGGCAAGATACTCGAATGCACACACAGCCTCCTCATCGGTTACCGGTACATATTCCGCTCTTCCTATATCGTGCAAATAGGCGTGTTCCGGGCCTATCCCGGGATAATCAAGTCCTGCGGAAATCGAGTACACCGGTGCGATCTGTCCGTATTCATCCTGGCAGAAATATGATTTCATTCCGTGGAATATCCCAAGCCTTCCGGTTGCTATTGTTGCTGCGGTCTCATATGTATCCACACCTCTTCCCGCGGCCTCGCACCCAATTAGGCGCACCGAATCATCGTTTATAAAATCATAAAATGTACCTATCGCGTTAGAGCCGCCTCCCACGCAGGCCAACACCACATCGGGAAGCCGTCCTTCCGCCTCAAGCATCTGTGATTTTATCTCTCTTGAGATCACGGCCTGAAAATCACGGACGATGGTAGGAAACGGATGAGGCCCCATAACCGAGCCGAGGCAGTAATGTGTGTCGTCTATCCGCCTCGTCCACTCTCTCATTGCCTCCGAAACTGCATCCTTAAGGGTTGCCGTTCCACTCTTTACAGGGATCACATCAGCACCGAGAAGCTTCATTCTGTACACGTTAAGAGCCTGCCTCTTCGTATCCTCTTCGCCCATGAACACAACGCACTCCATTCCGAAAAGCGCTGCTGCAGTTGCTGTTGCGACTCCGTGCTGTCCGGCTCCCGTCTCGGCAATAAGCCTCGTCTTGCCCATCTTCTTCGCAAGGAGCGCCTGCCCAAGCACATTGTTTATCTTGTGAGCTCCCGTATGGTTCAGATCCTCTCTTTTCAGATATATCTTTGCGCCGCCGAGATCCTCCGTCATCTTTTTCGCGAAATACAGTCTCGACGGCCGTCCCGCATAGTTATTGAACAGCTCCGTAAGCTCCCGGTTAAACTCCGGATCCTTCCTGTAATGGTCATATGCCTTCTCAAGCTCTATAACTGCATTCATCAGCGTTTCCGGAATGTACTGGCCTCCATGCTGTCCGAACCTGCCCCTTGATCTGTTATCTTTCATGCCTTCCTCCGATACTTTTTCTATACCTGTCAGTCCTGTTATTTACAAATCTCTTAATTCTTGAGCATCATACTTCTTACCGTCATGACAAATCTGCGCATCTTGTCGGGATCTTTTATGCCGCCGGTCTCGATCCCCGAGCTTACATCAACCCCATAGGGTGACAGCGTGGCAATGGCATCTGTAACATTTTCGCAGTCAAGCCCTCCGGCCAGAAAATAAGGTCTCCGAAGATTCCCGATAAGCTCCCAGTTAAATGCCAGACCGCCGCCCTGCCCGGAATCGAGCAGTATATGATCGGCGGATGTCAGTGCCGCCGTTTCAATATCCGCCCGTGATCCGACCTTAAATGCCTTGATGACCTCATTCACCCCGAGCCTTCGAAGCCTATCGATATAGTCTTGGTCCTCGCCACCGTGAAGCTGTACGACATCGATAATTCCGTCCCTTACAAGCGCCGCGATCTCTTCCTCCGGTGCATCCACAAACACACCCACTGCCTTTATGCGGCTGTCCGCAAGGTCTCTTAGCCTCCCTGCATCATCAGGGCTTATATATCTCCTGCTTCCTTTTGCGAACACAAAACCGATATAATCGGGCAAAAGCTCATTCGCACACAGTATATCTTCTTTGCGGCCAAGTCCGCACAGTTTGATTTTCGTCATACAAGACTCCTGAGCTTATCAAGTGCCGCCGCCTTATCAGCCGCCCTCATAACCGTCTCTCCGATAAGCACCGCATCCGCACCGGCTCTTCGAACCGCCGCAACATCCTCCGGCGTCCTTATCCCGCTCTCCGACACAAATATCCTATCCGCCGGCACCAGATCCCGAAGCCTTGTGCTGTTGGAATTATCAACGCTAAAATCATGGAGATTCCGGTTATTGACTCCAATGATTTTTGCCCCTGTATCAACAGCCGTCATAATCTCATCCTCATCATGGCACTCCACGATGGCGCTAATCCCAAGCTCCCGGCATATGCCCAGATACTCTTCTATCTGTCCGGCTGACAAAATGGCAGCTATCAGAAGCACTGCCCCCGCTCCGAGGGTTCTGGCCTCATATATCATGTACTCATCCACGGTAAAATCCTTGCGAAGACATGGAATCGACACGGCGGCCGCTATTTCCTTCAGATATTCATTACTTCCGAGAAACCACTTCGGCTCGGTGAGAACCGATATGCAGTCAGCCCCCGCTTTCTCATAATCCTTTGCAATATCCACATAGGGAAAATCATCCGCTATCAGACCTTTTGACGGGGAAGCCTTCTTGCACTCAAGAATAAACGATAACCCTTCCTTCGAAAGTGCCTTCCCGAACTCGAAGTTACCCTTTGGCATGTTCAGTGCCATCATTTTCATATCCTGCAAAGGTATCTCGCATTTTGCCGCATCAGTCCGTGCCATAGCGTGTTCGGCCAGTTCGTCGAGAATTGTATTTGTCCGGCTCATAATTATCGTCTCCTTACTGTCTGAGGGCTCTGCTACTCAGAATCCGTCTCCGTCCGGGCGGTTGCTGACTTCAATAAACTTATGAAGAACCTCAAGAGCCTTGCCCGAATCTATAAGCTCTTTTGCAAGCTCCACGCCGGCTTTGAATGATTCTGCCTTGCCGCCTATATAGAGCGAAGCACCCGCATTTAGCAGAACCGCATCCCTTTTGGCACTTGGCTCGCCCTTTAGTATTCCCAGCGTTATCGCTGCATTTTCCTCGGGAGTTCCGCCTACAAGCTCGGATTTGTCACACGTCTTGAATCCGAAATCCTCGGGAGTGATCATAAATGTTTTGTACCATCCGTCCTTGATCTCGCATACTTTTGTGGGAGATGACAATGAAATCTCATCAAGCTTGTCCATGCCGTAGACCACCATTCCCCGCTTTACTCCGAGATTAACAAGTACCTGGGCAAGGGGCTCCACAAGGTAATCATCGTATACCCCCAGAAGCTGCATCGAGGGACTTGCCGGGTTGGTAAGCGGTCCGAGAATGTTAAACACGGTCCTAAAGCCCAGTTCCTTTCTGATAGGGCCGACATATTTCATTGAAGAATGATACTTTTGGGCAAAGAAGAAGCATATGCCCACTTCATTTAACAGTTCTATACATCTGTCGGGGCTCTGGGAAATGTTTACACCAAGGGCTTCCAGACAGTCCGCCGTTCCGCACTTTGAGGACGCGGCTCTGTTTCCGTGCTTGGCAACCTTCATTCCGCCTGCTGCCGCAACAAGTGCGCTTGTAGTCGAAATATTGAAGCTGTGAGCATTGTCTCCGCCTGTTCCCACTATTTCGAACACATCCATACCCGTATCTACCCGGGTTGCATGATCCCGCATGGCAGCCGCACAGCCTGCGATCTCATCAGTTGTCTCCGCCCTTGCACTCTTCGTAGAGAGTGCCGCAAGAAACGCCGCATTCTGAGTCGGCGTGGTCTCGCCGCTCATTATCTCGTTCATTACCCCATAAGCTTCATCGTAAGTAAGATCCTCTTTTCCTACGATTTTTACGATTGCCTCTTTGATCATCTGTAGCTCCTTTCTGACAAAAAAAATCCCGTCCCAACTACTCTGCTGGGACAGGATATTTGCTCTGATCCTGCGGTGCCACCCGGCTTGGTACTTTCGTACCCTCTCGTGCGTACTATCATACGCCAATCTTTGGTAACGGAGGATTATACTCCGGCTCGCATACTGTAAGTTCAGCTTGCCCTCAGGAGTCCATTCGCACCCGGCCTCTTTGCCGCCATCTCACCGTCAGCGGCTCTCTCATGTATTCAAAGAGGTTGTCGGGAGTTACTCACTCTCCTTCAACGGTTTAAACTATTATTACACTAAAGTGTTTTTTCTGTCAATAATTTTTTTTCAAACCTGTATCTCTCCCCCGGTTCAACCACATCTCCGTATCCGATGGCCCCTACCGGGCAGTTGCCGAGGCAGGACATGCAGTGAGCGCATTTATCCGCCCACTTCGGTCTCCCGTCCACCATAGTGATACTGTTTACGGGACACAGCCTCTCGCACTTGCCGCATCCTATACACTTGTCGGTTGCGTAAAATGGCTTTGCCGTATGTTTGAACTTTGCCCAAAGGGGAGTAAACGGATATGTTATGATTTTCTCAAAAAGCGTTACATATCTGGCCTGCAGCTTTTTTCCGTCTTTGATACATCCGGCGATTTCCGGAATGCGTTTTTGACTCTCTTCTACCCTGCGTCTGTTCTCTTCTTCTCCGAGCAGCGGATAATGTCTGCTGACGGGATAGTTTCTGGGCATCGTAAATTCAGCACGCCCCATATAATTCATTCCCTTGCGCCTTGCTATTCTGCGCGCTATAGAAGAAGCAATACCGGCATATCCCCCGCTTGTAAATACAAAATACACGTCAGGACTGCCGGTAAGTTTAACCCGTTTTATATAATCGGCAAAAAATATGGGCATCTCACACACATGGATCGGCGAGCAGATAACAAAGGGCCTGTCGGAATGAATCTCCGAGCAGTCTCCGGCCTTGATCCTCTCCAGAAGATTAAGGGTATCATCCCCGATATATTCTGCTATTTTCCCGGCAATGTATTCCGTATTGCCGGTTGCGGAAAAATATAAAATCATAGATCACACATCATCCGTCATCTCGAATTCGTCGATGACAACTTCCTCTTCCTCATCCTCTTCGGGAGTTGCTATAGGAACGAACTCCGACATATACGCATCCGCACTCTGTCCCGCCATAAGAAGGGGAATATTAATGACAACTCCGTCCATAGAGTATGGGATCGGCATGCTTACCTTGTGGGAGTGTGACTCCTCCCCCTTCTTGTCAGTTATCTCAAGTGTGACCGTGAGCTTTTGACCCATAAGATCTGCCATGCCTCTCTCGTCCTCAGAGAGCTTGGCAACCTTTTCCTTGTCCTTGATAACGGTCACCTTATAATACGCATCATAGCTCTTCCCACCGTATTCGCAGGATTTGTTATCAAAATATATGGTATGTCCGCGGCCTATGACAAACATTACAGCCGCCAGTGCGATAACCAGCAGGATTGCCGCACATCGGAATATCAACTGTCTCTTTTTATTCATTATGTAAACCTCTCTTACGCATCGATCAACTTCCCGGATCAATCCGCGCTCTTTTCACTCTCTTCTATATCCTGGGCTGCCGCAAGTTCCATTGACGCAGCGCTCTTTGCCTTGCGCTTGTTCGTCTCATACATTATGAGCGCAACCGTTATTACCGCATATGATACAAATACACGGAAGTATTCACCGATCATGGAATCCCCCGTAATATATGCACCTGCACGGGGAGCCACGATGAACATTGTATGGAACAGCACGACCCCGAGGAACACATTACCGATAGACGCCTTGTCTACCGATGCCCCGCCGACCAGAAGCGCTGCGATACAGAACATGCCTATCTGGCTGTGAGCCGTGTATGTGGCGATGTTACCCATGTTCTGAAGGTATATGATCATTCCCAGTCCGGCAAGAACCGTGGAGATTACTATAGATATAATCCTTGTTTTCTCAACGTCGATTCCCGCATCCCTTGCGACTTCCATATCCTGACCTACCGCCCTCATGTCCTGTCCGAGCTTGGTCTTACGAAACCACACTATGATGAGGCACATTACGGCGATTATTATAAAGGTCAGCACCGGGATTTTGACCCCGGCAATGTTGATTGCCAGCATATTGTCAAGCTTCTGGCGCATCGACAGGAGCGACACCGTATTACGGATGCCATACCCTCTCGGAAGCTTGATGGATGAGTGTTTGATGGGAATTACCTTACCCATAAGGTACAGCACAATCAGCTGGTATATACCGTTTACGAAAAAGGACATGATATAACTGGTTATCATCTCCCGGCCCTTGGCGCGGTTAAGTATGTTACCGCAGAAAATCCCGAGAAGCACCGATATGGGCACCGATATTATCGCTGCCAAAATCATCCCCGGCACACTTACTATCTGCCAGTCACACACGAGAATAAGTGCGATCTCCGCTGCCATGGCACCCAGCGTCATTCCGAAGTTAAGTCCCATTCCAGCCATGATCGGGATGAGAAGACTCAGTATCAGGAAGGAATTACGTCCCATTCTTGTGACGATCTCGTTTATCAGCATCTTCGGCGACAAACCCGAAAGCGGGATACATATCGCACAGATGATTATGAACATGACAGGTACGGAAGCCTGTCTGAAATCAATCTTTTTCTTATTTTTCATCGTTTTGCGGCCTCCGTTTTTCTTGTAAGTGCAAAGAGTATCATTCCCATGGAAGCGATGATCCTGATGATCTCCGACATATCCATATGTATCATATTATTCATTACGGTAGGTGTCATCGTAACGATTCCCTGAAACAGTATCGTTCCGATGATCACGTTCATTATGCTTGCCTTGTTGACCGACGCTCCTCCGATGAGGATCGCTGAAACCGCGGGAAGTGCCATATAAAAAGGTGCCATATACAGCTGTATGAATCCGAAGCCCTGCTCATACACAAGAATTCCGATGGCAGCAAGCCAGGTTGACATAACTACCGAAAGCATCCTTATCTTATCCACATTGATGCCCGCTGCCCTTGCAAACTCGGGGTTTGATCCCACTGCTGTCATCGCTGTTCCGGTCTTCGTATGAAGAAATGCCCAGATGGCAAATGCAAGAAGAGCAAAGAACAGAAGTGTTCCCGTAGGGATCGAGATATTTCCCATATTTATCTGCAGAATATGTGCAAGTGCCTGGTCAAAATATCCTTCAAGGGAAATCGTTGTACGAAGTCCCTTTCCCGACAGTCCCCATACCATATTGGGGCTGTGGTAAGGAAGCACCAGCCACATCATACACATAAGGGATACCGACGAAAATCCCACATAGGTTGCGATCATCATCTCGCCGCCCTTTATCTTGTTAAGAAGCCATCCGTAAAGTGCACCGAATACAAGGGCAAAGGGCGTTGCCACAAGAATTGCCACCACAAAGGATGCCGCCCCGGTAAATCCCAGCTCTATAGAGATCGTAGCCCCCAGAAGCCCCGATATGATGCCGAGCGGCAGGCCGAAGTTAAGACCGCAGCCCGAATGTACCATGGGAACCATGGCAAGCACCAGTACCCCGTTCCACGAAAACCGGTTGATAATATTTGATATCTGCGTGGGAAGATCCGCCCCCACAAAGGGAGCCAGGATCAGAAGCAGAAGCAAAAATCCCGTGATTATCAGTCTTGGCAGACCGAATTCTTTGAGGGAATCTGTAATTTTGTCTTTCATCTGTTTTCTCCAATCATATTACATCCTTAAGCATCAGCTCTCCGAAGTCCTCTACAGAAGAATTTGCCGGCAGTATTCCCGAAATACGTCCGCCGGATACGATCGCTATACGATCGCAGGTTGAACGCAGCTCTTCAAGCTCCGATGAAACCATTACAACGGTAACACCCGACTCGGCATTAAACTTTCTGAGCGCATCAAGGACAAGTGCCTTGGCACCTACATCTATTCCTCTTGTAGGCTCAGATACAAACAGGAGCTGTGGCTCCAAGGCAAAGGCCTTGGCAAGACATACCTTCTGCTGGTTTCCGCCGGACAGTTCTCTTGCGTTCTGCTTCGTACCCGTACACTTTATCTTAAGCTCATCTATATATTTCTCGGTAACTTCTCGGATAGCCTTTTCGTCTCTCCATTTGATCAGTCCTCCGAGATATTTCTTCAGAAACTTATTCTGTATCTGCATTGCCGGAAATGCCACATTCCACTCTAACGATTCGTCAAGCAGCAAACCTACTCCCCGTCTGTCCTCGGACACGAATGCGAATGAGGAATCAAGGCATGCACGGGGGTTGTTGAGGGGGATGATTTTCCCTTCAAGCTCAACTTTTCCGCCTGCTTCATACAGTCCCATGATCCCGTTGGGAATGCCGAGCTTGCCCTGTCCGGCAAGTCCGCCTATACCGAGTATCTCGCCCTTTTTCACTTCAAGAGACACGTTTCTAACCGTCTCACCGGGCATATCGACCCAGAGCCTGTCTATCTTCAGAACGGTAGGAGCATCTTCCGGAATCGTTCTTGCCCCATCGTTAGTACGGCCTTCGACACTGCGCCCCACCATGCTCTTGGTAATGGATGCGACGGTCATATTTTCTGCCTTCTCGCACTCCACGAGAACGCCGTCACGCATTACCGCAACCGTATTACATACCGATAATATTTCCTGTAATCTATGTGTAATGAAAATGACTGATATTCCACGCTCCGACATGCCGCGAATGCTGTCAAGAAGCGCCTCAGCTTCTTTTTCCGTAAGGACAGCCGTAGGCTCATCGAGTATCAGGAGCCGTAGCTGCTCTTTGGATAGCTCCCTTGCAATTTCCGTAAACTGCTTGTGTCCGACAGGCATAGTGTTTATCATCATGTGCCTGTCTATGGCAACGCCCATCTTCTCGATGGACTCCTTCGCCCGCCTGTCCATTTCGGCGCGGTCAAGGGTGTTCAGTCTCTTTCCGAATATTTCCGAAATAAAGTTATACTTTTCGGGCTCCCTGTTTAACAGAATGTTCTCTGTTGCATCAAATCCCGGTATAAGCGAAAACTCCTGGTGAACCATGCCGATTCCAGCAGCAATAGCTTCAAACGGGGATGAAAAGTTTACCTTTTCGCCATCAAGGAATATGTCTCCGCCGTATCCCCCGGTCTCGGCTATGTCCGCCGCACCGAAAAGTATTTTCATAAGTGTCGATTTTCCCGCACCGTTTTCTCCGCAAAGCCCCAAAACCTCGCCTGCACGAAGTTCGAGATTAATGTCTGTCAGGACCTGATTTCCGAAGAAATCCTTCTTGATCCCCTGCAGCTTTAAAAGCGGTGCATTTACTGTATCCATCAAATATTATTACCCTTCCAAAAACAATCATCATCACAATAAGATGAGGAGGAACATAGGCAAGCCTTGTCCTCCCCACCGATATCAGTTTCTTAATTACTTAATCGTAAAGTATTTCTCGGGAACCTCAACCTTTGTTGAACCCATGTACTTTCCGGGATCGCCCATGATGTATGTATCCTGGTAGATAAGGAAAGTATTGTCTGATTTTACGCCTGTTTCGGCATTTGTGTACTTGCTTCCGTTCCACTCGGCGCCGGGTGAGAATACCTCGTAAGCTTTTGAGATATCATCGATATCCGTAAGCTCGCTTGTGCCGAGAATCACGTTTCTTGCGTGCTCTGCAAGACCAGCGGAAACAGTGTAGCCGTATGAATATGCCCATGTTCCGAATCTGCCTGCGCCGCCCTTTTCAACGATGGCTGACTCAACCTTTGCAAGGATCTTTTCAAAATCGCCTGCTTCCTGTGTAAGGTCAAGGCCAAGTGCTCCGGGATATCCCATAAGCGGTGAAGGAAGGTCTGCTTCGATGAAGTAACCGCCGTGCTCAAGAAGCATCTTGAGAAGGGGCTCTGTGTGAGCATCGTTTGTACAGAAGTAAGCTGAATTTGTGCCGTACTTCTCAACCCACTCGGGAACATGCTCAAGGATATATGCCTGTGCTCCGGGAACACCTACATCTGTTGTAGGGTCGGGAGCTGTCTCCATCTCAAACTTCATTCCGAACTCTTCACATGCAGCCTTCATGATGGCAACACGTCTCGACATTGTCTCATATGACAGATGACGGGGGAATGAGATATGAACGAATGTATCACATCCGAGCTCATGTGCTGTACGGATCATAAGGTATCCGCGTGCCACAAAGTCGTTGTTAACAACAAGATCTGCTGCAGAACCGATCTCGGGAAGGTCCTCGTGTGACTCACCTGCGATACAGATGATGTCAGGTCTTCTCTCCTTGATCTGACGGAAAGCTTCCGTTGTACCGGGAATTGCCTGGTTAACGATGATAGCCTTCATATCCGGATCATCCGAAAGGTTTACGATAGTCTGGATCGTTGTCTCAAGCTCTTCCGTGAAGTTATCGGGATAGATTGCAAGTGTAACCTTGTCTTCGCCGTACTTTGCCTGGAAAGCCTCAGCACCTCTTCTGTCATCCTCGGACTGTGAAACAGAACCTGTTACGATACCGATGTGAAAATCATCGGATACCTCTTCCGTCTCAGCAGCATCATCTGTTGCAGCCTCAGCCTCTGTTGCATCTTCTGCCTCTGCTGCCTCTTCTGTTACTTCTTCTGCTTCGGTATTGTCTACGTTTTCAATTGTAGCCGTAGCGGCTGATCCGCCGCATGCTGCAAGAGAAAAAGCCATAGCGCATGCCAAAACAGCACTGATCATTTTCTTTTTCATAAGTTCCTCCTTATAACGCTAAAAATAGTACTAGAACATTATACATTGTTTCGCGCTTATTTCAACCGGAATTTGGTTTTTCCCTTCATTAAAGAGTATGTTGTTAAAGATATGGGATATGTGATAAAATGACTTCAAATAACTTGTTAATGGGTGTTATCAATGGAAGACGATATTTTTCTCCAACTTTCCAGTCTGTTTGACGGAGACAATTCCCCGAAGAAGAACAGCAATCAGGGAAGTTACTCCTCTGAATACGGCGGTAATCCGGACTCTACGATGTTTGTTACTGATAACATGATCTATCCGGATATCAAACCGAAGAAGAACACAGGCGGCAGACGCAACATAGTTATTATAGACGATGATTTTTCAACGCTGGATCTTATGAAGATATACCTCCAGCGCGATTTTGACGTGGAGACTTTCGATAACCCGAAAAATGCCATTTTTTACCTGAACGGTACAATACCGGACATGATCTTTATAGACTGTTATCTTGACACAATGGCCACCAAGAAAGTTTTAGGAATAATCAGAACCTACAAGGAGCTTGCCGGCATTCCCATAATATACCTTGCCGAGCCTTCGGAGCAGGCTGCCATTGAAACCAAGCTCCCGGAGGGGGTTGTGGACATCATTTCAAGACCGGTCAGCCGCGGAGATCTCCAGCGTATGCTTGATAACTATATCAAGGATGAGCCGGAAGAGCCGGAGGAAGATACCGACAAGATTTATTAACTCTCTATGAAGACCATCTCTTCATATTTGCTCTCATCCGGATTGCAGTCCTTCCATTGGGGAAGCTCCCTCCCGTCGTATCCTGTGCCGTTTGGATTCCCGCATTTAATAAAATCACTCCAATAGTCACACATGCGTCTGGCAAGTTCATAATGTCTGCCATTGTACGGTCTCCAGCACTTCTGAATAGTCTCGAAGAAGAACCACAGATCACATGAGTGAAAATCCCCCGGGTCATCATATCCGGGAATGGAAGGGGCAAACCTGTAAACATACAGAGGCGAGCGTCTGTTGTTACTCATATGTGCATGTGCCACCTCTTTGACACTGTTTTCCACAACATTAAAATACCTGATCCCGCTCTTTTCAACGATATCTGCCTTAATCTTCACGCCACTCTCATCTGCACTCACGGGAAGCCTGTCCAAAAACTCATCCTTCGTGTACCCGGCAAACATGGGCAGATCCGGAGTTTTGCCTTCAAGGATCATCCTGTATGGATCTTCCGTAACGTACACTCCGTCAATACACGGTACAAACCTTGGATGATTTTTGGCAAATTCGGCGTAAGCATCCCTTACGGCGGCGGAGTCCATATTTCTTGCCTCATCTACAGAATTGCATCCGATAAAACTTATGAACTCTTCTCCGTTTGCCTCAGCCGTCCTAAGGGGTTTGGGCTGTATTATATCGTCTGAAAAGAAGGGGTTTCTGATAAATCCGCTGAATACGGAAGTCTTTTTGATCATTTTGGCGGCATCGGGGTTTGCAAGCGCAAATGTTACACTTGCTCCGCCGGCTGACTGCCCCGCAAGAGTGATATTATCGGGGTCTCCTCCGAAAGCGGCTATATTTTCATACACCCATTCAAGACCTGCCTTCTGGTCGAGAAGTCCGAAATTCGTGGGGTGATCCTTATCACCGGCTGACAACTCGGGGTGGGCAAGAAATCCGAACACCCCCAGCCGGTACGCAATGGACACGACTATGACTCCGTGCCTTGCAAGCCGCTCTCCGTTAAACTCCATCTCAGCGGTATATCCCCACTGAAAAGCACCTCCGTATATCCATACAAGAACCGGTAGCTTCTCGTCAGTGCTTTTTGCACCGGTCCATACATTCAGATACAGGCAGTCTTCACTTACCGGAATATCCGGATCAACGTGCCATTCCCGGCAGTATATGTCATCCCCGACTCCGGGCTGATCCTGCATGGATACGGGACCGAATTCATAGCAGTTTCTGACTCCATCCCAGTCTTCGCAGGACTTCGGAGCCCGCCATCTGTTATCTCCCACAGGCGGAGCCGCAAAGGGAATCCCCCGAAACACCGTTACCCTCGGGTCATCCGCCGGAAGCCCCTTCACCTTGCCGTTTTTTGTAGTCGCAGTTCTGATCATTATTATCTCCTTGTCAAAAGGGACGGTTCTTTTTGACACCTTGACACAGCTGCAGAAATCACGTTTTCCCTGTCCTCAACATTGCACGGGTGAGTAGTGTCGCCCCTGCTACGGATACTATCGATCCTATGACAAGCATGGCCTTTGCTCCCATGTGATCAAGTATTACTCCGCACAGAAGGGAACTGAATACTCCCGAGAGCGTAAAGCAGCTTGTGACAAATGCCTGTCCCTTAACCTGGTCCGTCTCACTTATGTTCTGACTGACGTAATATGCCGATGCCGGTATGAATACCGCATAAGCGAGAAGCTGCATCGACTGACTTATGTAAACCATGGGTATATTTGTGGCAAGTGTCATAACAAGAGCTTTGAGTGTAAATGCAATACCGGAGATCACCAGCATTACGCGCATTGACAGTTTCTTCGAAAACAATGTCATGGCAGCCATAGTGGGAAGCTCCAGAAAAGCTGCAATAAATGTGGCGTATCCGAGATGCTTTTCACTTCCTCCCAGGGGCCGTACTATCTGTATCAGGTAATCGTTGAGCATATTGTGGGTGAAGAATATCAGCACCGTACCTGCAAGCATCAGCACAAATGCGGGATATTTTCCGAAAAAGGCGGTAAGGGATGAGGCCTCACTTCCTTTCGCGAGATTGCCGGTCTCGCCCTCTCTGATGCTTTCCCCGGAGGCACTCTTACTATCATCGGTTTTCGCATCCTTCGGAAGTTTGAAGAAATACACGATGACCATCTGTACCGCCATTATTACAATGTTAAGATACAGAAGAATCCTGACGCCTTCCCTTTCGACTATTCTTCCCACCAGTGCAGATGTTATGGCAAATCCCGCAGAGCCGAGACCTCTTGCAAGGCCGTATATAATGTTTATCCCATGATTTTGATATTCGAAGTTAAGTGCCGTCATTACCGGCATATAAGTAAACTGGATCATATAGATAAGGGCGAAAACCATAAACACAAGTATCTTGCTGGTATCCGCCACCAGAAGCAGCGCCGAACCCGCTGCAATAATTCCGGCACATATAATCATCACGTTTCTGTTGGTAAAAATCCCCTGCCTGTCTATAAGGGAAGCCACCATAGGCTGTGCCAGCGCCGACGTGATATTGGCCACTGCCAGAAGAACACCTATCTGGGTATTGGTAAATCCCCTGTCCAGCAGATACACCGCCGCATAGGCGTGCACCGTGCAAAAGGCCATAAAGTATGTGATATTTATAAGTGTATATCGTAATGTTGAAAACTTCATTTTGTCACCTTTTTTGAAGCAGACACTCCGGAATGATTTTCACTCCCCGGGCACGGCATATAACGGATGTCGGACCGTCATAGGACAAGCTTTTTCCGTATGAATCAGTTACCGTACAGCCGGCTTCCGTTGCAATTAGAGCCGCTGCGGCGTAATCCCACACCTGTATGCGAAGCTCAAAATACAAACTGCATCTTCCCGTTGCAACACAGCACATATCCCATGCTGCTGTCCCTGAGCGCCTCAGATCCACACACTCGGGCAAGAGCTTTCTTGCCATATCAAAAGTCATGTCCTGCAGTTCCGTATAGTAAGGCGCGGTACCGAATACCGCCAGAGAATCGCTTAACGGCCTGTCTGATGATTCTATCCTCTCGCCGTTTAAATATGCGCCTTTTCCGGCTATGGCATGGTACATCTCATCATCAAAGGGATTATAGACTACCCCGATATGCGGCTTGCCGTCAAGCAGCAGCCCTATCGAAATGACAGAAGGCCGGTACCCATAGATAAAATTTGAAGTACCGTCAATAGGATCGATAATAAACACATAGCCCGACTTCATCTTGTCGGTGAATTCGTCCTGACCCTCTTCCTCTCCGAGAAATGCCGCCTGCGGAAGTATGCTTCCAAGCATCTGTATCAGGAATTCCTGAATTTTCTCATCCGTCTGTGTGCAGAAATTGGCATGTCCCGATTTCTCCTTGACCTTCGGGTCGGAGGCCTCAAGCATTATCCTTCCGGCCTTTTGGGCAACTTCACATATCTTTTCCAAAATCAGATTTTCTTCGTTCATATTAACCTTTTAATTCGATTACTTTTTTGCAATTGGGATTGGGGCAGATTACGGATGATTTCATAACATCAGCCTTAAACACCCTGCCGCAGTCGGGACATGATATTCCCATATATTGAACATCCGCAACTGATTTTACACCGCCGACAACGTTCTCAAGATCTTCAATATCAATCGCTTTATTCTTATCCATTTTAATCCTCCTATCTATTGGCAGACTTTATAGCTTATCTTCTTCTCATTTATGTCCGTAGTTGATATTTAACATTGTAGTGTTAACCAATACATCCGCTTTTTTTCATTATAAAACGTTTAATGAATCCTTTGCAATGGTATCTGTGGCGAATTGCCTGGTCTGTTTACGCGAATTTGATCACCTGTGCCTTGTGCTTAAGCAGAAAATCCTTCAGTATTCCTTAACTCTTTTTTTTACCCATAACTAACCTCCATAGATGATAATAATGCAGGAAAATATGGATAACCCCGTTCTCTCCCTTCTTAGACAATATGTAATTGATAAAGCAGGAATTTCAAAAATGATTTCTTGAATTGAAAACCAGATCTGTGAGGCGTCCCTCGTTAGAAACGACTGCTTTGGCTGGTAAACTATAACACTGTTTATAGGTAGTAGCAAGAGAAATCTTACAGCTCAATTACGCTGCATCTCGCCGTATGTTGTCGCCAAGCGGTTATGTACTCAATAAGTAGTTGGTTATCGATCATGGCACGATCGGCTATGACCTCAGCCCCTTCAAACGCAATATAACCGTCCCCTTTGACACTAACTTTAGATATGATTACTGAGATATATTATATTTCTTGTACAGCTCCTGCCGCTCTTCTTCTGTGGCGTTAAGTGCTCTGTTGAACTCATCACTGCCGGGAGTAAGCTGCTTTAAGAGGCTTGCGAGCATATCTGCTCCGCGTTCTCTCAAGATCTAGAAATTGATAACAGAAATGTCTGATATATGATTCTGAATGGCGTTGGAGACTTTTACCCGTTAGAACGTGGCTGTACTCCCTGTGCCCGAAGCTGCGCCTGAAGACTTGCAATAATTGCATCCTTGTCGGCAAGCTGAGCATCTTTGTCAGTAAGTTGCGAACTCATGTCAGCAATTACTTTCTTCAGTTCGTTTATCTGATCAGCGAACAATTCATTTACAGCATTACACATAGTAGGATCCTCCAATTCTTTCTTCACTAGACTTTTGTTGGCAGATGTGAAAACATCCATTACGTTATCGGCGTGTTTCTTGTAGTGCTCATCAAGCACTGGTGTGTTGGATACTATACTATCAAGGTTGCTTCTGTTACCGTGCTTTGTAAGTGCTCGAAGCCAGGTGCTTTGTCCGGTAGATATTTCACTGATAATGATCACCTGCGTTCTGAATGGCAGTTTGTTTGCCAGAGTATAGATTCCCGGATACAACAGACTGATCGTGATCCCATCTGCACTTAATCGTTTGAAAAGCTTACCAGGGTGATGTTCCCCTATAAAGCTTACTGTGTAGTTGTTAGTATTATACTGGCCACTTTGCTCAGTCTCGTCGAGATATATTGCGGCATATGCAATGGTTTTGTAGAAATCGCCGTATGTCAATGACTGATCGGGACTCTTGTATTCACAGATATTAAATCTGTCAAATATAGCTCCTACTGGGCTTCGGATGACCGCATCGTTCTGGTTCTTGATTATCAGCAGATCTATTCGCTGCGCCCTGTTGGCGATATGATGCTCCTCCTCAAAGATAAGATCATCCTTATTATCAATGAACTCGAGCTTCATTGCAGAAACGAAACCCGCATGCCAATCTATTTTTTTCATTCAAAAATCTCCTTTTATTATATTCTTGTAAGCATTTGTTTTCAAGGGATTGCCGACTTGACAGGGATTGCCGACTTGAATCGCCATGGATGTACCGGGACACTTGGCACATGTATCTGCTATGCCGCGGTCTATGGAAAATCAAAGAGTACGGAAAGTATAACGCGAGAAATATGTTTTGGGAATATCGGAAAATGAAACAAAAATGAGGGTGGACTTAGGGACTTGGAAGAGATTTTTTTGTGCAGTTTGTCAATCCGCTACCGAAGAGGGATTACGAGCTGTGATTAATAATAAATTCAAGAACTACAGGCTAAATAAAAAGGAGACTATGTGCCAAAAAAACGTCCCCTTTGTCACTGACTTTAGATATGATTACTAAGATATATTATATTTCCTGTACAGCTCCTGCCGCTCTTCTTCAGTGGCGAAATCTTTCAGCGCGTTATCACTCTGTGATCGTGATTCTGCCCTGGCCGTAGGGATCCGAATAGTCATCGCTTATCTTCCCACCGAGTCTGCCGGTTATGTACTCAATAAGCAGCTGGTTATCGACCATGGCACGATCGGCTATGACCTCTGCTCCTTCAAACGCCGTAAACCCGTCTCCGTTTTTAAGCAGATTATATTCAATTCCCGCAATGGTGTAATACCTGTCGGGATCGATAGGCTCGCTTCCCACCATTACGTTCTTTACCCTTCGCTCGCCTTCAATACCCGTGCACATACCATTTTCATCCGACTTGCAGCCGCTCGGGATGTTAACGTCTATCTCATAAGTAAGGCCTGATACCTGCAGAAATCCCCCTTCTTCCCCGGGAACAGCTCTTGCACCCCATTCAAGCGCATCGAGGATCTGCTGACCGGTTGCTTTGATAACGCACATCATGTTGCCAAACGGGAATACGTCGATAATATCCCCATAGGTTATATCGCCCCTGACCAGATCCTTTCTGATGCCGCCGCCGTTTATAACCGCAATGTCTGTATCAAGCATTTCGCGGAAGGCATCGGTTGTAAAATCACCGAGATTGGTTTCCCCGCGCCTGATCATACGTATGGGATTGCCGCTCGAATCCTTCTCTTTGGGGTCATTGATAGTAAGATCAACATCCGATGTAGCTACAACTTCCGACAGTTTGTCATCCAGTTCGTCAAGTGCTTCGTCGACTCTGTCCTTTATGTCATTTTCAATATCAAGACTTTCCGGAGCACTTATCTTGTTTGGCCAACTTAATATGTCTGTCTCTACTATGCCGTCATCCTTCGAAATATGGCTGTACCCAATGCAGTTCATTTTTGTACCCACTGCCGAACGGACAACCTCCTCGCCGTCCTTGTTTTTCATTACGATCTGCTCTGTATCATGGCTGTGACCGTCGAGGAAAACATCTATGCCGTTAGTATTTTCTATGATATCTGCATAAGTCCATGGCTTACAGTCGGCTTCAAGCCCCACATGCCCGATAACATAGACATATTCCGCACCCTCGGCTCTTGCATCGTCAACAGCCTTCTGGACTGCTTCGTATACAGCCTCACCCGTGTCGTCCTGAAGAAAACCGTAGATAAAATCCCCTGCCTCGTTCTTGAAATGATCCGGAGTGGAACAGACAAGTGTCTTGGGTGTCGTAACACCGACGAAGGCTATCTTGATTCCGGCCGCTTCCTTGATCACATAGGGATCAAATATGAGTTCTCCTTCACGGTTAAAGTTACAGCTTATATATGGGAATTCAGCCTTTTTTGTAAGATCCATGAAAGTATCCATTCCGTAATCAAATTCGTGATCGCCGGGGATGGCAACATCATAATGAAGATCATTCATAAGGTCGATTATGGCTTCGCCTTTGGTGATGGTTCCTATCGACTCGCCCTGTATTGAATCACCGTCATCAACGAGAAGCGTAGTGTACCCTTTGGCTTCATAGGCATCCCTTACCTGCTTTAGGCCCGCATATCCGAATCCCTGATCGATACCGCAGTGCACGTCGCTTGTGTATAGTATTATTACATCGCCGTTTTTAGGGGCAGTCCGATCCTGCTCTGACGCCGTGGATTTGTCATTTTCTAAGGTATGATTTTCGGCATCGTTATGGTTACCGGTTGTGCCGTTGACGGTAATGCTGCATCCGGCAAGTCCAATCGCCATGACAATGGCTACAGTACCTGATATGAGTTTTCTTAATGTTGTCATTTCCTTGCTCCTATCACTTCTTGTCAAAAAGCCCGAATCGCCGGTCATTTCGGCGTTTCGGGCTTATCACTTACGTGTGTGAAAGGATTCGAACCCTCGACCTTCTGGTCCGTAGCCAGACGCTCTATCCAGCTGAGCTACACACACAATGTTGATAGGGGGTACCACCTGCGGTGGGACCCTGTCTACACGTGGAGCGCCTTCCTGCGAAGCAGGAATCTAATGCGCGACACACCTTGTTACTTTACCACAAACTTTGCCATTAGTCAAATAATCCCTCATTCTTTTCTTCTATCGCCTTTATGGCGTGATAAGTGTACTCGATATACGGAACCTCGATATCATTCTCTCTTGCCATATCAATGAGATACCCGCATAAGCTGTCAACCTCCGTCCGGCGCTTTTCATCAATGTCCTGAAGTGTTGAGAACCTTGAGGAATCGGCACAGGGGTAAATGCCAACCTCCTCGGGAAGATCCACTCCCCGAAGCTTTGCCAGCACTCTTACTTCCGCCCAGAGCTTACCCGCAAGAAACCTACCGTGTTCACTTCTTGTGTAGAGTGCCGCGGGAGCCCCTATAACAGCCTGCGGAAGATTATTGCAAATATTCTTGGCATATTTCGTCCAGATGTCGAGCATCACGTCCGCACTCTTAAAGGCGTTAATCTGCGTGCCGTCAAAGGCATCCTCAACAATCTTAAGCTTTTCTTCGGCATTCGCCGGATCCGCCGCGCCGTAACGGATCGTTGCGTTATATTCTTCGTCAAACACAACTTCCCCGTTTGCTCTTCTGGACGCGATCATTATTATGCTGTGAAGCACATGCTCGCTTCCGATGGCTTTTGCGATTTTCTCCTCGGAATCCGCTCCGTTTAACATAGACATTACCACAGTCTTCTCACCTACAAGCGGCGGCATGAGTTTAATTGCTTCATCAAGACCGGTTCCCTTAACCGCAACGATTATCAGATCCTGTACCCCGGCATCTTCGGGGGTTTTTACTACGGGGCGGTAAACCTTGCCGTTTACTTTAATGCCGTCCCTTGCAAGTCTGTCACACCTGTCTTTATCGGCAACAACGGTAAACTCCCGGTCCAAAAGATCGGCATTGCCGTATGCCCATATAAAATATGCGCCGACTGCTCCGGCACCAATCAAAGCAACTTTCACGGTTTTCTCCTAACTGAATGAACTATGGACGCTCGCCAATTTAATAAAAATAAGCAACCTCATCCTCGGGCGCACTTGTTGTTTCGATCTTCGTGGCTATCATATAGGGCGATGGCTCATTGGTCTGGCGGTTCATAATGGCCTGCACCTTAGCCGTAACATCAACCCAAGCACCCTCCTTGATGCCTGCCTGTTTGTCGTATTCGCACGGAAAGCCAACAAGAGCGATATCTTCGGCACAGCATGTCATAGCCGGCCTTGCCACCACAAAAACATTATCCTTCTTAACATCCTTCGGATGTGCTGCCTTAGCCTTGAACCTCACTGTTTTGTTCAGATAATTGCCTATGTTTTCAAAAGTGTCTATGTAGAATATACCGTAATCCTCATCACCGACCTCGATAACATCGGCATTGATATCATAGGGCAGCTCTTCCGGCACATTATCCTCTACCTTGCCTTCAGGCGTCTCGTAGAGCACCTGGGCACGACGGTTTACAGCCCTGACCATACGCTTGAACATGGCACGGTCATACTCATCCTTGCATCTGTTAAACACAACAAGATCCGAATACAGATACTGATTCGTCATCATCATCTTCATATTCGACAGATACATCTCGAATGTGGTTGAATCTATGGGCGTTATAACCTCGGCAAGCTCCCAGTTCCCCGGAAGTGCATCCAGCAGCTCATTGATATCCCACATTCCGTTTGCTTCTATAATGATCCGGTCAGGCTTTACTTCCTTCTGGAAAGCAAGAAAAGCCTCTTCGGTAACCGAATCCTCGTCTTCTATCTTGCGGACAACAAACTTGTTATCGCCAAGCCGCATTACATCAATGCTCTCTTCGCCTTCTTCGCACACTACCATAAGGGTAGTAAGTCCGTCTTTAAACTGCCCTTCATCCATAGTCTGCCTTATGAAGCTTGTCTTTCCGCTATCCAAAAATCCTGTAAATAAGTATACAGGCAGAGGTCTTTTTGCGAACATTTTTATACTCCGAATAATCCTACAAGTTTTGATTCATCTATTTCGGCACCGATAACACACAGTCTTCCGGTGTAATCCGCACTGCCTTCCCTTATCTCGCTCTCTCCGGGCGTAAGGTCAAAGTGCAGCCACTTTCCGTCAGAGGACTGAACGATTCCCTTGGCACGGAGAACCTGTCCGAATTCCCCGGTATTTGCCAGCCTGTCAAGGATCTTCTCAAGGTCAGCTCTGTCAAACTTCTTCGGTGTCTCAACGCCCCAGCTTGTAAATACCTCGTCCGCGTCATGATCATGATGATGGTGGTGATGGTGCTCGTGTTCGTGGTCATGATGGTGCTCATGCTCATGATCATCGTGGTCATGGTCGTGATCATCATCGTGGTGATGATGTCCGCACTCACATTCCTCGTCATCATCATCGTGATGATGGTGGTGATGATGCTCATGGTCATGTTCAAGCTCCAGCTCGTGCTCAAGTGCCTTGGCGTCGCTCATAGCACCGAAAATCACGGAGCCTTCTATCTCATCCCAAGGTGTGGTTATAACCGCCGCCTCATGATTTTTCTCCCTGATGAGCTTAACCGTCTCGTCAAGTTTGTCAGCGGTAACATCCTGAGTCCTCGAAAGTACGACACACCTTGCGGTCTCCACCTGGTTGTTGAAGAATTCGCCGAAATTCTTCATATACATTTTAGCCTTCTTGGCGTCAACAACCGTGGTAGCCGTCGCAATCTCAATACCTGCCTCATCGGCAACATCCAGAACGGCTCTTTCCACATCCGACAGCTTTCCTACTCCCGAAGGCTCAATGATGATCCTGTCGGGATGATACTCATCAACAACCTTTTTAAGCGCCGTTGCAAAATCGCCCACAAGCGAGCAGCATATACAGCCGCTGTTCATCTCCGTAATATTGATCCCGGCATCCTTTAAGAATCCGCCGTCAATGCCGATCTCTCCGAATTCGTTCTCAATGAGAACTATCTGCTGGCCGGCAAACACCTCTGCTATAAGCTTCTTGATAAGGGTAGTCTTGCCGGCACCCAAAAATCCGGAAATAATATCAACCTTTGTCATAACTTACCTCCCGTTAAACATTCTCAAACAAATAAAGTACTAAAATATTAATGATAAACTGTATTATCGCAAATCTGAAAACAACCTGTGTATTCGACCACTCCAGCGTCTTGCGCGCATGGTCATGAAGCGGGCAGCGGGTATTTGCCAGTATCTTGATTTTACAAAAGCGAAGCAGCGCAACCTTGAGAAGTCCCAGCCCTCCGTCAAGTATCATCACGAGAGCAAAGGGAATATACAAAAGGGGATAGCCGCAAAGTAGCGCAACAATCGCAATCATCATACCCATAGCGCGGCTTCCCGCATCACCCATAAGCATGCTGCTGGGATTGGCATTGTACCACAGATAGGCCGCAAGCACTATTATAAAGTACAGAATACTGCGGGAAAAATCAGCCGATCCATCATATTCCATACACGTGTAGAAACTGCCCAGCGTTATTATCGTAAGGGTTGCGGACAGCCCGTCAACTCCGTCGGTACAGTTTGTCACGTTTATTGAAGTCCAGACAAGAATGACTATCAGTATGAACGCAAGCCAGTACGGTATCGCAACGGATATATACGGATCGGGAAAAATCGCAAACCTGTTGCCGTTGTAATACAGATAGGTAAGCGCAACAACCGCGGCAAGTCCGAAGTCCAGCGCACCCTTTAAATATTCATTCCACGGTTTTTCGGATGCATCGTCAAAAAAGCCGGTAAACATGGACGCAACGATAACCGCCAGATATATGACTTTCTGATTATCTATATAGTCAAACAGAAGTGATACGGCAGCAAAAACAAGAACAAATATGATACCTGCGCCTCTTGCTTTTCCCCTTGAAAGAGCACCTTCAACCGCAAACGCCCTGCCCTGATCGTGGGGAAGCTTATCAGCCAGTACTTTCATAAAAATAAAAGTGGCAAGAAACGCTACCAGAGCACCTACCGCAGCCATACCCGCTCCTTCGGATCCGAATAGATAAAACATCAACCGTACCTTCCTTACTTAATAGTCAAAAGCGCCGGAAACCGACGCTTCTGATTATAACACAAGTAAGGAACTGTCGCTACCTCGCTGACTTATCCTTCTATGCTGATGTACTTTCTTTCCTCTACAGGCGGCTCGATCTCTTTCTTGGGAACGAATACCTTGAGGATACCGTCCTCGAACTTAGCTTTAACTTCGCTCTCTTCGATATTTTCGCCGATGTAGAAGCTTCTTGAGCAGCTGCCGAAGGTTCTCTCACGTCTGATGTATGTTCCTTCGTCCTCCTTTTCCTCATGCTCCTCGTTTGTCTTGGCGCTTACCGTCAGATAGCCGTCCTTAAGCTCCGCCGAAATGTCTTCCTTCTTGTATCCGGGAAGATCGATATCAAGCGTAAATCCCTTGTCATTTTCCTTGACATCCGTCCTCATTACCTGAGGTATGGGCTGCCTTATGGCTTTAATGGGTTTTGAAACGGTATCAAAAAAATCATCAAATAAGTTTTCTCCGAAAATACTGGGCATCATCATAATTAATTCCTCCTTTATTGTTGAGAGCCGCGGCTCCATTTTTCTTTCGACGATTATGTTATATCACATCTGTTAGCACTCGTCAAGCGTGAGTGCTAACAAAAATTGTGAACTTTTTGTGTTCACGTCTCGTCCCAGTATTTTACAAGACTCATCCCCAGTTCTCCGAACATCATTATTATAAGCGGCGTGATCTGCAGAAGCACACGGTTACCGGAGTCTCCCACATCCTCCGTGAGAACATCCCCTCTGCCGAAGGACGCAGCCAGAACAATGAGTATAAAGCCAATGGTAAGGACTATATTAAATGCGTTTGATGTACGGGAAGATTCCCTCTTTTCCCCGGGGATAAGGGCATACTCTGCCGCAAAAACCACCGTCGTCGCTATTACAAAGTAGGGCAGCATACCCCAGCCGCTCTGTCTGAACAGATTAGCACCGAATGCTTTTATATTTCCTATGTAGTGTTCCCTGTCGTAAATATAGAAAATCCCGTTTCCAAGTATCATGGCTGCTATATAGGCAACAGGCAGTTTGGATCGTAGCCTGTCCGGAAGCCGCTGTTCTATAAAGGCAACATAGAGCGCAACCGCCGCTACTGTTGCCACAAGCATAACCGCTTTTTGCGGAGACATGAACAGATAAATATCATCCAATATATTAAATTGGGTAAAAATCTTCAAACAGTATCCGCCGAACAGCACAAACACCGGAGCCATCACGTATTTTGCAAGCCTCTTTCCGATGCCGCAATAATATGACAGGCAGAGCACCAGCCACTCGACAAACATCGTGCCCTCTATTCTGAACAGTGCAAGAGCCACAAGCAAAACTGCGGATTTTCCAAAGTTTTTCCCTTTATTGCCATATGTATAATATGCCCCCATAAAGAAGAGCTCCATATAATACATGTTGGCAAGCCCCCAATGCCCCAGAATGACAAAGGGCGTGGACATTGCAAGAAGCAGGGTAATTACAACAGCTGCTACGATCCTTCTCTTTTTTTCCGTAATATATTCTCCGGATTTTTCAAATGTACATACCCCGAAGAAAGCCAGGAAATTAATATGGAAAAACTCTCTTATACCAAATGATTCACCGAATCCGAACAGCGCCGGAAGAGTATCCACCGCAACCGCGGCAAGCCCCGTATCGGTCATCCAGAAGTCAAACTGGTCTCGGAGCCCTCCGTAATATACGATACAGTCCGGATACCTGCGGTAAAAATACATTGTATCATTGGATATGATAACCGGAGTGACTCCGGCCACAGCCACCAGGGCAACGACAACAGCCACAGCCAGACATATGAAGATGTTGCGTATGATTTTCGGGTCAATGTTTGCTGCAAATGATTTTCTGTTTAAAAAGATTACCGATATCACCTCAAGCACAATTGCTCCGCACACCGTCCATGTATTGTAAGGTATTCCGGCAACCAACATGGCATACGCCGTAACAGCGAATGCGCATATGCCCAAAGGATACGCCAGAACATACCTCATTACCGGCGTCTCGTCCGTATCGGAGAGGGCATCCGACAGAACCCCTCCAAAGATAAAGAGGCATATTATTACAGCAAACTGCCTGAAGAAAAATCCCGCAGACAGCGTCGAAATATAATCGGTTACAAATGTTTCAAGCGGTGTCATCTGAGTATTTCCCCGTAAAAGTAGTCTTTTGAGGCAATATAGTAACTGTCTGTATCGTGGCTGTCTTCATGCTGCCACAAGACAACAAGCTCGTTAGTATCGGTTAATCCTTCCGCGCAGACATACACCCGGGAGTCGCCGATAAAGTAATTGTAGAACCAGAAATAATAGAATCCGTTTCCCCACTCCCCGTGATAGGGCGTAAGCGGGAAAGTGTACCGCATCATATCATTGGCAGATCCCAGATCCTCATAATGCGCCTTCTGATCCCCGGAAAGCTGTATTCCGTTTAGGGACTCGTCCTTAACTACCGTAGCGTGATTGAACTTCAGATACTGCCACATATTTACCCCGTGGTAATAGTAGTACAGCCAGTAATCATCCCTGTCCCCTACAAGCTCTACCAGATAGTCCCAATCATCATCAACGTCTATATCATCTCTTACCTCGTCGGCATCATCCGGAGTATATACAGTCTTGCCTTTGAGGAATTTGTCGAGAAAAGCATCGGTATATTCCCCGTTCTCAAAAAACTCCGGCTGGTACATATTCTGGTTGACAGGATGGGAAAATCTGACGATATGCCCTATGGTGCGATAGTTGTATATAAAGGAAAGCAAAATCATTCCGGCAGCATAAGCGGCCAGAACGATCCCTCTTTTATTCTTCAGTTTCGGAATATGAAGCGCCGCAAGCAGCACAACCATCAGGCCGCCGGCAAGAACATATTTCATAAGATATCTCCGATCTGCATACTATTTTCATAGTATAATTCATGCGGCCATCTTTTACAAACGAAATACTATGCCACCCGTCAGAAAAATGATATAATCTTAATGTAGTTGATTTTACACCAGAGGAGGAGTAACAATGCAGGATTACAAGAAAATCGACCATCCCAAGAATATTGACGTGGTTCTTCGTTATATTCCGGGGCACTTTATCACACCCAATTCCCATGTTAATTATTATATGGACTTAAGTGATATGAAGTCACGCCAGCGTGAAGCAAGGGCTACGGGTGAAGAACTTGCCGAGTTTTATCTGGCTTCGGATGAGATTGACACTATACTGTGCCTTAACGGAACGGAAGTGGTTGGTGCATATCTTGCCAACAAGCTTACAAAGGCAGGAATGATCTCGGCCAACCGTCACAAGACAATATATATTACAAGTCCCGAATACAATACAAGCGGACAGATGATGTTCCGTGAGAACAACCAGCATATGATCAAAGGCAAGAGAGTTCTTGCACTTATAGATACCGCAACGACCGGCAGCACACTTAAGAGTGCGGTGGGCTCCATCAGGTTCTACGGCGGAACCCCAATCGGAATCGCGGCTATCTTCTCGGTTGGAACCCAGATCGACAACATTCCTATAAGATCACTGTATTCAACCAAGGATCTTCCCGATTACGCAAGCTATCGTTCGGACAGCTGCCCTCTTTGCCAGAAGGGCACTCCCGTGGATGCGATCTGTAACGGTTTCGGATATTCAACGATCCAGTAGATCATTTTGACAACGGTTGCATAACAAAAGAAGAGCGGTAATTCCGCTCTTCTTTTGTCTTTTGTTCACAGGGGATGAGAGAATCGAACTCCCACCAAAGGTTTTGGAGACCCCTATCATACCATTTGACCAATCCCCTATATGTAGATAGGATGAGCCTGTCTACACTTGGAGCGCCGTTTATTGAATTAATGTGCGACGCTCCAAATAAAATATCACATATAATCAGCCACTGTCAAGGCCTAGAACCTCATAATGCCTCTGGCCATGTTCTCTTCTTCCTCTTCACGCTTCTTCTGCATCATGACCTGATACTGGTTGAGCGTCTCCTGCTTCTTCTGCTCGGATATTGCCTTTGCCATGTCCAGATCCTCTAATCTTGACCTTGATGACAAAGTATTCTCCGCTGCATAATCGTTGTATCTTATGGCAGACTCAAGAGCATTTGTCTGAGCTCCCATACTGCTCCTCGATTCGGAAACCTTGGAGATCGCATCGGTGATCCTGCTCAGATCAAACTTTCCTGTAACGTTAAATCCTTCGATACCAAGATCAGCCAGTGTTGAGCTTACCATCTGTATCTTCTGTCCGGTTCCGTCGGGCTTTGTAGCAAGGTCAATATCTGCCATGCTGCCGTCAAGTATCTTCATCGTATTGAATTCGGTACCCTTTGCAATGCCTTCAATGTCCGACAGGAGCTGGTCAACTTCACTCTGGATGGCACCGAGCTCTTCGCCGGTATTAAGCCCGCTGCTTGCCTTGACACCGAGTTCATATATTCTCTGGAGGTTATCTCCTATCTGCCCCAGAGCACCGTCGGCAATATTAAGTAATCCGACACCGTCCTTGGCATTATCGATTCCGACAGTAAGTCCTGTCTCCTGACTGTTCATCTTCTCGGCAATGGTAAGTCCTGCCGCATCATCGGCAGCCGAATTGATTCTCTTGCCGCTTGACAACTGTGTATAAATACTGCTTGATGAGGAAACTCCGCTTATCTCTGACATTTTTCATTCCTCCTGCTCTCTTGAAAGCTACGCCAATCAAAATGTTACCTTGGGACTAAATTGTAACATTTAATTATCCTGCTGGCAACTATGTAAAATTATCCTGATCCTTGTTCCCAGATCTTCTCTCGATGTTATTTCAAAATGTCCGTCATGCTTGTCCACGATCCACTTTGCAATGGACAGTCCGAGACCCGTTCCTCCGTAGCTCCTTGCCTCGTCCGATCGATAGAACCGCTCAAACATATGCTCAATGTCCGACTCTTTCATACCGATACCGGTGTCCTGAACCTGCAGGTAAACATCCTGCCCCGTATCGTATCCCACCGACAGTATTATCTCATCCTTTTCCTTCGTATATTTTGCCGCATTATCAACAAGTATCCTGACAGCCTGCTTGATGAGACCTTCATCCGCCATAACACATACGGGCTCCGTCGGACATGAATACTTGTAAATATGCCCTTCGTCGATCATAAGGGACTCTTCGTAAACGCTCTGCATCATCTCGCACAGATCCACCTTTTCAACGTTTACGACTGTTCTGCCGGCATCACCCCGGGCCAGAAACAGGAGCTGTTCAACCAGATGTTTCATATGGGATGACTCGTTCTGAATAGCCGTTATGGACTCGTCAAGAACCTTCTCGTCTTCGCGTCCCCACCTAGCCAGCATATTGGCATAGCCTTCTATTACCGCTATCGGCGTCCTCAGTTCATGGGACGCATCATTTACAAATCTCGCCTGCTGCCTGTTACTCTCCCTAATCCTTGTAAGAAGGGCATTCATTGCCCGCTCTATTCCCTTAAGATCTTCGTCATTAAAGGACAGCCTAGCCTCGTCCGTAGGCTCTAAGCTTGTGATTTTCTCCTCTATCAGGTGGTATTTGTCTTCGGATAATTCGAACTTCGATATTTCCTCAACCTTGAGGGCAAGCTCATCAAGGGGCTTTAATATCCTCTTCACCCGTCTCTTTTCGTGGGAATAGGAGATAAGGTCGCCAAGCATCTCTATGGCAAACAATGACGCTCCGAATGACAGTATAATCATCGCCGGGGCAAAAATCGCTTCCGACAGTATAAGCTTTCCCGTTGTATTCGCGTACACGGTATAGCGCATTGTGGAAAGCACTTCTCTAAGCTCGTTTGCAGAGTCAATATTTCCGTCAAAGGGTGCTACCGAAATCTGACGATTTCGCTCCGGAAAGGGGACAGACGTATCCACCATGTATTCTCTTGCCGCAAGCCACACCACCATCATTACGATCATCCAGAACAGTGTCTGACCGAAATGAATTCCTATCTTCATTCTGACCCGCTGGTTTGCGAGACGCTTCCTGATTGATTTTACGCGGCCTCTGGCTGTGCTATTCTGATTTGATGACATAACCGACACCTCTGACCGTTTCTATCATTTTGACATCAAAGGCTTCATCTATCTTGGAGCGCAGAAACCTCACGTACACATCAACAATGTTGGTCTCACCCACATAATCGTAACCGCATACTTTTTCGAGCAAAGTATCCCTTGTCATAACTATGTCCAGATTTGTCAGAAAGACCTTCAGCATCTCAAACTCCCTGTTTGTCAGGGTTATCTCCTTGCCGTCATATGTTACGCGATGCTTTTTCTCGTCAAGAACAAGGCTCTTCCAGCGATGGATTCCCTCCTGATCGCTACCGGTTACACGTTCGGTATCCTCGCTTCCGGATGCGCCTTGCAAAGTGGAACCCACAGGATGGAGCTTTAGTGCAACTCTTATCCTTGCCAGAAGTTCCTCGATGGCAAAGGGCTTCGTTATATAATCGACTGCTCCGGCATCAAGTCCCGACACCTTGTCCATAACCGCATCTCTTGCCGTAAGCAGTATAACGGGAGTATTAGGTCCCCCGGAATTGTTGATCCTGCGTAAAACTTCCAGGCCGTTAAGGCCCGGAAGCATTATATCGAGTAAAATCAGATCATATGAGTTAGTCGTCGCAAGCTCAAGTGCTTCACGCCCGTCACCGCTCTTTGTGACCTCATATCCTTCATGGATCAGTTCGAGCTCTACGAAACGTGCCAGCTTTTCTTCGTCTTCGACTACAAGAATATGTGACATATCAGGGATCTCCTTCCCAAGAAGTACGCTATCGGAATTTACAGCTTGTTGTACTCTTCCTTAACCTTATCGGCTGCCTCGGAAACCTTGTCGCATACATCGTTGGCGAATTTCATCTCGTCAGCGCCCTTAAATCCGTACCTGCATCCGAAGAACAGTGCCACAACCATAATGATAAGTGTTACATGCCATGTTAATGCGAGAATGATGATAAATACCCAGATAGGAATATTTATGATCGTTTCTTCTCCGCGCTCCACAACAAAGTAGTTTTCGCATGATTTGTGCCAGAGCGCTTTGAGCTTATCGGTAAATGCGTTTCCCCTCTTCTTCTCTTTCTTCTCTTCGGGCTGATCCACAACCACAAGCTCACGACTTTCCTTCGTGCTGTATGTCTCCTTGCGGGTCTCGGCCTTGCCCTGCTTCTCAAGAAGGATCATCGCATCAAGAAGATCTCCGTTTGCCTCTTCAAGCGCTGCCTTTGCCTCTTCGAATGTTACGTTTGCTTTTTCCCTTAACTTTTCAACCTTTTCAAAAGTATCCATTTTTTTACCAACCTTTCGTATTCTGTGATTTACCGTATTGCGCTTTCTTACGATCGTTTTGAGAGCCACGCCATTAAATCTTTGCACCACCCTCAACGCAATATCAATATACCGAAAGATTCTTAATTCATCTTTTAGGAAAGATTAAAATAAAGTTAAAAATCAATTATCTTCCAGATCTTCTTCAATAATGCGGATATGGACATCATCAAGCTGCTTCTTGTCTACTGTTGACGGTGCGCCCATCATCACATCCATTGCCATCTTGTTCATAGGGAACGGAATGATCTCACGGATACTGTCAACACCTGCGATAAGCATGATCATCCTGTCAACACCGGGAGCGATACCGGCATGTGGCGGTGCTCCGTAGCAGAATGCATTGTACATTGCGGGGAACTTCGCCTTCACATCTTCCTCCCCCAGACCTACGATGGAGAATGCCTTTACCATTATCTCGGGATCATGGTTTCTGACCGCGCCCGAAGACAGCTCCACGCCGTTACATACAAGATCGTACTGGTATGCAAGGATTGACAGGGGATCATCGTTCTCAAGAGCGCTCATGCCTCCCTGGGGCATTGAAAACGGGTTGTGGCAGAATTCCAGCTCCCCCGATTCCTCACCGATCTCATACATAGGAAAATCAACTATCCAGCAGAATTCATAGCACTCTTTCTTCATGTGACCCTCTGCACTCTCGCCCAGTATCTTGCGAAGTGTACCGGCACATTTTAGGGCGTCTGCCCTCTTTCCTGCGGCAAGAGCCACAAAATCACCGGATTTAAGTGAGAGGGTACTTATCACGTCCTGTTTCTTATCCTGAAGAAACTTTGCGATTCCCCCCACTATTTCACCATTTTCGTCTATTTTGAACCAGTATGATTTTTGACCGCTAATTACCTCGGTATCGGCAATTATCTTGTCCACTACTTTTCGTGAAGCATTAAAATCAGTTACCTTTACCGCCTTGACCGTCTGTCCTTCAAAAGGTGCAAATCCCGTTCCCTGCATCAGCTCGGTAACATCGTCAAGCACAAGGTCTATTCGAAGATCGGGTTTGTCCGTACCGTAAGTTTCCATGGAATCCCTGTAGGATATTCTCTTAAATGGCGCAGACGATGCCTCAGAGTACACTCCGTACTTTGCAAAAACCGGAGGCAGAACATCCTCGATAACCGCAAACACATCCTCCTGATCGGCAAACGCCATTTCCATATCAAGCTGATAGAATTCTCCCGGGGATCTGTCGGCTCTCGCATCCTCATCCCTGAAGCACGGAGCGATCTGGAAGTATCTGTCAAAACCGCTTGTCATAAGTATCTGCTTGAACTGCTGCGGTGCCTGGGGAAGAGCATAGAACTTGCCCGGATGGTTTCTTGAAGGCACCAGATAATCTCTTGCCCCTTCAGGGGAAGAACACGTAAGAATAGGCGTGGTGATCTCGAGAAAATCATGTTCTATCATGCTTCTTCGAAGATCTGCTACTATTTTACTTCTAAGTACTATTTTGTCCCGAACCTCGGGGTTTCTAAGGTCAAGATAACGGTATTTAAGTCTTACCGCCTCGTCCGCTTCCTTTGATCTTGTAACTTCAAAGGGAAGCTCGTTGTATATACACTTTCCGAGTACTTCTATCTTCTCGGGAACAACTTCGATATCTCCCGTAGGAAGATTGGCATTTTTGCTCGATCTTTCCCTTACAGTACCTGTTATGGAAAGAGTTGATTCATTATTTACTCCGGACAGAGCATCCATCATCTCTTCCGTTTCTATAACTGCCTGGGTCACTCCGTAGAAATCCCTTAATACAAGGAATCCCAGATTCTTGCTGACCTTTCGCATGTTGTCATACCATCCGACGATGGTGACTTTCTCTCCTACGTTTTCGATACGCAGCTCGTTACAGTTGTGTGTTCTTGATTGTGTCATGGTTTACCTCTTTATTTATTATTATGCTAACAAATTTGCTTCGTGGAGCCCTCATAACGCTGCCTTGTTCAAGGTCGCTCGCCCAATGTCACTAATGCGAAGCATTCGTGACACGGCGACATCGACTCTGTCGATGTTGGTCTGTTGGCCTGCCACATCCGCTCAAGCGGCGCTCCGCCTGCGCCGATCGGAGATCGGTGCATATCCTAACGCTGCCTTGTTCAAGGTCGCTCGCCCATTTGGATTCGACTTCGTCGAATGGTGGCTCGCGGTGCAGAGAAAGACTTCTCCCCACTTCGTGGGTCCCCTCTATCTCTGCCGTCTCCATGTCATTGGCATGAAGAGCAGGAGCATGGGGAACAGTTCGAGACGTCCCGCAAGCATATCAAACATAAGTACATATTTGGAAAATATCGAAAACTGTGAAAAGTTTCCGGTAGGTCCCACCATTTCAAGGCCCGGTCCTATGTTGTTGAATGTAGCTATGACCGCAGTTACCGTTGTGGTGAAATCTTTTTCATCCAGTGCCACAAGTATTACCGATACGGCGAATATAATGATGTATGTGAGAAAGTACACATTTATTCCGCGCAGTACGGCATGTTCTATCGGTTTTCCCTCAAATTTGAGTATCTTGACGCTTCTGGGATGAACAAAATGCTGCAGTTCCTTCCTGATTGTCTTGGATCCTATGATCACGCGGCTTACCTTAACTCCACCCGCTGTTGAGCCGGCACATCCGCCGATAAACATTGCAACAAGCAGAAGCATTTTGGAAAACGTAGGCCATGTATTAAAATCAGCTGTCGCAAATCCCGTAGTCGTCATTACCGATGCCACATTAAACATACTGTGTCTTATAACATCGTGAACTCCTGTGAATGTATTTCTTATATTAAATGCGACAAGCACAGTTATTACGGCATATATCGACAGATAGGATATAACCTCCTCTGACTTAAACGCTTCGCGAAACTTTCTTGCCACAAAGAGAAAATACACATTAAAATTGGCACCGCAGGCTATCATGAAGAAGGTTATGACCCACTGCTGCAGGGCAGTGTATTCCATACATCCGCTGTTTCTAATGGCAAATCCGCCAGTACCCACAGATCCGAATGATATTACCGATGCTTCGTAAAGGGACATTCCGGCCAGCATCAGGGCAACTATCTCCAGCACTGTGATCGCTATATAAATAAGATACAGTATCTTAGCAGTTGATTTTACCTTCGGGACCAGTTTTCCCACAGAAGGTCCGGGGCTTTCCGCTCTCATAAGGTAAATACTGTCGCCGGCCGCTTCCGGAAGGAGCGCCAGAACAAAGACCAGTATGCCCATTCCTCCAACCCAGTGGGTAAAGCTTCTCCAGAACAGTACACCCTTAGGCAATGATTCAACCTCTGTCAGTATACTTGCGCCGGTAGTTGTGAATCCCGATATGGTCTCAAAAAGTGCATCGGTAAAACCAATGTGCCCCACTGCATGCCAAAGCGGGATCGCACCGAAAACCGACATGAGTATCCAACTGAGTGCTACCGCCATAATTCCTTCACGGGTGTAAAACGACATGTTTTTGGGCTTTCGAAAGCTGAGCAGATAGCCGGTTCCGAAACTGATAAGTGCCGCAGCCGCTATCATTATCCACTCTTTTTCCCTGTAGATTAATGATACGATCGTAGGCAGAAGCATCAAAGCGGCCTCAATCCGGAGAACCTTTCCCACGAAGAATGCTATCATTTTTCTGTTCATGCGAGAATATCCTCCAGATCGTTAAGTCCACGTTCCACGCTGACTACAACCACAAGATCCCCTTCTTCTATAACGCTTTGTCCATTCGGGATAACTACTTTATTTCCTTTTGTTATGCAGGCAATAATGATGTTGGGCTTGAGGTTAAGCTCCATAAGAGGTTTACCCACAATCTTTGACTTGTTCTTGACCCGAAACTCGAGCGCCTCCGCCCTTCCCTGGGCGATCTTGTATAGAGTCTCAACATTACTTCCCTTGCTGTTATTGAGGGCTCTTACAAATCTTACGATATAATCGCTTGTTATGCTGTTGGGATTGATTATGCTTCCTATATCAAGTCCGGCTATTACTTCCTCAAAATTGATCCTGTTTATCTTGGTCAGAAGCTTAGCCTTGCTGATCCCCTTCTCATACAGGGAGAGAAGAATGTTTTCCTCGTCTATGCCGGTAAAATTACCTACCGCATCTACAACACTGATCCCCTCCTCATCAAGAAGCTGCTTGTCGGTTCCGTCCCCGTTTATTATTACAGCCTGAGGCAGCATTTCCGACAGACTCTGGCACTTTTCAAAGTCCTGCTCTATTATCTTGACTCCGATCTTGGTCTCCTCAAGGAGCTTGGCAGCATAGTAGCTCATCTTGCCGCCGCCTATCAGTATGATGGATTTGACGGCATTGGATATGTTGGCACCTCCCGCCTTGAAAAACGCCAGTGCAACCGCATGAGGTGCTATAAACGATACAATATCCCCTGCCTTCATGGTAAAATCACCATGCGGAATCAGAAGCTCCTCTCCTCTCTCAACAATACATATAAGTACTTTGCAGTGGAGCTTGGAATCCATTTCCGAAAGAGCCAGTCCGTCAAGCTTTGATCCTTGCGGAATACTGATCTTGATAAGCTCAACCCTGCCTCTTGCAAATGTATCAACCTTCATTGCCGACGGGAACTTGATGATCCTTGCCACTTCCGCTGCCGCCGCCTGCTCGGGATTGATTACGAGCGAAAGGTTAAGCTCATCTCTTATATAGCGCATCTCATTGAAGTATTCCGGGTCACGTATTCTTGCGATCGTCTGGCAATTACCGGCTTTTTTGGCAATAAGACAACACAGGAGATTAAGCTCATCCGAATTGGTTGTGGCAATCAGAATATCCGCATCCTTGACCCCGGCCTCTCTTTGCGTGGAAACACTGGCTCCGTTTCCCTCAACTCCCAGTACGTCAATTCTGTCAGACAGATATTTAAGCTTTTCACCGTGCTTATCGATGACTGTGATGTCGTGCCCTTCCTCATCAAGGTGTTCGGCAAGGGTAGATCCGACTTTTCCGCATCCGACTATTATTATCCTCATTTTGTAACCTTTCCGGTTGATCCTCTAATCAAGACACTTTCATAAAACTAAACGAGTCGGAACATAAACTGTCCCGACTCCTTATATTTTATGATGATTTTCCCATCAGCTGATAGGGATCTCCGTAGATCCGATATCCTGGAATGTGGAATAATTATCATGTACCGTAAGTGTGAGCGGACTCGTCTGATCCGAAAGCTTGAATGCATACGCACATTCAACAGACTGTCCTCCCGATACCTGCATATCCTTGTTGCCTATCTCTGCCGGTGCTTCGGCAAGATTCAAGTCTTCAGGACAATCAACACCGTTCTGCTTAACACTTGCAGGGAATACCGCGCTCATGGCAAGCGGTGTGTCCGTCTTGTTGACGAATGTGAAATAAACTACGGCAGCAGTCTCATTATTCGCATCCATAACAAGCTGAACTTTCGTACAGGTAAGAGTAAACTCATCGTTTTCAACATTTACTCCGTTTGATGCTCCGGCCTCGGCCGATGAACTCTGGGAAGCCTGTGCCGATGCATCACCGTCAACAATCTTTCCTTTAAGTACAAAGAACAGGATAATAAGGGCAATAAAAACAACTATCTCCACCGCAAGGATAATAATACTTGTTGTATCATTCCTCTTGCGTCTGGGAGCTGCTGCTCTTGCATGTCCTCTGTTTGCGCTACCCTCACGATGAGTAGCCGGACGTGATGAACGAACCGGACGCTCGCGAACCTCATCATCCTGAAATTCAAAATCAAGGTCTAAATCTCTAGGCATAATAAAACTCCTTTCAACCCTAACATTGTATTATCATCTGCCTAAAAATTCAAGTAAAAAAAGCATTTTAGAGCCCGAAAGACACAACCGTAAAGCGTGTACCGTTACATTTAAAGCTTGATGCGCCTATTGACTGGTATTTTTCGGTAAAGATCAGCCTTCTCGAAACAGGATCGTTTTTGATCATGGCATCAACGGTATCCTCTGCTTTCTGCATGGTCATAAGCAGCATCTCTGCCTTGAAGTGTTCCGGTGCAAGTGAATAGAACTGCAGACCGTTCGGTCTTGTATGATCAAAATTTGCCGCTATCTCCCGTGTTCTTCTGTCGGCGCATGTACCGAGGCCTTTGTTGGTTATAAGAGGTTTGTAGCCAAGGTCCGTCCTTGCTTTATTGATTGCGGTTATCACTTCGGTACCGAATGCACTGTCGCTTTCGCCGTTAATGTAAATACAGCACTTCCCCACATCAAATTCATCCGGTGTAATATAGGGTGTAGGTGTGGGCGTAGGCGTTGCGTTGGGATCCTCCGTCGGAGAAGGGGACGCCTCGGCCGTTTCCGTCGGATAGGGCGTTGGGGTTGTAAAAACATCAGCATAGTCATCCGGACTTTCCATAGACGATACTGCAAAATCATCCGCCGGGGTAATGACCGGGGTAACTGTCGGAATATCCGGGATACTCGTGGGTGCATTCGTCGGTGTGACATCATCGGATGTTTTACCGTTCTGATTTACCGTCTGAAGTGCCGAGCGGATATACTCGTCGTATGGATCCTTTTCCTGGTTTTCTACTTCGGATGACTGCCCTTCGGTACCGGCGCCACTCTCATCAGATCCTGACTGACTGTCACACGCCGGCAGGAAAAACATGGATATAATGCATACCAATATGACTGCAAAGCAGTTGATTCTTCTCATATGTGTCCTTTGTACCCTCATTATTTTAAGTGTCCGGGAGCAAAAAACGTTGCCGCTTTAAATACCGGTGACTCAAATCTTCTCTTAACTTTTGTAAGCTCATCCCTTATGTGAATGCCTTGCGGACAGTGGGCTTCGCACTTGCCGCACTTCTTGCAGAGGGATGCCATTGATTTCTCATTCTTCATGGCAGTGCACATGAAATACTCCCGCCATGCATTAGCATATCCGTCAACGTAGGATGAATTGTATATTTTAAAACATCCGGGTATATCAACCCCCGCCGGACAGGGCATACAGTATGCGCAGCCGGTACATTTGACCTTTACCTTCTTCTCGATCTCCTGTATGACCTTCTCATACGTGCTCATATCAGCTTCGGTCAGAGAATTCTCCACTGTATCGGAAGCTATTCTTATATTCTCCTTAACCATATCCATTGAATTCATTCCGGACAGAACCGTGGTTACTTCAGGCTGGTTCCATAACCACTTGAGCCCGAACTCTGCAGCTGTCCATCCGGTAGCATCGTATATCATGTTCTTCGCCTTTTCCGGAATACCGTTTACAAGCCTTCCTCCGCGGAGGGGCTCCATTATTATCACCGGAATCCCTTTCCCGGCGGCAGCCGTAAGACCTCTTACCCCTGCCTGCGAATTCTCATCCAGATAATTGTACTGTATCTGGGTAAAATCCCAATTATAGGCATTCAGTATTTTAATGAACATTTCGGAAGAGCCGTGGTACGAATAGCCCACGTTCCTTATCTGCCCGTTTTTCTTTTTTTCTTCAAGCCACTTATCAATGCCTCTTTGACACAATGCCTCCCATGTTTTTTCATCCGGAAGCATATGCATAAGGTAATAATCTATATGATCAGTACCGAGGCGGGACAGTTGTTCATTAAACCTCTTTTCCGCTTCCTGCACACTTTTCATATGATAATGGGGCATCTTGCTGGCAATATTGATCCTGTCTCTGTACCCTGTATTTTTAAGAGCCCTTCCCAGTTCCTCTTCATTACCCGGATAGATATATGCAGTGTCAAAATAGTTGACGCCGTTATCTACAGCATACTTTAGTTCACGTTCGATCTCCTCATGGTCGAATCCATTTCCCTTTTTCGGGAATCTCATGCAGCCGAATCCGAGTATTGACAGATTATCAGGATTGTTTTTATTTCTGTAGTGCATTTATCTCCTCCTCACGCCCGTAAGGAAAACACAATAACTATTTTCTGTTAATTATACCCTTAATATCTCCGAATGTCACATTCTCATTTTGTAAAGACTCTGTGATAAAGCGTGAAATCCCAAGAAACAGATCCTTAAAGCTAACCATGCTCTCTTCTTTATAGCGGCTTGCGGCATAATCGATCAAAAGCTCCAGTCCCTCTGATCCATCCAGAATCTCCATATCAAGTACGGTCTGTGTAGCCGCCTGATTTTGTCTGACATCTACCGTCTCCGGCTCTATTTCATCATCAAAGCCTGTCATATCCCGCATATCCTGCTGATACAGAAGATATGCCGCATCCATTTGTGTGCCGTGAGTCATCAGATCCACATATGGATAAATGTTGTATTTAATTCCCTTCTCCACCTGATCCTTTGTCATGGCAAAGATTTCCCTAAGTGTCATGCTGTCTTCAAATCTGAATGCAACCGGAAGTTCACGGAACAATAAACCTACCGTAGTCATCATCCTTGTATCTTCCCTGGCGTTATAGTTCCATGCCAGCAGGATGTCCGGATAGTTATTGTATATTGAAATAGCAAGAGCAGCCACAGTGATAAAGAATCCGTTTCTGCTTATCTGATAAGACTTTTCCGCCGTCTCCAGCTTATGAATATCAACATCGATCCGGGCGATCAGTTCTCCGAGTTCTTCCGACTGTGTATTCTCATAGTCCGGATTCGGATATGTCTGCCACATATAGTTTCCGTACCGGTCATTAAAATATTTACGGCTCTCCTCATAGAAATCGGTAAGGTGAGCTCCCTCCCTTTGCTTCAGCATCAGATAATAATAATCTTTTTTGGGATTTTCACCCCGGTAGTATAGGGAAATATTCCCGAGGAATACCTTAAAGGAGGAACCGTCCATTACGGAATGATGCACATCAAAGAAGACATATCCGCTCTTTTCCGTCTGAAAAACCCTGCAGCGGGACAGTCTCTGGGGCACTTTGGTGTCCGCAATCCTGAAAGGCTGCACCAGATTATCCTTTATCGTGTTATGAAACTCCCATTCCGTCATACGCTCAACGAATATGTGGTTAAGCACTTCCGGTGTATAACGCTGCATCAATTCCCCGTCTTCGTTGAAAAAATATGTGGTCAGAAGTGCCGGGTGATTCCTGATAGCCTTTTCCACAGCCTTTGCCATGTTCTCCATGTCAACGGAATTGATATCAAACTTAAGCAGAGTAAAGAGATTGTACATAGTGGATTTGGGGCTTCTTAGCTGGTAGTCCACCATATAGAGCTGCTCGGCAGTCAGCGGATGAGCCTCTTTCATTGCCTCATCATTTGTTTTGTCGGGATTCGCATCATCCACAGCCCGCAATTTTTCGTACAATTCGGCAATACCTTCAGGTGTCCTTCCCCTGAAAATCTCCGATGCATTCAGTCCCGGAAGATCACAGACCACAACCAGCTCTATGGCTGCAAGGGAGTCACCGCCCAGCTCATAGAAATCATCATAAATACCGACACGTTCCAGATTCAGCACTTTGGCAAATGCCGTGCACAGTTTTTCCTGAATATCATTCTCCGGAGCTTTATACACCCTTACATAATCGGTTATATCAGGTTTGGGCAGGGCTCTCCGGTTAAACTTGCCGTTTGTATTCAGCGGAATCTCGTCGATCCTGATATAATATGTAGGCAGCATATAATACGGCAGACGCTTTAGAAGCTCTTCGCGCATCTTCTCACTGTCCACGGTGATATCTGCTGTATAGTAAGCGCATAAATAAGATCTGCCGTCTTCTTCAAATCCTCTTACCGCTGCCCAGTCGATCCCCAGAACCTGTTTAATAGCCGCTTCTATCTCAAGCGGTTCGATTCTGTTACCGTTGATCTTGATCATGTCGCCTGAGCGCCCCATAAGCACCAGGTTTTCATTTTTATCTCTTTTACCGATATCTCCCGTATGAAACCATCCTCCGCGAAAATGCTCGGCGGTTTCCTCCGAAAGGTTAATATAGCCCCGGACATACGGGTTTGTGAAACATATTTCGCCAGACTCCCCCTCAGGTACTTCCTGACCGGAATCATCAATCAGTTTTATATCAATATCAAATCTTGGCTTTCCTATAGGACAGGTATCATAGGCCTTGTCAATCTCGAAAACGGACAAGGGAAATCCCGACTCACTCATGGCATAGCAATTATAAATATCTATATTTTCCATCCATATCTGGCTGGCCGGCTCAGATCCGACTATCATCTTCTTCATATGAGGTGAGATTTTTCCCGGAAGTCTGCGTATATAGGAAGGTGACAGAAATGTCAGGGATATCCGTTTTTCGTCGAAAAATTTCAATAACAGCCCGGGATTTTTAACTATCCTGTACGGAACAATATACAGGACAGTCTTTTTATAATACAGGCTGAGAATGATGATCATAACGGATGCCACAAAATTAAGGGGTGCAATCAGGGCAATTCTTTCCCCCGCATCTATAAACGATTTGCCGTCTATACGGTGAGCATCCACGGTCTGCATCACATTTCCGAACTCGTGCAGTACTCCTTTGGGGTTTCCGGTAGTTCCCGATGTGTAGACGGCATATGCCGCATCATGGAGATCTACCTTCTCATATCCTTCAAGAGGCCTGCACAGCATGATTCTTGTCCATGTATGTTCATTGATTTCCGCCTTGCATCCGCAGTCCTTACGGATATAGTCAATACGCTCCGAGGCGTAACCTTCTTCAACTAATGTAAATGCACAGCCGGCTCTCCAGACCCCGATTATCGCTATAACTGGCATGGCACCCCTTGGAAGATTGATCAGTACAAAATCTTCCTTTCCAAGCCCTTTTTCCTTAAGCCACCGGTATACCTTTGATGACAAAAACAAAAGTGTCTGATTATCAATTCCCTTTGGATGCAGGTCATCATACAAAGCTGAATGCTCCGGATATTTGCCCGCATTATGCAAAAATGTTTCAATAAAACTATGCTTGTCCTTTGTCTTGCTCATAAGGCGTCTCCCCTGCTGCCATCTTGAGAGCCACGCCATTCAAAGTCCACTTCGTGGAGGCGTGGCCTACGTGCTGCAAAGTTTTCATAGAAAACTTTACACCACCGCCAATATAATTTCTTCGTTGAATACCCGGATTTACAGATTTATAATCTAATGCATGAAAAATACAGAATATCCTTCAATGATAAAGAAAAAATATTATTCAATGCTCCTTGGCGGTACCCTGTCAATTATGGTTGTTTCCATAATGCTGATGTCGGATTCCCTGATCGCCGGTGTCGTTCTCGGTCAGAATGCTGTTTCCGGTATCACACTGGTAACTCCCCTGTATTCGGTAGCGGCATTTTTCGGTACAGTCTTTTCTTTGGGCGTCCCGATTCTGTACTCAACCGAAAGGGGAGCCTTCCGTGAAAAGGAAGCTGATCGTATTTTCAAAACCGGCTTTCTCATGGCCGTTGTAACGGGTGTCGTACTGTTCGTACTCGTCAGCCTGTTCGGGGAAACGTATTTACGGATCAGTAATCCCTCAACACCGGTTTACGCAGCCGCCACAGATTATCTTTCGTTTATAAAATACACGATATTTTTACTCCCTCTTCAGGCACTACTGTCCGAGTGCATCTTTGCAGACGGTGATGAATCAATCTCCACAATTTCCAACCTGGTTCAGGCCATCGGAAATGTAGTCTGCTCCATTATACTGTCCCGAATCATGGGGGTACGCGGTATAGCCCTTGCTTCCTTCCTGTTTAACTGTATATCCCTTCTGTTACTTGTCCCCCATTTTTTCAAAAAAAGCAACACTCTCAAGATCGGTGTCGCCTTTTCATTTGACATTTTGAAAAAAGTCGTACGTTATTCCGCCATCGATGCGGCATCATATCTGTTCATAGGTATACTGGTCGCTGTTTTAAATATGTTTGTAGGTGCAAATTTCGGCTCCGGGGCACTTATTCTTGTGTCGGTAATTTCTCTCGCCCGTGATTTTCAGCTTATATTCGACGGAATCGGCGAGGCGATCACCCCGATACTTACGATCTATCTCGGAGAAAAGTGCATTTCCGGTGTAGGCGGAATCTATAGTCTGGCCAAAAAAACCGCAATCGCGGAAGGTGTAATCGTTACATTGCTGATTTGTATATCAGCTCCGTTTATTCCGGATATTTTGCAGATCACCGATCCTGCCATGGCCGGATACGCAACTGGCGGAATACGGATCATTTCCATCGGTTCTGCCTTTGTCTCTCTTTTGTATCTTGTATCCTCTTATGACCTTTTGATTGACCGGATTTCTCTGGGATTATTAACAAGTGCTTTAAGAGATGTTCTGCTCCCTGCTTCCCTTGCGGTTGTACTCGGTTACTTTTTCGGCATCTACGGTGTTTGTGTCGGGATCGGCATTGCCCCGGCTCTTGCAGTCCTGATACTTAATCTCTATCTTCAGAAGAAGTATCCCGGCGAAGCTCCGCTATTACTCGGAGATGACAGTAAACTGCCTTCGTATCTCTATGGTCTTCCTCTTGAGGAAGCAAATATAGTGGCTACGCGAAACAGGATCGAAGCGGATCTTCGCACACATTCCTGTGATTCCAAAACTGTCAACAATGTTATGGTACTGTTTGAAGACGTCTGTATGCTCCTGCGCGAGAAAAACAGCGGGGTTTCGGTGGAAGCGGAGTGTTCTCTGCTTATTCTTGATGACCGAATCCGAATGATTTTCCGTGACACAGGAGCATCTTTTGATATTACAGACGCCGATATGGACATCTCCTCATTGCGTAGTTACATCGTCTCCAATCTGGCAACGCATGTCAGCTACAAGCGGACACATCTTCCCGCTATGAGTTTTAACCGCAATGTGTTTGAGGTTAAGCGCTGATTGCAGTTATGCTCTTGCAGCCTTTCTCTTCATCTTCCTCATCTTGCGCTGGTGTATTATAAGTATCGCAAGGCATGTTATCGCAACACCGAATGCAAGCAGTGCTCCCACGGCAAGTCCTGTTACAAGATCGCTGGCAGATGCCACTTCTCTGGCAATTGCGTATGATGAAAATCTGTCTGTCCTGAATGTTATAGTCTTGGGATCATCGTCAAGATCCGGAAGGACAGTCAGCTCTCCGTTGTGAACCCTGAGTACGGAGTATGTCTTGCCTTTCTGATATATATCATCCGGTATCTCAATTACAACCTCCATTGTTGTGGGCAGTTCCGTGATCTTCTCGGTATTGCCGCCCATGCTCTTTAACATTGTAATGTCAAAGTATTTCAACGGCTTCTGCCCTACGGCATTTTTCATTATCTTCTCGGATGCCACATCCGGCTCATCTTCACCTGTAATGCTTACCGATATATCGATCTTGTCGCCCTTTGCTAACTTCATAACATCATCCGTAGTCAGCATCTTCTGAACAACAACGTCAAGATCCGGAAGCGAAGGGTTGATCTCGTCATCCGACGCAAGCATAAGCTCATCTCTTGAAAGCTTGTTATAGTCTATGCTGTTCATCTTTGCCGGCTCAAACTTGTTGTATACATATGCGCCGAGTCCGCCGGTGTAAAATGCCGCATCAAGTATAGGCATTGTATTGCCGGTAGTTACCATTTCGGTAGCATCACTCATGGACACTCCCATAAGGCGGGTAACCTCGGATGATTCGTCGCGATCGGGCTCAACCGTGATCCCAAGCTCTTCATCCGTGGGAACGGGGATGTTTTCAAGATCCATTTCTTCAACGTAGTCATCTCCGCCCTTTCCGCTTGCGGCATCATCTATATCAACAACTTTTTCGGCTGACGCCGTATTCTCCGGGGTCTTCTCGATGGGCTTGACCTTTTCGGTCTGCGCCTTCTTGCCTGTAGCTTCCACTGCTGCCTTTCCTGCATCCGTCTGTACAAATGCGGCAGCTATAATGTGATTGCCCTGGATATTGTTGAATGTATATGTGCTGACAGGTCCCACCTGGGCTCCGTCTACCGCTACCGCAAGGATTGCAAACCCTGCCTTCGGTGTTATCGTATATGTAATGCTCTGACCGTTAAGTACCGATATCTTTCCGGAAGGTGTTATAGTTCCGCCCGTTGTTGCTATACCGGAGGATAATTCGTACATTACCGTATTATCCTTGGTAAAGATTGCAGTACATGTAAAATCATGTTTGATCCTGTCTATTCTGTATTCCGCAGTACGGCTGACATACTGTCCGTTAACCTGCCATCCCTGGAATGTATAACCGCTTGCTGCTGTTGCCTTGATAGTGGTTCCTTCATCAAGCTTAAATGTACCGCCGCCGGTTACCGAACCGCCTTCTGTAGGGTAAGCGGCAAGGGTAAGGGTATGTCTTGTCTTCTCAAATATAGCGGTAAGCTTTCTGTTGACTGTCAGGTTTTCAAGCTTAATGGAAGCATCGCGGCTGACGATGGTGTCATTTTCTTTCCACCCCGTAAATACATATCCGTCATAAGCTTTTGCCGAAAGTGTGGTGCTTCCGCCGTAAGTTATCGTACCACCGCCCACAACATTACCTGCATCGGAGTTGTTGGCAGTAGCCGTAACCGTAACATACTGCTGACCGAACTTTGCAGTCAGTGACATATCCTTTGTTACATTAGATACAGTATAATTGGTTGCCGTAGATACGGTCTTGCCATCATAAACCCAGCCGGCAAAATAGAAATTCTTTGCGGGTACTGCCGAAAGTGTTACGCTTCCTCCTTCCGAAACAGCTCCGCCTCCCGTAACTGATCCTCCGTTTGAAGGTTCGGCATGGGCTGTAACATTGTAGCTGCCCCTCTGAAGCGAAACCTGAGAAGTTCCGGATACTGATGTATCCTCAATGCTTGTGGCCAAAACACTTATCATAGTTGCGGATTCATCGCTGGCAACAGTAAGCAGTCCGTTATCGGAGATCGTTGTCCCCGTTGAGCGGTTTCCCGTTACTGTCCATCTGACATCATGATCTTCAACACCATCATTGCTTATGACCTGAGCCTTAAACTGGGCTGTTCCTCCGGTTGCAAGAGTGATCTTTGACGGTGTTACCACCACATCCCTGATAACAGGACCGGGATCGGTCACTATTCCGCGAAGAGGCACTGTGAGTCCGCTTAGAAAAGAAGGATCTCTGGTTGCATCCGCAAAATCAACAACTGCGCCGTAGTTTCCGGGATCTAAATTAGCACTCATGGATACATTGAAGCGGGTTGATTCACCCGGCTCCAAGTGAGTCTTATCGCCATGAAGGCTCAGGCTGAATGCTCCGTCGGCATCGTGGCTTTTGGTGTATATAAGATCCACCGCATTGTTTCCCACATTGATAATGGTAAGCGGAATATAGTCCCTTTGCACCCCTACAGGTGCATCTCCGAAATCAACATAGCCCGGATCTGCAGTAAGGTCGTATTTCGCAGCTTCCTCAGCCTTCTTCTTCTCTTCGGCAGCTTTTGCTGCCTCTGCTGCCTGCTGCTCGGCAAGTGCCTGAGCTTCAGCGGCTGCTCTTGCGGCTTCCTGTGCTGCAGCATCTGCTGCTGCCTGGTCTGCCGCATCCTGTGCCTCCTGTGCTGCTCTTTCATAGGCCTCCTGACGCGCTCTCTCTTCTTCAGCCCTTCTTTGTTCCTCTTCTGCAAGCCTTCTTTGTTCTTCCTCTTCTTCCAGTCGTTTGGCTTCGTCATCCGAAGCAGACTGGTCTTCATCACCGGCCGGCTCAGTATACTCTTCCTCCGAGTAATCTTCCGCTCGGACGATTCTTGCGATTCCGGCGATGTCGGTCACGAATACCGTAAGCGACAAAACAATCGCCATAATCAATGAAATGGTTTTCCTCATTTTTATTCTTCCTCCTCTTCTCACTTATCTGATAGTAACTCTTTTACCGTATATACTTTAACAGGTGATATGTCACATAAATGTCACACAGTCTTTGCCCTGTGCAGCAGCTCATGCTCCCTTCCCTTGATAACATCTTCCCATACACGCTCAAGGAAAGGATTTTCATCGGTGTATCTGATGCTTGAGAGTTGATCCACCTGATATATTCCGTTCATTCTGGCTGTCCTCGTGGTAGGTCCCATAGGAACCGGCTGGCCGCCGCCGAGAATGCATCCCCGCCTGCATGCCATAACTTCCACAAAATCATATTCCGCCTTACCGGCTTTAATATTCTCGAGAAGGTCGGATGCATTTTTGAGTCCGTGAACTACTGCTATCCTTATCTGTCTATCGCCCATGGAAACGGTTGCTTCCTTGAATCCCTCCTTGCCGCGAATTCCGGAATACTTGATACTCTCAAGAGTTGCATGATCCTTATCTTCCGACAAATGACGAAGCACTGCCTCCGTAACACCACCGGTAATACCGAAGATAGAGGCTCCGCCCGATGCCATTGAGAACGGTGTATCGCAGGCTTCGCTCTCAAGGGACTCAAACTTGATCCCGACCTGCTTGATCATACGAATGATCTCCTGTGTTGTTATGACTATATCCGTATCCTGACGCCCGTTAGTGTGATTATCGGGTCGCAGTATCTCATCCTTCTTGGCTGTGCAGGGCATGATAGCCACAATATATGTCTGCTTGCCCTCTTTGGCATCTTTTGCCGCAAAGTATTCCTTTATCACCGGAGAGAACATGCTCATGGGCGAACGGCATGTGCTGACATTTTCTGCAAATTCCGGATACTTGTTTTCGCAGAACTTAACCCATCCGGGACAACACGACGTAAACAGCGGAAGCTTTTCCCCGGATTTGAGCCTATCGGCAAACTCCTTCGCCTCTTCCATAACCGTAAGGTCAGCTCCGAAGTTTGTATCGTAAACTTCGTCAAATCCCATTATGCGAAGAGCTTTAACAAGCTTACCCATGGAATTCTCACCTTTGGGAAGATTGAACTTGTCGCCCACCGCAACCCTTACCGCCGGCGCTATCTGAGCCACAACTCTCTTATTCGGATCCTCGATGGCATCCCACACTTCCGTAACATTTGTTCTTATGGATATTGCGGCTGTGGGACATACAACAGCACATTGTCCGCAGCCAACGCAGTCCGTATCGCAGATGTTTTTTCCGAATGCGGGCATAATCTGCATCTTAGATCCCCTGTGGGCAAAATCAATTGCCCCGATCCCCTGATTTTCCGAGCAGGTTCTGACACAGTCACCGCAGAGGATACATTTGTTGGGATCCCTTACTATGCAGTTGGAACTCATATCTATGGGGAGCTCCTCTTTCTTGTTCTCGAATCTTACGGAATGGACACCTACCCGGTATGCAAGACTCTGGAGTTCGCACATTCCGTTCTTGGTACAGGTCGTACAGTCCCTGCAGTGCGTTGACAAGAGCAGCTCTATAATAAGCTTTCTGTACTGCTGGAGTTTCTTCGTATTGGTGTGTATTACCATGCCGGCACGAGGCTGTTCCGAACAGGAAGCAAACATTTTGCCCCGGTCGTCTTCAACCATACACATCCTGCACGCTCCGTATATGGACAGATCCGAGTGATAGCAGAATGTGGGAATATCTATCCCGGCTTTCCTTATAAGTGAGAGTATGTTTTTCTCTCCTTCAAGCGGCACCTTGATGCCGTCAATTGTCATATAATCCATCAAATGTCCTCCCGTGGATCTCTTTGTTATGAACTATCGATCAGGAGCGCGATATGGCGCCAAACGGGCAGTTCTCCATGCAGGCACCGCACTTTATACATTTACTCTGATCTATCTTGTAGGGTGATTTGATCTCTCCCGTTATCGCTCCTACAGGACAATTTCTCGCACATTTGCTGCAGCCCTTACATTTATCCGGATCAATGGTATAGCTTAAGAGTGCTTTACACGTACCGGTTCTGCACTTCCTGTCGCGGACGTGTTCCTCATATTCGTCGCGGAATACGCGAAGGGTTGAGAGCACTGGCAGAGCTGCGGATTTTCCCAGTCCGCACAGTGCGGTATCGGTTATGGCATTTCCCAGCTCTTCCAGAAGGTCAAGCTGTTCCATGGTTCCTCTGCCGTTTACGATATCCTCAAGAATCTCAAGCATTCGCATAGTACCTTCACGGCACGGTACGCATTTTCCGCAGCTTTCGTTCTGTGTGAAATTCATGAAGAATCTGGCAACCTCCACCATGCATGTATCTTCATCCATAACAACCAGGCCGCCCGAACCTATCATGGCGCCCTTTTCCTTCAATGAGTCAAAATCAAGAGCCACATCAAGATCCGATGATATGAGACATCCTCCGGACGGGCCGCCTATCTGAACGGCTTTGAACTGCTTGCCGCCCTTTATGCCCCCTCCGATATCATATATGATCTCACGAAGGGTCGTTCCCATGGGAACCTCGATAAGACCGGTGTTGTTAATACTGCCGGTTACCGCAAATGCTTTGGTTCCGGGGCTCTTCTCGGTGCCTATTGAGTGATACCAGTCTGAGCCGTTAAGGATGATCATCGGAACATTGGCATATGTTTCAACATTGTTAAGAACGGTAGGTTTGCCGAACAAACCCTGTTCAACAGTACGCGGAGGCTTGGTTCTGGGCATTCCCCGCTCACCCTCAATGGATGCCGTAAGTGCACTTCCCTCTCCGCAGACAAAGGCTCCCGCTCCCTTGTTAATATGAAGCTTGAATGAAAATCCGGTTCCGAGTATGTTGTCTCCGATAAGCCCGGCTTCTTCAGCCTGTGCTATTGCTATTTTAAGTCTGGATACCGCAAGAGGATATTCCGCACGGACATATATATATCCCTCCTGTGCTCCTACCGCGTATGCTGCGATTAGCATACCCTCTATCATCTTGTGCGGATCGCCTTCCATAACACTTCGATCCATGAACGCACCGGGATCGCCTTCGTCTCCGTTACATACCACATACCGGATCTTTTCACTCTGGCGGGCAACCTGTTTCCATTTGTATCCGGTCTGGAAACCGCCGCCTCCCCGGCCTCTTAAGTTCGAATCATATATAACCTCGATGACCTCTTCGGGGGTCATGGAAAACAACGCTTTTTCAAGTGCCTTGTATCCGTCAAAGGCCAGAGCTTCCTCGATATGCTCAGCTCCGATATGACCGCAGTTCTTAAGGACTAGTCGCATCTGCTTCGCATAAAACGGAATATCTTCCTGTGCGGGATAGGTAACTCCGTTCATTGAATACAGCAGCCTTTCCACCGGCTTGCCGCCCAAGACTGTCGTATTGTAGATTTCTTCACAATCCTCAGGTTTAACCTTGATATACAGGAAGTTATAGGGCTCGATGCGGACAAGTGGGCCCATTTCGCAGAATCCGTGGCATCCGCTTTTCTCAACATCCGTATCCGAATGTGCCACTTCTTCTCCGAACACTATCTCAGCATCAGGAGCAGTCTTGCACAATTCGCACATCTTCTCGTATATCCTGCCTGATCCGCCTGCAAGACATCCTGTTCCGGCACATATAAGTATTCTGATCTTCTGTCCGGCTATTCTGTCCTCACACTGTTTGCGGGCAATGTCAAGATCTTCTCTTGTAGATAGTCTTCTCATTTCTCCCCCTCCCTGATCTTACTGATAGCTTCCGTTACCTTGTCGGGAGTCATTGCGGGGTGTACGGTATCATTTATTGTCATGACCGGGGCTAATCCGCAGGCACCGAGGCATGATACCGTCTCAACCGTAAACATCATATCATCGGTTGTACGCTTGCTGTCGGACAGGCCAAGCTCCTTGTACAGTCTCGCAAGGATCTCCGTACCCTTTCTGACATGACACGCTGTACCGTCACATACTTTTATTACATACTTACCCTTCTGATCGAAGGAAAAGTTCTCATAAAAGGTGGCAACCGAATATGCCTTCGCCTCGGTAATGCCTATATTCTTCGCAACATAGGACAACAGTTCCGGCGGAATATAACGATATACCGACTGAATATCCTGCATTATCGGTATGAGCGATTCCTTCCCTTTTCCGTGGGCGGAAATTATCTCATCCGCTTTGTCGTAAAATGATTGATCGAGCATAACCCCTCCTGTTGAAATTGTTTTGATCCTCAATAGACCATAATATATTTATTATACCAAATGTGACGTTTATAACAAGGAAAAAATACATTATGTTGTGTTTTTTTCAACTATTTTGCCGGATTCTGTGATACAATCAGTCAGGTACATATTTTCAATATACGTGAGCTTCAATAGTTGTGGCTCGCAAGAAAAGGGAGGTAGATGAGATGAAGAAATATGTAGCAGAATGTATAGGAACAGCGGTTCTCGTCCTTATGGGATGCGGTACAGCAATGCTTGTAGGGTGTGATGCAGCAAACGGATCCGGGTATTTACTTACCGCGCTTGCTTTCGGACTGTCAATAGTTGCCGAGGCATACTGTATCGGAAACATAAGCGGTTGCCACGTTAATCCCGCTGTCAGTCTTGCTGTTCTCATATCGGGTGGACTTGATAAGAAGGATTTCATCGGATATGTCATAGCACAGATCATCGGCGCATTTGTCGGCACGATAATCCTCGCGGCTGTATTTTCACTCGGAGGGGTCGCTGATATGACCGGCGGATTCGGTGCCAACGGTCTTGCCGGTGTAAACGGAAATGCTGTTGCCGGACTCATAGTTGAGATCGTCCTGACATTTATCTTTGTTCTAACAATTCTCGGTGTAACATCCAAATTTGCCAACCACGGCTCTTTCGGCGGACTCGTTATCGGTCTGACCCTTACCTTTGTACATATATTCGGTATCGGTCTTACCGGGACAAGCGTCAATCCCGCCAGAAGCATTGCTCCCGCAATCTTTGCGGCAGCAAACGGAAACAGTGCACCTCTTGCGGCATTATGGGTATTCATCGTAGGCCCGCTTATCGGAGCTGCACTTGCAGCAATTACATATAAGAGCCTTGAAAAATGATCAAGCCCTTGTCTCTATGACAGGACCGCCTTTACCCTCAAGGTAATCGCCCGTTATAGTTACACGCCCGATATTATCATCCTTGGGAATCTCATACATGATATCGAGCATGATCTCTTCGATTATTGACCGGAGCGCACGCGCTCCGGTATCTTTTTCCTGGGCTTTCTTGGCAATCTGATGAAGTGCATCATCGGTAAATACAAGATCTACCTCATCCATTGACAAAAGCTTCTGGTACTGCTTGATTATTGCATTCTTAGGCTCTTTTAGAATATCTACAAGCATCTCATCCGACAGACCCTGCATCGTGCATATGACCGGAAGTCTTCCCACAAATTCCGGGATCATTCCGAACTTTTTAACATCCTCAACAGTAACCTCTGACAGAATATCCTTACGCTTATCAAGGGTATCTTTAAGTTCCGCGTTAAAGCCTATGGAAGTCTGCTTGCGAAGGCGCTGCTTTATTATCTCGTCAAGCTCGGGAAATGCTCCGCCGCAGATGAACAGGATATTTCTCGTGTCCACGGTTGCAAGGGGAACCATAGCGTTTTTGGAGTTAGCTCCCACCGGAACCTCAACCTCGGCTCCTTCCAGGATCTTGAGCATTCCCTGCTGCACGCTCTCCCCCGATACATCTCTTGAATGAGAGTTCTTCTTCTTGGCGATCTTATCTATCTCATCGATAAATATAATTCCCGTCTCGGCACGCTCCACATCATTGTCCGCTGCCGCAAGGAGCTTTGATACTACACTTTCTATATCATCGCCGATATAGCCTGCCTCGGTAAGGCTTGTAGCATCGGTAATGGCCAGGGGTACATCAAGAAGCTTTGCAAGGGTCTTTACAAGATAGGTCTTGCCGCACCCTGTGGGGCCGATAAGCAGAACATTTGATTTTTCTATCTCAACATCTCGAAGTTTCTCGTCGAATTCCTCCGGCTTCATGGATTCCGATGCAACCCGCTTGTAATGGTTATATACTGCCACAGACATAATCTTCTTGGCCTGCTCCTGTCCCACCACATATTCGTCGAGCATCTGCTTGATCTTGTGAGGAAGCGGGATATTCTTGATATCTATTGCGGGTGTATCCTTCTTATCGTCCTTGTTCTTTTTCTTGACCGCAGGGTTCCCGAACATCATGTTCTGAAGATCTGCCATGTTCAGAAATCCCACATTCGGAAGACCGAATCCACCCGCAAAGCGGATATTCTGACCGCCTTTATCCGGGTCTTTTTTATCAGGCTCTTCGGACTTCTTTTCAGGATCATCCTCCGCAGAAGACGCAACATCCGTGCCGCTTTCGCTTACACTTTGAACTTCGGTATTGCCTGTATTCTTGCCTTCTTCCTGACCATTTGTCGGTGAAAAATTGGCTACAAACTTCTCTATATTATCGGAATTATGTGTAAGCCCGGTAAGCTGCTCTGCCATCTTCATAGCTTTTTCCATGCAGTTCCTGCAAACCTTCAAGCCACCGGGAATAGGAATCAGTTCCCCGCAATCATCCTTGTTTTTACCGCAAAGATTGCAGTATTCGTTTATTTCGCTCATATCTTAACTCCAATGTTTGTAAAAAAATGTGGGGCTTGCCGTACACTTAAGTATCTGTCTTCTTGAAAGTTTTTTGTAATTCCTTCCCAGCTTATAGCCCGCAAGCCTGAAGGCACAGGTTGCCGCAAAGGGAATAAACACAAGGGGCTTGCCGTGATCCTTGAAGTATTTGTACGCAGACTTCGCATATGATTTTCCCTCCGACTCGGAAGATACATCCTCAAATACCTCCGGATGCATGGCCTGAGACACCGCAAGGTCGAAATTCCGGCGGAACTGCTGCATATTTGTGTAATTATGGGAATGATACACCGCCGCATCCGCCGCATAGGCGATACTGTACCCGTTCTCGATCAGTGTATGCGCAAACACCATATCCTCATTAAAAATCATATCCTTAGGGAATTTCCCCAGTCTTTCAAATATTTCCCTGTTATACATGGCACAGGCATTTGAGCAGAAGTATGTCTTGATACCCAGCCTGTCCTTGTCACTTGCAGATTTAGTGCATGACTCTTCCGGATAATTGAACTGCCTTGAAAAACGCTCTCCGAGAGACGCGTCCTCATTTGGAAGCTGTCTTGCATACACGGCTGCAATATTATTCCCGTCAAAGGCTCTGACCATATTTTCAATAAGTCTCTCATCGGCAGGCATTGCATCCTGAGTCATAAACAGAAGGAAATCCGCAACGCTTCCCTTTGCACCCTCATTTCTTGTGGCGCCGTGGTCAAATTCTCTTGCGGACACGTTCTTTACCTCAAAATATTTGCCTGTTGTATCATATTTTCTGCCCCTGAGCAGATTTGCCAGATATTTCTGCTCGGTATTGATAAGCACGATACGATTGGGTACGATGGTCTGCTGCCGGAGCTTTTCGACTATGGCAAGCAGGCGCTCGTCAGGCTTGTAGGTTGGTATTATAATGTCAATACGCATTTTTGTTTATAAATCCTCTGAATACCGTAAGCAGCAATATCTTTATATCAAACTCCAAAGTCCAGTTCTCGATATAATAAAGGTCGTGCTCTATCCTCTTCTCAATTGATGTATCTCCTCGAAGTCCGTTGATCTGGGCCCATCCGGTAAGTCCGGGACGAACCTGATGTTTGATCATATACCTCGGAATCTCTTCCCTGAACTTCTCAACAAACTGCGGTCTCTCAGGTCTTGGTCCCACAAGAGACATTTGTCCGATAAATATATTGAAAAGCTGCGGAAGCTCGTCAAGACTGGTCTTTCTGAGGAACCTTCCTATCTTCGTGACTCTCGGATCATCTTTTGTGGTCCAGCCCTTTGCCTCCTCGGCTTCCGTCTGCTCGATCATTGTTCTGAATTTATACATCTTAAACGGCTTGTTATGTAAACCAACCCTCTCCTGGGAGAAAATCACCGGACCATCGCTTGTTGCCTTGATAAGTATAGCCGAGACTATCATTATCGGAGAAGCAAGCACTATTCCCACTGCGGATCCCACAATATCAACAAGTCTCTTTACCACGCTGTTTATTGTATTATTCAGCGGAACACGGCGTATATTGATAACCGGCAGTCCCTGAATGTCCTCTGTATATGGCCTGTTCGGGATCACACCGGCGTAATCCGGGATAAATTTAGTATGAACGCCTGATTTTTCGCACAGTCCGACTATCTCCTTCAGTCTTCCGTACTGTCCCAGAGGAAGGGTGATCGCTATCTCGTCAAGCTTGTTCTCCGGAAGGATGAGAGACAGATTGTCAATAGTACCGAGAACCTTTATACCTTTATATTCGGTTCCCCTTTCAACATTATCGTCCAGTATACCCCTGATAACATAGCCCCACTGCGGGTTAAGCAGCACTTTGTTAATGTAGCTTTCCGCCGATCCGGAATAGCCTATGAGCAGCACATATTTGAGATTGTAACCCTTCTTCCACCAGAACATCATAAGGGCTCTCATCATGTTCCTGACGGCCGTTTCCAGACAGATGCATACACCCCAGAAAATAAAGATCATCTGCCTTGAGAAGTCAGGCTGGTTGATCAGGTACAGGATCATCATAAAGATCAGGGCCCCGAGTGTATTGGCCTTGATAACATTCAGAAGCTCTCTTTTTCTTCCCGATGCCCGTCTTGTGCTGTACAGATCGAGTTTGGAATAAAGTATCAGGTATCCGGGCACAAGAAAATACAATGCCGTCATGTACGTCTGCACAGACAGACCTTCGTCATACAGCAAAAGTCCGCTTTCAAACTTCAGAAAGTAAGCGAACAGATAGCTTACTACTATTACAAATCCGTCTATTATTAATGTTAAGCGGTTAATCAGCCGCTGATTGTCTCTGATCATCTGATTCCCCTTAATATGCTATATCAGCCGAATACTCTTCTGAATATGTTGACCCACAGTTCCAGCTGTATTCGGCAATAGTTCCCGATAAAAGCATGGTCGAAAGGGTATTTTCTCCCTTCCACACACATAAGATAACCTCTCTTCATTCCCGAAAGGTATTCCCGTCCGTATCCCTTGAATATAAAGAACAGAGCCTTTATTCCGAATCCTATCAAAAAAAGCGGAAGATTTATTATTATCTGGAGAGCCGGCATATTCTTGTATATTACATACCAGCTGTTTCTTGCCGCCAGTCTTACCTTAAACGGATTGTACCTTGAGCCTGTGGAAGCACTTCCGGCATGATACACAACGGCTTTCGGAGTATAGCGGTTTACATAACCCATGATCCTTGCCCTGTATCCCACATCAACGTCCTCAAGATATGAGAAGTGAAGCTCATCAAAATAGCCGATCACCTCAAACAACTCTTTTCTGTATATCGAAGCTCCTCCGCATGCCGAGAAGATAACCGATTCCTTATTGTACTTATCGCTTTTTTTGTCTTTTCCCAGTGAAAATGCCCAGCCAAGCGCACAATACAGATCTCCCGCCGAATCGATCCGGTCGGGGTTATTCATCTGCAGCATTTTGGATGCAACAGAAAAAGTGTCATCATGACTATCTATCGCTTTATAAAGCTCTTCCACAAAATCAGGCTCAGCCTTTGTATCGTTATTAAGCAATATAACATATTTTGAATTTGTGGCGGCAATTCCTTCGTTAACCGCACGACAGAACCCGAAATTGTCTTTAAGTTCTATGAGTTTAACGTCACCGTAGCCTTTTATAACGTCAAGCGAGCCGTCCGTTGAAGCATTGTCAACGACAACTATGTCAGCCTTCATAGTCTGCACAAGCAGAGAATCAAGACAGTCTTTTATATACTTTATGCCGTTGTAATTCGGTATTATTACGGTTACTTCGCTCATTTCTTTTTTCTTTTAAACACAGCCTTCGGCATATAATAAATGTAATACCCGGGCTTTAGTCCTATTTCCGGATACATATGGTCTATGGCATCTTTCCGTAAAAGAACACAGTCCTGCGTAAACGCACCTACAAGCTGATGAAGTGATGCTCTGTGCATATAACCGGAAAATCCGGCATTAAGTCCGGCAAATCTGGCTTTTTTTTGCCCATCCGCCCCGGCATCATATCCCGCACTTTCCACTTTCTGATTACGCCCTATTATTTTACCGGTCACTGCTCCCACATAGGGCAGATTCATGCATGACTCCATATCCGCTATATATTCTCCGTCAACCGGAACAAGCGCGGAAGACAGTATCATCAAAAAATCACAGTCAAGACGATCCCTCTCCTCCTCTGTCATGGTCATAAACTCTTCGGAAGAGATGCTCAATACCGGTCTGTGGAGTCTTTTATATTCTATATCAAAAAACCCCAGATGAGGGGAATCTGTAATCTTTGCTTCGATTCCTGCCCTTTCGAATGCTGACTTCACGGCTGCCTTACCTGCCCGGTATGCGTACAGCTTGGCATCGGGATTTTCCGATGTGGATCCGAATGTACTTCTCCAATGATAGAGTACTTTCGGTACATGGATTATCTGATCGGGTCTTATTCCCTCAGTACATCTTAGTATAAAGTCATGATCCTGTGCTCCGTCATACTCGCTCAAAAAACCTCCTACGCTTTTGGCAAGATTGGTATCCACCACGAGAAAATGACAGATATAGTTATTGGTTTTAAGAAGAACAGGATCAAAGTCCGGTTTGTTATGAACATCAAAATACCGGGTCCCATCCTCACTGACCTTGTCTTCATCGGAATACGCAACGAGTATTTTCGCTATAGATTCGCTTGATCTTGCCGCCCGCTCCCTGTCTTCTATAGCAGCCATTATATCAAACAGTGCTGTATTTTCCAAAAGATCATCGTGATCGAGCAGGCATATGTAATCTCCCGAAGCCTTATCCAGCGCCTCATTCGTGTTGCCGCTGATCCCCTTGTTTTCCTCCAGGTGATAATAGCGGATCTTGTCAAAAACAGAGCCAAAGTCATCTCTGGCCGAAGGATTGTACTCTTCCGAAAGCTTACGGACAATATCCCGTCTCGAATCATCCCGGCTTGCGTCCGCAATGATAAGTTCCCAGTTCCCGTATGTCTGGCCGATAACCGACTCTGTCATTTGTTTGAACAGGTCGGGATCAGTCTCATATGCAGGAACAAGGATACTGAATTTATAAGGGTTTTGAAACTTTTTACTTCTCTGGGCGGCAAGCTCGGCATCTCCTGCATGATATGCAACATACCCTTTCTGAGCCTTATCGGCCTCAAACCGCTCCAATCCCTTGTTGATGGTTTTTAGGATCCCGTTTCTCTTCAGGTAGCTGATGCCCCTTTTTATATAATGTCTTTTGTTACTCATCAAAACCTCATGAACCCATTTTGGAGAACACTTCAAGCTCCTCGGGAGTTCCCAGCACGTGGACGCGCTCGGGATCGACCAGGCTTATCCTGACCTGCATTCCCCGGGAAATCATATAATTATACAGCGGAGCAACGTATTTTTCCCCTTTTTCCATATTTGCCCCGTCCTTGTAATATTCGTTATACAACCGCTCGTACAGACGGCATGACCTAAAATAGTAGGCTCCAAGCGTACAGTTATCGGAAATACGCACCTTTTCCCGTACTTCGGTGGCATCGCCCTTATCATCCACCGCAACAAAGCTCCAGTGATCTCCCTCGGCTCTAAAACAGGGGATGAATCCGTCTCCTTCAATGTCCGATGCCTTCATCTGGCCTGCCTCTACGTAGGTATCTATATTGTATATAAGGAGCGAATCATCGCCCTTCCAGTACGGTGCCACAAGCATGGCAGTTGTTGCCTGGCCATCCGTCATACTGTCAAGTTCTATGATTTTTACCCTTTCAGATGATCCTGTAAGGCTCTCCCACTCTCTCCTTATAAAATCACCTGCATTGTCTTCGCGCCTTACGATGAAGTAATAATCATTTTGGGGTGAAAAGAACCCCGTCAGGCTCTCCATCGACCATGCAAACAGGGACTTTCCCCTCGCTTTGATCTCATACTTGGGCATCTTGTATCCGGCCTTTTTGAATCTGCTGCCAAGACCTGCCATTGTTATGACTATCTGCATCTGTCCCTCCTTACCGTTTCATCAAGTTCCTCCACGCTTTTGGTAAGAAACTCCGAAGGGCGTACAGTTCTGTCATCCACATAGAATCCGTGATATCCGGGCCAGGGCTTGCCGTATATAATCTCATCATACGGTATTTCCCACTTATCCAGCCATGCCAGCAGGATTTTTGCCGTGTTGGCATTTATAAGTCCGATGTTTCCGTTATATGAATTCATATTCCTGCTTGTAAGGAGCACGATCTTCGCTCCCTGACTCTTATATTCACGGATCTTATCAACCATCTCCTTATAAGGCACAATATCCTCATATTTTTCATCCGGTCCCTTTATCGGGCAGATAGTTCCGTCTATATCGAAAACAAATGTCAGATCTTCATGCATAATATCAATTCTCCAAACTGTCCATAATAGCAAGTGCGTTCATTATAAAGCCGAATACCTTTTGCGGTCTGTCCATGTGAAGCGGGAGCATCGAGAGAAACAGCGATGTTTCGTACAGCCTGATCAGTACAAAATCCATTCCGTGCTCTGCCAGGCTTTCCTTGAACAGCTCCACATACCCTCTGTTATCGGCATCAACCTTAACCCTTGCCCTCAAACCGGCATCTATTGTTATCTCATACAGGTCGCTGTTAAAGAAATCGTAATGCCCGCATATTGAATGTGAAAGCTTGGCCACATCATAATACGGGTCCATGTACAGCTCCTCCGTACTCATCGCCCCCTTGGGATCAACCATTTTGAGGAGCGAATCGGGATTAGAGTACAAAATATTGGAAAAGCACATATCTCCGTGGCTTATACATTTTACATGGTCAAACGCAATACCTGATCTGATACGGTCATACAGATTAACATATCTTGCTACGATCTCATCTATATCACTGTACGGAGATAGAGATACAACCAGCTTTGCCAGATCATCATACTGCGGATCCTCCTTTAACTGTGCGACCCGCTCGTATACCTTTGAGACGTAGAGCCTCCTGGCCTGGGCTTCATATTCCATTCCCGTAACCTCTTCGCTTTTACGATGAGTGAGAAAATAAAACAGCTGCCTTAGTATGGCCTTGAATTCCTCGATTGAGATGGATCCGTGGACATACCTTATAGCAAGGTCCGTCATGGAATATCGCTGCATTCTGTAACTTGCGCTGCGCTCATCCTCCCTATAATCATAGGGTCTTACAAACCACTGCTTCATATCATCCGGAAGCAGTGAATAAAATGTGTACTCTGCCTTGATCTTGTCCTTCTTTTCGGAGGTTTTTACAACAGTATACTCATCACCCGAGAGCGTATTAAAGAATCTTGCATCAAATCCGCCCGTAATAAAGTATCTGAAATTACCTACGTCCGACAGATCGGTAAATGCATCGCTTACTATTTCCGTATACTTGTCAAAATCAACCGGCGATGCAGAGAAAAATGAAGGCACATCTTTGAAGATAACGCATGCTATTCTATTACCATGTGTTATTTTATAGTTCTCGTGTGCATACCCCGCTTTGTATACAATCGTCTCCAAAGCCTCTGTTTTAGCTATTCCGAAGTCAGAGAAGTATAGGATAACAGGTGTTTCTCTGAAGGCAGCTACTTCCCCTGATCCTATGTCATAGAAACCTGCAACCTGAGGTATCTGCGAAAATGCCGCGGCAACTCTATCCCTCAGCGTATGCCTTTTGTATATTGTTTCTCCAAAGCTTTTGCTGCCGGTTATTGATGCTATTTCCCTGCCGGGTTTTCTCGTATCGTCATAGACGATCACAACATTTCTTGTCATTTATGAATATCCCTTATTTTTCTTTTTGCCAAAAGATACCTTAATGTAAAGATCACGGTAAACGCCGCGATGACAGCAACAGATGTGGCGGTATAAGCCTTCCTGGTGGCATAATCGGAAGATGACACAATGGATTCTATATATGCCCCAAAATCCGATACTCCGAAGCCGTAACCCCATAATCTGTTAAAGATTGCAAGAACCGCTATCTCGAGCAGCCATGCTGCAAGAGAAAACAACATAAGTATTCCGTATCTTCCTCTGACGAGCCCCCGGGCATACTCATACCAGTCATCCAGCTGTTCTAGCACCGACAATGCCATCATAGATCTCTTTGACTCTTTGGAAGTAATTATATATCTGTTCAGAAAATCATATGACGGCGGAAATATCCGGTATGCCAGAAGCACCACAACTTCGAACACTGTCAGAAGAACGGTGGGGGTTGTGATATTTCGCGAGATAAACATCTGGTAAGGCAGAAGTATCATCACAAGGGCAAGTGTATCAAAGAACCGGTCTATAAGCACCGAGAAAAAACCTGTTTTAAATCCTCCGGATATACGGTAAAACACACCTATTCTGTATATCTCACCCAGCTTATAAGGAACGATGAGATTAACAAGCGTTGTTCTGAGGTACGCCGGAACATATCTGTCAAATGACACCTTTTGGTCCATTATTATCAGATACATCCTCATCATTTTGATCGCATGAACCATGCAAAAGGCGATCAATGCAATTGCCCCAAGCAATATTCTCATACCGGATCGGCCTCATACGAATCTATGATCTTTTCTCTGTAATCGCTCTCAATCACCGTAGGGTCAGAATAATAATCCTTTAACATTGCAAGTACTTTAACAGCCTGGCTGGCCATCCTGACATTGGATACCTGATCCTCTTCTCTCCAGCTGACAGGGTAGAATTTGATATCATGTCCATAATACTGAGCCGCAAGGATCATCAGATAGTTAAACATAAGATTGTCCGGGAATTTTTCGTAGAATTTGGACTTAAGCATTTCGGTACTGTACATATTAAGCCCCGAGCCCAGATCGTATATCCTCCTTCGGGTAACAAAGGCAAATAGGAAATTGTATACAATATTTCCTATTGTCCTTATTGCGGAATAGCCTTCAAGCTTTGATCCTCTCATAAATCTGGCTCCCAGAATGCAGTCATGCTTCCTGTAATAGCCCTTTCCCAGAACCGGAATAAAATCAGAGATGCTTCCCTGATCATCTCCGTGAAGTACCATCACATAATCATAACCATGCTCTACTGCGTAGTTGAATGCAACCTTATGGGAACCTCCGAGTCCGTAGTTTTCATGGTTGCGAAGCAGTGTTATGGGGAGATTTGCATGGGCATGCATAAAATCAAGAACTGCCTGCTCCGTATTATCCGTACTTCGATTATTAACAACTATAACCTTTGATATAAAAGCCATCTCAGCCGGGCCTAACTGGTCCAAGACCCTGACTATCTGCTTTTCGCAGTTGTAAGCAGGTATAAATAACAGTATTTTGTCGTTCTGCATGGCACATCCTCCTTGTTCAAGCTCTAGTACACTTCATTAATGTTTATGCCGGACAGGTCAATGATGTCGTCTTTTGGCTGGGAGTTCTCATCAACGCCATCCTGAATAATGTATTCTTTTTCCCTGTAATCATACACAATCTTTTCGACGTTGTGCTCTGTATAGTAGGCGACGGCCTTTGCCGCTTCTATTCCGACCATATTAAGCACATGCTGATTGTAATGATACTGGTCCTTCATGTATTCGGTACTGACCCTGGTGAGGACAGTAGTTGCCAGCGCATAATAATCGCTTTCTGCGCATATCTGCTTCTGAACGTTTATTATATCCAGGAAAATATCCCTGTAATCGATGGTTCTTCCGGGAACTATTAAGAATACTTTCCTTACTCCGCCTATAAACAGAGGCCTCATAATACTATCAAGATCCGTTCTGTATACTTCCGGATCTGTCCCTTTGATAGCGTCGGATTCGCCATGCAGCCAGACAGCATACATATGACCGATGGTATAACCGTTATTCTTAAGATAGGATACGCTTGTATCGAAGCGTTGTTTGATATCAGAGGTCACTCCCGCAGACATCCACGTATCCATATCGGTTGCACCCATTGACATGGACACCGCAATGACTTTTCTGCCTGTTTCCTCATGGTATTCATTTATGAAAGCCGAAACAAGAGAGCCTTTTTTGGCTCCCGGATATTCGTTCAGCCCTCCCGGCCTGTTTTCATTTATCCCGAAAGGTTCTGTTATCGGGTACAGGGTTGTGGGATCCGACACGGCACGAAATTCCATTCCTGCCTCTTCAGATACATAGGGGGCAAGCGTTGCATCCCCGGCAGCTCCGGACATATTCGACTGCCCCATGAAAAAGATAAGGTCCACATCCTTGCTGTTTACGGTTTTGTTCTCATCTTCCGTCCCAGTCTCTTCGGTATCCTCCCGGGCATTTTCCGGGGAATTGGTTGTTCCCGAAAAGGTGTCTCCGAATCCTTCGGTATAGTCTTCACTCGAAGTTGGCTCATTTTCCGGCTCTATGGTCTTTTCGGGCTCTTCCTCTGTCGTCTCTGTCTCAGATTTTACTTCCGAATTGCCCTGTCTGTCTGTTTGGGATGCCGGATCGGCGTCACATCCACTAAGCATCAGGGTCAAAATCATTATTAACAGAGAAATATATCTTATACGTTTTCTCATGATTCCTGTTTTTTCTCCAAAGTCATTTTTCTGCTGATAAAGTTATAAACCATAACGACTCCTGTAGCGAACATCTTGACACCGGCTGTCACATAATCGGGAAAACGGGCTACGATATCGGGAAGGAACCTTTCCAATCCATGCACTCCGAAGAACATTATTGCCGAATTGATTCCCATTCCAACAAGCGACAGAAGCACAAATATGGTAAACTCCTTGGTCCGGTTCATGTCATCACGTCTCTCAAATACAAACTTCATGCTCATAATGTAGTTATAAACAAGGGAAATACAGAACCCGAAAACGCTTCCTACGGTAGCGGCCGTTGCCACATTCATGCCAAGTGTGCGGCATATCTTGGAAACTATGAGCGTAATAACAAAGTCTATAATAAACGATGTGCCTCCCACAAAACCGAACTTAAGTATCTGGGCTGCAAGCTTTTTTCCTTTTTCTTTCTTATCGATCGTATTATCCGTCATTTTATGTTATTTCCTTTAAACGCCGTCACAATCTGACGGTTTTTTTATTGTTCTTATCGTAACGTATGTAAATGCCAGCGTAAATGCGTAATACAATATACCTACGCATATTTTTGAAGCATTATTCTCATTAAACACTCTGAGAGCGAAAAACACAGCCATAACAAGCACTGCAAATACCAAAAACCATGCCGGATCTCTCTCATTCTGGTCCGTATCGACACCCGGACAGACAAACGCTGCTGCCGCCGGAAGTACAAAAAAATCATAGGTCCTGTGGTAAGTAAGGATGAGGGACCAGAGAATAAGCAGTGAAATCAATATGTTTTCACTGTTTTGCGGAAGCTTTAGTGTTACCGCAACAAGCAATATTCCGATTACAAGAGCCACAACATAACAAAGAGGGCTTCCGAATAAAACCCCCAGATCGATCCCGCCCTCGGTGGCCAGATTTGAAGCCACTTCAAGCGGAGCTTTTATCATATACACAAAACTTTTGCCGGCCCTTACCGCAAACACCCCGGTCAGGACAACGTGTGCCGCAACTGAAAGAGCAAGCTCTTTATATCTCTTTTTATATATAAAGTATAACGCAAGGGGAGCCGTCAGCGTGTATTTATAGTACGATACAAAAAGGCATAGGGCTGTAAGTACACATCCTGCCGGGCTTTTTTTCACATCTTTTTTTTCGGTATATACCGCCATCATAAAGAAGAAGAAGGCAAACAGCGTATGCTGCCCGACACCAAGCTGGTTCCTGTAGGGAGTGCCCGCCAGCATCAACAGTATGGCGGCAGTATATTCATAAATATCCGCATTTTCAAAAAATGTTCTTCTAAGAAGAATAACTATTCCTGCCGTAAATGCCAGATTAAGGGCAAGCCACAGACACCTAGCCGCCGCAGGAGCCAAATAGGTCATGGGAAACAGCAGCATTAAAAGCGTGGGAAACTGATTTGCCTCCATCTTCTGCGTAAGTCCCCTGTCGGTGTACATCCGGTAAAACTCTGCAAGTGCCGGTGATTCCGATTCGGTTATCTGCGGAAGATATGACATTTCATAAGGATCCATTCCGTCCCTTAATGCCCTTGCCGCATCCCACTGGAAATCCTGGGAAAACTCCAAGGCATTCCTTGCGCCCTGAAATACCGACACCGCGGCACAAAGCGCAAGAAATGCCAATATGATCGATCTTATGGTACGGTTATCCTTCCAGTGCCTTAACAACTGCATCTTTAAAGCTTTCAAGTTTCCTGTTAGCATCTTCCAGATTGTCGCCCTTTATACCCATGTAAAACTTGATCTTGGGTTCTGTTCCCGAAGGCCTTGCACAGCACCAGCTGTCATTTTCAATCTCAAAATACAGTACATTGGACTTCGGAAGCCCGGTAGGTGTTACTTCACCCGTTGCAAGGTCTGTGATTGTGTCCTTCTCGTAGTCTCTGAACTTAAGCACTTTTAAACCGTCAAACTCTTTGGGCGGATTGCTGCGGAGTTTTTCCATCATATCCTTTATCTGCTGTGCTCCGTCAATACCCTTGAGAGTAATGGTATGTATGCCTTCCATGTAGTAGCCGAAACGCTCATAAATCTTGAGCATCTGATCCCATACGGTTATATTGTTGTACTTGCACCATGCTGCAACTTCACACAGGCACATTACCGCAACAACAGCGTCCTTGTCTCTGGCATGGGTTCCCGCAAGACATCCGTAGCTTTCCTCAAGCCCGAATACATACTCATAGTCGTGATTCTGTTCAAAATACTTGATCTGCTCTCCGATATACTTAAATCCGGTGAGTACCTCGATCAGCTTAATGCCATATGCTTTTGTAATTGCATCGGCGAGATTGGTCGTAACTATGGTTTTGATGAGAGCACCGTTTGCCGGAAGGGTACCCATCTCTTTTCTCTCACGGAGAATATACTCTGCAATAAGCATACCGGACATATTTCCGGTAAACGGTATATATTCACCTGTTGCCGAATCCTTCGCATATATTCCCAGTCTGTCCGCATCCGGATCTGTAGCAAGGACTATGTCTGCATCCTTTTCCTTCGCCAGCTTAAGAGCCAGAGTGAAAGCCTTGGGATCTTCGGGATTGGGGTACTCAAGAGTAGTAAATTCGGGATCTGGAAGCTCCTGTTCCGGTACAACATACACATGCTTGAATCCCAACTCCGACAGTATCCGCCTTACCGGGAGATTTCCGGTTCCGTGGAACGGAGTGTAAACGATCTTGATAGAATCGGCCACAGCCTTAATTATCTCGGGATGAATGATCTGCTTCTTGAGTTCGACCATATACTTGTCATCGATTTCTTTTCCGATCACATTGTAGAGCTTGTCCGCTATAGCTTCTTCCTTGCTCATTGTTTTAACTTCGTTGTAATCGGCAACAGCGGCAACTTCACCGATAATATCCGTATCTCTGGGGGATGTGATCTGAGCACCGTCTTCCCAGTAAACTTTGTATCCGTTGTATTCCGGAGGATTATGGCTTGCTGTTACAACTATTCCGGCAGTACATCCGAGAGTACGAAGTGCAAATGACAGTTCCGGTGTAGGTCTTAAGCTCTCAAAAACATACGCCTTTATTCCGTTTGCGGCAAGGCAAAGAGCTGCCTCATCAGCAAACTGCGGTGACATCCTCCGCGAATCGTAGGCGATTGCAACCCCCTTATCCTTGGCATTCATTCTGGTAATATAGTTTGCAAGTCCCTGTGTTGCCCGTCTTACCGTATATATGTTCATTCTGTTTGTTCCGGCACCGATGACACCGCGAAGTCCGCCCGTACCGAATTCAAGATCTTTGTAAAATCTTTCCTTGATCTCATCATCGTTTCCCTCAAGGGCCTTAAGCTCGGCCTTGGTGGCATCATCAAAGTATTCGTCCTCACACCAGTACCGGTACTGTTCCATATAACTCATATCATATCCTCCTGTCTTGTATTATATCTTCTGGTTTTTAGCCTACCATGCTCTTTGGGTTTCCCGCCAGAACAAAATTGGAATAATCCAGCGAGAAATTCGGGTTAAAGTACGGATCTCCCTTATCAAGTTCCGCCCTCCACTTTTCTTTGAACAGATCACACTCTCTGTTATATCTTTCCGCATTCTGCCTGCTTGCCTCTTCGGTAACATCTGTTCCTCTTGATACGGATTCATAATGGAACAGTTCAGCAAAGGGCGTAAATACATTAAGCAATCCTTTCTTTCGAAGCTTCAGACAAAAATCAACATCGTTAAGCGCAACGGCAAGATCCTCCGACAGTCCTCCCACCTCATCAAACAGTTTCTTTTTAACCATAAGACATGCTCCGGTAACAGCGGATACATTTTGAGCATAGCAAAGTCTGCCCATATATCCGAGGTTCTCTTTCGCCATTTTGTAGTGGGAATGTCCCGCGGTTCTGTGTGCCCCCATTCCGAGAACAATACCCGCGTGCTGTATCGTGTAATCGGGATAATAAAGCATGCATCCCACTGCCCCCACATCATCTCTCTGGGCGTACATAAGGAGCTCCTCGATCCAGTTTCTCGTAATGACTTCCGTATCGTTGTTAAGGAGTATAATATACTCTCCCTCCGCAAAAGATGCTCCGAAATTATTCACCGCCGAATAGTTAAATTCGCCTTCATATGAGACAACCTTGATCCTCGGATGCATTTTGAGGGTTTCGTAATAATCTTTTATCTCATCTGTTACAGAGTTGTTTTCGATTACTATGATCTCGTAATTATCATAGGATGTTCTGTCCGTAATTGACTCTATGCAGCGTCTGAGATCCTCTGTATGATCCTTGTTCGGTATAAGTATGGAAACGAGGGGATGGCCCGTAAGCGCATATCTTATCCTGAAAATAGTTTCAAAAGCTCTGGAGCTTTCGATCTTAAAACCGGAAAATCCGCAAGCCGTAAGATGCGCTGCAACAGCTCCCTTAGCCGCATCTATCGCATAACTTTTTGCATTTATGTCGGATGCGACGCTTCCGGCATGAGAGCGCCAGTAGTAGAGTATCTTCGGCACATGGACTATATTTGTTGCGGCCTTTGTAAGTCTCAGTATCATATCGTGATCCTGGCTTCCGTCAAATTCGGTCCTGAATGTTCCGCATTTATCAACCAGTTCCTTGGAAAAAACAGAGAAATGACATATATAGTTATTTGCTCTCAGATTATCGGGAGCAAAATCAGGCTTGAAATGAAGTGTGATCATATGATCGATGGACTTGCCAGAAAACGTAGTCTCATCGCAGTATATGTAGTCGGCACCCTTGTCGCATATGACTTTCATATACTCGTACAGCGCAGTCGGATGAAGGATATCATCATGATCAAACAGACCGATATAATCTCCCTTTGCCATCTCAAAGCACTTGTTCGTATTGCCTGAAATCCCCAGATTCTCGGTCAGTCTTTCATATCTGATCCGGTCATCGCCGTACCCTTTTACTATCTGCTCAACATACGCATGATCGGCGTCCGAACCGTCGGCAAGGCATAATTCCCAATTTTCATATGTCTGCGAAACAACCGAATCGATCATCTCCCGCAAAAATACTTCGGGAGTGTTATAAAGCGGTACAAGAATTGAAAACAGAATATTCTTAGGAAAAACAGTTTCCTTCTGAGCCTTAATCTCCTCGGGAGTCGGCATGGAAAGAGTACCGTAACTCCTGTATGCTTTTCTTTCTATGATCTTGCTTATTATCTTCTTCTTAAGATTTGAAATACTTCCGTATCTTTTGATCCTGATAAACAGATTCTTTGTATGACTCCATGCAAGCCTTGCCGGATAAACCATTTTCCAGATCATTGAATTGCGAAGCTTATCCATTTTGTATGTAAGGTCTGCTGCCTTAGCTTCCGCATCTACAAGCTTTTCCGTGAGATCCGCGCATTTTTGGCGCTCCTTCTCATACAGATCCTTGTAGTATTCACTCGTCTTTAACAATTCCTCTTCGCGGTTCATATATATCACCCAGAGCCAGCCTGCTGCTCTTTAATCCTGTTATCTTCCGGAGCAATACGCCGATACGGTAGCGGCGGTGAGGATCGATGGCGTCAAAGGGGATCCTGCATACAAAGCCCGCCAGATCAACATTTCTGGCATCGGGAAAAACTTCCCGTATATCACTCCTGTATTTTGAACTTGTCGTCACTATAATGCACTCTTTAAGCTCTTCATCGTATTCATCAAGCGGAATGAGCACCACATATTTTCTGACAAGGGCATTGTCCCATGATTGATACAGCCCCCACCCCTCCAGGACATATGCGTCCTTTACATCGGATGAGATCGCTCTTTCAATCGTGCACAGATCCACGGACATCATTGCTTTGTCACTCACTCTTCCGGGAATCTTGGTCAGCTCTTTTGTCTTGTTGCGCTTGTCGGTAATCTGATACTCGGGAACAACTCCGCATTTTATCTCGATCGTATCGACATCCAGCTTATATCCGTAAAACGGATCAGGGTTCTTGACCATCCACGGATGAAGCGAGTACAGCATCCTGCGCTCTTCGCGCAGTCTCTCTGTCTTCTCGTCACTTAACGAATCCGCTCCCCTTGCAAGCGACTCATGATGAGTCATTACACACTCATTGTTAACTACGTTGTAATAACCCGCTTCAAGAAGCTTAACACACAGATCGACGTCATTATAGCCGACCTTTATTTTATCACAAAAACCGCCTACTTGATAGTATTTTTCCCTGCCCACCATAAGGCACGCGCCTGTCACCGCCAGCACGTTCCATGCGAACCTGTTTCTGCAATAATAATGCACCTGTGAGTCGGGAAGCCCTGCAAGCTTATGTGTCGGTCCCCGGTTAATATTCATTACTCCGATATGCTGTATCGAAACATCATCCGGATAGAGCAGTTTGGCTCCAACAGCGCCTACATAACTTCTCGCCGCAAAAACCAGCAGTTTTCCCAAAAAGCCGTCCGTTATTGCATCCACATCGTCATTCATAAACAGCAAAAATCTTCCTCTGGCGGACGCGGCCCCCTTATTACACATAGCGGAGTAATTAAACTCCTGGGGCTCGTATAGGTAGGTTCCTCTTCCTCCCGGAAGCTGTGTAACATACTTATCGATAATATCCCGGTTTTCTTCGCTGCTTCCGTTATCGACAACGATTATTTCATAGGGTATTTTCCCGGCATTTATCCTTATATTCCTTATGCATTCCTTGAGAATGCGGGGCTGGTCCTTCGACGGGATTATTATGGACACAATCGGAGCATCTTTTTGCGGCTGGGGTATTACATTTATCCCCCTCCTCTTTTCCGCCGCCTCTTTACAAAGGATATACCCGGGCTTTGTATAACGTTCATAGAGAGCTGCGTATATCTGCTCATCGGTTATCCCGTATACATCCTGAGATATTTCGGACAGATCTCGGTGATACAGTATCCGCGGAACATGAACCACACTTTGCGCTCTCTCAAGTGCACGCAGCAAAAAATCACGGCATCTGACATTATCTCCGATCTCCGGAGAAGGTTTCATGGCCGGGACAAGTCTGGCAAATTTGGTCTTAATGGCAAAGCATGTCTCAATATAGGGAAATGATACGACCGTATCAGGTGAATAGTCCGGTTTTCTCCACGGTGTACGAAGTGTACGTATCCGTACATTAACATCACTCAGATCAGCACCGGTGTCTGTTGTAAAGTCTTCATCGGGATATACGATATCCGCACCCATTCCCTGCAAGGTCAGGCTGCGGACCATATCGGGCTCGCATACACCTCTTCTGTCCACAAAAATAACGTATTCTTCATTGATGCCTTCGAAATTAAGTATATTGGCATTATCATCAGGAAACAGTATTATCCTGCCGGAGGGTGCCAAGTCCGAATCCTCTTTTTGATCCGCAGCGTCTCCCTCGCTCATATATGCCAGTTCATATGCATAAGGCATTGTCTGCTTGAAGCATTCTTCTTTATATGCAAGCAGTTGGTTATCTTTTGCAGCACTCATAACTTACAGATCATTCTGATTTTACCGGCTCAGCCCTTACAAAGCCTTCAGGCAGCGTATCTTCTTTGATGATCCCTGCCTTTCTCTTAAGGCGATAGGTAAACTCCTGTTTTTCCTCCAGCTTTCTTTGTGCCTCTTTCTTCAGTATACCAAGGATATCCTCATAGAACGGATCCTCTATCATGGAAATCCGGTATTTAACCTCAAGGGCTTTGGCATTTTGCGGAATTCCCTCGATTATTATCTGCGCATCGTTTGTATCGTAGATGAATGTGTTTTCGGAAACTTTATAACCGTTTACAATTATCTGTGCCACATCCTGTTTAAAACCATCGTTAAGGGAATACCGCAGTTTATCAATATGGAGCAGACACGGATATTCCGTAGGATCGATCCTGAGGGAATTAATATACCTCTCGAAGGGTATCAGCATAGAAACACTTCCGTTATCGACGTCTCCTATCACGCTGATCTGATTATCCGGCGAAAAACTATTGCCTCTGGAAAAATAGATCTTCGGCGTATCGAGATTCCGAAGGTAAGAACCGATCTTAACAATATTGTCAATCCTTATTGTAGTTGTCGGCATCAAAACCTGCATCACCTCAAGAGATGCAGAGCCTCCTATGATATATACCTGGAAAGAATGTTCCATTTCACTAAACAGCATTCTTTCCCCTATATCGATGCCGCACAGGCTGTAAACATCCATTCCTTTTCTTGACAGATACATGGCAAACCCGTCATCGGTGCGGTTTCTGAAATGATAATAAAGAGCCCTGTATATCACGAACTGTATCGGGATCGCAAAATCCCACACCCACTCATAATCAAGGACTGTCCAATTCCCTTTTTCCATTTGATTTTCATCAAGGACAATATTGGAAAAGATCATATCGAAATTACAGGGGTTAATAGCTGTATACCTTTTCTTGAACTCTCTTTTTCCGAACACCTCAACGAATCCCACAGAGCGCTTGAATTCAACCACATCGGTTAATGAATTAAGTTTTCTGCAGTATTCCAGAATAACCGATTCCATCTGAGGGTATTTTCCGGCGGATTCGAGTTCATTCAGATAGTCCTCAAGGGTAATCCCGGACATATACTCAAACCTTACGATGTCTTTTGCTTTAGATGCGACCCCCGCCAGTGCCGTACCTCTTTCCCGGCCCTTCTGAAGGCTGCATTTTACAGGCACAAAGCCGGTATTGCCGTACTGCTCCAGCAGACGGTCATAATTAGTACTGAGTCTGTCGATATGCGGGTTTGCGTGAGTGGACAATGCCAACTTAAATACCCGTTTTTCCCCTTCCGCATCCGTGTCTATAACCGTGCAGACCCTGAATGCCTCCATACGCTCGTTGCCGTACTTGGCATAAACAGGAAGGCTCATCCGGCTCTGCCAGCCCTCCTGCGGTGACGCCAGAACGATAAAGGAGTTGGCATAATCAGCGAAACACCCCTCTTCAATCATGGCATCAAAAGCCTTGGTTTCATCGAACAGAACAAGCCTGTCATCATCAAAATTGCGGATATTTGTATTTAGATCCCCCGGACCCGGGAGTCTGTCATCGGAATAGATCGTATGAGGAAGCTTATAATCGGGGTAGGGATAATAAAACCTTGAATCCTTGTAGCCCGTATCCTCAAGAAGCCGCATAAGGCTTGACTTTGAAAAGGTTTTTACCGGAGAATCTATCGGATATCCTTCTATTCCCCCGAAAAAAGTCCCCAAATGATCTTCCTTGCAGCCCGCAAAATACTTCATTCCCAACCGGTTTTCAATAGCTATTACTATCTTTCCTCCGGGCGCCAGATGCTCTTTGAGGATTTCCAGAAATGCATTATATGGTTTGTCGGCTTTGATATAGGAGGCTGCATATTCAAGTACTCCTATGAGTGTAATATAGTCGTACTTTTCGGTAAGCCCCTTCTCGACATCTTCAAAATTGCCGACCATTATGTTTACATTATCATACTCTTTGTTTCTGTATGCATTGATCAGGCTCCGTTTTTTTGAAAGCTCAACGCAGGTTACGCTTTTTGCCAGCCTTGCAAGCACGCCTGTAACAGCCCCGCATCCGCTTCCGATCTCAAGAACCTTGTCGGATCTCTTTATGGGGATCCATCCCACTACATTTTCCCTTATGTATGACAGATGATACATAACGGACCATGATCTTGATTCCTGTATATAATGCTCATAGTCAAGGGAGGTATGATTTTTGACGTAATCAAGTAACCTGTCCTCCGCTGCTCCCTCGCTGTACAGATCTTCTCCCGTATAATATGTGTAATCAACGACCACGCTTCCTATTTGGTCATAATTGGTGTAAGGCATAATTCTTCCCCATTATTATTGAAAAATGCGGTATTTCAAGCTTTAGTAACAATAACCGTCGAGTTCATGTCATAGAACCCGGTAGTATTTTTCGACGAAATGACTGTCAGGTTAAAAACATCATACAGTCTGTGGTAAACGGTAAAGTTTCCTTCTCTGTATCCAACGCATCCGAGAGAAATAAGGTACTCTCCTCCCTGAAGCGACATGTTCTGGGTAAAGGTCACTATATATTCACTTCCGGCTTCACATACACCGGTAGTTATTTTCTCAAACATGGTATTGGTGCCAGTTATCTCGGTTCCCTGCATGTTTTTAAAGGACAGGGCAAATATGGGATCCTGTATCGTTTCAAAGAAACGCACTTTAACCTTAACGGTAAAATCATCGCCTTTGATTATTGTATTTGTGATGGTACCGCTGTTATCATATGCACAGTAATCCTCGAACTCGGCAAGCCCGCTTCCGTATGCGTCAACGTTCGGGTTAAGCTGCATAAGGTCTTTCCACTTCGATCCGCTTAAATCCTGCTGGCTTTTATTTGTATCTGCTGTCCGGTCGAGCTGCCCCACAAGTACTTTCTTGTACATATCGATGATCTCTTTGGGCTCGCCCTCGCCTATTTTGTGACCCTTTTCAAGCAGTATTACCCTGTCACAGTATTTGCTGATGCTTCCGAGATCATGGCTGACAAACAGTATGGTTTTTCCCTGCTTCTTAAAATCTTCAAACTTTCTGTAACACTTGTTCTGGAAGAAAACATCTCCTACGGAAAGTGCCTCGTCCACTATAAGTATCTCCGGATCGATATTGATCGCTACCGCAAAGGCAAGACGCACAAACATACCGCTTGAATATGTTTTAACCTTCTGATATACAAAATCCCCTATGTCGGCAAACTCAAGTATGGAATCAAGCTTGCTGTCTATCTCCTTTTCCGAAAAGCCGAGCATGGTGCCGTTAAGGTAAATGTTCTCTATTCCGGTAAACTCCATGTTAAAACCGGCTCCAAGCTCCAAAAGTGCCGATATACGTCCGTTTATGTCGAGATTTCCGGCAGAAGGAGAAAGTACCCCGGTTATGATTTTCAGAATAGTTGATTTTCCGGACCCGTTTGTACCGATTATGCCGACAGTCTCGCCCTTATACACCTCAAAATTAACATCATCAAGGGCATAATGCTCCCTGCAGTGGATATTCTTCCCGATATGCAGTGCTTCCTTGAGTCTGTCCCTGTTTCTGTCATAAAGCTTGTATATCTTCGATACATGGTCAACCTTTATAGCGACCTCATCGGATATTTTGCCCGCTCTTATATGGTCGGTATGCATCGTTTCGCTGTTCGGTTTTTCAATCTGTTCCAGAAAATCGCCCATAAATAATCCTATAATACATCCGCAAAATGAATTTTCAGCCGCTTAAAAATAATGGCGCCAAAGGCAAATACGCACATGGTAAGTATCCAGAAATACGCGGTTGAATAGAAATTCTCCCAAAACCATATCTTATCTATCAGAGAGTCCCTGTAGCCTTCTACAATGTAGTTCATCGGATTAAGCTTAAATATGATCCGAAGCCGCGGGGACAATGTGGTTATATTCCACAGAATGGGGGTTGCCCATATTCCTACCTGAAGTGCAATGGAAATAATCTGTCCCAGGTCTCTGAAGAAAATAATTATGGAGCATGTTATGTAGCAAAGCCCCAGGACAAATACGAACATGCAAGCACTGTAGTAGAAAATCTGCAACGTATACAGATCCGGATAATATCCGTAGCATGCAAACAATCCCACCGTAAACAGCAGGAAAAATCCGTGAACAAAAAGGGCGGATATTATTTTTATGATAGGAAGTATGCTGATTTTAAAGACAACTTTCTTTACAAGGTAATTATACTCAAGCAAGGCATTTGTTCCGTTTGAAAGTGCTTCGGAGAAGAAAAACCACGGAACTATACCGGCGATCAGCCATAGAATGTACGGAATCTCTATATCACCCTTTACGGCTACAGCCCTTGAAGGAAGCGCAACCGTAAACACAAACCAGTACAGAAGAACCGTAATTACCGGCTGAACAAAAGCCCATACAATTCCGAGATATGATCCGGCATACCTTGTCTTAAAATCATTTTTTGCAAGTTTCCAGATAAGCTGCCGGTTCTGCAGAAGCTCTACCGGAAGGATTACTATTTTGTCGTATTTAAGAATAAATACCGAATAAATCGCAATAAGAATAACGCAGGAAATGATCTTTTTGATCATTTCCTCGTTCTGGTTTGCAAAAGGATTGTGATGCAGAACAATATACAGTAAAAGTGCTGCGATCACTGCCGTAACAATGGCGATGACCGTTTTCTTTTTTGTCATTTAAGCTCCTTAAGAGTGGGCCACTTCTTGTCTTTCTCCGAAAAGATCAGCTCCATTCCCTCATCAACAGGCCAATTGATTCCGATATCCGGATCATTATAGATAATCCCACCCTCATCATTCGGATGATAAAGCTCCGTACACTTGTAAGTAAACTCAGCGTGATCGGACAGAACCAAAAAACCGTGGGCAAAATTCTTCGGTATGAAAAACATTTTCTTGTTTTCCTCCGACAAGCGTACTCCGTACCACTGCCCGTAGGTTTTCGACCCCTTTCTCATGTCAACGGCAACATCAAATACCTCACCGCGTATCACACGAACCAGCTTATCCTGCGGATAGTTGATCTGAAAATGAAGTCCTCTTATGACACCTTTTTTCGATGCAGACTGATTATCCTGAACAAATACACAGTCAATTCCGGCTTCCTTGAAGTCGGCAATGTTGTATGTCTCCATAAAATATCCACGGTTATCACCGAATACCGTCGGCGTTATTACATACAACCCTTCTATCGGTGTTTTTTCGACATTGATCTTTCCCAATTTTATCTCCTTGTAGTTTCTAGTATTTTAAATAGCTTTTATTCATATCCACGTTTCCGCTTATTCCGTTTACACTTCCCTTGGATGTGTACTGCCATATATCATACCTGCCGCTGTACGTAGGCCCGTTCGCATTATACTGTGCGAGCCATATCTTGCATGAAAGCGAAGACGTATTGATCTTTTCCGTAAGCCATGTCTTGTTTGCGTACAGACCCGGTGTGTATCCCGCAGAAGCTATTGTCTGACAGAATGCCTTGATGTTCGCCGTTCTCTGTGATGCGGACAATGTGTTATATCCCGGTCTTGATGATGATTCAACATCAAGGAATACAGGATAATTCAAACCGTATCCGCCGCACAGGGCAGCACACATACTTGCCTCTTCAACTGCCTCGGCTTCAGACAGGGCCGTGGAGAAGAAGTATACACCAACCTTAAGTCCCGCACTCTTTGCGCCCTTGATATGACTCTTGAAATAGGGATCCTCAATAAGTGCTCCTGTAGATGCTCCTCTGTATCCGCATCTGATTATTACAAAATCAATTCCCGAAGCTTTTACGCTGCCCCAATTGATACTCGGCTGATACTTCGATACATCTATTCCCAGTGTTCCCGAACCGTTATTCAATGATCCGTCGGAATTGAACTCATATTCAACTCCTCCGATAATCTGCTTTCCGGTTACTTTCTCATGATCCTTCGTGTAGTAATATGTCCTGCCGTCTATATTCTGCCATCCGGTGTACACATATCCTACAATCTTCCTGTAGAACTTGCGGTTATTATCTGCCTTGTAATCCGCATATTTTGCAAGTCTGTATGAACCGTTATCATATACATACAATTGATTCTTCGCCGAATCATACAACTGTGCCTCGGGTTTGTACTTGTCCGACTCAGCAGGCGTAGGTGTCGGAGTTGGAGTCGGGGTCGGCGTTGGTGTAGGTGTCGGCGTGGGTGTTGCTGTAGCCGTAGGCTCCGGTGTCGGCGTAGGTGTTGCCGCAGCTGTAGGTGTCGGCGTGGGTGTTGCTGTAGCCGTAGGTGTCGGCTCAACCGTAGGCTCCGGTGTCGGTTCCGTGGTCGGTTCTGGTGTTACTGTAGACGTCGGAGTTTCCGTAGGATCCGCATGTGTTCCGGTTTCATCGTTTTCGGAAACCATCCTGATGCCTATAGATGCAATTGTATTGCCTGTGGCACTTCTAACCGATCTCGAAAGATTTTCAACTGCACCATAGAGTCTGTCCCCAAGGGAAGCGATCACTTCCGTCTTGGACAGGTCAACAGTCGCTTCCTCGTATGTCTCTCCGTTCTCTTCTCTGGAGGACTCGACAAACTCAACCGTATCGGCAGGTGCTGTTCCTACCTCAACATCAGCCGCCTTGTTTCCGTTATCCTCGGCAGCGGCATTTACTTCGCTCTCTTTCTTGATCTCGTCCTTAATATTGGCAATGACTTTGTATTCTACTTTTGCCTTTACACTGACTTTCTGCCCGACTGTGGGATAAACATACCCGGCAAGTCCGTCGGAATCCGTTATCGACACCGAATAATCTCCCGCATTGATTCCTGTCAGGTGGATTATTCCGTCCTCATCTTCATCTTCGTAACTGCTTTCTTTTTCCTTGCTGTCGGTGACTGTTATGCCCCACTTAACTCCCTTTACAAGTGTATCTTCCTCATCTACAAGCTTAACCTTCAGATCTTTTTCCACACTTGTAAGTATAAGCGAGAGCATTTTGCCCTCCGAATCGCTCATAGCGGATGCGGCATCCTCAAGCTCCACATCCTCCGTCGTATATTCTTCGCCGGAGTATGCAATGGCGGTGGCATCATCATTAAATGACGGAAGGTTTGCCATTGCGCTCTCTTTGTTTATTTCACCTCTGTAATCCGCGTAAACGGTAGTCGTCATAACCGATGTGATCAGAACTACCACCGCCATCACCGCAGCACTCCACTGTACCGGGGTGAATTTCTTTATCTTATCGGCGAAGGACTCTTCCTGCTTTGCCTCATCTATGGCCGCATCAGTTACTTCTGCTTTAGGTACATTATCGTAACGCCAGTTTGCGGACTTCTTGCGAAAATCCGAAGGTCCGTCCTTCTTGGTGGGAAGTATTCCCATTTTCCTGTATTTATCCAGACCTTTTGTGCGCCTGAAAGAATCACTTGGTACAGCCGCGGCTTTTGTGGTTTTTGATTTCTTCTTTGAGGGCGCAGCTGCCTTATCAGGCCTGCGCTTTGCTTCGGATTTTGTCCCTGGCTTTATTTTGGATTTACGCTTCTTTTTAAGTTCCTCGGATCTAATTATGATCTTTTCATCAACGGATTTTCTGATGGCCTGTTCATCATCGATGCCGTTTTCGGGCAATTTTTTGTAATCCTCGGACTTGCGTTTGGTTCCGGGCTTCTTCTCATATGCGTAAAATGACTCAACGGCTTCTCTGACACCGTCCATATCAGATGTGTCGACTTTCAGATCTTCCGAAACGATCTGGGATAACGTCTCATTCACAATTGCACTTGATTCAAGTTCTTCGGAAAGCTCAACCCAGTTGAGATTTGAACACTCTTCGGCTCCCCTGCCGTCAAATTTGTTCTTTTTCATGTTTTTCCCCTTATTATTGCTATACTAACCTGCCGCTCTTCGGCTCCCTCTTCCGAAGCGGCACACCTGTTACAGACCGTTTGCCACGTCTACGAGATACTTCCCGTAATCCGTCTTGAGCAACGGTTCTGCGAGCCTTAGCAACTGTTCCCTGTCGATAAAGCCCCTTCTGTATGCTATCTCTTCTATACATGAAATATACATTCCCTGACGCTTCTGAACAGCTCTTACAAAGTCCGCCGCATCAAGGAGCATATCGTGATTTCCCGTATCCAGCCATGCAAAACCTCGCCCCAGAGTCTCCACATACAGATCTCCCCGTTCCAGATATGCATTGTTAACGGATGTGATCTCTATCTCACCTCTTGCCGAAGGCTTTACATTTTTTGCTATATCCACAACATCATTATCATAAAAATACAGTCCCGGAACAGCGTAATTCGATCTGGGTTTATCCGGTTTTTCTTCAATGGATATTGCTTTTCCGTCATCCGAGAACTCAACAACACCGTACTCTCTCGGATCTCTTACATAATATCCGAAAATGGTAGCGCCCTTATCTCTTGATGCTGCCGCCTTCAAAACTTTCGAAAAACTCTGTCCGTAGAATATATTATCTCCCAGAATGAGTGCAACGCTGTCGCTTCCGATAAAGCTGTCACCGATTATGAATGCGTCTGCCAGTCCCCTCGGGCTCTCCTGTACAGCATATGACATATTAAGTCCAAGCTGGCTTCCGTCTCCGAACAGTTCCCGAAACGCCGGCAGATCCCTGGGAGTGGATATAATCAGAATATCTCTTATGTTCGCCAGCATGAGTATGGACAGCGGATAATATATCATGGGCTTGTCATATACAGGCATCATCTGCTTGGACATTGCCTTTGTAAGCGGATACAGTCTCGTTCCGGATCCGCCCGCGAGAATTATACCCTTCATTTGTACATTTCCTCGTAATACTTCTGATAATCTCCGCTTGTAACTCTCTTCATCCATTCGGTATGCTCAAAATACCAGCGAATCGTCAGCTTGATGCCCTCAGCGAACATAGTCTCGGGTTCCCACCCTATTTCCGATCTTATTTTGTCCGGAGCAATGGCATATCTTCTGTCATGCCCCTTCCTGTCTTCAACGTATGTTATCAGATCGTAATTAATATGCTTCTGCCTCTCGTCATCCTCGGGAAGCATTTCCTTTATCGTATCTATAATTATTTTAACGATCTCAATATTTTGTTTTTCGTTATGGCCGCCTATATTGTACTTTTCTCCGAATCTTCCCTTTTCGAGAACCATGTCTATAGCTTTTGCATGATCCATAACATACAGCCAGTCCCTGACATTCTTGCCGTCTCCGTACACCGGGAGCTTTTTCCCCGACAGGACGTTATTGATAATGAGCGGGATCAGTTTCTCGGGAAACTGGTAAGGTCCGTAATTATTGCTGCAGTTTGTAATAAATGCAGGAAAATGATATGTGTCAACATACGCCTTTACCATGAAGTCCGATGACGCCTTGCTTGCGGAATAGGGGCTGTGGGGATCATAAGGTGTAGTCTCGTAAAAGTAAGTTCCCTCATCCGTAAGGGAGCCATATACCTCATCTGTTGATACATGAAGGAATTTCTTTCCTTCCTTGAACCCTTCGCCATCCTCCCATGCACACTTGGCGCAGTTAAGCATATTAAGGGTTCCCAGTACATTCGTTCTCGCAAAAACTTCCGGATCCCGTATGCTTCTGTCAACGTGGGATTCCGCCGCGAAATGTACAACGTAATCTATGTCGTTATCCGCAAATACTTTGGATATCGCGGCATTATCGCAAATATCGGCCTTAACAAACGAGTAATTCGGATTGTTTTCCACATCGGAAAGATTCTCAAGATTTCCCGCATATGTAAGCAGGTCTACATTTATAATCTTTGCATCGTCTCCATGTTTGTCAAAGATATAGTGAATAAAATTCGATCCTATAAAACCGGCTCCTCCGGTCACAAGGTATGTTTTCATATCATTCCTTCCATCAGTTTACATACTTCTGAACATAATCCTTTAGAATGATAACATAAAAGCCCCCGAAAGACAACCTTTCGGGGGCACTTTTGTTAACATAATATGCAGATAGGAGGGACCCACTCGATGAGAGTGGGTGGAGCTGGAGCCTGCCTACAACAAATGAGCCCTAAGCTCCTCTCCGCTTTGGGTAAGCAGATATGCCGGCGGAATATCCAGTACGGTCTTACATCCCGTCTGTCCTTCATTTTTCATGCGGTAAGCTGCTCTTGCATACGCTATCAGCACACTTGTGGTAAATTCGGGATTGGAATCAAGCTTGAGGCTGTATTCGATCACATGCTTATGCTCTTTATCAAATCCGGTCTTTCCCGTACGGATCACGAAGCCTCCGTGAGCAAGGCCGCTGTGATCGCGCTTCATCTCTTCTTCGCTGATGAAGTGTACGATCGTATCATAATCCGCAAAATAGTTTGGCATGGTTTTGATCTCATTTTCCACTGCTGTGGCATCGGCTCCGTCCTCAAGCACAACATAGCATTCCCGAAGGTGCTTGTCCCGTGTTGACAGTTCCGGAAGGTCACCCTCTCTAACCTTTTTAAGCGCATCTTCCTTGGGGATAGTATACTGTCTGGCATCCTTCACGCCCTTTATCCTTCTGATGGCATCGGAATGACCCTGGCTGACTCCCTTTCCCCAGAATGTATAGTCTCCTCCGTCTGGAAGTATTGCATTTGCATACGCTCTTTGAACAGAGAACATTCCCGGATCCCATCCTACGGATATAACAGCGATATGTCCGCTCTTTTTTGCCGCCTCGTTAACTGCGGCAAAATGCTCCGGAATCCTTGCGTGCGTATCAAAGCTGTCGATAACGTTGAACATCGCGGCATACTTCGGAGTCTGCTCGGGAAGATCGGTGGCCGATCCGCCACAAAGCACAAGAATGTCGATCTTATCCTTCCATTCGTCTATATCCCGAACCGACACTACAGGAACATTCCCTGTCCTGATCTTTACCGAATCAGGATCCCGGCGTGTAAATACCGCCGCAAGCTCCATATCTTTTGCGTCTCTTACCGCAATCTCTATACCTCGTCCCAAGTTTCCATATCCCAATATACCGATCCTAATGCTCATCTTTAATCTCCTCTTTTGTTTTAATCTTTTTTAATATTACTAGGTTGTCACCGCGCTTATCGCAGACCCTTTTGTTATCATCATAAACCGGATGCACCATTATCTCCGTATTTGTATCCGGGGAAGATGACCCCATACCGGTCCCGTAATCTTCGTAATCCTGCATTGACCCGAAATACCGCGCATCTTCGTTGCAAAACCCTTTAATCGAAGCGTTCAGCATTATTTTATATATATGCATAAGCGGGTTCCCGCCTCTGTACATATTCCTTCCGAGCCTGACCGAAGTGACCGGGTAATCTCTCAGAACCTTTTTTAAAATCCGCCATACCGAGGGGTCCGTATGCACATGATGGTGCGAATCCACATGCCACAACGTGCCTCCAAGATCCCGGTATCCGTCAAGCTGCGCGCGAAGTTCCCTTTCGATGTTTACCCGTGTCTTCGCCGGAAGAAAAAAACGCGTCTTAAGGTTTCTCGCAAAATCGGCGGTAAACTCTCCGCTATCATCACACATTATCCTGTCTGATGCCATGCTTTGCGTAAGTGGTCTGCCTGCGGTCAGATTAAGGTGTATTCCCACCTTACCGTCAAACCCTTCCGAGCGCGCAATCTCCATTGCCTCTTTTGCATAGGGCATATTAACCATAAGCGTTGTCCGGTCGATCAGCTTCCCGGCAAAAGCTTCCCTGATCGCTTCGTTGACACCCGGGCTTATTCCGAAATCATCGGCATTGACTATAATCGCCAATATCTGTACCCCGCTTCGGTTACCTCGGAATTATCAAGTATTCCCTTAATATCTATGATAACCTTTTCACTGTTATCTCCGGGCTTGAAGAATGAATCCCATTCCTTAAGCGACCTGTTCTTATACCCTTCGTGGGCAACCGCCAGCACTATACAGTCCGCATCATAGGAATTCTTCTCACTGTCAAGATCATATCCGTATCCGCGTTTTACCTCGGCAGGATCCGCCCATGTATCAACAAGAAGCGGCTTCATCTCAAACTGCTCAAGGTATTTTAAGATCTCCATGATCTTGGAGTTACGGACATCCGGACAGTTTTCCTTGAAGGTAGCCCCGAAAAAGACTATCTTGGCATCCCTGACCTTTTTGCCGGCAAGTACAAGCTGTTTTACTATCTGTTCCCCGACAAAATTAGGCATATCATCATTGATCTGCCGTCCGGCCGATATGATCCTTGAATGATAGCCAAGCCTTTCGGCTTCATATACGAAGTAATACGGGTCAACTCCGATACAGTGCCCTCCCACAAGTCCGGGCCTGAAACCGAGAGCATTCCACTTCGTATTCATCGCGTCAATGACTTCGTTCGTATCTATACCCATCTTGTCAAATGCCATGGCAAGTTCATTGATGAAAGCGATATTTATATCTCTCTGGGAATTTTCTACTACCTTTGCGGCTTCCGCAACCTTAATGCTGCTTGCCCTGTGGACTCCGGCTTCAATAACAAGTTCATATACGTTTGCAACTTCCTCAAGTGTTTCGGCATCCATTCCCGATACTATCTTTTTGATATTCTCAAGGCGGTGAACCTTATCACCCGGATTTATTCTCTCGGGCGAATACCCGATCTTAAAATCCACTCCGCATTTTAATCCCGACTCCTTCTCAAGTATGGGAACGCAAATATCCTCCGTAACACCGGGATACACTGTGGATTCATATACGACTATCGAACCTTTTGTAAGGTTGCGGCCCAGAATCTCACTTGCAGATTCAACCGGGTACAGATCCGGGGTCTTGTCCTGATTAATAGGTGTCGGAACCGCTACAATATGAAACTTTGCTCCCTTAAGATCCTCGGGATCGGATGTAAACTCAACAGTAGTCTTGGAGATAGCCTCGTCTCCCACTTCCTTGGTCGCATCTTTTCCGGCCTTGTATGCCGCAATTTTTTCCTTGTTGAGGTCAAATCCGACTACCTTTGACTTTTTCGCAAACGCCACAGCTATAGGCATTCCCACATATCCAAGTCCTACAAGCGCTATCTTTTCCTTCCCGCTTTTAATATCTTCATATAGGCTCATTATCCGTCAATTCTCCTTTCAAAGACGGGCATCCCCGCTTTTGCAATATTACCCACTATACTACCACAATGTGTGGTTTTTTTCCATTTCAATCAGGTCGGCTCTGTTTTTGCCTTTGCCTTTTTAAGCGACCTTTTTTCTCTCCTGCTCCTTCTGTCCTTGTTGTGCTTGTGAATTATCATATAGAAGGTCGGCAGAAGCAGGAGGGTAAGCACCGTAGAGGCCAGAAGTCCTCCGCAAATAACAAGTGCCATACCCTGCATAAGCTCACCGTTTCGCCCGAGTCCCAGTGCCATGGGAATCATTGACAGTATTGTAGTAAGCGTTGTCATAAGAATAGGACGAAGTCTTGATTTTCCCGTTTCTATCAGGGCATCGGCCGTTTTCATTCCACCATCGCGGAGCTGGTTTGTATAATCAACAAATATGATTCCGTTATTGACAACTATACCTATCAGCATCAGAAATCCCATAAGGGATACCATCGTAAATAAACCCCTTGTCACCAGCAGGAGAAATATGGAACCGATCAGGGAAAAGGGAATACAGAACATTACCATTCCCGAATACCTGAGGTTTTCAAACTCTATTGCCATGACCATATATACAAGTATAATGGCTGTAGCTATAGCCTTCAGTATCGAGGCAAATTCATCGTTCATCATCTCCGTTGCCTGGTTTACCGTCTTCTCTACCGTTCTTGGCGGTTCATAACCGGCAAGTGCATCCTCTATTGCAGTTGTGACCAATGCTTTTTCATCGGATCTTACGGTTGCCGTAACAGTTGCGTTATACCTGCCGTTCTGTCTAGTGATCTGCTGCGGGGAGTCCGTATATACGATAGTGGCCACGTCTCTTAGCGGAACATCGTTACCCATGGCATTTGTGACAAACATGTTCTCCACGTCATTAACCGTTTCGTATTCGTCCTTCGGATACTCCACAGTAATCTGGTATGTCTTGTCATCTATCGTAACCTTCATGGCATCCGATCCGTTAATTGCCGTATTAAGAGCCCCTCCAATCATAACCGGTGTGAGCCCGTTTGCCGCCGCATTTATAGGATCAATATCCACCTTCACTCTTGAGGCCGTATTTCCCATAGATGATGATGAACTGATGACTCCTTCAACATTCATCACTATGGAATCAACTTCATTTATGGTTTTTTTAAGGTCATCGAGGTTTGTTCCCTCAAAAGCCACCTCATAGGTATTTCCGCCTCCTAAAGATGTAATTCCCATAGATGACGAAGCTGTCACCGATATTTCGCAGTTATTGGCATATTCCGCAAGTTCCTGTGTAAACTCGTCTACTATCTGAGCAGTTGATTTTTTCACCCCTTCGGCAACATATGCATTTACAGTACCGGTGGTAACACTGGCACTTCCCATATAGTCATCTATGTACTCACTGTTTTTTACAAATTCCTCAATCTCCCTGACTTTTTGATCTACGGTATCGATATTTGTCCCGGGTCTGTAGGTTACGGTAATCGCTATCTGTCCCTCATCCGTATTCGGAAAGAGCTGGGTATTGATGAACTTTATAAGCACTACCGATACAACAAAAATCACCAGTGCCGTAATGGCGGTAGCGGCCTTATGGTTCAGAAGCTTCCCGAGAATCTTTGAATATCCTGCCGAGAATTTGTCAAGAAAACGGTTCACTGCAGACTCTTTCTTCTCTACGGGCTTGTAGAAGGAAAAACAAAGCGGAACAAGTGTGATTGCCGATACAAGAGAGGCCGCAAGCGCAAAAACTATCGTATAACCAAGCTGGCCGAACAGCTGTCCCGAGAGATCCTTCATCATCGCAAGAGGCAGATACACGACGATCGTTGTAATAGTTGATGCTATGATGGAGTTAAGAACTATACCGGTTCCCTCAAGCGCGGCATCTTTAAAATCAAGTCCGTCATCTTTCTTTCTGAAGCACATTTCCAGAACAACAATAGAATTGTCTACCATCATTCCTATGGCAATAACAAGGGCACCCATTGTTATCATGTTAAGAGAAAACCCCATAAAACTCATGAGAAGGAAGGTGATGAGCAGTGATATGGGCATGGAAGATCCGACAATAAGACTTCCCTTTATATCTCCGAAGAATACGAAGAGCACAAACATCGTTATAACAATTCCCAAGAGAAGGGTTTCCGCAATGGTCTTCAGTGATGATTTTATTATGTCTGCACTGTCGTAAACAACAAATATCTCGATATCGGGATATCTGTCCTTGAGACTGTTTATTAGCTTATTGACCTGATTGGAGACTGTAACAGCCGATGCTGACTGCTGCTTGGAAATGCTGACACTTAAGTTGTCAGATCCTTTAAAGCGGCTGTATGATGATGCTTTTTTTGACGCATAGTGGACATTTGCCACATCCGACAGATGAATTGTCTGTCCGGTAGCCGTGGTTATGGGAATCTGTCTCAGCTCCTCCGGGGTTTTGTATTCAACCATGGAGCTTATATCAACCTGTTGGCCGCCGTGCTTTGCAGACCCCGCAGGATAAGTAAAATTAGCACTGCCCACCGTGGTGGCTACTGTATTGGCTGTAACATTATACTGTTTCAGATTCTCGGGGATTAGTTCTATGGAAATGTAATCTTCAAGACCGCCGCTTACCTCCACCTGGGTAATGGTGCTGATCTTGTCAAGTTCGGGAGTAAGGGTTTCTTCTACGAATTCACTGACATCTTCAGATGAGGAATCAACCGAAAGCTGCATTACTGCCGCGGCATTAAAGTCCATGGTGGCAACAACCGGGTCATTTGCCTTCTCGGGAAGGTTCGGTTTTACAACATCAAGTGCCTCCCTGACATCCATGTAGGCATCATCAATATTGGTACCATACACAAACTGCAGAAGAACTACGGATACATTCTCCATGGAATAGGAATACGTTGTATCAAGTCCGGAAAGTGATCCGCATCCGTCCTCTATCTTTTTGGTAACAAGCCTCTCAACATCCTCCGGTCCTGCCATGGGGTACACCGTCTGTATCATTACCATAGGCATTTCCATGTCGGGAATGAGCTGCAGGGACATCCCCGTGACCGACCCAATCCCGAATATAATAAGACCGGCTATAAGAACTATAACTGCTACGGGGCGGTTTAAGCTGGTCTTAATCAGAGATTTCATTTAATACCTCTATCTTATCTCCTGAAGGAGTGCTTCCATCAAGTGTTACGTCAATTCCGTCACGAAGCTGGCTTGCCCAGGTGGTTATGACCTTATCCTGCTCGCCAAGGCCGTCTGTTATCTCAATCCTCTCACCGTCGGATATTCCGGTTACAACATCACGTCTTGCAGCTTTTCCGTTCGAATAAACATATACATATGACTGCTCGTTCAGGTAATATACCGAGTCCACGGGAACGGTGATGACCGAACTTCTGCTGTCGGTTGCAAGGGTAAGCTTAACCTTTGTTCCGTTTATAAACTTTTCGCCTCCCGGAACAACCTGAGCCTTAACAAAGAAAAGCCCGTTAGCCGCATCGGCAACGCCGGAATTCTCCGTAATCTTTGCCGTATATTCACTGTTGTTCCTTGTGACTTTTATTTCCTGCCCTATCATGAGTCTTTCCATGACTGCCTCGGAAACATAGAAATCAACATACTGCGTATCATCGGCTGTAATGACGTATGCAGGCGATCCGGCGGCGGCCATGTTGTTTACGGTAATGTATTTGGAAGTAACTACCCCGGATACGGGAGCTTTGACATTTGCATAATCAAGCTGGAGCTGTGCCGCCTCAACTCCCGTCTCAGCCTGAGTAACCCCTGCCTTGACCTGCGCAACACCGGCCTCTGCGGAAGCTACCTGTGAATTAGCTCCGGCAAGCTGTGCATTTCCGCCTGTTATTATGGTAGCAAGAGTATAGTTCCTGTAGTCATCAAGCATCCTCTGCGCAAGAGCCTCTGCTTCCTGTGCCTGACATACTCCGGTGGAAGCTGCTACTTTGGCAACTTCTGCCTGTGCCTTGCTTACGAGAAGCTGCTCTTTGGTACTTTCAAGAGAACTTATGGCAGAAGCGGCGGAATTTGCACCCGAAATCATGGAATCCAGTTCTTCCACCGTGGATGCACCCGTATTCAACTGAAGATATCTTTTGGCAGCTGCCTCGGGATCTTGGTTGCTAAGATGCATATTGGTGAGCCCGTAAGCAGCGTATATACCGTCAAGCTGAGCCGTAATTTCACCCGACGGAAGGCCCGCGCAAGCGGATATTGCAGTGTATATACCTTTTATGGACGACAACGACTTTGCATAATTTGCCATGTTATCCTTATTATCTTCAAGCTTGTCTATCTGGCTATCAATATCCGAAATCTGATCTCTTAAATACTCAAGCTGCGTGGCTGCCGCATCATTGTTTTCCGATGCGTTCATCAGTCCGTATTTCGCCGAATTAACCGCATTGGCAAGCTGCATCTCATTTGTTGCGGCAGTTCCCCACTGCTGGGTCACCTGCGCTGTTGTATACAGATTCGAATCTTTTGCCGCATCGAGCCCCACCTGTGCGGAATTAAGAGATGCACGGCTGGAGTCAAGTGCTGCCTGTGCCTGCTTCATCGATATCCTTGCCGAAGTATCATCTATTGTAAACATCAGATCCCCGGCATTTACATAGTCTCCCACTTCAAAATATGTATTTGTAACATCTCCCGAGAGTTTGGCAACAACATTTACCGTCGAGTTGGCGGACACGGTTCCGATAAAATCACCCGTAATTTCAACATCTGACCTTATGGGATTCTCAACCGATACATTTATGCTCTTTGCTTCCTGCTCACTTTCCTCTTTATTCGACCCGGTATTCTGGCAGCCGGCAAGAAGAGTCGCGGCAAGCGTAAGCACTACAAATTTTTTTACAGCAAATGATTTTTTCATAGTTCCTTATAACCTTCGCAATACCGTGTAATTCACACAAAAGCTAAAAGAGTGTAGCACGTCATTCCTTTAGTGTAAATTAAATTCACAAAAAAATCATATATTCCCTTTGTGAATGTAACTAAGCAGCCCTTTTATGACCTTTCGGTTGACTGCAAGCAGCAGCAGTATCAGAACACAGCCCGCTGCTATATTCATCCATTCAACCCTGCAGATTGTGGCATAGGCGGCATAAACTATATATATGACAAGCATCAGTATAAAGTTCCGGTAGTTATACCCGACCGGATAGCACTTATTTGCAAAATAGGTTCCTATGGCAAAATAAACAATGTAGGTAAGAGCAGTTGCGATCGCGGCCCCCACACCCTTGTATCTCGGCACCAGCAACAGATTTCCCGCAAGATTACAGCATATCGCAATGGCTGAGGCATAGTTAAGATAGACCGGCTTCTTCTTGAATTTGATACCCTGCCCCGTCATTTCAAACAGTATGGACAGTACGGGCATAAGCGACAAAAAGGGAATTATCCTTGATGCTTCCCTATATTTTTCACCCAGTATCAGAACGATTATGCTTCGAAATGCCGTTAGTCCGAAGGCTGCAAGAAGGCATAGAAACTGGACTTTTTGAAACATATCCGCAAAGAAAGGCTTTACCTCGCTCTCGTCCTCCTGTTCGTACTTCTTCATCGCGATCGGCGACCAGAATGCCACATATGTTATCTTGAGGGTCATAAGTATGGTCATTATCTGCATGGCGGATGAATACACTCCCGTCTCTGAAAAATCATTCAGGAAACGTATGGACCACTTGTCCATGGACGAGAGGAGCCACTCCATTAGGAGCATGGGAACAAAGGGAATACCGTACCTTAACAGTTCCTTTTCGGTAAGGCTGTGGGGCTTGGCTTTATAGCCCCTCCCGCTGTATGCAAACATTACAAGAAGCATTGCTGTCACTACCACAAGCGGAAGAGTCTGGGCATAGAGTCCTACCCTGAAATCATCGCCAAGAAGATATGCAAACAGTACTATAAAAATGATATTCAGAACTTTACTTAAAATGTTCAGATTGGAATACAGTTTTCCTCTCTGCTGCATCCTTATGTTTAAAAACAGGAATCTTTCGAAGACGGAAGTCAGCGTATATGCTATTACCAGAATGGTAACATCGAACCCTCCCTTTCCGAACAAAACGCTGTTAAAAAATCCCGAGAAGGCAAGGTACACTCCGGACAGGACAACAATAAGCACAAGAGGTGCCTTAAGACACTGCCCAAACAGTTTTCTCTCATCTACACCTTCACTGTAGAAGTACCTTATATATGACTGGTCAAGGCCGAGTATGGCAAAAATGTAAATAATGGAAACAGCCGATAAAAACAGATTAGATCTGCCGTACTCATCGGTGGACAGTATCCTTGTAAGCAACGGAAGGGAGATGAATCCCATCAGCAGAACCACAAAATTTCCGTAGAAGAACTCCAGAAATCCGGCCAGAATATTTTGTTTTTTTCCCGTTTTTTCTTTATCGTCCATGTCAGAGTTATTGATTTTGCATCATATCATCCGAGTATCTCGCGATATACTCTTAGGTGTCCTTCGATATTTTTGTCCGAAGTGTAATTATCCGTATATCGCCTGTAAAACATATCCCTCTCACGCCCGGCAGCTTCCGCATCTTCCGTCAGCTTTTTGATCCTGCCGGCAAGCTTTGAAAGGTCATTCATGTCATACAGATCCTCTTTGTTTCCAATTACTTCCGGAAGGCCCCCTACTGCAGTGGACAGTACTATGCATTTCCTGCTCATTGCTTCTACGGCCGCCTTGCCGAATGACTCAAAGCAGCTTGTCATTATAAAGAAATCCACCAGATAATAATAATCGGAGATCTCCTTCTGGCTCAGATCCTGCATGTATATGAGGTTTTCTTCCCCGATGACCGCTGTTATGCCTTCTTTTATCTCTTTTACGATTTCGGCGTCCCTGTCTTCATATACCGAAAGTACAAGTGCCACCTTAAAATCAATGCCGGCATCCGCTATTGCCGCAACCACACCCGGAACCTTCCCCCAGTCCTTCTCTTCGGAAATACGTCCCGCAAATCCGATAACAGGCATATTGCCGGGGATTTTATATTTATCCCTTGCACTGGTCCGCCCCTTATCATCATAGGAGGAAAACGCATCGCTTATTGTGTTGGGTATCACAGTGACAGGAGTCGTAATCTCACTTTCCCACAGTCCTGCATTATACCGGGTTGTGGTAAGCAGTCTTTTTGCCCGCTTCATAGTAGCCTTTATACATGCAAGTGAATGCTTTCTGTATCCGGTACGCAGTCCCCTGTCGGTATACACAAAGGGGATATCTTTAAAAAATCCCGGAACTCTCAGGAATCCGTATGTTATAAGCGATTCCGACATTGAGACGTGTATAAGATCAGGCCTTACCTCTTCTATGATTTTCTTAAAATGCGATATTCTGCGGATAAAATTGGTTATCCTGCGAATCTTTGATAATTCACGATTTTCGTCCGAAGGATATGTTATGATTCTGTAATCATAATCTTCTGTCTCCGTCGAAAGAAGAGAAGGACATGCCACAATCGGCTCAAACTCTCCGCTTGATGCAATTCCTTCGCACAAAGTCTTGGTGGACTCCTGACCGCCCCCCGGAAGATCTATCGGGTATTCCATTAAATACAGGATCTTTTTCTTATCGTCTCTCATGAATTCACTCCCGGAACCAGTTATTCTTTATGATCCCGGCTTTTGAAAGAGGACCGTCGTCAAACGGAGTGTCCCTACCCTCCGAAACAGCCTCATAAAGTTCTATTACACGCTTTGCGGCAACCTCCGGGTTCCAAAGCTTATCCATCTGCTCGTAGGCTCTTCGCCCCAGATCCTGCCGTCTCTTTCCGTCACGCAAGAGAGGACGCAGCTTATCGGCAAGGCTGTTTACGCTTCCCGACCGAAATACCGATCCCGTCTCGCCCTCTCTTACAAGCCACGGAGTTGCACCGGCTGCATCGCTTGCAACAACGGCACATCCGGCATTTAATGCCTCATAGATTACCGAACCCCAGCCTTCCAGTTTATTGCTGGTCATAACATAAACTTCCGCATCGGCCATTCTGTCTCTTGCCTCGTCGGGGGACAGGAATCCCTCAAAGGTTACGATATCGGATATTCCCAGTTTTTTTGCAAGAGAAATAAGCTTTTCCTTTTCCTCTCCGTCCCCGATCAGCTTCAGCCTAAAATCCAGACCTTCCGAGCGAAGACGGGCAGCAGCCCGGATAAGAATATCCGCGCGCTTTAACCTTATCATCCGGCCTTCCCACAGAACCGTAACTGCACCTGCATCATCCGCTATCCTCTTTTTTCTTGCAAAGAGTTCATTTATATCATAGCTGATATGCTTTGGGAAATATGCAAATTTATAGCATTTATCCGGATAGCTTCCGAACATCTTCTTAAAATCATAGGCTGCAAATGCACTTGCTGCCAAGATAAACACCTTCCTGTTTTTGTTACGGACATGAAGATGAATATACTTTTTCGTAAGTCTCGGGATAAAAAACTTGATAAAACCTTCCTTGAGAGGTCTCTCCGAATACCTGAACACGATTTTGTTTTCGGCGATCCTCGGCTCGATATAGTATTCGGGCGCCGTTCCCATGATCACAAGGTCGGATGAATTACCCAGTTCCCTTGCCTTTTCTTCGTTTTGGGCGCTCTCGTATGTTTTAAGCACATAGGGCGGGCACTGCTCACCCCAGCCCATATCGGACCGAAACTCCTCCATGGGCATCGTCTCAACAAAAGTAAAGCCCTCTTTAAGAATTGCGTAAAATGCATCACAAAGGGCCTTCTGATGGTGATTGAAATAATTTGAGTAAAAAGTAATCGTATTCATCTATCCGATTATCAGCTTTCCCAGTTCTACGATCAGGCACTCAAAAAAATATCCCGGTCCGTAACCGTTGTTTCTGTAGATTGCATACTTGGTCTTAATGCTCTTTATTGCAGCCGCGACAGATCGGCTGTGACTAACCCCGTTCATGGAAAACTCCGCCAAAGTTCTGTTCACGACCCTTGTTTTGACCTTATGGCGCTTTAACCGAAGAATCAGATCATAATCGTCATGTATTGTTTCGGTCTTGTAATGATACCGGTCATATATTCTCTTGGTTATAAATGTTGTCGGGTGGTTCCAGTCACGGCTCGTTGCATACTTCCTGTCTCTTGCATGCTTTATAAAAGAGGTTCCGTCAGGCTTTACCATACGTAGGTCCGCATAAAACAAGTCAAATTCTTCCCGCGCATACTCACTTGCAACAACTTCGAGGGCATCCTTTTCATACCGGTCATCGCTGTTGATTATGCCGATAATATCTCCCGAAGCCCTGTCGATACCTTTATTCATGGCATCATATATCCCCTTGTCGGGTTCACTGATGATGTCAAGTCTTACCCCCTTTGCTTCAAGATCACCTCTGAAGCTTTCGGCAACCGATAAAGTACCGTCGCTTGATTTTCCATCCACTATTATGTACTCATACGGTAAATACGTCTGTTCCGCTACCGAGCGCATGGTATCGGCAAGAGTCGCCTCGGAATTATATGTTACCGTGATCACGGAGATTTTAATTTCATCTTTGTTCATTCTTTGTCGGAAACCTTAAACGCTTCTGTCGAATCTTCCGCCTTGAACAGTACCAGAACCGTCTGGAACAGGAGCTGAATATCCCTTATCAAACTGTAGTTTTCTATATACATAAGATCGAGCATAAGCTTATCTCTCGATGACGTATTGTACTTACCGTAGATCTGGGCAAGGCCTGTAAGTCCTGCTTTCATCCTGAGTCTGTAGCGAAACTCCGGAAGATCCTTTTCATAATCCTCAACATTCTCAAGCATCTCGGGCCGCGGACCCACAAGACTCATATCACCCTTAAGGATATTCACAAACTGCGGGAGCTCATCAATTCTGTATTTTCGAAGTACTCTTCCGACCTTGGTAATCCTGTCATCTCCTTCCGTCGAAGAGAAATTCTCAACGTTTTCTTTCATTGTACGGAACTTTATTATCTCAAACACTTTTCCGTGTACGGTTGCTCTCTTTTGCCTGAAGAAAACGCTGCCCCCGTCATGCTTTTTTATGCATATTGCGGAAATGAGTATAACGGGGCTTGTTATAATAAGCGCCATAAGCGAAATAATCGTATCCATAAAACGTTTTACCAGTCTTTCTTCAAAGGTTATCATGTGATATCTGGTTGAAAAAAGAGATATGTCATCCATTATGACGGAATGCGAATTCTGCTCGAGAATATCCGCAATGCTTGGGTTGAAATATATGTTTTTAAGATTCTGATAACAGAAATCAACGATATCGGTTCTGTCCTTAACGGGCAGATCGTACAAAACTATAGTATCCGCAGCTACCATGGCAGACTCTAGACCCGGATCCCTGTATGAGATTATCCCGGAAACCTCATATTTTTTTTCAAACGAAGACATGGCAGCGGCAATTCGCTCCGATCCATTCATATCTTCGGTGATTATGAGGCACTTCTCCTTGGGATTTATCCAGAAATAGAACTCCTCGCCTGCACGGGATAACAGCATTATCAATAGGATCTGAATGGCAAACACGCAAAACAGTATGCCGAAGTTTTCCAGCCTGAATGTGGTATTGTTCGCCTCATTTGTCTTCATTATGGACAGTTCGAGATATGTGACGAGATCCGTAAATATAACAGTTATGGACACCGTCAGTGCCACCTGGCCCCAGCGGCGTCTCCCCACATCATACTTTCCGTACATAAATGTCAGAAGGATAAGCACAATAACAAATGTCGACAGTGTTACGGCCGCTGTTCTTGACATTACGATTATTTCCGGATTGTCTATCGAGAACATCAGGAAAAACGTGGCAAGACATGAGGCATACAACAAAACCTCAATAAGAAACACTATGGAATGCTGAAATTTGGTGCAAAAATCATGTAATTTCATTTACATTCCCTCATATACTTCCCTTATGTATTCCTCAAACCTGACTTCTCTGGCAAAAAGTGCGGCACGCTTTAAACAGTCTTCCTTTGTATATGCGATGCCCTTTTGAGACAGAATAGTATCTATTGCGGCAACAACACCCTGTACCGAGTTTCTCTCAACAGATATTCCACAAGTATCATCGATAGTTTCCGAACTTCCGCCCGAACGGTATGTAATTACCGGGGTTCCGCAGGCTATTGCCTCAAGGTTTGTTGTAGGAAACGTATCCTCCAGAGTCAGGTTAACGTATATGTCAGCCATTGAATACAATGCGGCAAGCTCCTCCGGACTGTCTGTATGCCCGATTCCTATAATGGATTCGGGAAGGGAGGAGAGCTGCTCATCATTGAGACCGACTAACACTATCACACATCTTTCGTTTATGAGCTTTGAAAGATTGACAAACTGCATCAGGCCTTTCCGGGTACGCCATGGATTGGCAACACCGAGAAGCACATTTTTATTGCGAAGGTTCAGGCTGTTTCTGAGTCTGAACACAAGATTATCGTCGCTTCTTTCCTCGGCGACGGGATGAAAAATATCCGTATCTATCCCGGTCGGCACAACTACGGTATGATATTCTCCCATGAATGACTGTTCCACTCTTGCCTTGAGCCATTGTGACGGCGTAACAAGGGTCATATCTTCAAAGCCCGTAAACAGTTCCCTCTTATCATTCCAGTTTCTGGTGGAATTATCTTTTCCTATAGACTTGGGGTACTCGGCAAGCTGCTCGCACGAATAGCATCCGTTTATCCACTTATTACATCCGATATATTCGAAATGTGAACAGTGCCCCGTAAAAGTCCAGCAGTCATGCAGTGTCCAGATCACTCTGATATCGGTTGATTTTAAATACTCAAAAAGAACACGGATATTCAGATAGTATCCATGAACATTATGGAGGTGGATAATATCGGGCTTGAATTCTTCGATCACATTAATAAACTGAACCGTCGCCCTCTTGGAATAGAACCCGTGTCTGTCCGTAAGTCTGGAGAGAACGCCGTGAATATATACATCAAGATCCTGTCCGATCCTGTATGCATTCATACCTTCCGGATGAGTGTCTCTCCCGTATGCTACCATACACTCATAGCCGTTGGCTGATAAGGTGTCATACAATCCGGCAACAAGCCTTCCAACCGAACCGGTACCAACCACTGTATTAACAAGCATAACCCTTCTTGTCTCAAGGTGGTTAAGTGACCTTACTACTTTTCTTGCTTCCGTGGAATATAATACTTCCGGCTCGGGTTCACTGATTTCCTGTCCGATATATGTATTTTCAATGTTACCGTCAAGAGAGACTGCCGAAACGTCATTTTGTGCCATGATCATCTCCAGGCGCTCTCTTTCAAGTCTTTCCTGCTCAAGTGTTTTATTCATCAGTTATCTTCGCCGTCATCGTCATCACTGTCATCAAGTATCAGTTTGATGACCCGTTCGTGACCTTTGGAAAAATCTTTTTGAAGCTGCAGTTTTCGCATTTCCCGACGAACATTCGGTGTGGACATAAGCCATTCTATTGTGGATACTACAGTGGCATCGTCAGTTTCATCTCCGATACCCAGATTTATGAATCCGTTCTGTATCCCGGCAAATACATGCTTTGCCTCCCGTTCATTCTGAGCCAGAACAATGGCCGGAACACCCATACTTGCCAGTTCATATACGGTTCTTCCCTGGCTGGTCACTGCCAGATCCATCCTGCTCATATATGAGCTCACACGTTTTACGTCTTTGTAGACAAATAAATTGTCTGATTCGCTCGTTACGATGCTGTCGGCATTCGGATATGCGAACCCCAGCAGAAAATGAAACTTAACATCCGGATTGGTCTTATGAAGCTGTTTACATATTCTGTAAAGCCTTCCCGTAAGATCGGAAGGGTCGGCTCCTCCGAAAAGAACCAGTATATTCTCGGCTTTTTCGGAAAATTCCTTCGGATGCTCCTCCAGGAATTCGTCTCTTATGCAAAAATACCTGCTGCCGTAATACTCATTATGGAGTTTGTCTCCCTTTTCGTATAACGCATTGATTACAGCATCCGCATATTTGGCACCGCTTCCCACATCCTCAAAGTTTATGACGCGTTTGACATGCTTTGTTACCATCTGCATGTACTCTCTCGTTGTATCGAGAATGTCGTTGATCAGGATATCCGGTTTTTCATCGATAAGAACCTGTTCGAAGTCACTATCGTCCTTAATCTTGATAACGTTAAAATTGGAATCTTCGATCTTCTCAATTCCTATATCCGAATCAGCCGATGCAGCAAATATCACTTCATGTCCTGTCAGTTTATATGCGAGGGTAAGGCATCTGTAAACATGCCCCATCCCGACGGATCTTTTCCCTACCGTCCGGAACATAATCTTTTTACGCCTGAGTATGTTCTCACACAAAACCCAGTCGGAATATGTGTCGATATCAACCGCTTCATCCTCGGAAATTTCGAAGATACTTACCTTCTCGCCGATTCTTCCGGTTTCTTCCACACATTCCCTTCTTGTTATGAGAAAGCCTCCGGTCTCAAGATAATTAGGCGGAAGTTCCTGGGAATTAAGTCTCTTTTCATAATTCTTGACATACTCTCCGTCGCCGTTTATCCCCCATGACAGATGGGGCTTGTTTGTCGCAGACAGAACCGTGTCAAAATCATGGGATTCAAAGTATTCTATAGCAGATGCTATCGTCTCCATTTTAAGAGTCGGGCTTGTAGCCTGCATAGTTATCACAACATCATATCTGATGCCGTGCTTCTCTTCCATATACCCCACCGCATGGTATATTACGGGATCGAGAGTAACCCGGTCCGTTGCCAGTTCGGCTGGTCTTGCTATAACTTCAACTCCCCGGTTTCTGACTATGCCGCCCAGTTCTTCATCATCGGTTGAGACTGCAACATCCACATCCATGTGCATTTTGTCTCGAAGAGCCTTGGCATTTTCTATTGAATAGACTATGAGTGGTTTCCCACACATAATACGGACATTTTTTCTCGGTATTCTCTTTGAACCGCCTCTTGCAGGTATAACGATAAGTGTTTTCATTGATTTTTCCCTAAAAACCGCTTCTTTACATAATTTATCAGCGTAATTATATCACGTCTTTTGGCAATTGCAAAAATGACAACCGTTAAGATCGTAACAGCATACCTCAGCATGATCATACCGATTCCGTCACCGTACAGGAGAAGGTACGTAATGCCAATAAATGTCATGACGATCATGGCCGCAAACATATACAGGTCATCATAAACCTGCTCTTTAAGCACAAAGCGAACCATAATGTAGTGCATAAGCATAAGGACAATATAACTTGCAAATGTCGTGTACGCGGCCGCAATATAACCGAATCTGGGTATAAAGGCGTAATTGAGAATATAATTGATAAGTGCCGCAAGGCAGGAGCCCATCGCTATAATAGAGGTCTTCTTGCAGAATATCTCTACATTTACATAGTTTGTGTAGAAATACTGGGCCAGCGTTCCGAGAACTATCGGCGGAACAACATATTTTGCGATCCAGTATGAATTGTTGGATATGGACAGTATCATCAGCGCTTCGGGAGATACGGCAATAAATCCGAAGGACAGAAAACACCCGAGAAGCACAAGTTTCTTTTGTATCTGTCTGATCCTGTCCCGCTCCCCGTCAAAAAGCGTTTCGTTAAACCATGGGAGATACGCCTGTCCTATGGCATTTGTAAAAATCATAAGAAGTGTTGCAAAGGAATATCCGAATATATATAATCCCGCATCGCCGTCACCGCATATTCCTTTGATCATGATCCTGTCCATCTGGGCAAGCAGAATAAGCGCAAGGGCGTGGGGTATCATGGGAAGTCCGATTTTTAAGGCGTATGTCCAGTATTCCCTGTTGTAGAATACCTTACCCTTCACAATAAAGCGGATATAGAACACAATACCCATTATTGCCGTCGGAAGCATAACTCCGAGGATCTTGCCTATATATCTTCTGTCATTAAACAGGAGCATCAGCAGTATGGAAAGTGCCACCTGTCCAACACAGGTGATTACCGATATCAGTATATTTTCCTTATACCGGTATTCGTACCTGCATTTTTGCATCATGTACTCGACAGAGGGGGCTATGCACAGGTAGGCAAACAGGCCTACCGCCAGCGGGACCTCGTAGTGGATCCACCCCGAGAGCGACTCCCTGAATATGAACGCCAATACAAGGAGTATAAAACCAAACGAACTCGACAGTCCCTGAAGAGATGACATATATTCGTCAAATCTGTCGGGAAAATCGAGTTTGGCACGTCCTATCGAATACACAACACACAGACACGCGAAAACATTGAATACATCTATCCATGAATTAAACGTATTGGCTCTTCCGTAGTCTGCGGTTGTAAGCATTCCCGTATATATCGGTGTTGTTATTATCGCAACGGCCCTTATAGAAACGTTTGCAATGGTATACCATATACTTGATTTTACAACCTTACTGCCTTTTTCCTTATCATCATTCATGAATGAGCATGCTCTCCTGTATAATGGTATCGTCTTCTATATCAACCGCAGCCCTGCATCCTGTAACTTCATGGATCCTGTCGGGGGATATCCCGCTTCCTGGACGTTTAAAGGTGAGCATTTTTTCGGTTATCACCTCGCCCTTTGCTATAAATCCCGCAGATACTATAGATCTTCTTGCATTTGATCTTGCGGCGCCCTCAGTATCAAGACACTTAAGTTCACCACTTCCCCGGATCATATCCATCCTTTCCACTGCGGCAAGTATGTTCACCGCATCTTTTGGATCCATGGCATGATAATGATCGTTTCCCTTTAATGTCTTATCAAGCGTAAAGTGCTTCTCCACAAGCTGTGCACCCAGATTATACGCACACTTTATGACATCGCATTCCTCAGTCGGTTTTGTATGGTCACTGTAACCGATATAAACATCCGCAAACCTCTTTTTAAGAGTCGCTATTTTCAAAAGATTGGCATCTTCAAGGGGTGTCGGATATTCGAGAACGCAATGCAGAAGCGTAACCGGTGCATCCGTGTTGCGCCGTATGGCATCAAGTGCACGAACTATCTCGTCCTCATTCGAAGCTCCTACCGACAGCAGTATCGGTTTATTCTTCCTGGCCTGATATTCAATAAACGGAATATTCGACAGATCCGATGAAGATATCTTATATACATTCATCAGTTCATCAAGATAATCCGCCGATTCAAAATCAAATGCCGTAGACAGAAATTCGATCCCGATCTCGTCCGAATACTCTTTAAGCTCCCTGTACTGCTCGTAACCGAAGCTGTCAAACTTGCAAAACAGTTCATACTGGGATCTTGTAGGTTCCTCGGTAATATCCCAGTAGTACGGTGATGCCTTTGCCGCAAGCGTTCCGGCTTTGTACGTCTGAAACTTCACTGCGGTAATGCCTGCATCCGCCGCCTCCTTTATCATGAGCTTTGCGGCATCCATATTCGAGATGCCCCGGGAGCTTGCAATGTCATAATAGTTGACTCCGATCTCCGCGATAAGGACAAATTTGCCCTCGGAGAGGTTTTTCATTATTGTGCTTTCCATGTCATTTTCCTCATATAGAATTCTATAGATGCGTGGGTCCTGTCCGACGACGGCGCCAGTCGCTCGCCGCGATGGCATCCCGCATCTTCAATGCGGGATATTCGCTCAAACAGTCCTCGCCGCTTCGCGTCTGCGGAACTCGCTTGGTGGCACCCGCGCGGACACCCACGCTTTTCAATTACCACTGTCACGATCTAGCTCATAATTTCATATCCGAGATGAAATATCCCTCCTCAAGGGCCGCAAGGTATCTCTCATATCCCTTCTCATAGAAAACAATGAGCTCGTTAAGCATATCATCGAATTCCTGCGTGCGCTCCTTCTTGCCGGCAAAGATAGCGTCGGCATCATCCATAAGTTCAAATATCTTAACTTCCGATCCGGCGCGCTTTACGGCTTCTACATAGCAGGCCGCCGAGTGAAGGGAATCAACGGGGCCGAAGGCGCAGATTGCGTCATGAAGTTCGTCAAATGATTTTATCCGGGTAATACCGTCGATAAGAGCAAAAGGTACATTTCCGAATATGATCGAACGCTTTCCGAGAAGTGCAGCCTCATAAGCCGCTGTTCCGGTTATGGTCACAACTCCCTTTGAATTAACAATCCATGGTTTGGGATCTTTGTAGTAATTGATCTGCACCAGCCGGACATTGTGGATCTCTTTGACTTTTCTGTAGAACTCAAATCCTCTTTCCCCAAGCATCGCCTGATGTTCCTTGACATACAGCTTCCACCCGATGGGGAGGGCTTTTGAGACCTGCTCAATGAGGTTGAGTTCGTCAACATAGTACGAAGCCTTAACAAACACGGAAGATTCCGGAATCAGATGAAGGGGCATATAAACATAGTCCTCTCCCTCCACCGGGTCTTCAAAATATTTGTTCTTTCCGTACAGATATCTTTTCTTGAGCTCCTCTTCAAGATAGTACCGGATGTAGGGCATTGACGGTGCATACAGCATCGGACTCTTTTTCTTAAGGGAGAGGTTACGCTTCCTTATATCCATATCGTAGAAATACTCAAGTTTCCCGTGCATCACTCTGGCGATCCATATAAGGGAATCCCTCTCATACTTGGATGTTACCGACCCAGCGAACTCTTTGTTCATAATCGAGTTTTCTCTGCGGTAGTTCTCAACATACTCTATGCTGCTGCGTATTTCGCTGTCAGGAAGCTTTTTTATCTCATTAAACAGGTTTTCAAAATACGGATCGATCCCGAATGCATTCTGAAAACTGGGGTATTTGTAATAGCCCAGCTTGGAATATTCGATGGTCATGCACGGGATCTTCTTCTTATAGCATACTTCGCAAAGTATGGTTCTTTGAAGTTCGGCGTTGTCCGTATCAAAAATCACATCCGGTTTAAACTCTTCTATAAGTCCTATGATCTTTTTGTAATTAAGCTCCAGCCAGTAAAGGTTTTCCGCATAGCTTGTGACCTTCCAGTACATTCGCCAGTGGTAATGCCTGGTGTTCATCTGGGAACTCATAAGCTGCATGTTAAGATTCTTGTAATGACTGTACTCTCTGTCGATCATCTCAAGATACTCAAGATCATACGGCTTGTCACTTTCATTCATACCCTTTATGAACTGCTCGCATATATCCCGGACATCGTACACTTTTATGTCAGGCTCAAGCTTCTTGAACTCATAATATGTATGTTCGTTGTAATACGTCTTGCTGTAGCTGCATTCGCTTGACATTATGAAAAAAGCCGCAACTTCGTTATCCTCTTTAAGCTTTTGCGCCAGAAACCATAGAGGCTTTGAGTAAGTCTCGCGGCATATCATAAGTATTCTTTTGTTCTTGAACATTGATTCCTTAACCATCAGGGAAACCTCACAAACCCGGCCGCAGTTTTCCTCTGCCGCCACTTTGTATAGTGTTTAAGCACAGGGCGCAGGTAAAGCGCCATAAATGCTTTGATCCTAAGCCCTCTTTTGATCACAAGATCATCACGGCTGACTGCGTTTCTCACATAGGATGCGTACTCTTTGATGTCACCCCGGTTCGGGCTGTCGCAGACAAGCTCATTCTGTATCGCAGTGATATACTCATACACCATGAATTGTGAGCATTTTCCGGCCAGTTCCGGAAATGCTCCGCAAACAAACTCCTCCATGAGTGCATTTGCCTGAATGTTTTTTCTGACCATTCCGCTTCTCTTTGAATTACTGCCGCTTCTCTCTCTGAAGTGGTACTTGGGAGCCGGATCGTAAACGATCCTGTTTGCCCTTGCCAAAAGCCTGTCAACCACTATACGGTCTTCCACAGTTACATCCGTCCGAAAATCGATACCGGTAAACAGCTTTGCCTTGAAAAGTTTGTCCCAGCAATGAAGGAAAAATCCGTCATGGCCAAGGGTTACCTCAAGTGCCTCCCTGGCAGTAAGCACGGAAGGTTTCTTTGCCTCATCCTTAAGTGTTGTATTTTCGTACTCGTAAAATCTTCCGCAGATTGCAATATCAGCATTGTATTTCTCAATATTTCCGATCATTGATTCAAACATATCCGGTTCGATATAGTCATCCGAATCAACAAACCCTATATAGTCCCCGGAAGCAGCCGCAAGGCCTCTGTTCCTTGCATCCGCAATGCCCTTTGCCTCTCCCGTTATAAGCTTTATACGGGGATCAAAAGCCGCATACTTACGGCATATTTCCTCGGATCTGTCCGGCCCGTGATCTGCTACTATGACCAGTTCGATATCCTTGTAGGTCTGAGCCAGAACACTCTTTATGCTCTCTTCGACGTAACGTTCCACGTCGTAAACGATCATAATTATACTTATCATTGTACAACCCTTTTTATTGCCTCAAGGTACGCATATCCCCTTGCTTCATCCGGCTCCACATAAGCACCTTCTCCCCACTCGTTCCAGGCATTCACGTATACAAAATCAACCGGGTGGTCTTTAACCTTCTCTTTAAGAACCTTGAGTGTCTTCTCGAAAAGCTCCGGGCTTGTTCCCATATACACAAGTCCTTTGTAGTCTCTTCTCGGTGTATTGTCCCAGTCGGGTATCAGTCCCGGGAATTCATTGTCCGAATATGTGCGTCTCATAATGGATCTCATTATGCTGTTTGCATTGACCCTTCTCTCAAGTGTATTTCCGACAATGCCGGAAAACGCCCTGTTTCTAAGGCTTCTGAGGAATGTACCCATATTATAGAGTGCTTTTTGACAAAAACTGAAATCATTTTTGAGAGTGTACCCGGGTTCAAAAAAATAGTATCCGTCAATAAGGTCATCCCGTGTATCAGATCCCGCGGCAGTCTTTCCGGACACAATGTATAATCCGTCGAAACCCTCTTCTTTTGCCCATTCGTTAAAAGCCCCGGTCATTTCACGAAAGCATGGTATATCAAAGGTTTTATATACCTGCCAGACAGGCCTGTTCCCCACCTTGATATATCTGTCATCATGAAAATAGGGCAGAATGTGTCGGAAATACTCTCTCCAGTCATCCATGTCCCCGTATTCCTGCTCAATAAGAATCTGGTCCGACAGATCGTACCATGTTCTTGTCCATGTTTCATTTGCCCAGCAAATATTATATTTAATATCTATCTCGGGATGCTCAAGAAGTGTTCGAAGAGGCTTCTCCATCAGGGTTTTTCCGCGAAAATAGTACTGATAGATACTAAATCCGTACACACCGTATTTTTTCGCAAGCTCTGCCTGACGGGTAAGTGTTGCCACCCCATCCTTATCAAGATCATAGTAATTGCCACCCAAAGGAACCTTGGGCTGAACGTGGCCTCTATAAAGTGGACGCGCACGTTTTACCGCAACCCACTCCGTATAATCCTTGCCCCACCACTCGTCATTCTCGGGAAAAGAGTGATACTGGGGCAGATACATGCACATTACTTTCATTAAAAATCCCTTTTTGGGTCTATTTCATCCAGACAGTCTTATTCACGATATGAGTATAACTCTGGATCAGCTTAACAACCTTGACCGACACATTGTCATCGGCGTAATCCTCTGCTTCCACGGTCTTTTCACCATTCTCGTACATTGCAGTGGCAAGTTCAACCGCCTGGCAGACATCACGGCTTTTGATGCCTCCGATAACCATCGTTCCCTTGTCGAGAACCTCCGGGCGTTCTGTCGATGTACGTATAAGCACTGCCGGAAATCCCAGCATAGCAGATTCTTCCGAAAGAGTTCCCGAATCGGATAGTACGCAGTAGGCATTTTTCTGAAGCTTATTATAATCGCTGAATCCGAAAGGCTTCATACTCGATACAAGAGGATCAAACTTGAAATTCCGTTTTTCGATAAACTTAGCACTTCTCGGGTGTGTAGAATAGATCACGGGCATTTTATATTTTTCTGCTATCACATTGACCGAATTCATAAGTTCCATAAAATTCTCTTCAATGTCGATATTCTCCTCCCTGTGTGCCGAAAGCAGGATATATTTACCCCTGGTAAGGTTCAGCCGCTCAAGCACATCGCTGGCCTCGATCTTATCCATATGATCTCTTAATACTTCCTTCATCGGAGATCCGGTAACAAATACAGTCTTTCCGTCAATTCCTTCCGACAAAAGGTATCTGCGGGAATGCTCCGTATAAGGCATATTGATATCCGAGATATGATCGACTATCTTGCGGTTTATCATCTCCGATACATTCCAATCCCAGCACCGGTTTCCCGCCTCCATATGAAAGATGGGTATCTTCAGCCTCTTGGCGCTTATTGCGGAAAGAGCTGAATTAGTATCCCCGAGGACCAGAAGTGCATCCGGTCTTTCTTGTTCCAGAAGCGTATATGATTTTGCGATTATATTACCCATCGTCTCGCCGAGATTAGCCCCTACCGACTCAAGATAGTGATCCGGGCTTCGCAGCTCAAGATCCTCGAAGAATATCTCATTGAGCGTATAATCATAGTTCTGTCCGGTATGAACAAGGATATGATCAAAGTATTTGTCACAGCACTTGATCACGGAGGATAATCTGATGATCTCGGGACGGGTTCCGACGATAGTGCAAACTTTTAACTTATCTGACATTGCTACACCTCTTCATGATATGTATCGCCTCTGTCGGGATCGAATATCTCATTCACCCACATAACGGTGACCATATCCTCATCTCCGACATTTTCTATATTATGGGTATATCCGCAGGGAATATCCACAACCTCAAGCTTATCCCCCGATACATGATATTCCGTTATCTTATGATCTCCGACCTTTCTCAGTCTGATGACACCCTTTCCTTTTACGACAAGGAATTTCTCATTCTTCGTGTTGTGCCAGTGGTTTCCCTTTACTATTCCGGGATGTGATATATTGACCGACACCTGTCCCCGTTCGGGAGTCTTGAGAAACTCTGTAAATGAGCCTCGGTTATCCACATGCATATCAAGGGGATAGGAAAAATCATCCTCCGGAAGATAGCTCAAATAAGTGCTGTACAGTTTTTTCTCAAATCCATCGGAAAGGTTTGGAAGCAAAAGATTTTCGCGGCTCTTTGAAAACGAATAGAGAAGCTTTGGGATATCGCCGAGCCTGACATCATATACGCAGGGCACATACCCGTATCCGTCCTTTACATGCTCCTTATCTTCAAGGCACAAAACAAGCTCATCGACAACATCATCGATATACACAAGATGCAGAAGGTTTTCCGGATCGCTTACGGTAATTGGAAGTGATCTGGCAATATTGTGGCAGAAAGTCGCAACAGCGGAGTTGTAGTTCGGCCGGCACCACTTTCCGAAAACATTGGGGAAACGGTATATGACCGCAGATATGTCCCTTGAGGCGGCAAAGCTTCGCACAGCATCCTCGCCGGCTTTTTTGCTGACCCCGTACGGATTCAAAAGCTCTGCCTGAATCGAAGAAGAGACTACTATCTTGGGTCTTGCACGCAAACCATCAAGAGTATCAAGAAGGGTCTTCGTAAATCCAAAATTCCCTTCCATATACTCATCCTGATCCTTCGGTCTGTTGATACCGGCAAGATGAAAGACCACATCACATCCGTCCAGCATCTCTTCAAGGCTATTGGGATCACAGTCAACATCATACGGATGAACGCTTGCTCCTTCAATCCGCGCAAGCCGATGCATAAGGTTTTTTCCGATGAATCCGTTTGCTCCGGTAACGACTATCTTCACTACTTCGACTCCCACTCCCTTATCTCGTCTCTTATATACTTAAGTGACAACAGTTTTTCCTTAACCTGCTCCACGTCCAATATCGTAGTATTGTTTGAATTAAACTCCGTAAGCTTTGCCCTCTCAACACTGCCTTCTTTAAAGTACTTGTCGTAATTAAGATCTCTTTGATCCGCAGGAACCCTGTAGAAGTTGCCAAGGTCGAAGGCCCGTGAGCACTCTTCATTGGTAAGAAGGGTCTCGTACATCTTCTCTCCGTGTCTAATGCCTATGACTTTTATCTCATTATCGGCATGGAAAAGTTCCTTAACCGCAGTGGCAAGGGTTTCTATGGTGCATGCAGGGGCTTTTTGAACCATTATATCTCCCGCCTCCGCATTTCCGAATGCAAATATGACAAGTTCAACCGCTTCTTCAAGACTCATTATGAATCTAGTCATCGTCGGTTCGGTAACAGTAAGGGGAAGACCCTGCTTGATCTGGTCGATAAAAAGAGGTATTACAGATCCTCTCGAACACATAACATTTCCGTATCTTGTTCCGCAGATAAGTGTTTGGGAACTATCCACGGTTCTGGACTTGGCAACAAACACCTTTTCCATCATTGCCTTGCTTGTTCCCATGGCATTTACGGGATACGCGGCTTTGTCTGTAGATAAGCATATGACTTTTGATACCCCTGCCTCTATAGCGCAGGTCAGAACATTATCTGTTCCGATAACGTTTGTACGGACTGCCTCCATCGGGAAAAACTCACAGCTCGGGACCTGTTTAAGGGCAGCCGCATGGAATATATAATCAACACCGTGCATGGCATCCCTTACGCTCTGGATATTTCTGACATCACCTATGTAGTACTTGATCTTGGAGTTGTTATAGTGGTGCCTCATATCATCCTGCTTCTTCTCGTCACGGGAAAATATCCTGATTTCTTTGATATCCGTTTCAAGAAACCTGTTAAGCACGGCATTTCCGAAGGATCCGGTTCCTCCCGTTATAAGCAGTGTTTTTCCTTTGAAAATATTCTCAGTCATTTGTTCTCTCCCATTTATGCGGTTTATTATCATAAGAATTATCTATAGGAAGTGTTCCGTCGGGGTTTCTCATCTGATACGTAGGTACGATCTTCTTGACCCACTTACGTATCGTTACATCATCGGTCTCCTCTCTGGACAACTCGTTCATAACTTCAAGCTCTTTGAAGAATTCCTCCTCGTCAAACTCTATAGGTCTTCCGATGTGGATCTTGCTGTTGGCCGTATCCTGCATACCCTCTTCTTCCATCAGCATCTCTTCGTAAAGCTTTTCGCCGGGTCTTAACCCCGTAAACTGTATCTGTATATCCTCCCCGGGAACATATCCCGACAGACGGATAAGGTTGATGGCAAGGTCAAGTATCCTGACGGGCTCTCCCATCTCAAGAACAAAGATCTCGCCGCCTTTTGCGTATGCCCCTGCCTGAAGAACAAGGGATACCGCTTCCGGTATAGTCATGAAATAACGGATGATGTTAGGGTGCGTTACCGTTACCGGGCCACCGGCCTCTATCTGCTTCTTAAACAGCGGAATAACGGATCCGTTACTCCCAAGCACATTACCGAACCTTACCGCAACAAATTCCGTGTCACTCTTCTGGTTATAGGACTGAATGATCATCTCGCAGATACGCTTGCTTGCCCCCATTATATTGGTGGGATTAACTGCCTTATCCGTGGATATCATTACAAATCTCTTAGTTTTATATTTCGACGCCGCCTCTGCAAGCTTCCATGTACCCATTACATTGTTTTTGATCGCTTCATTGGGGGAGTCTTCCATAAGCGGAACGTGCTTATGTGCCGCAGCATGGTAAACTATGTCCGGATGGTACTTTTCAAATACCGAATTGACCCTGTTCGTGTTACGAACGCTTCCGATGAGTACCTTCAGGTTAAGCTCCGGATATTTGCGCATAAGCTCCTGCTGGATGGCATATGCACTGTTTTCATAAATATCGAAAATGATAAGCTGCTTCGGCTTGTGAGTCGCTATCTGACGGCAAAGCTCGCTTCCTATCGATCCGCCGCCACCGGTAACAAGTATTACCTGATCCTTTACATAGCTCATTACCGAATCAAGATCTATCTTAACCTGATCCCTTCCGAGAAGGTCGGTAATATCAACCTTTCTGAGCTGGCTTACATTAACTTCCCCGTTAACAAGCTGGTACATTCCGGGCAGCGTCTTAAGCTCGCATTTTGTCTGCTTGCATATCTCAAGTATTTCCCTGATCGTTTTTTTCGATGCGGTGGGCATAGCGATTATTATTTCGTCAATGTCGTATTTTACGGCATTTTCTATTATGGAATCCCTGCCTCCTACTACCTTAACTCCGTGAATATAATTACCGATCTTGGTGGAATCGTCATCGATCACGCACATCGCATTCTTTTCGATGTAGCTTGATGATCTCATTTCACGAATCAGAGAGTTGCCGGCATCCCCGGCACCTACGATCATAACATTTACGCTTTTTGCGTTACTTACCCTCTTTTCTATAAATGTCCTAAATGCCCTGTAGAAAAATCTCGTCACTGCCACAAGAAACAGCAAAAATCCTCCGAAAAAGACATAGCAACTTCTCGGATATATCCAGTGCAGGACCAGATTAACCGTAACCATCTGGATCACTGCCGAACAAAAGCACGCACCGAATATACTTAACATCTCCGGTGCCCCGGCGTATTCCCACAGGCTCTGGTACAAATGGAACAGCCAGAACAATATAAGGGTTATAATAATCGAATACGGCAGAAACCTTATCGCCGTATCAACGTATATCCTGTCGGGTATCTCTGCGACGGAAAAATCAAACCGAGCAAGGATCGCGAGAAAAGTCGCGGCTATAACGCTCAGCGCGTCACACAGCATAAGACCTATTCTTCTAACTATCAGTTGTTTGCTTTTTATCATAAATCTGTCACTGTTCTTATCATTTATTCAAATGTTCATTATAGCAAACGGACCTTGCTATTGCAATTAACACAAGGGTGCACAGAAGGAACGGCGGTACTATAAAAAAGTTCTCCATAAACGATGCCGCAAGTATTGCAAATACCGCGGATACCGCAGATCTTGCCACAATACTTTGGGCAGCTTCTTCCCGCAGTTTCATGAGGCTTCTGATCAGCAAGAAAACGGTCACGCCGAAAACTATGACTCCGTGCACTATAAGTATGTCCAGAAGACCGTTGTGAACCTCGAACATTCCTCCCATCCAGTCAACATTTATCCTGTATGAGCTTCCGATTCCGGTAAGCGGCGATTTTAGAAAAGCGTTCCACAGATCAGCCCATATCTCATCTCTTCCCGAAATAATATCTTTATAAAAAATCCTGACATTAAACGCCGCAATAAAGCGTCCGAGCCAGACGTAAACCAGCGAGACGGCAATGGCCCCCAGCGTCATCATCAGTGTTACTGCTGTATAGAATACCTTATTCTTCCAGATTTTAGACGGAATAATAAGTAATATCGCAAATACGGCGAGCCCAAGAAATGCGCATCTCGCCCTGTACCACGCAATAATATTGTATCCCCACACAAACATAAACAGTATAAATCCAAACAGGAAACGGGCACCTGCCGCTTCCGTCTGCTTAAGCCTCTCGCGGAAGATGATAAAGCCGGTTATGGCAAACACGAATCCGGTAATAAGCACAAGCCCCCCATAGTTTGTGTTATAGCCTTTAAAGTACCCTTTAACGTCATAAGTCCAGTAGAAGAAATAAAATCCCAAATATATACAAAACAAAGCGATCAGTGAATCGGAGAGCTTAATCTTGTCCGATAGATAGATCATAATGAGGACATCCGCCGCCGTAAGCCATGCGCCCTTCCCCGAACCCACAATAAAAAGATTAGCTGCCGCAACGGCACATGCAGCTGCAACAAGGATAAAATACCTGTCGGTCACAGCCTGCCTGAGCGGTACATAACACAAAAATGAGATTGCAAGAAATACAAAGGAAATCAAGGTTCCGTAGGGAGCAATTGCTTCATACCACACATACTCATTCCAAAGCGCGACTGTCAGGATAACAATGGCGGCAAAAAGAGCCAGGTTACCCGCTGTTATTCTGTTTTCACTGATATTACCGCTTTTCATTAAACCTTACCCGCACAGCGAAAAAGATCTTTTCAGCTATAGCCTTTACATCCTTATAGTTCATTAATACAGTTACCGCAAAGAGGACTGAACATACGGCGTATTTTCCGGGTATGCGTCCTATCATTGCCACAGACATGGCTACAAGGATCAGATAGCCCAGTGCATCCGACAACAGATTGTTTTCTAAAACCACATACTTTCTCACAAATTTATAAGCAAGAGCGCACATTAAAGCATAACTTACAGCAGTTGCTACAGCCGCTCCCATGGCAGAAAAGTGCGGAATAAGAGCAAGGTTCAAGGCCACATTTGCAACTGCCCCCACCCCCGTGGCAACTCCCATAGACTTTGAGTCCTTGTACGCAAGGCATATTGACCCGAGAAATCCGGTCAATGCCCCGAATATAACAGAGATCAGAAGGGGCGGAACATATATCCACGCTTCATAGAAATCCTTTTTAAACAAAAAAGCGGCTATGGGATTGACCAGAAGTATAAGCAGACCGCAGAGTATCACCATAAAACTGTTATACGTCCTGTACATATCGGTAAAGAATTCCCCGCTTTTTTCGTCCTTATAACTCTTGGTGGCTGACATTTGCCATGCCTGGGCGAAAGTCCTCTGAAATACCATCAATATGGCGGGAATCTTGTATGCAACGCCGTATACTCCGTTTACAGCCGCACCGCACAGAGCCAGAACTATATATCTGTCTGCCGCATTGTTGATCCAGCTTCCCGTAGAATAGGCTATAAGAGGAGCTCCGTAACCAAGCATCTTCGCCTTAAGGTCACCATTTTCCGGTAAATCCCGGATAAGCCCTGCTCCTCTTCCCAATAACAGCATAATGACCGAGGCGGACGTAAAAGCAATTACCTGTGAAAAAATGTAACCGTTAAGACCTGTTTTTATCACAAGCAGGAAGATGATATTTGACACTATAGTTATGGCAGTTGATGAAACCGAGCCGGTCACAACTATAGGAACTTCCTCACAGCCCTGAAAATAAAGAATCAGGAATTCATACAGTGAATTTGATATGAATAACAGTGCAAAAAGCAATACATACCATTTTATGTCAGTGCTCACAAATGCAAATGAAGCTATACATAATCCGACAACAACAGCATCGGCACGAAATACGAACGAGAGTCCGATCTTCAGGATACTGCCCCTCATTTCGGTGTTCTCTATTCCGAACCGAAGGGCTGCCTCTCCCATGTTAAGCGTAAGCATGGGAACAAGCAGAAGAAGTGTTACCTGCATTATATCGGCGATTCCGTATTCATATGTTGTCAGTACTCCTGTATAAAGAGGCACCAGAAGAAAAACCAGTATTTTTGACACAAAATTACTGATCGTAAACAAAGCGATATTACCGGCAAGATACTGATACCTGCTCTTTGTTTTCTCTTGGGATCTGCCCATATCAGTCTCCGAAGTTAAACTTTGAATTCACAGCAAGCAGCATAAACAGAACATTTACAGAGTAATTAGCCCATATAAGATCCACATCAAAAAACGACTCTATACATACCGCAAACAATGCAATAACCGAACATCTTACCACTTTACTGCTCTTAATTCTGTCATGTATCCGTCCCCATGTTCCGAACATGAGATACAGCATCAGTGCAAAAACGGGTATGCCGTGTATAACGAGTATATTGTACATGGCGTTGTGAACATTGAACTCAAAGAAGGAGGTTATTGTCACTCCCGTACCTATTCCCGTCAGCGGCTTGTGCCTGAACAGCTCCCAGAATTCAAGCCATATTGCCTCACGTCCCGAAAAAATGTTTTTGTAGAAAAAGGGCATACGGAAGTTAACACCCTTTGTTCCGAGCCATATGTAAAAGGCAACAAAGAGCAGGGACCCGAATGTGGCAAATACACATACGGCATAGTAGAATCCCTTTTTCTCCCAAAATCGTTTGGGCACGATAAACCGCAAAATAAAATACGCAAAGAGCATTATAAATGCTCCCCGTGACCTGTGATACAAGCTGATCTGCAGACTCTTCACAAGAGCGATCGTGATTAAAAGACCTGCAATTTTGTATTTTTCATACAACGCTTCGAAGAAGATCAGCGCGCAAAGAGTCGAAAACACGGTGAAGGTCGCCGCCGTATTCGTATTCATTGCAAATGATGTGTAATCCGCGAACATCCATGTGTATACCCCGAAAAACCAGTATATAAGCATTCCGGTATACAAACCGCCCATCAGATAAAACTGCCATTTTGAATACTTCATCACCGATGATATGTACCAGACAAGCGCAAAATCAGCCATCACAAAAAAGCAGCCATATCCGCTTTTTACAATCAGAATGTTGATTCCGGTAAGAACAACGAGAAGCACCAGCGCTATAAAGCCTCTGTCCTTTTGCCTGATCTTTTCTATGGGATTAACATTGATGAGCGTCAGTCCCAAAAGCATGACAAACACAATAAGTCCCGCATATTTCTCGGTCAATCCGTAAAATTTCGGAACAAAAAAAGTCAATGTATAAAAAGCGAACAGGCAGACTGTCAGCAAGGAATTACAAACATCCTTTGTGCCTGTCTCTTCTTTTATTTTTTCAATACAAGCTCTGAAAGTTTCGACTCCAAAACCCTGCTTCTTTCCTTCCATGAATGAGACTCCTGTTTCAGACCTGCGACAAGCCGGCCCGCATTCGGGTGTTCCAGATTGTATCTGATCTTTCCGGCTATTTCGTCGGGATCCTCATAATTCTCTATAATATCCTCACTCTGCAGATTATCTATCAGTTCCAGTGCTCCAACCTCTTTTGAGCACAGAATGGGACAGCCGCAGGCAAGTGCCTCCACCGGCGCCAGTCCGAATGTCTCAAATGAGCTGTTCTGAACGAACAATGCGGCCTTTCGGAACAGCTCTATGCTCTCCTTACGATTAACCAATCCTCTGTTATCCACAAAATCATAGGACTCGATCTCTTTCGAATCGGCACCGAACGCTCCTATAACACACAGGAAAAGCTCGGGATCATAAGTTTCCCTGAGGATCTTCACTGCTTCGCATATGTATTTTATCTTCTTTCTGGGCATTCCGCCGCCGATAGAATAGATAAGATGCCCGTCTCTTGTCTTGCCCTCATCTGCCGTGGGTGCAAGATCTTCGTCAATTCCGTTTGTTACATAGTCAATCTTCTCCCGGTACATAGGATAATGGTCTTTTAACCAGCCGCAAAACCTCTTGCTTACGGCAATAACCGAATCCGCAAGCTCCATGGTCTGTCTCTCGACAAGATTCATCCTCTCATCCGGCTCAAGATTGATTGCATTTTCATACTCTACACATCCGTGCATTATGTATGCCGACGGTTTTTTCAGCAATTTTGCCAGTTTCAAGCCGAAAATATTCTGTCTGGAATAGCCTGAGTACACGACCACATCCGATCTTAGTGTATTGAGAATTATCTCGAAGGCACGCACCGGTTTACTTCTCATTTTTTGGTAAAGCGTTCCCTTGGGGAGATTCTCAATATAATATCCGGTAACATTTGCCGGACCGGTACCCGAATAATGATCACCCGCGAGAAAAATCCTCATTATCCCTTGTCCTCATTACGGAGAGGTATTCCTTCCGTCCTTTTATCATTTCCGAAACCGCTTTTGACATTTTCATGTTTTTTGAATACAGGTTTCTCTTTCTCAGTGCAAACTGCAATATCAAAGCCCACGAGAATATCCTGCTCATGGCGGCATAGTTTGCTCCGCGGCTTATAAAGAAATCGCTGTCATAACCTTTAAACCACGTGGACTCTTCATCTCTGACCTTTGCGATCATTTCCGGAACATATACTATTTTCTTGTGCTTTCTTAAGCACTCGTACAAAAACAGATTCTCTTCGCCCATAAAAAATCTGGCACCGGCGCCGAACAGCTCATTAAAAGATACATCCCTGACGGAATCCCTTTTAAACGCGATCTCGGGAGAGAATATCTTGAGTACGGACAGATAACCCATTCTTCTTGATCTTTCGAACACAGGGTGTTCCCTTTCCGGTCTTTTGATGAAGAAAACTATTATATCCGCATCCCGGTGCCGCAAAAACGCTTCCCGGATTATCCGGTCATAGTCCTCCACATATTCCACGTCATTATCACACAGTATGCATATATCTCCCCGGGCCTTTCCTATCGCTTCGTTACGGCTTCTTGAAAGCCCCCGGTCCTTCGTCTCAACATATGTTATGTTAACCTCTCCCTTCGCCGAATCATGTACAACACGGCGGATCCCTTCTCTGTCGCACTGGTTAATGACTACGCAGTCAGTGTGTATGTTGAGAGTATCTATATAATTCTCGTTATCCAGATACATTGCCGAAAGCAGTACTTCTGGTTCCATCTATACCCTCCTTGCTACTGCACGATATGCCCAGTGGCAAAAACAGTATATGCTGTATACAATACCGAGATGCTCGGTTTTCCTGTATAGATTCCATATTCTTCTTATTGCTTCAAGTTTATTTGACGAAAGGGAACTTCCCATTCGTCTGTATAATGTGAGGCTCTCGTCAAGACCGTAGGCGATCCCCGTTTTTTTCAGGACTTTCCACCACGTTGCGGTATCCTCGCTCTTAACGTAAGGCATCAATATATCTTCCTTGCAGAGTATGTTCATATCAAAAATCACCGTACTTGTGAATATCGTGGTGTTTTTAAGTGCTTCTTTGTAGGATATTGTCCGGGGCACCCTGACTATCTTGCCAAGACCCCTTCCGTTTTCATCCGCAAACTCATATCCGGTAAAAGAAAAAGCCGCACCCGTATTTTCCATAAAAGCTATCTGTTTTGAAAGCTTATCGGGAATCCATAGATCATCAGCGTCAATAAACGCAATGTACCGGCCCGCTGCATTTTTTATCCCTGTGTTTCTCGCGCCTGCTGCTCCCTTGGCCTCTGTATTGTCAAGTATCCTTACATTATCCGACAGGAACCCTTCCATGATACTGCGGCTTTTGTCGGTTGAAGAATCGTCCACAAGAAGGAGTTCGAAATCCGTATATGATTGTTTTAATACAGACATAATCGTGTCGGAAATACAATCTTCTGCGTTGTATACCGGCACGACTATCGATACTTTGTTATTCATTATTATCCCCTGAGCCAAAGGTCTCACCCTGTTTGGTTACCCCTTCCGCACTTCCTATCATGAACAGGGTCTTTACGGTAAGGATCAAAAGTCTCAAATCCAGCCATATCGAAAAATTCTCTATGTAAAAAAGATCCAGCTTCAGTTTATCGTAAGGCCTGGTATTATATTTCCCGTAAACCTGGGCATATCCGGTGATCCCTGCCGTAACCTTTGTCCTGTATGAGAATTCCGGCATCATCTTTGTATATTCTTCGATAATATCCGGACGCTCCGGCCGGGGGCCTACCAGAGACATATCTCCGGCAATAACATTAAAGAGCTGGGGCAATTCATCTATTCGCAGTTTCCTTATTATCCTGCCGACAGGCGTTATCCTGTCATCATTCTTGGAAGCCAGTCTTGCCTTACCGTCTTCCTCGGCGTGCTCTATCATGCTGCGGAACTTGATTATCTTGAATTCCCTGTTTCCTCTTGTACACCGTGTCTGTTTATAAAATACGCTTCCCCCATCACATATTTTTACGGCGGCAGCCGTAAAGAGCATTATAGGCGATGTTATCACGATCATTATAACCGAAGCCGTAATATCGAACAGACGCTTTATTATTCTCTGCTCTGCCTCTATCGGATCACTTTTTGTAAACAGCAGCGGCGTATCAAACAGGTGCAGGTTCTGTGAACCTTTCAGCACGATATCCATAATCTTCGGGCTCACATATATATCAACATCGTTCTCGTAACAGCATTTGAAAACCGCATTTCTCTGTTCATTCGGAATATCCCAAAGCATAACGGCTTCGTGTTTCGCAACTTCCGTAAACACGGCCTCCAGATCGCCGGAGGTGCTCATTGCCTTTGTAACGGTAAACTGATGCCTTCTGGTTTTAAACTTTTCTATTATAATATCCTGGCTGCTGCCTCCGTACACAAGAAGCACGTCAACCGGCGGAAACAGCGCTCTAAAGCCCATAGTAGCCGTAATTATCCATATTCCGACTATGAAGCACTGTACGATCATACCGATAAAAAGAGGAACTATTGTAGGAAAACGATATGACAGAAGACATATTATTCCGTAAAACAGTACATTTGTAACAAGCGTCGCAAACCCCTGGGAAAGAGTAAGTTCTATCATCCGAAAGGACCCGATCTTGAGGCCTCCGTACATGAAGGATGCAAACAGCAAAATTACAAAATAAACTGCCGCTATGAAAACATGTCCCCAGAAATAAAAGGCTTTGGGAATACCCGTATTGTAATGCCAATACCAGACATACAGCATTACTCCGGTCTCCATAGCCAGTATCAAAAGAGAGGTTGCGAATAAATATAATCTTTTATGGAACTGCTTTTGGTTCAAAACAGACTACTCCTTATGCAAAAGAAGCAGAAAACCGGCGTATATACAGCCTGCAAGCACATCCAGGAAGCCGATACGGCTGCCCGCAAATACAGGTCTGTTTGAACGCTTTGAATATATGACATAGCGACCCAGATATTTCAATTTAAGTATACCGGGTGGCGTAATAAAGGCTCTCTGCTCATAGTACAGGTAAAAGGCATTAACGTTTTTGCGTTTCAGCTCATTTACCGACTCGGTATAGCCGCTGTCCGTTATTTCACATACAGTGATTATCTTCGGCAAAACGGCAAGCACACATACCTCGTCTATTTTATCATAAATATAGTCCTCGGGTACATACTTTTCACCCTCGATTTCAGGAAACGGAAACATTTTCAGAATTTCCGTTTTATACATAAGCGTTGTCTCACCGCTGAAACCTTTAAGGTACAACCCGTATAATGTGGAGTATTTTACATCGGGAAAGGATTTACTGCCCAGTAATTTCTCATCCGTGCATCCTTTATGCGCTACCACTCCACCCAGATGTCTGCCGCTTCCTTCGTATCCTGCTGCACTGTCATAAGCTGCCAGCAAATCCTCAACGGCGGTTTCAATAAAGTAGTCATCCGAATCAAGGCACACGAAAAGCTCTGTTTGTGCCAGCCCTGTTCCTGTATTGTGGGCCCGCATTTTACCACCGTTTGGCCTGTAATAGTACCTTATCCGGATTATACCTTCATCGATCCATTTTTTTACCACATCATCGGTGTTATCTGTAGAACCGTCATCGACTATCAGCCATTCAAAATCCTTAACCGTTTGGGCCGTCAGACTCCTGTATGCACGTGCGAGAAGCTGCTTTCTGTTGTATGTAGGTGTAAAAACCGTCAGCCTCATTTAAGTCTCCTGTAACTGAATCTATGCTGAACATCACTGTAATCCACAAGCTCAAATACTGCCGGATCGTCAAGATCGTACTTGAATACTATGTGTGTACCAACACGTCCTATCTCGTAAAGTCCCGCACGTTTGATAAAAGGGATCTGCGGATGTCCCGCCGTAAGTACAACATATTCCGTATCTGTCTTCTCAAGTGCGAGAGTAAAATCCTCTTCCGATATATTCTGATTTCTCACAAGAAGTGCCAGTATCCTGTCTACCGGCCTGTCCTCATTCGCCAGCATTTCATCCGTATACGAATAATTCATGGCATACAGGTAATCCTCCCTGTCAACAGTCAGAAGCATTTTGGGATCATACTGACGGATTTCCATATTGTATTCGTATTCAAAGAACGCCTTTGAATACTCTTCCTGTGAATCTTCATGGATCATTTCGGACACAGCAATAAGCTCATCCGGTATCTTGTATATGTTTTCCGCTATATCAAATCCCTTTGCGTACACATAATTTCCGCCGAGTATAAGCAGGGCAACCGTAAGAACTCCCGCAACATACCGTCCGCTGCCCTTTGGCCGGTCATATATTATTATGGTGGCTGTATATGGCACGAGAATTACTACCGGAGCGATCCAGAACAGCCTGTAGTACTCACTGCTCACATCAAATATCCTGTCAAGTATAACCGGAACTACGGGGTTAAATACCGTAAGCAGCAGCACAGCCGCACCCGGAAGAAAAATCTCTCTCTCCCGGCGCTCCCCTTTTATCAGAATAAACAGAACGGCAAAAAGGTACATTACAAAGTAGCCTGTTCCCGAATTGTACAGGCCAAGGCATTTTGTAAGATAACCTATTCCGTTTTCAAATACATTCACACCCTGCATTATCTACCTCGGAAAAGTATATATGGCAAAATATCCCTTTACATACATAACATATATAAGCATCATCACAATTTCGGGGATGATGCATATTATTGCCTTAGGCAGAATACCCGGTTTCTTTTTTATAAGAGCATAGGGAACAAAAAGGGCAACTATTTCCGTGGGTATGACCATGTTGGCTGTGGAGCTGACGGTTACCGTACCCATACTTACAACAAAAAGCATAACGAACAGCCCCTCTGGCGGTCTGCCTGACACAAGCAGAAGGTACAAAACAAATATAGCTATGATCGATATATTGCCGACAATGGATTTTCCCTCATAAGTTCTTGTCATCAGGAAGTTGGATGCCGTATAAATACTGATAAACATACAGTTTGTCAGCATCATCAGGATATACATCAAAAGTGCACGTCTGTGATCCTCATGGAAATACCGGCTTATCATCACATATAAAATATTGACAATGATCATCACCGTCAATGACATAACGGTTTTGGTCTGTACAAGCGCAGGCAGTTTCGTAATATAACAAATGACCGAGTCATTTACCGAATAGGTTGCAAACGCATATCTGAGCTCAAAATGATCCTGCCAGCTTCCCGTAAACGGATCATATACATTTATCATGTTAGTATCGACATTGGTCGTTACGTTCGCTACATAATAAGCAGCATCAAGAGTAAAATTGTAGGTAATAGCCACCAAAACCGCAGACAGAACCGTAATAATACACACTCCCGCCCAAAACAGTCTGTTTTCCCGTATATCGCTTATGATGCCCGTTATCTTTTCTGCCCATGATTTTCCGTACAGTATTACAGCCGTTACCGTTATCAGTATGCATGGTATCAGCCACAGTTTTGCAAGATAGGATAAAGGCCTGTAGGTGAACATAACCGGAAGTGTGATAACAAAAAAGAGCGCATAATATGCAAAAAACCCGACCGTTACCGCAAGTCCCGCCGACCATTCCCTGTTTTTGCGGACGGTAAAGAAGCTTCCGAAAGCTATATACATTATGAAATTAACCACCAGCACACATAGTGCTTTTATTGCTGTCATTTAAAGTCTGTTATCTCTTTCCTGTTCGTTACATATACCTTGTCCGGAGTAATCACACCTTCGGAAATAAGGGCTTTCATGGCTCCGGCATTTTCTTCATCATCGCTGTAAACGTACCATGTTTCCACCGAATTACCGTATTTTTCAAAGAACAATCCAAGATCTTCGGCGTTTTGTTCTCCGCCGCCACCGATAAACGTTATCTTCCCGTCACTTTCCCTGATGAGATACCCTTCCGTAGCATTTCCGTCAGGCTTGAATTCATAAATGCTGCATCTGCTGTTCATATCCTCCTGAAGATTGACAGTAGCAGCATACAACCTGTTTATCTTGTTGTTGAGTACAAATACTGCCATTACAAGTATGAGCGCAAGCACTCCGAGCCCTATAGCAAGATTCCTTGCATTAACTATTTTATGCTTTTTCATATCCCACTCCTCCGAATACTCTTCTTCGTCCTCTGTTTTCTCCCTGAGGTCTTTACTTTTAACTGTTTGCAGATAATTTACAATAATCACGGCCGCTACGTTCATTACCCCGTGAACCAAAAACACCCAGAACCCGAACCATGAAATCAGAAGGGTTACCGGTATTAATCTCTCGGACTGGTATCCCCAGATATTAAGCATTGCAACTGTTGCAAAGGCTATAACGGTTTTGTGCCATGTGCTGCATACCGTCCGAAGTACCTCGAAATAGCACAGATAGTACATAAGTATCAGAGGTGCCGGTATTATGCCGTATATAAAGGCAAGGGGATGGATACGCATGGCAAAGGATACCGCACCTATAAACAGGTTAACGGGTTCGGCAACAAACAGGAATCCCGTATCGTATACTCTTGTTGCAGTCCCTATTCCACTAAGCACCTGTGTGTTATCACTTTGATATCTCATAACCGACCAGATCTGAAAGACGATCACGGCAGTAATCACGCATAGCCCGATAATATCGGCAGCTCCAATACCGGGATCGGTTTTATAACCGGAAGGGAAATTCATACGTTTACGAACTATGATCCCGGCAATCCCGGTAAGAAAAATAAGTATGGCAGCTGCATATATACACGCCTGTGCCGGTGCGCAAAGTGCACCTGATCCGATACATACCGTCATTCCCAGCAGCAAGGTCATACATCCCCCGAAGGCAACACGAAATCCAAGTGTACACCCGGCACCGAAAGACCTGAGGATTATCTCACCCCACCCGCCGATGAAAAAAGCAATTATAAAGAAAATGATAAATGTTGCAACGGCTTTTTGTATCAAGGAGTTTTCACCTCCTTGTATACGATGCACCCGTCGGTTTCGTAAACGGGCTCATATCCATACCTGCTTATGGGAACTTGCGGCCATAAATCCCTTGATAATACAACAAAGTCGCAATTGCACTCCTGTGCAGCTTCAGCTACTTTTTTCATATCGGGATGAATTTTTTCCAATTCATTATCCGCATCACTTTCGTATGCGATGGTAAATTTCGATGAATAGCTTTCGAAATACATATCCCAGCCGGGCATGGTAAGCACGGATGGTGATTCTGATTCCGCCAGAATACTGTCCATGGATTCCACAAGATCCTGCGGAATATGCATAACATTCTCCGCCCTGCTGTTCGTATCCGGCAGGAACACGTTAGTACCCGAGGTTACTACCGCCAGAGCACAGATTGCAACGGCAAAGGCCGCAGATACACCCGATAATCTGCTTATGATCTCTGATACCGCACATCCGACAGTTCCCAGTACGGACATGATCACAGGCCGCCGGGACTTTTCGATGTTGCCAAGCAGTAGTACAACAACCGAAACCGTAAATAGAATCAAAACCGATCCGGTTCCTATATACTGCCTGTATAAGCTATACAATTCTCCGAGAAGTTCTCTTACCATATCACACCAGCGGGTACAACCTGTCCCTGTCCTTGCATAGAAGCGCCCTCACAAGGATAAGTACAGCATAAAAATATGACACTATATAAACCGGGAAATAGTACTTAAAATACGATGCCGGAGCAAGAATAAACACTATGAACCAGTGCGCCATAATGCCGCCGAACACAAAAAAGCTGTACCATTTTCTCCTGACAAGACTGAAGATCAGCATACCGGCAGCAAACAGCACCGGAATAAAAAGATTATAGGTGACCGTCTTTACAACACTTATTACAGAAGCAGCAAGACCCCTGACTCCTTCGCCGGGCAGCACTATATGATACGGTCTGGCCGCATAGCAAAAAGCACCCCATCTCGTTCTTATGAACACATCCGGGTTGTTGACAAATATTCTCTTAAGCGCCTCAGAATACTCATAGAATTCCTTGTCCCCCGCATTCTCTCTTACTCCCACAAACCCTTCGGCATACAGTATCAGAACATCCTCATAATTAATATCCTCATAGTGTTCGTTAATCGCCTCGATCGCATCAAGTGACAGATACCTGTCTACTATAGCAAGGTCAGCGGCATTTTTTTGAAGGTCCAGTCCGTTCCTGTACATATTTGTGATCGTATAAGCATAAAACGGTTTCATTCTGTCATTGGCCGCACCGTCGAGATTAGAGGATACGACACCGTTTTGAGGGATCCACAATATATACTGTATAAGAATATAAGCCAGAACAAGGGAAACCGCCCGTTTAGGCTTTCTGAGGGACGGATAAACAATAAATAGAAGTACAGGGATAAGAACAAGCAAATATATACCCTCTGTTCTCCACTGCGTAAGGACCGCTCCCGCCACAAGAACAAACGCCAGTGACTTGCTGCAGGGTTTCTTTTCCAGATAATCAAACAAAAGTTTCGCAAACACTGCAAGATATATGAGAAAGTATATCGGAAGCCTGTGAGCACTTGTCGTGTAAGCTATTACGGGATACAGCAAAAACAGAAGATACATTCCATAGCCTCCGGCTTTTCCGTAATACTCCCTAGTCCTGTACACACAGTAACCGACAACAAAGAATTCGATAATAACTTTGGTAATTATTGGACCGTATTGAACAGGAATCAGAATGAGTGAAACTATATAGTAATACACGGTCATATAGTTAAACCAAGTGTCATGTATAAGATGGGTCGCATCATTCAATATGGAATATTCATCGTTTGTAAGAAAACCGCCCGGAAGCTTAAGCACAAGGGCCACAGCTAATACCGGAAGGTAGGGAAGTCCGCATTTTATCACCTCAAAGAGGGGGCGTCCCTTTTGATCTCTTTTAAAGGCAAGCAGATACAAGCCATACAAAATGGCAACGATCACCAAAAGCGCTATGCAAAAGCAAACGGCATAATCAGTTACCGCCGCAAAGTATCTGTCTTCTGTTCTCTCGGGAAATATAAACATATTCATTCAATTTCGGTTTTTTCTTAAGCCACTTCTACATTATCAATTGCAATTAAAAACAATGATAAGTATACTATATTTTGTAGTTGTAAGCAAAACGGAGACGGGAGGGAATCTCTTTTGAAGAAGATAATAGTTACAGGCAGCAATGGACAATTGGGACGTGCCGTTAATTCATTGTGTTGCAATAATACGGAATACGAACTTATAAACACTGATTTTCACGTTTCCGGCATACCCGATCTTGATATTACCGATCTGGACTCGGTGATGGGTTTCTGCCGCGAAATCAAACCTTATGCCATTATTAACTGTGCGGCACACACAAATGTGGATGCATGTGAGGTTCAGGTTGACGCAGCATACAGAATAAATGCAATAGGTCCCAGAAATCTTGCAATAGCCGCAACAGAAACAGGTGCAAAACTTGTACACATATCCACGGACTATGTATTTGCCGGTAACGGAACCAGACCCTATACCGAGTTCGACACCCCCGCTCCCAAAGCAATGTACGGAATTACCAAACTCGCCGGCGAGAACTTCGTTAAGCAGTTTGCCCGGCATTTCTTCATAATCCGTACAGCCTGGCTGTATGGTGACGGTAAGAACTTCGTCGGTACAATGCTCCGCCTTGCCGAAAATCATGACAATATAAGCGTTGTAAATGATCAGGTTGGCTCACCCACAAGCGCCGATGAGCTAGCCGGAGCAGTTATGTCCCTCATTCCAACCGAGAACTACGGACTGTTTCACGGAACCTGCGAAGGCCAGTGTTCATGGGCTGATTTTGCGAAGGAGATATTCCGGCTTGCCGGGAAAGAGACGGTTGTGACTCCTGTTACAAGCGAGCAGTACAAAGAGATGAATCCGGCATCTGCCGACAGACCTCACTACTCTGTTCTGGAAAACTATATGCTTAAACTGACGGGAGGTTACAGCTTTGCCCCCTGGGAAAAAGCTATAGCCGATTATTTCCATAAAAGATGAATAATAACCGCAACGATCACTCCCAGTGCGGCACCGATCTGAACCTGAAGAGGAGTGTGACCTATTAGTTCTTTTAGCTTATCATGAGAAAATCTGGGCGGATTATCCTTGAGCTTTGCAAAATATTCCATAAGCTCGTTAAGAATAACCGCCTGGTTTCCGGTTTCTCTTCTGACTCCGCTGGCATCTACCATAACAACAATCGCAAATATTACGGAAAACGCGAACTGGAAGGAATCTACTCCTGAAGTAAACGCAGTCATGGTTGCCAGTGCGGTTACGGTAGAAGCGTGAGAACTCGGCATTCCCCCGTTCCCTGTCATGAGCCTTCTAAAACTGAATGTATGATCCATTACAGCCTCAAGCACAGCCTTTACGACCTGGGCGGTAAAATACCCTGCAAAAGCCGTAATCAATATTTTATTTGATACTATCTGCCTGATAATATCCATTCTCTTGTACCTTTCACAAAAAAAGGCTCCGCAATCGCGGAGCCCTGTTATTATTCACCTAAACCGCTATCTACTGCATTTATCAATGCCTGCAGCGCTTCCGACTCGTCATCTCCGTCACAGACAAATTCGATCTCATCACCACATTTGACACATGCGCCCAGCACACTTAAGACGCTTTTAGCATTTGCCGTGCTCTCACGAAACGAAAATGTGATCAAAGACTTGTACTTCATTGCTTCTTTGCACAATATTCCGGCCGGTCTCAAATGCAGACCCGTAGGGTTCTTGATAACGACCCTCTGACTAACCATAAGAGCAACTTCCTCCATTCTGAAAAAATATGTACAACTAACGTAGTGATTATATCACTATTCATCCAAAACCACAACCGACGTATCTTCCGCCGTATGTGTTCCCACGTGATCTACAACCACCATTAGGGTTACCTGATTCGTAAGTGAAACCCCTGCCGGGAAGTCAAACTCAACGATACCATCACTCTCACCGACTGCAATAGGAGCTCCTTCATGTTCATCGGGCTGAGCGTTTCTGGGCACAAGTGCTGCGGCATCTATCTTTCCGATTGCAAGATCCCCGCTATATCTGTCATATGCATCTCCTATACCCTGTATCTCGACAGGCAGTGTTGCACCGATGTCAACAATATTGACAACATATCCGTCCGGAACATTCTCAACCGTTATATTAGATAGCGGAACATCTATCACCTTACGCTGATTCTGATCTATCCCTATTGTTACCTTAACGTTCGGATCAAATTCGGAATCCGCAAATATCACACCGGTGGGCAGATAATCGGAAATGTTAACCTCCGTCTGTACATCGGCAGAAGCACCGTCTACGGAAACTTTATCGGGAGATATATATACAACATCCATATCATCGTAGTTTTCTCCCTTACCGGCTATGACAACGCTTGACGGCTCGGTTATTACAGATCCTGTGCATCCGTACCCCGTAGCCGGTGTACCGGAGTATCCGCTTGAGATCGGAATCGTTTTGGTAGCGTATATGACATATTTGATCTCGGTTACAGTTCTCGAAAGAGTAATCCTGTCATCTTCCACAAGATCATTGTCGGAGTTATAGGGATATAACGGTTCTGTTACCGTAAGATCCCGGCTGACACCCGTAATATCAGCGGATGCCATAACTCTTGAAACCTCGGTCACAACCGATTCGGGACCGCTTACAACAACTGATGCCAGGGGATTTTCCACCCCTGCCAGAATATAGCCTTCCGCAGGTGCTCCTTCATACCCTATTGCTACTGTAACTTCCTTCTTGATCAGGTTTTCTATCTTGAGCTTTACGCTGGAATTCCTTGTCGTAACCGAGTCGATCCTGTCGGAAAATCTTGTACTCCTGACTTCAATGGGAACCGTATCAAGAGCCGTAAGTTGCTTGAGATCCGCGGTTGCCTTTATGTAATCTCTGCTCATGCCGTCAAGAACCGATCTGTGAGCTGTTACAACAACATTTATTGTTGAGGAATCCGATAAGATATCATAGCACTTTCCCTGCTCCGTCAGGACATCCCCGTTAAGAATCTCCACAGGTATCCCCGTGTAGGTCTTACTGATTACGGGATCATCAACATTAACCACCACGAGCCATAGAATGGAAGCCGCTAAAACGGATATTATCTTGAGGCCGAGGTTTTTTGTAAATAATTGTCTCATTTTTCGGCCTTCCTTTTAAACAATCGAAATGATTTCTTTTCTTCGTAAGTCTTTCCCTGAACACGACGAAGCATTTCTTTCAGTTCGTCCACATCCACGTTTCTTGTGAGTTCTCCCTCATATGCCACGGAAACTCTTCCGGTCTCTTCCGAAACAATGATCGTCATCGAATCCGTTACTTCGGAAATTCCGACTCCCGCACGGTGCCTTGTTCCGAGTTCTTTCGACAACGCCATATTTTCCGAGAGCGGCAGATAGCATGTGGCCGCTACTATTCTGTTCCCCTGAACTATTACCGCACCGTCATGAAGGGGTGTATTATGTTCGAATATGTTGATAAGCAGCTGGCTGGATATGGCTGAATCCAGCATTATTCCCGTTTTTTCGTAATCGGTCAGAGGATCATTTTGTGCGATAACAATAAGAGCACCTGTTTTGGCCCTACCCATTTCAAAGGATCCTCTGGCTATCTCATTAATAGTCTCATCCGAAAAACGCTCTCCGGAAACCCTGTTATCAAACTGAAACAACGAAGATAAAACCTTACGTCTTCCGAGCTGTTCCAAAGCCTTGCGCAGTTCGGGCTGGAACACAACAACCATTGCGGTCACCGCAACGGAAAAGATATTTTTGGCTATCCACAGTATCGTGGTCATCGAAAACATAGCCGCAACCATAACAAACAGAAGGATAAAAACAATACCCTTCAGAAGTGACCACGCCTTTGACTCCTTGATCCACGACAAAACCTTATATAAAAGAACCGAGATGATAAGTATCTCTACTATATCGGTCCATTTGATCGACGGGATCGAAAGCCATGTTACATAGCGCTCGACAAATGAGGTTATCGACTCAATAATCTCCGACATTAAAATTCATCCTCGTCATCAAAATCCCTGCTGTCACGGCGTGTACTCACCCGTCTCCTGCTTGAAGCAGGGGCCTCAAGAGTGATCTTGGGAACCGCCTTGACATAGTAATAATATTCATCATCCTCAAACTGAACATACTCAGCCCGGGAATAATCAACGTTAAATATAAAGAACTGAAGCACCAGCACTATAAGTGATGAAACAAACAGACTGAGTATCGCTCCGCCTATTCCTATATCTGCATCAAGTACTGCCGATGATACAAGAAGAACCACAAAACAGATGATCATACCTGCTCCGAGAGCGATCTGCCATGAATAGTTGATTTTCAGTCTTCTGATAAGATATACAACTATGATAGTCACGGCAAAAGTCACAATCATTGCTATCATTACATCATTTTTCAGTATACCGTCGATTACGTTCTTGAATCCGCCCAGCATTCCCTCAACATCCAGATCTCCTCCGCCGCTTCCGCCGAGAGCGTCCTGATGTTCGCTTACATAGTGAAGAATATAATAAACTGCCGTGCCGCACCCTACCGATATACATGAAATGGGATTTCCCACAAAGCCCATTGCAAGCGGCATAACATACGGAATATGCATTGCAAAACATATCGGAGTCAGAAGCACGGTAATGGAATCATCCGGTGTAAACCTGAAGTATAGCGCGTACATTATGATAAAAACAAAAAGCACAACGACCGCGCACTCAAGCGACAGCGCATACATATGGGCTACTATCACAAGTCCCGCAACCAGAACGATAACGTTTGCCGGCAGGAATGAGCATAACAATGCTAATATAAGCACTATTGCCGGATTCTTGAGTTTTGTCATGAATCCGACTTTGCCGTTTATGAGAATAAGGGCAAGCAGCATCGCAAGAAACTTGAGAAAAGGAACTATATAAGCTTCAAAGCGGGTATAAAAACGCGTCAATTGCTGTTTGACTACCAGTAATGACTCCATCCGATTTACCTTCCTTTACGACCGATATTAAGCATCTGCATTAATGCTTTTAGGAGCTGATTATATTGTTTTACATGGCGTTTGGCTTTATTGTATCTGTAATTGTAAACAAAATACGAAATAACAAGATATACAGCCAGTACAAGACAATACTTTGACAGTATCCCTTTCAGGAAATCCACAATATCCATTTTGTAGAAATCCTCAAGAAATGTTTCTATGTTATATAAAACATACATAGCCACCGCCAGGGCAAACCCAACGGTGGCATAAATAGCTGATTTTAACAACTGAAAACTGATGTAATCCCCTCGGAAATATCCGGATATGGCAATATCCTTCTTTCCTTCGTGTTCCTCATATGCTGCCATACGAGTCATCAGTCTGATTCTTTCTTCATTTAACATACTATTACTATTGATTTAGGAATCTCATCCTATTCTCGTGTGTCTGTCTCTTATCCACCTTCGGAGCCTCTACCTCAGGTCTTCTTCCGGCTGCCTGAAGATCATTTATCATTGCGGCCTTACACTTTTCACAGAACCGTCCAGATGATATTGGTGCTCCACAGTTTTCGCATACAACACCGGCGTCAATTCCCGAGGAAAACTCCAGTCTCTCTTCCCTTACCCACTGGCGAACCTGGCTCTCCTCAACATCGCAGTTTTCAACAACATCCCTGATAGTTGAATTACGGTTGTCAAACAGAAACTTCTTAACTTCCTGAAACTTCTTTTCAAGCTCTTCGCGACACTGGGGGCAGATCGGCTGACCGCCTATATAATTAAACAATCTCCTGCATCTCCTACAATTCTTGACATCCATTAATGTTTCCTCCTAGAACTTTAATTCCACGCCTCAGGTTCCCCTTCCGATGCATAGCGAAACAAAATAAACATTTTGGATGCCGACCCCTTTTAAGCATCTTGCCATAGCATCAACCGTTGCGCCGGTTGTATAAATATCATCTACTATTAAGACTGTCCTATATTTTACATCATTTCTTGTGACATTGAAAGCCTTTTTGAGATTATTTTGACGAGCTTTTGCTCCTAATTCCTTCTGAACGGTTGTAGCCGTATTTCTTGTTACAAGCCGGTGGCACACCGGTATATCCAGCCGCTTTGACAGCTCATCCGCAATCAGTTTTGCCTGATTGTATCCCCTCTTTTTCATTTTGCTTTTATGTACCGGAACCGGAACAATCACATCAACGTCCCAGCTTTTAATCTTTTCTCCCAGCCTTTCGGTCATTATCCTTCCGTACACTTTTGCATACTCTTTTTTGTGATTATATTTGAACCTGTATAAACTCTTACTCGTGATTTCATCATAAACAAGGGCAGCTCTGCCCTCATCATACTCATGCGTGCAGTTTAGACAGTCAGAGCAGTACTCCTCATCCTCATCAACCGGTTTCCCGCATTTCATACAGTACGAGTCACCCACATAAGGCAGTCTGCCCTCACACTCAGGACAAATACCGGCATTGCTTCCGGCTGCAATCTTATTACATATCGGACATATTGGCGGAAAAATAAAATCAATCAGTTTCAATACAGTGCTATCTCTTTTATTACTTCATCAAGACTGGTATATCGTTTCATCTCATCGGCATTTTCAACCATCCTTGCCACGGTTTCACTGCTTCCGACGATCGTAACACACCCCTTTGCTCTTGTTACGGCAGTGTACAGAAGATTACGGTTGAACAGCTGCTTAGGTCCGGACAGGAGGGGCAGGACAACTGCCGGGTATTCACTGCCCTGAGATTTATGAATAGTGACCGCATAGGCAAGTTCAAGTTCATCAAGGTTCGCGAAGGGATATCTGACTCTGTGATTTTCTTCGTACACGACCTCCATTATTTCGGAAACCGTATCTATTGAATCCACAATTCCCATGTCACCGTTAAATATACCCGTTCCCTTGTCCGCAACAATCCCGTATCTGCCGGTAACTTCCCATTCCAGCTGGTAATTGTTGCGGATCTGCATGACTTTGTCACCTTCCCGGAACAGTACATTTCCGAACTCTTTTTCACGTTTTTGCGGAGACTGCGGATTGATGTACCTCTGCAGCACGGGATTTAAGTTTTCCACTCCGAGAGGGCCTTTACGCATCGGAGTCAGAACCTGTATGTCAAAGGGGCGGGCATTAACGTATTTGGGCAGTTTTTCGTTTACAAGAACGACTATGTTATTTAGAATCCTGTCAATTTCATTACGCCTCAGCATAAAGAAATCTTTGCTCTTATTATCAAGCTCCGGTACTATTCCCGCATTGATCTTATGGGCATTTACAATTATGTCGCTGGCCTCTGACTGCCGGAATATCCTGTCAAGTTTTACAACCTTAAAACACTCCGAGGCTATGATGTCTTTTAACACGCTCCCGGGGCCTACCGAAGGAAGCTGATTGGTGTCTCCTACCATAATGAGCCTTGTTCCCGGCACTATCGCACTTAGAAGAGCTTTAAACAGCGGCAGATCGACCATTGACATCTCATCGATTATAATGGCATCAACATCAAGTGGATTGTCTTCGTTGTACTCATACGAAAACGAGCTGCCACTCATTCCGTCAGGAGCCAGTCCCAGGAGCCTTTGTATCGTAGAGCTTTCATATCCCGTCGCTTCGGTCATCCTCTTTGCGGCTCTTCCGGTAGGTGCGCACAACACAAAATCATTACCCATAAGCTTCAGATACTCTATCAGAACATTGATTATCGTAGTCTTTCCGGTACCGGGTCCTCCAGTAATTATGCATACCCCGCATGACGCAGCCGCCACAACCGCATCTGTCTGTTTATCTTCCAGCGGTATATCCGGCTTTTCAAGCCGTTTTACAGTATCTCTGATCCTGTCGGTTGCCGCATCCACCGTAATATCGAGATCAAGAAGCATTCTCGCGCAGGCGGCTTCCATATAGTAAAACGGGGCATGGTAAACGCGTATATCTCCGTCTTTGATCTTAATGACGATTTTTTTCTCCATCCCCAGGTTATCTGTCTCGGATTCGATATAGTCTCTGTCGACTTCAAGAAGATCCGATGCTTTGCTTATCAGCTCCTCCTTCGGAAGATAGATGTTTCCCTCAGATACGGCCAATGACAGCGTGTACAGTATTCCGCTCCTGATACGGTACACACTTTCCCTGTCTATTCCCGCCTCCCGCGCTATCTCATCAGCCGTGCGGAATCCTACCCCTTCTATATCCTCGGCAAGCCTGTACGGGTTTTCTTCCATTATCCTGTATACTTCATTACCGTACATTTTGTACACTTTGTTTGCCAGATTGTTGGATATCCCGAACTTTTGCAGGAAGACCATGACCTTCCTGACATCCTGCCTCTCAAGCACAAAGGCCCCTATCTCCTGGGCTTTCCTGAGGGATATGCCTTTTATCTTGGATAGCATCTCGGGCTCTTCTTCCATCACGCGGAATGTGTCACTCCCAAATGCATCAACGATCTTTTTGGCAAGTGACGGTCCTATACCTTTTACGGCACCCGAGGAAAGATACCGAAGAATATCTCTCTCATCCTCGGCGGCACAGACTTCATACCGTGAAAAGGAAAACTGCCTACCATACACCGAATGGGTAACATATTCTCCCGAAAGCTTAACATTCTCGCCCTCGCTTACAGCATGCAAAGCACCGACACAGGTTATCTCTCCTGTGTCGGTGGTAAGATCGAATACCGTATATCCATTATCCTTGTTGGAATAAATGATATGTTCGATGTAGCCGGAAATTATTTCCATTAGATCCTACAGCGAATAGTTCCTCTTCATCTGTTCATACAACTGCTGGGCAAGAGTATTACTTCCGCCTCCGCTCTGATTGACAATATCCTTACTGTACTCGGCAATAAGGTTTTCCTTGTAATAGTCGATCAGAGTGTGATTGGCATCTGAATCGTCGGAGGGCACCATCGCTTTCTCCATATTTTTAAAGACCTGTTCGTAGAAATACGCTTCGAACTGTTTGCAGGCATCAAGCAATTCATCGTCGCTTGTCTCCTTGCCGGTTCCCTTAAGCGTTCTTTCCAGATTACTGGATTTTGTTGCTGTTGATGTTAAATAATCACTGTACAGACTTCCTATATCCATACCCGTTACCTCTTAAGATCGTTTGCAACCTGAAGCATTGAATCCGAAGTTGTGATGACTTTTGAATTAAGCTCATATGCACGCTGCGCAATGATAAGATTGACCATTTCATCCGCAACCTGAACGTTGGATGACTCCAGATAGCCCTGCCTGATCTCGGACTTGGTAAGGGCCGCATTCGTTGCCTCGTTAAGTGCAGCACCCGAAGCCTCGGTGGGAAGATACATAGTACCTCCGGTCTTGAACAGACCGCTTGCATTCTGGAACTGGAACATCCCTATCTGCATTCCGGGAATAGGCTGCTGGTTGTTGTTAGCATCAGGATAAGTGAGCTGTCCGCTGGCATCAACCTGAACCTTGCTTGAAATATAATCTGCGGGAATGGTTATGGGCTGCCCCGTAGTATTAAGAACCGGATAACCATCAGAGGACGTCAGCCACATCTGGTTATTGGGTCCGAGGGCAAAGTGAAAATCACCGTTACGCGTATATACGGTCTGTCCGTTATTGTTAAGAGCAAAGAAGCCCTCACCGCTTATGGCAAAGCTTGTGGAACTCTCCGATGCCTGAAATGCACCCTGAGTAAACTCCGATGTGATCGCAGCGTTCCTTACTCCGAGTCCGACCTGTGCACCTACAGGCTTCTGAATCCCGTTTGCCGTTGTTGTTCTCGTCTGGATCTCCTGATACAGAAGTGACTTGAATTCATTCTGTTCTGTCTTGTATCCGACAGTATTAACATTTGCCAGGTTGTTGGCAATGGTATCCACATTAGTCTGCTGTGCGATCATTCCCGACGCACCGCTCCAAAGCGCTCTTACCATAAAATACCCTCCTTATTAAACTTTCCCAAGCTGGTTGACTGCGACATCAAGCGTTTCGTTATGCGCCTGTATCATTTTCTGGTTGGTTTCATATGCTCTCTGGTAATTGATCAGATTGACCATTTCCTTAACCGTCTGGACATTGGATGCCTCAAGCATTCCGTTGTATACCGTAGCGGTGGATTCGATAGGCGTTGCGCCTTCTACCAGATCGTAATAATTCTCGCCGTATTTCTTCAGGTAATTGTAGTCCTCAAAATCCTGAATCTGGATCGTTGCAACCGCATTACCGTTTTGATATATCGTTCCGTCAAGCCCCATTGTAGGCTTCACGATAGGATCAAGAATTATATGCTGGCCGTTAATATCCAGAACATAATCACCGTTCTTGTTAACAAGTTCCCCCTTTGTATTAACAATAAAATCACCGGCTCTTGTGTATTTCGTAGACACCTCTCCGTCCTTGCTCGTAAACTCTATGGCAAAGAACCCTTTTCCCGAGATGGCCATGTCGTAGTCATTTCCCGTTGTGACAAAGGAACCTTCCGAATAGTCCGTATACGTTTCACCGATCTTGACTCCGAGATTCATAGCCCCGAGTCTTCTCGCCGCAAACGGTTCCGATGTATCCTTGATCTTGTAGGCCAATACATCGTAAAATGCTTCCGACGTAGATCCTTCGGCCTTGAACCCCGTAGTCGATGAGTTAGCCAGATTATTGGCAAGAACATCGACTCTGCGCTGTTCATTGATCATTCCCGTTGCTGATGTATACAGTCCCTTTACCATACTTTACTCCCCATTATCTCTCTGTATTAACTGAAACTGTCGGTATAACCTGCAAGAAACTCAACGTATTTTCCTGTTCCTATAGCAACCGCCGTCATCGGATCTTCCGCCGTCATCGTGTTGATACCGGTCTTGTATGCTATCAGATCCTCAAGTCCCCGAAGGAGGCTGCCTCCTCCCGTCAAGACTATACCTCTTGCGGCAATATCGGCTGCAAGCTCCGGCGGAGTCTTCTCAAGTACCGAATGGATGGCTTCAACAACCTGACCTGTTGTATCTCTTAAGGCTTCCTCGGTCTCTTCTGACGAAACCTTGACTGTTCTCGGAAGACCGGTTACAAGGTTACGTCCCGTAACTTCCAGATACTCTATTTCCGGGCGCTTGAACGCCGTTCCTATCTTGATCTTGATCTCTTCGGCAGTATTGTCACCGATCAGAAGATTGTGTTTCTTCCTCATATATCTGACAATAGCTTCGTCAAAATCATCCCCTGCAACTTTGATCGATGTTGAAACAACCGCACCGCCAAGTGATATAACAGCTATATCGGTAGTTCCGCCGCCTATATCAACTATCATGTTACCGCAGGGTCTGCCTATGTCTATTCCGGCTCCGATCGCCGCTGCAATAGGCTCTTCTATGATCTCAACATATCTGGCACCTGCCTGATATGTAGCATCCTCAACCGCCTTCTTCTCAACCTCGGTGACTCCCGAAGGTACACATACACTGATACGGGGCTTACGGAAGTTCTTCCTGCCTACCGCCTTCTGTATGAAGTATTTGAGCATCTTCTCCGTCGTCGTATAGTCTGAGATGACTCCCTGACGAAGCGGTCTTATGGCAACTATATTGCCCGGTGTACGACCGAGCATCATCCTTGCTTCTTCCCCTATAGCTCTTATCGTATTGGTATCCGTATCAAGCGCTATTACCGAGGGCTCTTTGAGTACAACGCCCCGACCCCTTACATATACAAGCACACTGGCTGTGCCGAGGTCGATTCCTATATCCGAATAAAGCATTTTAATCCCCTTTCACCGCATAATAATGCCTATTATCCGAATAAGTATAACTCAAACCGGGATGATTTTCAATTCCCAAAGTACTACGTAAGTAAACAAAAAAGCAGCATAAAACAGGATCGGTTCCATCCGTTTTAAGCTGCATCCTTGCACGTCTATCTTATATATCGGACAATTGACGCAAAACTTTAGTATTATATTCAGTAAATCTTCTGTACAAATGTATATTACCATTAGACTTTTATCGGGAGCGTAATATAATAAGATGTATGATCTGTGCATGCGATTTTACCATCTGATACGGAGAATTATAGAGAAGATATGAGAAAGATTTTGATTATAACAGGACGGTATCTGCCGGGATTTAGAGACGGAGGACCGGTAAGGTCGCTCGTTAACCTGACGGATACTTTCGGAACGGAATATGATTTTCGGATAATGTGCCTGGACCGGGATCACGGTGATACGGCTTCTTACCCGGATATAATTCTTGACGGATACAACAGTGTAGGCAAGGCAAAGGTCTGGTATACACGGCAGTTTACGAAGGAGGCAGTGGAAAGACTTGCCGAGGACGCGGATGTAGTGTATGTATGCGGACCTTATAATGATTACGCCAGAATTGCCATGAGGTTAAAAAAGTCCGGAAAGCTTAAGGCACCGCTTTATATTGCTTCAATGGGATCATTCTCGGCGGAGGCATTTAAGATAAAAGGACTCAAGAAGAGTCTGTATATTAAGTACATGAAGCTTGCCGGAATGTTTGACGATGTAACATGGTCGGTCACTTCCGAAAAGGAAGAGGCCGAGCTTAAGGCTATCGTCGGCGCCGGCAGCCGGTGTGTGATTGCAGCGGACCTTCCGAGACGCGGTGTCACAAAACATACCACCCAAAAGGTGCCGTATGAGCTCAGGCTCGTTTTCCTGTCACGTATTTCACGGAAAAAGAATCTTGCGGCAATACCGCAGATATTGGAACAATCAACCGATGAACACCCGATAAGGCTTGATATATACGGAACCGGAGAGGATATGGATTATCTTCATGAGTGCATGTATAAGCTTGATGACCTGAAGAAAAGCCATCCGTATTTTAAATGGGAGTACAAAGGAGAAGCCGACAGCGAAAAAGTTCCCGATATATTTGCACAGTATGATGCTTTTTTATTTCCGACCCTTGGAGAAAACTACGGCCATGTCATTGCGGAGAGCCTGTCTTCCGGATGTATTCCGGTAATCAGCGATACTACACCGTGGATGGATCTTGGCGAAAAGGGATGCGGATATGTGTGCCCTTATGATGATCCGTCGGCCTTTGCCGAGGCAGTTGATGAACTTGTAAGCATGAAAGAAGAAGATATGGAAGCAATGCGCACTAACTGCTATTCGTATATCAGTGCGGTAAATGAGGAATCGGTCAGAAATTCGGGATATCGTAAGATATTCGGGTAAGCAAAGTGGCGTAGATAAATGAGTGCATTTCTTAAATGCAGTTGTTATAATGTAGGGGCAGCTAGTAATAAGCAGCAGACAGGAGGAGGTTTATATGGCAGTTAATCGTTTTGTACTAAACGGTGTGTCCTACCACGGACACGGAGCTATCAATGAGATTCCCGGAATAATTCAGTCGAAGGGACTTAAGAAAGCATTTGTCGCATCGGATCCGGACCTTGTAAAGTTTGGGGTTACAGCCAAGGTTACCGACCTTTTGGACAAAAACAACATCCCTTATACGCTCTATTCGGATATCAAGCCCAACCCTACGATTGAAAACGTTCAGAATGGTGTTGCGGCTTACAAAGAGTCCGGAGCTGATTTTATGATCACCATCGGTGGCGGATCTTCAATGGATACGGGTAAGGGAATCGGTATAATTATCAACAATCCCGAGTTTGCGGATGTCCGTTCGCTTGAGGGCGTTGCGCCTACCAAGAAAAGGACGGTATTTACGATAGCTGTTCCAACAACAGGCGGAACAGGCGCGGAATCAACGATCAACTATGTTATTACCGATGTCGAGAAGAAACGTAAATTTGTATGTGTTGACCCTAACGATATTCCCGACGTTGCGGTTGTAGATCCCGATATGATGAGTTCAATGCCCAAGGGGCTTACGGCTTCAACCGGCATGGATGCGCTCACCCATGCGATTGAGGGTTATACGACGGCTGCTGCCTGGGAACTTTCGGATACGCTGAATCTGGAAGCTATCAAGCTTATCGGGGCAAATCTTCGGAAAGCCGTTGATAACGATCCGGACGGGCGCGAAGGAATGGCCCTTGCACAGTATGTTACAGCAATGGCATATTCGAATGTAGGGCTTGGCATCGCACATTCGATGGCCCACACCCTCGGAGCGGTTTACGATACACCTCACGGTGTTGCATGCGCGATGATGCTTCCGATAGTAATGGAATTCAACGCCGAATGCACAGGTGATAAGTTCAAGTATATTGCGGAGGCTCTCGGTGTTGACACGACGGGAATGGATCAGGGTACATACCGCAAGGCGGCAGTGGATGCCGTAAGACAGCTGTCGGTTGATGTGGGAATTCCTACAAAGCTTGAAAAGTTAAAAGAAGAAGATCTCGATTTCCTGTGCGAATCGGCTGCTGCCGATGCATGTGCACCCGGAAACCCGAGGCCTGCTTCACTTGACGAGTTCCGCGAAATGTTTAAGAAACTGATGTGATCATAACGGAAATATCGAACAGTAAATCACAAAAACCGGTCATTTTGGCCGGTTTTTGCTACTGTGATATTACTGTTTGGTATATATGAGAGAAGAACGATGATTGATAACAGCCGGATTTTTCATATTAATGATCTTGAGGACGAAAGAGTATTGATTTATGCTTCATATAACGAACCGCAGCTCCTGCACAATAATGAGCCTGACAGAGGCATATTCATTGCGGAGACTCCGAAAGTAATAGACAGGGCAATCGCCTTTGGTGCAAAACCCTTATCGTTTTTTGCCGAGACAGGTGCACTGCGAAGTGAGGCCGTGCAGAGCGTAATCATCAAAACAGATGAAAGTGTTCCGGTATTTGAAGCGGAGCTTTCCGTGATCAACAAAATAACAGGTTTTAATCTTACAAGAGGCTTACTTGCCGTATTCGAAAGACCATATCTTCCGGACGCAAACAGCATACTTGGAGATTGCAGAAGAGTTGTTGTACTTGAGGATATCGTCAATCCTACAAATGTGGGGGCAATATTTCGGTCGGCAGCGGCGCTGGGAATGGAAGCGGTATTTCTTACAAGCGGTTGCAGCGACCCTTTTTACAGAAGGGCTGCAAGGGTTTCTATGGGGACGGTATTTATGGTGCCATGGACGTATTTACCAAAAGAGTCCGGTACCGTTGACTTTCTTCATAAAAACGGTTTTACAGCCATTGCAATGGAAACAGGAGAAGATTCGGTGCCGCTTAACGATCCCGTTCTTCGAACATATGAGAAAACGGCAGTGATTTTCGGCGCGGAAGGAGCCGGGATCAGCAAAGAGACTCTTAATAGAAGCGACCGGATTGTGAATATCCCCATGCAAAACGATGTGGATTCACTTAATGTTGCAGCGGCATCAGCCGTTACTTTCTGGGAACTGTGCAGATGATTTTCTCCAAAACGAAGAGATTAAGCATTTTTTAATGAAACATTAATTATTATATTTCGCAATGATATGATATATTATACTCAGTTTTAGTTTAATTAGATTATGGAGGTAAGATCATGGAATCACGTAAAGATAAAACAGCAGCGGGGTTATTGGGAATATTTCTCGGAGGACTTGGAATCCACAAATTCTATCTGAACTATACAAAAGAGGGTGTCATCATGCTGCTCGTGTCATTGCTTACATGCGGTGTGGGCGCTACGGTTATGGGAATCATAGGATTCATCGAGGGTATACTCTATCTGACCAAGACCGATGAAGAGTTCCAGTACACCTATGTAGATGGTTATAAAGGGTGGTTTTAGTTTGCGATTAAATATTTCCTGCTTGTTATTCCCACGGCTCATCACATTTGTAATGTGCCGTGGATTTTTTTATCATGACCAAAAGTTCCAATAATTTGCCTTATGAGAAGGT
>CADALB010000003.1:0-168631 GCA_902788755.1 uncultured Lachnospiraceae bacterium | reverse complement strand
GGTGTTTATCGGGTACAAAGTCGATTCTGCTATTTATAATCCCCCTGCAGATACCGCGTCATTTATGGTGCCTGCATTCACCGTGATCTCTATGATCATCGCCGCAATCATCAGCTTTGTAGCACTTATTGTTATGATTGTTCTTATCGCAATACGCATATCAAAATATAATAAAGCAAAAAACATAAACAGAAACTGAGGGATATCTCACAGGAAGAGGTCATTTCTTTGCGACGGGCTGCAGGGATCATGTAATCTGGGCTATTTGATGATATTACTTAACCGTTAAAAGTTAAAAAAGCGATTTTTGTATCTCTCTATTTTCTGCATTATTCAGCTTCCCATCCTTTGCAGACATCGCACCATCCGACAGCATCGGATGCCACTTCGAGCTCGTCGCAGGTAAGCTTGACTGATGTATATTCATTTCCGCCCGCAGGATGTACATGGGAAAATCTTTTCATCGAAACATCGAGCCAGACAGGTATATTCTTCGGAATTGCAAACGGACATACGCCTCCGGAAAACCTCATCTGTATCTCCCTTAGCCCCGGTCGCTTGAAAGAACCGTATTTACATCAGCTTCAAGATAGGGATTGATCCTTTCCGTAAAACCGGCATCCTTAAGCATCTGTGATATATCATATCCTATATCCTCGGAAAGCCCGACAACCCGATCTTTAAGGTTCGGACGGTTCGGATGGTATTTTGTCCCTTCCCAGGCTTCCTCGTTACTGTGAAGCCTTGCAAGTTCCTCAATCCGGGAAGTAAATTTCCCTTCCGTATCAAGATTTTTTAACGCTCTGTAAGACCATTTATAAAATGGCATATATGTGCGCCTAAGCAGGAAAAAGAGCTCCATGGCAGCCGTCATTCCCTTTATCCGGCACTCTTCCGCCGCAACCACATCGCCCCTTGCCATACACCTTTGGTAGTTTATCTGCAAAGCGGCGGAGTATTCATGCATCTTCTCCGCTATCCGGATACGCCATGCCCTGTCCGGGTAATAGTCAAGAAGAAGCCTCCTAAAACGCGTGAACACACCCGCATCATCCCGGAAAACCTCTCCGTTTACCGCTGTCGCAAGACACGTATGGTCAAGCAGGAGCCACTGGTCTTCTGTCATCACACAGTCAGCCGTATTACAGTCTATGCGAAGGATATTCGAGTAAAAATCATGAACCGCCATGACTCCCCGCCTCTCCCGGAGTCTCTCTGTATAATAAGACCTATCTTTAGCATCCACCAACTCTTCATAGGCAGCCGAAAGGTCTTTACCAATCTCTTTCACATCCTCATCAACGAGCCACAAGCATACACCGGTCCCGAAGTCATGATCCCTTGATATGGCATCATCATAACCGAAGCAGTCGCTCCCCTCCCCTGCGATCCCCACAGCTATCCGTGATTCGTAGGAAGAGAACCTGTCGTGTATCATCTGCTTTACGTAATTCTCATAAAATCTCTTACTGTCTTCTATCATTTTCCATTAACATTTTTAGGATTAATATCTGTCTAATCTCAACACACGAATCGTAAGATTTATATTACGAAATTGCGGTGTGTATGTAATGATCTTATGAAATGATTCTGTCTGTACGTACTGCCATATCCGTACTATGATGATCGTGTGATTTTATCACTTACGTTCCAGTTATCGACGTAAAATCAAATTATGAACAAAAGGAGAATCAATATGCAGCAATCAAACTGTAACCCGCAAATGCCGTACGCTGCCGTCTGCCCCCGTTCTGACAACAAGGCTTTCCTTTGGAGCAAGTTCGCACCCTTCAACCGTTATCGTATCTTCGGAAATGTTCAGGTAAAAATCATATGATTTTTCATCATCCCTTCTCCTGTGATACTCTATCCCTTTTGGAACATCTTTTGCTTCTATTCCGGCCGCATCAAGGATTGCCCTGAGAAACTCCCTGATATCCTCCGTATTGCTTCTGGCGGCCTGATAGTAAGCCACACCTTTTCCGTACTCCTTGTATGTAAGTGCCGCAAGATCCCGGTAATAGTCCTGCGTATAAACACCGATTATGTTTGCGTCCTTTACTTTGATAACTTCGGCATAATCCTTAACGGTCCAGTCCGCTTTTCCGAATCTGTCATCCGTAATGTGAATGGCATTTGTGTCGGTAGGATACAGTGTATCGATCTCCTCACTTACGATTCCGAATACATCAGACAGCCCTGCCCCGGGGAATCCGCCAAGATGGCACAGGCAGTTCTCATTTATATATCCCATCATGTATGTGCCAAGTATGGTTCCGCCACAGCTTACATATTCCTTGATTTTGTCAGCTGCTTCCTCCCTTAGCAAAAACATCATAGGCGCGATTATCAGACTGTATCCGTCAAACGGATCCTCAGCCGATATAACATCTGCCTCGACACCGAGTTCCGATAACATCTTCCAATACCCTATGCATGTTTGAGGATAATTTCTGGTGGTCTTCGCAAACCCTCCGGTACCCTCAATTGCCCACCAGTTGTCCCAGTCAAACAGTACCGCAGCCTTTGCATCCCAAAGTGTGCCTTCAAGATCCGAAAGTTCTTTCATCATCGCTCCCATACGGGCAACTTCCCTGAACACTCTCGTATCGTCCGTACCGGCGTGGTCTACAACCCCTCCGTGGAACTGCTCGGCAGAGCCCCTTGATTTTCTGAACTGGAAATACTGAACGGTGTCAGATCCCGATGCAAGTGCCTGAAGAGAAAACTGGATATGAACACCGGGACGCCTGAGTTTATTGTATTCCATCCAGTTAACAACACCCGGCGTGCTTTCCATAAGCATGAACGGCTGTCCTCTTTTTAGTCCCCGCATCAGCGCATGATCGAATGCGCTCTCACGCATGGTATCAGCATAGCTTTCCCGGTCATTATGAAATTCCGGATAGCTGTCCCACGATATGGTATCGATCTGTTTTGCCAGCACTCTGTAATCTATACCGTCGTACTGTTTCATCATGTTTGTAGTTACCGGAATGTCGCATCTTCCGGAATACTTCCGTACGGTATCAATCTCACAGGCGGCAAAATCCGCAAAATTCCATGTGGTAAAACGCTTCCATTCAAGATTCAGTCCCATAACAGCTCTCTGACCGTTATCGTAAGGCGGTTCAATCTCATCGAAGCTTTCATATCTGGCACTCCAGAAAGTAGTCCACCACTGGCGGTTCAGTTCCTCTATGTCATCGTTGAATTTCGCTCTCAGATACTCTCTGAATCTGTTCCTGCAGTTATCGCAGAAGCACTCACCGCCAAACTCATTGGATATATGCCACATAAGAAGACCGGGATGTGATCCGATACTCTCGGCTAACTTCCTGTCTATGATACCGGTTTTCTCCCTGAAAACTTTGGAGCTTAAACAGTGATTATGACGCATGCCGTGTCTGTTCCTGATCCCCATGCCGTCAACACGCATAACCTCCGGATACTTCAGATCCATCCACGCCGGTCTTGCTCCGGAGGGAGTTGCGACAATGCTGTATATCTCGTTTTCATACAGCCTGTCCATAGTGTCTTTTAACCACTCAAAATGGAACTCGCCCTCGCGAGGCTCATATACGCTCCACGAAAACACTCCGAGAGTTGCCTCGTTGATTCCGGCCTTTTTCATAAGCTCAATGTCAGCTTTTAAAATGTCCGGTCTGTCAAGCCACTGCTCAGGATTGTAGTCTCCTCCGTGTATCAGTTTGCCAATCGGTCTGCCGAAAATATACTTTGACATTATTTATTGCTTTTCAGCCTCCTCTTCGCTGCTCGTATACACGCTTAAGGAGCTCGGAGTTATTGACTTCACGGCTTCCTTCAGTCTTCTCTGCCTTAGAGCAAAAATCACCTGATGTGGGAAATGCCAGCCCTTTTTCATTCTGGCACATACCGATACCCTCCGGGTTTACAAAAAAGTGTTTACAGTTTTCGCACAGCGTTACGTCTTTATACATCTTATTCCTCCAAAATACACACTCTAACTTGTTTCGGTTTGTATAATATATAAGAACCGGGTCAGATGATAACTCTGTCTCTTCCGCCCTGTTTACCTTCATAAAGCTTATCGTCAGCATTCCTTATCAGGTGGTTAATGGGAATACCTTCTATCTTCTCTGCCGCACCGAATGTCATTGTCACTTTATGTATCTGACCGTCATATTCCACCTCCTTGTCGTGCAGTGCCTGACGGATCAGCATAAGGGCATCATAGGCTTCATCGATCCCGCAATTTGAAAATACAAGCAGGAATTCCTCACCGCCCCATCTTGCCACAAATCCTTCTCTTCCGTTCATTCCTTCATTAAGCAGGAGCGCTACTTCACGAAGTACCACATCGCCGCATTCATGACCGAATGTATCGTTAAAGTTCTTGAAATGATCTATGTCTCCGATTGCCACGCAGTACTTAACTCCGCTTCCTTCAATATCATCAATTCTCTTCTCGGCACTTCTCCTGTTATACAGTCCCGTCAATACATCCCGCTCAATAAGACGTCTTAGGGCGATCTGGAGACTGTTAAGGTTCCTTCCCATCTCACCTAGTTCATCTTCCCTCTGTGCAACAGTGGCATCAAGTTTAACGTCCAGACGGTTAGCCGAAAGTGCTTTCATAAAATCAAGCATACGCTTTATAATCGTTACGATACCGTTTGCAAATCTTGTGATAAAGAATGACGTAACAAGGATACCAAGGATCATCACTAGAATATTCTTGTTTATTAAGCCGTTGATGGTATCCTTTAACGCGTCCGAAGGCTTGGCAACACCTATCATTCCCAGACACTCGCTTCCGTCCTCTGACATGATCGGCGCATAATACGCGTAGTAATCCGTCGAGGCGATCTTGACATTATCATAGAAAACACTGGCCATGCCGCGATACACGTCATCAACGATTTTCTCGCTGGCAACAGTCATCTCAAGCCGCTCCCCGTCATTTCCGCGGATCGTTGTCAGAAGCCTTGTATCCATGTAAAAAATGGATATCTCAAGCCGGCTTTCCTCGCTGATGCTGTCAATAAAATCATACTTGCCGGAAACCGGCTCCCCGCCTTTATACAAAGTTACGGCTTTTACATCGTCCCCTTCGCTCTTAACGTTCCAGTTTCCCGGATATCTCATATCATATGCCAGCTGTATCGTATGTGCCACATTTTTAAGATTATCGGACACATCATCTTTTATGGCCTTTGACATGGACCGCGAGCATACAATGATCATAACAATGCCGCACACGATAAGAGGCGCCAGTGTCATAAGCATGAACTCAATGTAAAATGATTTATTACCTTTTTTTGTAACTCTTGCAAGCTTCATAGTCTTCCTCCGCAGGCGTCCCAGACACGGGTTCCGTCCGTTACACGGTAGTCATCCGCACCGGCACCTTTTATAACCGATACAAAATCATTTATATTCTTAAGTTTTCTCAAAAATGCCATTCCGCCTCCGATAAGATTCACGTTGTGTATGTCACTTCCGCCTGTTATTACCTTGCCAAGCCTATGCGCCAAGTCCAATGCCTTTTCATTAAAAGCCGTGTTATCCAGCAGTCCGTTGTAAGGGCAGTGTGCAGCATTGACACCCTCTACCGCATCTATGTATTCCGGATACAGCCTGATCTCTTTAATATAAAAGGCCTCCCGGAAAGGATGGGCGTGAACAACGATACCTCCCCCCGCATGTACTATCTCAAACTGTTCCTCTACAGATGCATCCCTGATCTCGGGGTGATCATGCATCCACTTGATATCAAGACCGTAGATAAGAAACTCTGTTCCGTTGTACCCTGCCTCATATCCGGGAAATACCTGAAAATCATTATCATCTCCCCACCTCTTTGCAAGATAGTAGGGCTCAAAAAATGCATCGAGAAAATCATTCCACAACAGTTCACGGCTTACGGATGTATTGCCTCCCCAGTTATGGTTGGTAAGGATCATTCCCGTATATCCCGCCGCCTTATGTGCTTTTGCCATATCAACAGCCGAATCCCTTGCACACGCACTTGATTCCTTCGAATGCGAGTGGGTCTCATACATATAACCGTAACCCGGAATAGATATTATTCTCTTATTCTCCATATGTTGTCTCGTACCTGATCCTGAATTGTACTTCCTGTGTCATTTCATAATACTGTGAAGTATTCCAGTCCTCCCTGCCGGTTTTGTGATTTTCCCCGTCGGGTGGCGTTGCAAAGATCCTAAGGGGCACATTTGTCCTGGCCGTAAGCGGTCGCTCAAAAAAAGCAGGCATAAGATCAATTTCACATACTCCGGCTCCTTTGTAAAACCATCTGCCGTTAAACTCAAGCATAAGGCTAAGGTCTTCCTGCAGGGTCACTTCACAGAATTCGGGAGTATGCTCAAACTCCGTCACGATCTCAATGCCGTCGGCATCCTCACTGCCGCCCCAGCGCAGCGTAGCCGGATAGGATGTCTCCCCCTGTACGGTAATTTCCGGTGAAAAATAGGGATACTGCATGATCCTTTTGTATTCCTTCAAAAGAGGCTGTGCAATCCCGACGGACGCGTTGTTCGGATCCTGAATCTCAAGACCGAGTCTTCCCCTGTCCCGAAACTGGTACATGGATATTCCGGACAGCCATCGCGCATTTTCGTCTCTTACCATATTGTAATATGACGACACGATCCCGCCCTGCTGCATCGGTCCGGTAACATCCCCGTCAGCATTTGATTCGGCCTGAATAAACGGTTTATTCCCGAATTGAGAACACAGTCTTTTGTAGGTTCTGTCAAATGCCTCAAACACTTCCCTGACCGGTTGTGATTCGTATCTTCCGCCGCCTGCTTCGGCCTTGTCGTACGGCCATCCGTAGTGAAGCGCGATGTACTTGTCTGCCGACCATATATCAGCCGCACGGTAAGCATCCGCAAACACATCCTCGTGCTCCACCTTCCCGTCTTCTGCGGCAAGTCCCGCACAAAATACAACTCTTACATTCGGAGCATGCTCTTTTATTATATTACAAAAGCGTACAAAAAACTTCCCGATCTCCTCATATGAAAACCGGCGGTTGTGGGTGAACCAGTTACCGTTACACTCATGATTTATCCGAAGCATCATGCGCCCGAAAGTCGATAACTGCCGGGCAATGCTTATGAGTTCATTGTCATCAAGAGAGCAGTCAATAGTCAGGGTTAACATAACATCCTGACCGTGCCTTCTGATGTCGCGCATCTGCTCAAACTGCGCACCATCAGGGGTAAACGGCGGATAATCATCGTAAGGATAATCCCACGCAAAATTTACTTCCATATCGGCACAAGCCTCTGAAATCCGCTGAGGCCACTGCTTGTCCTTTGGATAATATGTGTACATTATGTTAACCGCTCTGTGAGGACGGCCAAGCACATTCAGGATATAATCCTGATTTACATATTCGCCTCTTTCGCTCCCGTCACCGAGATCGAGAGCACATTTAGCAGGTCCCATGTGGATCTTGTTTATCATATATACAGGCTCTCCCATAGTTGACTCCCTGATACAATGTTCTTTAACGGGTGTCTGCAGGGATGCCGCAAAGCGAGTTCCGCAGACGCGAAGGCTTTCCTGAAGCGTCGAGGACTGTTTGAGCGACCGGCGCCCTGTCAGACAGGACCCGCTTCTCGCGTAAATAATAGTCCAATTAATAATCAAATAATAACACTACACTATATCGAACAAAGAAAGCTGGTTTGACTGCGGCAGCCCTTCCAGAAGTCCCAGCTCCACCATATGATCCGTAACTGTTTTGGACACCTTGGTTCTGTCGATAAAATCATCGATTGACAGGAACGGCCCGTCGGAAGCCGCATCCGTAACACCGTCCGCCGCCTTGTCTCCCAGACCGTCAATGCAGTCAAGTCTCGGCATTATCTTACCGTCGATGATCTGGCAATGATGGGCTCTGGCTTTGAAAATGTCTATAGGGCAAAAATCGTATCCCCTTGCATACATTTCCTCCGCTATTTTCAGATCCTTCAGAGTATTTTCCTGTTTACTGGTCATCTTGACGGATGAATCCGATGCCATCTTGCGGTAGCGGGCAATCTCTTCCGCAAGTACCTCGCGTCCGCGGCACATGGTCTCGTATGAAAACGCCGACGCCCTTATGGAAAAATACGCTGCATAATACGCAAGCGGATACTTGATCTTATAATATGCGATACGCCATGCCATCATTACATACGCAGCAGCGTGGGCTTTCGGGAACATATATTTTATCTTTTCACAGGACCATACATACCAGTCCGGCACACCATGGTCAAGCATTTCCTGTTTCCACTCGGGCCATTCGGCACATTTGCCTTTCGCTACGGTACCTTTTCTGACCTTCTCCATGATATTAAAGGCAAGAGAGCTCTCAAGGCCCATGTTGATCAGATAAGTCATTATGTCATCTCTCGTACATATGGCTGTCGATATTGTAGCCTTGCCTTCTTCGATAACAGTCTGGGCATTGTTCAGCCATACATCGGTTCCGTGAGACAGACCCGATATTCTGACAAGATCGGAGAATGCGGAAGGCTTTGTATCAACAAGCATCTGTATGACAAAATCCGTTCCGAATTCTGGTATTCCGAGGCACCCCAAAGGACACCCTCCTATATCATCCGGCGTTATCCCCAGTGCATCGGTAGATGCAAACAGGCTCATGACTTCCGGATCATCAAGTGCAACCTCTTTAGGATCTGTCCCCGTAAGATCCTGCAGCATCCTGATCATTGTCGGATCATCGTGTCCGAGAATATCAAGCTTTAGCAGGTTATGATCTATCGAGTGATAATCAAAATGCGTCGTTATTATATCCGACTTCATATCATCAGCGGGGTGCTGGATCGGTGTAAACGAATCGATATCCTCTCCCCGGGGCAGAACTATAATACCTCCGGGATGCTGTCCCGTAGTACGTCGCACACCCGTACATCCTCTTGCAAGTCTGTCGATCTCGCAAGGTCGCTTGTCAATATGTTTATCTTCGAAATATCTTTTTACATATCCGTATGCAGTCTTGTCAGCAAGTGTTCCGATTGTTCCGGCTCTGAATGTCTGTCCCGCACCGAAAATAACTTCGGTGTACTTATGAGCCTTGGACTGGTACTCACCGGAAAAATTCAGGTCGATATCGGGCTCCTTGTCACCTTTGAATCCGAGAAATGTTTCAAACGGAATATCAAAACCGTCTTTTTTAAGAGGTGCCCCGCATTTAGGACACAGTTTATCGGGCATATCGCAACCCGCTCTTCCGGCATAGGCTCTGACCTCGTCGGAGTCAAAATCCACATAATGGCAGGAGCTGCAATAATAATGAGGCGGCAGCGGATTAACTTCGGTAATCCCGGCCATTGTGGCAACAAAGGAAGATCCTACCGATCCTCTCGACCCCACAAGATAACCGTCCTCATTTGATTTCCATACAAGCTTCTGGGCTATTATATACATCACCGCAAATCCGTTTGTGATGATGGAGTGAAGCTCCCTATCAAGCCTTGCCGATACCTGCTGGGGCAGATCGTCCCCGTATATTTCCCTTGCTCTCCGGTAACATATATCCGTAAGTATCTTATCGGAATTCTCAATAACAGGCGGACACTTGTCAGGACGCACCGGCTCTATTGTCTCGATCATATCTGCGATCTTGCGTGTATTGGTAACTACTACTTCATACGCCTTGTCGAACCCCAGATAATCAAACTCCGCAAGCATTTCCTCGGTTGTACGAAGGAAAAGTGGCGCCTGCATATCCGCATCCTTAAATCCTTTTCCGGCCATAAGCACACGACGGTACACTTCATCCTCGGGATTAAGAAAATGAACGTCACAGGTTGCAACAACCGGTTTACCGAGCATATCGCCTATCTCAATTATCTTTTTGTTAATGTCCTCAAGATCCTTTTCGGAATTGATATCTTCAAAACGATCCTCTCTGATCATGAATTCATTATTGCCGTTAGGCTGGATCTCAAGGTAGTCATAAAACCTGGCAATACGGAGTATCTCGTCTTCGCTCCTCTTGCTTATTATTGCCTGATATAGTTCTCCCTGTTCACAGGCCGATCCGATTATGAGGCCCTCACGATGCTTCTCTATCAGACTCTTCGGAATCTTTGCATGTCCGTTGTAGTACCTGATATGAGATTGGGATACAAGCTTATACAGATTTATCCTTCCGGTCTCGTTTGCAGCAAGAAGAATTATATGATTGCTCGGTGATTTTCTGATCTTCTCATCGGACGTGGCACATAGATCGTTTAAGCCCTTTAGAGTATCAACATTTTTCGCCGCGAGCCTCTCTATGAGTTTTAGAAAAATATGTGCCGTAGCCTCGGCATCGTCTACAGCCCTGTGATGATTTTCAAGGGAGATCTTGAAGAATTTGCACAGATTGTCCAGTTTGAATCTGGCGATCTCCGGCACGAGAAGCCTTGCCATACCGAGAGTATCCACATAACTGTACGGGCGGACTATGCCCGCGGCCTCTTCCTTTGCCTTGATAAATCCCATGTCAAAGTTTGCATTATGGGCAACATATACCGCGCCCTCGCAAAACTTTGAAAACTGCGTGAGTGCATCGTTAATGAAGGGAGCATCCTCCACCATGGAATCGTTTATCCCGGTCAGTTTTTCTATCCTGTAGGGAATAGGCTCTTGGGGGTTAACGAACGTGGAAAATCTGTCAACTATCCTGCCCTCTGCGATCTTGACCGCTCCGATCTCGATTATATTGTTCACCGTCGGTGAAAATCCCGTCGTCTCAATATCGAATACCACAAACGTATCATTTATAGTATGATCTTCCGGATTAACCGCGATCTGTGACGTATCATCTACAACATAACCTTCCATACCGTAAATGACTTTAAAATCATTTATCTTCTTGTCTCTTATATGATGGAACGCTTCGGTAAAGGCCTGGACAACCCCGTGATCGGTTATGGCTATCGCTTCCATTCCCCATTCCCTTGCACAGTCGATTATATCCGAAACATCGGACACTCCGTCCATATCACTCATCTTCGTATGGCAGTGAAGCTCCACACGCTTTACCGGTTCGTTGTCCATTCGTTTGGTTCTGAAGTCACCGGTTTTCTTGATGCCGTCTATGTACCCGAGAGAGAGTATTCCGTCATATTTATCGATGCCGGTGGTGCCTTTTATCAGCACGAACTTTCCATCGCCTATATAATCAAAAAGCCGCTCCTGCTGATCCTCTCTGGGAAACAGTTTTACATCTATCGTATCGGTAAAATCAGTCACGGAAAACGTAACCATCTTCTTGCCGGTTCTCGTATCCCTGACTTCAAACGCACCTACCTGACCGCGAATAATGACCGTCCCGATATCTCCGTCTATATCGCATATATTCATGGGACCTTCGGTAAAATCCTTGCCGAATATAACATCCGGATTGGAGGGCTCTTTTCTCTTACTGAATTTTCCTCTTGCCGATTCCCTTTTAACCTCTTCGGTTTTACCCGAAGGAGGTGTACTCTCCTGAGCATCGGAATGGATATCTGCTTCCGGCTGAGGTATTGTCACCGGCCCGCCGGAGTATATATTATAGACATCATTATCGTTTGCCATCTTTTCATACATCAGGAATTCTTCATCCGATGCTCTCTGGGTTATAGGCGTACGATCATCTGCCTTTGATTCCGTCCCGGCTCCTTCAAGTGTTTCAAAGGATATTTTCCTTACTTCCTCAAGCATACGTTCTCTTGAATGAACGTAACTCTGGCGGGTCTCTTTTTGCTTGAATGCTACTGTTATTCCGAATGCAGTCCGGCATCTTTCATTTACGGCATGATCCAGAAAGTCCGCTATCTCCTCGGACATATCATGTGCGATCGGTCTGTCCTCAAGTACAAGTGTCATCGAATCACTGCCTTCATCAAACTCAAAATCGGCATGCTTGAGCAGATCCACCCATGCAGGATTAACGTTTGAAGCCTCTGTTATGATGCTGCTTTTGTACTGGCTGATGATCGCCTTTGCGGTATATGTGCCTGCAAGATTAAACTTCTCGATTATCCTGATGCTGACAGGAGAATTCGGGTAATACTGTTCGCGTATCTTGCGCTCCATTTCATATATTCTGTCCTTGGGAATAATGTAATCGCTGACAAGATGAATATGAAGCTTATCACGACGTGAAGAAGAGACCAACCTTGTAACTTTGGTCTCTTCCATTAATTCTCTGTCATCATCGGAAACAACAAGCGATGAAAAAACGTCAAAAAATTTCTTTTCCATTACTATTTATTCCAATTATCCAATTCGTATTTAAGTACCGCGAGCAATTCCTTTTCGGGAACCTTTCTGATTATCTCGCCCTTTTTGATAAGAAGGCCCTCACCGTTTCCACCGGCTATACCAAGGTCGGCCTCCTTCGCTTCTCCGGGACCGTTTACAACGCATCCCATCACGGCAACTTTAATATCAAGATCGTATCCTGCCGCAAGTCTTTCAACTTCGTTTGCAAGGGGGATAAGGTCTATGTTTGTCCTGCCGCATGTAGGGCATGATACCACATCGATGCCGCCCTTACGAAGTCCCAGACTCTTAAGGATGAGCTTTGCGGTAATAACTTCTTCCACCGGATCTCCTGTCAGGGATACACGTATCGTATCTCCGATTCCCTTATTGAGAATGATACCCAGTCCCACAGATGACTTGATGCTTCCCGAGTGAAGAGTCCCCGATTCGGTTATACCAACATGAAGGGGATATGGACATACGGGTGCAAGCTCCTCATGGGCAGCAACAGTCATAAGAACATCCGATGATTTTATGGAAACAACTATGTTGTCATATCCGCAATCTTCGATCATATGGACCTTATCAAGTGCTGACTCGACTATTCCCTTTGCGGTAACTCCGTTATATTTTGCTACAATATCTTTCTCAAGAGAGCCGCTGTTTACACCGACACGTATCGGAATGTTTCTTTCTTTTGCGGCACGTACAACTTCACCTAATCTTTCCCCGGACCCTATGTTTCCGGGATTGATCCTTATCTTGTCTGCCCCGTTTTCTATTGCCGCTATCGCCATCTTGTAATCAAAGTGGATATCCGCAACGATAGGAATGTTTATCTCTTTTTTTATGGCGGATATGGCCCTTGCAGACTCCTCATCCGGCACCGTTGATCTGACTATCTCACAGCCCGCCTCTTCCAGACGCTTTATCTGTGAAACCGTAGACTTAACATCCCCTGTCTTCGTATTGGTCATGGACTGGATCAGAACGGGATTGCCCCCTCCGATAACCCGGTCACCTATTTTTATAACTTTAGTATTATCTCTGAACATGATTATAATTTACAACGTTACGACCGAATAGTCAATTTACTACTTGCCCGATAAATAGGTGCGGTATGTCAATCCGAAAGTACCGGAAAGTACGGAAGCAAGCCCTAAAAGCAGCCCTCTTATATCTATATCCTCGCCCCGGTCAGGTGATGCCGATATTGTTTTTTCTTCAACCGTATAGCCGTCAAATAATCCTCCATACATATAGCATTCCGTTCCGATCTTCGTATCTGTAATGTTTCCGGCCATATCACATGCTTTGATCTCCAGATCATACTTTCCGTATTCGTTTACCGCTATTGTTGCAGTATTGTCCTGATCTATCGATATGCTTCTTCCGTTAAACTTTACACTTGTCAGACTGTCACCTTCCTCAAGTAGACCGACAGACAGAATACTGCCCTTTTTAATATTTCCGTTTTTGTCAAATCCGGACAGAACGATCTGCGGAGCAGTATGATCCACGATAAAAGAAACCGTTTCCTCCGAAACATTTGATGCCGCATCCTCAGCTATAACCGTAAGAAAATATTTCCCCTCCTCTATTACAACGTCACCCTTTTTGAATTCAGCGTCGTTCAGATAAGCTTTTGCACTAAAAGGCGATGAATCACTGACATAATCCGCTATCCTTCCCGCAAGTGAAAATGACTTTACAAACTTTCTGTCAAATCCCGATATTTCCGAAATCACGGGAGGAGTGTAATCAACAGTAAATGCCACCGTCTTTTGGGATGTATTGCCGCTTCTGTCTGCTGCCGTACATGTCAGCCGGTATTCTCCCTCTTTATCCACTGAAATATCAAAATAATCCTGTGCCGATCTCATCACATGGGCATCATTTAAAACAGGGGTAAAGCCCTTAGCCTCCCTCTTCTCAAGCAGCCATGACATAACTGTCGAATCATAGAACATCTCTCCCGCCCTGAACCTTAAAGCACTCTTTTCATTTGTGATCTCCCCCTCATTTATTCCCGAAACCGCAATGTCGGGAGCAGTCTTGTCAATACGGAATCTGCAGTCCTTATGTGTAGTATTTCCCACACCGTCAGTAGCCGTGACATGAAGTTCATATTCTCCGTCTGCATTTATGTCAACCTCTCTTTCATCTCGGAATGCATTGAGTTTGTAAGAGTTTATCGGTATATTCTGGACATTCGACGGTGTAGTCCTTGTAAATATTATGTCAACATCTGTATCTTCATACAGATTATCCCCAACCTCTATTGATACCCTAGCGTCTGATTTTATGTCAACCCCTTCGCAGACTCCGCCGATCTCTATATGGGGTGCGCTACTATCGACCGCAAAGCCCAGCCGGTGCCTAATACTCTCATTACCGGCACTGTCGGTCGCATACAAAATAACAGAATATGCTCCGTCCTTATCAAATGCAATTTCCGTATCAGCAGGTAAATTGTACTCCGAAACCGATATTACCTCATCACCTGATACCCGCTCGGCAATATAGTTTACATAACATTTAGATTCCCCATCGGATGCTTTTACCTTTAATTTTGCGCCCCGGCGTAGCCTTGCACCATCCGATATACCCTCCGCCGATATTTGAGGATCTGACTCGTCAACGAGATACTCAAATGATAATACCCTTTGATTACCCGCAATATCCTCACATATTATTTCAATGCTGTCCCCATACTTTGCCCTGCCTTTAATATTAAGCTCCGGTTCATACTCTTTTATCTGTTCACTCTCGTCAAATACTGTCTCGTCAGCTTTTGTATCGCCGATATTTACAACACACCTCAGTATTCCGGTATCATCTCTTATTGTAAGCTTTCCCTCCCGGTCAATATCTGTTACGGGTGGCGTAACATCAAAATGTATCACATATACTTCCGAATCCTTTTCAGTCCCTTCCGATACATTGGCAAACCTTATCTGCCACTTCCCTTCGGGCGATGTTTTATCGTCCGGGTAGAGAGTGACGGAATCACTTTCCATTTTCACATAAGTTCCGAAGGATATCCCGTTGTCAGTACTTATGCTGTAATAGCTGTCTCCCACATTATCCGGTATTGTAAAGATGACCGGAAGTGCCGTGTAAAGAGTATGACCTGATTTAACAAGAACGGACTCCCCGTTTTCCTGTGTTATGTTAACTATGAGCCTTTCGTTCTCCTCAGCCATTATATCTTTACCTGTCATCAAATATATGCACATACAGATTATTAATCCGATAAATCTTTTCATACACTCCTCCTTATATTTTTGCGGTACATAAGCATTCCCTGTCCTGCAGGAGCACCGGTCTCTCCTTCATATATTCCCTTTGATTTGCCGGTAATGTCCCACTCGGCAAAAATCAGCGCAAACAACAATCCGATATGTAGCTTTACTACCGCATTTTCATCAAAAGCACATCCTAAGTTCACTTGCCAACTGCCTTTGTGCCATTGCATAAGCCTTATGCCGCAAAGTTCAAACACTTCGTCATGCTCTTCAACCTCTCCGCACACAATTACTCCGAAAAAGAGGAAAAACAGTATCAGTATCAAAAGCAGAAGCGCCGATACACCGATCACTAAATAACCGGGGGTTGTACTCCAAAAACTCCTTTCCTTCCGGGCACTGTACAGATTACCTTCAATTGCAAGATCATCTGCCGAATACTCACTTACAACTTCCGACTCCTCACTCCTTATCTCTTCACCTCCGTTTTTTTCACCGGAATCTACAGCCGTATCTTCGTCATCAACTATATAGAGCACACCGTTTTTCATAACGTAATTCGCTCCTGGGCTTTTGCGCGAGAGCGATGAGGATGATGCCGATGCTGATTTATCGTCTCCTGCCGGCAAGCGTCCCGTCGAAGAAACGGGTCTCTTTTTGCCTGATGTACCGGGCGATGTCCCCGATATTGAGTCAGTGGTGCTGATCTTTGGATCTGTGCCGCTTATTGCGGGTGTTATAATATCTCCTTTGTATGTTCCGCCACCGGAGGTGCTGCTGTGTGATGAACTTGAAGCAGCCGGTTTGATTTCATTGGATGATGAAGGCTGAACATAGGCCGATGACGAAGCTGATGGTTTATACTCTGTGCCGGAACCCGGCGCGGGAGTTATGGCCGGAACAGTGGTCACAGTCGGTGGCAGTGTAGGCACCGGATTATACTCTGACAGCATAAGCCCGGCAGGCAGTGAAAACGCCTTCATATAATTGGCTCCCTTGAGTTCACATCTGAACTTGCTCCCGTACAGATCCCGGCTGATGTTTGAAACAGTCAGATGATTCGTATCGCTTCCTTCGAACACGGTTCCCGTACTGCTGACTCCGTCTTCAACCGGACTCCATTCTCCCTCTTCTCCCATGATCTCCCATTTATAGAAATCAAGGCTGTCTCCCAGTGTATTTCTGTAGGTGGCCAGTCCCACCGTAAACTCGGCACTTCCTCCGTATGTGGCCGGAACAGACTGCGGATGAGAAGAAAAATCAACACAGGTCATTCCCCACTTCAGTCCGTCAACTATGATCAGATCTCCCTTGTGTCTCTTGCAGTACGGACAGTACTCTCCCGGGTATAATGTAATCTCCAGTCCCACTCTTATGGGGGTTGCCAGATTCTCAAAATCAAGACCCGTACTTTTAAGGTCTTCCCTCGTCAACTCGTATCCGCTCTTCCTGCAATATTCATTCCCGTTGTCATCCTCCAGAAAGATCTGCATAGAATACCGGTTCCCGTCATCCGACAACAGTTCACAATGATTACAGCACACTACCTCGGGTTTCCCCCAGCATATACTTTTGGCATACTTTGGTTTAATACGCCTTTCCTCAACGTAAGTTACCGTCTCCCCATTGCTCATGAATTCGAAATGAAAACTCGCTTCCTTGGACACAGTTGTATATCCGCAGTCTCCATCCGATATAGGTCTTGAAACATCGTTCAGATAATAATTACCATAAGACCCTGTATAGGGTGTTCCCGCAGTAACCATAGCAATACCGGCCTGTGTTACGATCCCGAAAACAGCCAGAAATATTGCGGTGGCTGTTATTAATCTGTTCTTTTTTCCTTTAATTCTCATAGTCTCTTCTCCCTTTTTTATTGATAACCCTCATTCTTGTCCGCTTTACCGCTGACAGTTCCTCCAGACGTCTGTATATTCTTTCGAATTCCTCCTTCTCCGGCAAGTCCTCATCCTGTCCCTTTTGATCCAGTTCACTTTTTGCCGCATCTATAACGGCTATGGCCTTGGATAACCCTTCAGCTTCGTTCGTCTCATAATTCTCATAACACTCCGCCACAAAAATCAGTGTTTCGTACTTTTGTACCGATGGTCTGTGTCTGATAGTTTCCGCAAACAGTTTTCCTGCAATGACAGCTGTATTATCCCTGTCAAAATCAAACCCGTTTTGTATTTTGCATATTTTTATATAGTCGGAGGCTGCAGGATATGACCCGGAATCAAGCTTGGAAAAATACTGCACCGCTGTCTTGTAATCTCGTTCCACAAACATTGCATTTAATGCCACTTCAAATATAAAATCCTGCTCGCAGTCCTTCGGCAGTACCTTGCTTGCTATGGCGGTCTTGATGATTCTTATTCCTTCAGGCGTGTACTCTCCGTCCTTCATATGCAGGGATGCCGCTTCATAAAGGGACCTGGCGGCTTGGTTTTCACTTATTCTGCTATGTATACGGATACCTCCGTAATACGCTGCAACGATAATACCCGCCGTTATGATCGTAAGCTCGGCACACTTTTTTATTCTTTGCGGGATCGTCCTGATATGTCTGATCTGTTTTAATACTTCGTTCGCATCGGTATATCGTTCTTCTCTGGATAGTTTGCAGCACTTAGTCAGAAATGTTATTTCGGATTGATTAAGAATTTTTGAATGTGCAATATTATTAAGTGCTTCCTGATGATCCTGGGCGGGAACCAGTCCCGACCTCATTGTATAGTACGTCATTCCGAATGCAAAAATGTCCGCTCCCGGATCGAGCTTTGCATCCTTGCTGTACTGCTCCGGCGGAGAATACCCTATTGTTCCCACAGGTATATGATGATCCGCAAGGCATCCTGCTATCCCGAAATCAATTAAATGCGGCATATCGTTTTCATCGATTATTATGTTGTCCGGCTTCAGATCCAGATACAGCATCGGCTTCTTCATATGGTGAAGATATACAAGCGCCGAACAGATATGCTGCGCGATGGCAAGACTTCTGGTCCGGCTCATCCCCTTTGGTTTACACAGTTTTCCCAGGGAATCACCCTTTACATATTCACTGACTATGTATATTTTTTGCGAATCGTAAAATGCATCCCATATAACGGGAATCAACGGATATCTGACTCGCCGGAGGGCCTCTATCTCACTCCTTGCAAAGTAAAAAGATCCCACCGAATCTCTTTCCATTGCCTTCATGGCAAGTGTTCTTCCGATATGGCGGTCCAGCACCAGATATACACAGCTGGTTCCTCCCTTTGCAATCAGATTCACGATCTCGTACCGGTTATTTATCGTTTGACCTTTTTCAAACATTTCCCCTCCTACCTTCTTGAGAGCCGCGGCCTACGTGCTTTACACCACCGTTATCAGTTATGAAGAAATCCTGCGGTGTATAACAGAAAATAAACCACTTTATGATAACAATCAATACACTATATTTTTTTCTACAGTCTTTGAAAATCACCTGTAATTTATATGATTTATGTAACTTAATTCCGGCAAAAAAACATACAAAAAAACCGATACCCGATTATTCGGATACCGGCTTTTTGTAAATATTGTACAGAAGTCAAAATTACTCAATTAAGGCTGCCGAGGATCATCCCATAAAAAGTCTTGTTATATCGTTGTACATTACAAGCACCAGAAGTGCAAGAAGAAGTCCTACTCCGATAAGCTGTATCGTCCCTTCGACCCTGCTGTCCGCAGGCTTACCACGTATCGCTTCGTAAATCAAAAACAGCAGCTTTCCGCCGTCAAAAGCAGGAAGGGGAAACAGATTAACGATTCCGATGTTAGCCGACAGAAGCAGGGCGATATTGAGCATGCTCACAACTACAGCCAGCATGCCTTCTGACTTGGCACTTTCATATTCATCCCCCACGATCTGGGCGGCACCTACAGGTCCTGCTATATCCGAGACTTTCGCCTGTCCGGAAAAGAGCATCCTGAAGCTTGAAAAGGTCATCTTGACCATGTACCTTACATACAGATAACTTGATTTTACTATACCGCCTATGCTTTTTTGCGGCATCTCCTGCCCACCGAAAACAACACCTATCATGAAACGGTTATACTCACTGTTCATCTTCGGAAGCAGCTCTGCTTTTATCTTCTGTCCGTCCCGCTCATATACAACCTTTAAGGGCTTCCCGTAGCCCAGTTCCACCGCGGTTGATACTTCCGGATACAGATAGCAGCGGCTTCCGTTAACGCTTATTATCTTATCTCCCGTGCGTATTCCGGCCTCATATGCCGCTCCATCCTGCATTATATCGGTTATTGTCGTATCGGCTATATCAATATAATTCATCAGAAAAAGGCCGAGAATAAACGCAAGCAGGAGGTTGAAAAAAGGTCCCGCCAGAGTCGTCGCTATCCTTGACCACACATTCGCTTTTCTGAAAGAAGAGTTGGCAATTACCGAAGCAAAATCGGTATTGCCGTCATCGACCTGAGCATCAAGATCATCAAAAACGCATGCGGCTCCAAACAATATGAGCCGTATGGAAAACTTCGTTCCGCCCTTTGTCGTCCATCCGAAAAGCTTTGGTCCGAAGCCTACGGTAAACTCAACTACTTCTATTCCGTTTAATCTGGCAATAAGAAAATGCCCCATTTCATGGACAAAAACTATTACCGCCAATATCAGTACAGCTATAAGTATTTTCACAATGATTCTCCTGTGATCCTTCTCTACTTATCCATCAGTCCGGCAATTATATCCCCTGCTGCCTTCTCGGCCGCAAGTATCTCATCCACCGTGGGATTTTCAATTCTTTTTGAAGCATCCATTACCTGTTTTATCAGTCCGGCAATGTCCGTAAACTTTATCCTGCCTTTTAGAAACAGCGCCACCGCTTTTTCGTTGGCGGCATTAAACACTGTGGGCATGATCCCGCCAACCCTGGCAGCTTCAAGAGCATACTTAAATCCCAAAAATCTTTCCGGATCAGGTGCTTCAAATGTCATGGACCGGAGTTTAAAAAAATCAACTCTTTTAGTATTAAGATATGGTCTGTCAGGATAGAACAGGGCATACTGTATCGGAAGCTTCATATCAGGGCTTCCCAACTGGGCGATTATCGCGCCGTCCCTGTACTGCACCGCAGAATGAATGATTGACTGCGGATGTACCACCACCTCTATATCGTCTACCCCTACGCCAAAAAGATGGCACGCCTCCATAACCTCAAGTCCCTTGTTTACAAGTGTTGCGGAATCTATAGTTATCTTGGCACCCATATCCCAATTAGGATGCTTTAGGGCATCAGCCGCCGTAACATTTTCAAGTTCCTCTGCGGTTTTCGTTCTAAAGGGGCCGCCTGATGCAGTCAGGATGATGCGTTCCACATCCTCATGATTTTCTCCGTTAAGGGACTGGAATATGGCACTGTGCTCACTGTCCACCGGATAAAGCTTTACACCGCATTCTTTGATCAGCGGCATTATAATATGCCCTGCGCAGACCAGGGTCTCTTTATTTGCAAGAGCGATATCATGGCCTGCTTTGATCGCTGCGATCGTCGGTCGTATACCGATCATTCCGACCATTGCGGTAACAACTATGTCTGCCTCTTCCATTGATGCGGCAGCAATCAGCCCATCCATTCCGGAGACAACCTTTATGTTCTCACCCTTAAGCTTTGCACTGACAGCTTCCGCAGCAGCCTCATCATTCATAGCCACCATTTTCGGTCGGAACTCAAGAGCCTGTTTAACGATCATATCAACGCTTGAATTTGCCGTAAGAGCTGTTACTTCAAGCTCATCCCTGTGGTCTCTTACTATTTCGAGAGTCTGGGTTCCTATGGAACCCGTAGAACCCATAACAACGATTTTTTTCATCTCAGATTAACCCAAAAAAACTCCAGAAAACAACCTGCCGTAAAATATATCATAGGCGCTGTAAATATAACACTGTCAAACCTGTCAAGAATACCGCCATGGCCGGGAATGAGACTCCCGTAATCTTTTATTTCGAAATTACGCTTGATCGCGCTTGCACTAAGGTCGCCTATCTGCGATACGATCGCTCCTATTGCCGTAAGGGCGGTAAACGCTGCCACCGGAAATCCCGAAGATACATACCGGTTGATACAGTAACCGTACAGGGCGCCGAAAATTGCTGGAAATACAATACCTCCCACAGCCCCCTCAACGGATTTCTTGGGTGAGAGAACGGGAGCCAGCTTGTGCTTCCCCGTGAGCATTCCGGTAAAATATGCAAACACGTCGCAAAACCACGAACTGAAGAAAATCAGCCATACAATATATATGCCTTCCGGTAAGGTCCGCGTCAGATAGATAAATGACAGCATAATACTTACATAGAAAAATCCGAAGAATGAAAACGCAACTTCACCCGCCTTATACTTCGGAAAAGTAAACACATAAACCGCCATAAGTACAACAAGAGTAATGACCGGAACAAACATCATCAGAAACGCATCTGACGCCGGTATCAGAAGAAACACGTAATAAAAAAGAGTTCCGCCAAATCCGATTGCCGGGAGGATGCCCCCCTTCATGCCTCCGGCAATGACCCCGGTGGCACGGTAGAACTCATACTGGCCGATAACCGATACACACATCAGAAATAAACCGAGGTACACACCCCCGAGCCAGGTGAATAACAGCATGACCACCGCAACGATTGCTCCGCTAAGTACCCTTGTCTTAAACATCACTCCTCCTTAGAATGGCCGCCGTAGCGTCTGTCTCTTTTACTGTATGCCTCACAGGCCTTAATAAGCTCCTCTTTGGAAAAATCGGGCCAGTGAACATCCGTGAAGTAAAACTCCGCGTATGCCAGCTGCCACAGCAGAAAATTGGACAGCCTCTGCTCTCCGCTTGTCCTGATCAGAAGATCAGGCGCAGGTATGCCCTTCGTATCCAGATAATCCTCAAAAACACTTTCGGTAATCGGAGTATCGACCTTACTGTTTTGCACATCTTCCGCTATACGGTTAACGGCACGGATTATCTCATCACGGCTTCCGTAATTAATGGCAACCTGAAAATGAAGACCGGTATTGTTACGTGTTGCTTCTTCGAGAGCCGCAATGGATTCCTGCAGATCTTCCGCAAGTCCTGTCTTGTCACCTATGACTCTTACGCACATATTATTCTTCCTGGCCGTCTGCTGGCAGGTCTTCATATAATTGCGCAACAGTTTCATAAGCTGGTCAACCTCATCGGCAGGCCTTGACCAGTTTTCCGTTGAAAAAGCATACACCGTCAGATAGTTGATACCCATCTTGTATGCTTCCTCGCAAATTACCTCAACAGTCTTGGCTCCCTGAACATGCCCGTAGTTTCTCGGCATTCCCTTGGCCTTGGCCCATCTTCCGTTTCCGTCGAGAATTATGGCCACATGATTCGGAACATTCATAAAATACCTCTTGTACAAAAAAGGGTCACGACTTGTGACCCTTATCCTTAAACAGTCATTATGTCTTTCGACTTGCCGTCTATCATTGAGTCGATCTCTTTGATGAACTTATCGGTTGTCTTCTGAAGTTCATCTTCAAGATCCTTAACTTCGTCCTCGGAAATATCATCGGACTTGGATAATTTCTTGAATGCGTCGTTACCGTCACGTCTGATGTTCCTGACGGCAACCTTGGCATCTTCACCCTTTTTCTTGATATCCTTGACAAGTTCCTTTCTTCTCTCCTCCGTAAGTTCGGGGAACACAAGACGGATAACCGTTCCGTCGTTTGTAGGATTGATACCTATGTCAGAAGCCTGAATAGCTTTCTCGATATCCTTCAGTATCCCCTTTTCCCATGGCTGTATCTGAATGATACGGGGATCCGGAACTGATACGTTACCGACCTGCTGAATAGGAGTGGGAGTTCCGTAGTAGTCGACACGAATCTTATCAAGTACATGAGGATTGGCACGTCCTGCCCGGACCGCAGCATACTCCGACTGAAGATGGTCTAACGTCTTTTGCATCTTGTCTGAATACTCTTTAACTTTTTCACTCATAATGTTTACTCCTTAATCACGATTATACAGTTACCCGTGTTCCGTTAAATTTTCCGTTTACGGTATTGACAATGCTGTCCTTTTCATTAAGGGAAAAAATATACATCGGCATATGATTTTCCATTGCAAGTATTGACGCTGCAAGATCGACAACCTGCAGTTTCCTGTCAATAACATCTTCAATGGATATAACATCAAATCGCTTTGCGTCAGGATTCTTCACAGGGTCGCTGTCGTACACGCCGTCTACCGCTTTGGCAAGAAGTATGGCCTCTGCCTCCACTTCCACCGCACGAAGAACTACTCCGGTATCCGTTGAAAAGTACGGATGACCCGTTCCTCCGGCAAAGAATACAACCATGCCCTTCTCAAAGTACTTATTAGCCCGGTCCTTGGAAAAAAGCTTGGTGAACGAGCCTATCTCAAAGGGAGTCAATATGTTGGTTTTCATCCCTTCCGAGCGGAATATCTCGGAAACGTATATACAGTTCATCACCGTGGCAAGCATACCGATCTGGTCTGCCTTGGTACGGTCGATCCGCTCGCTGCTTCTGCCTCTCCAGAAATTCCCTCCGCCGATAACGATACCGACCTGTGTTCCGGCATCAGTGATCTGTTTGACCTGAGCGGCAACCATACGGACCGTATCCTCGTCAAATCCGGTTTTCTTATCACCGGCAAGAGCCTCACCGGAAAGTTTGAGTAATACTCTTTTCATATTATGTTAACCTTCTGTGAAGAAGCTTGAAGGGCTGACTTCCGCATAGCACTGAGAGCACAGACCTTCGATCGCAGCACCGTTGTTGATCTGGATGGATTTACTCTTGATATTACCCATGATGATGGATGTCGAATCAAGAACAACGGGGCCCTTCACATCAATATCACCCTTTACCGCACCGGCGATGACAGCGCTTGTTGCATTCATGTTTCCTTTGATAACGGAGCTCTGTCCTACCTTGATGGTTCCGTTTGAAATAACCTCGCCGATTATTCTGGCTCCGTCGGCAAATATCTCATCAGCCTTGGAATCGCCTTCTATATTACCTGTAATGTTAAGCTTGCCTGCTACAGTAACGTTACCCTTAACCGTACCCATAATGTCAAGAGATCCGTTTGTTGTTATATCTCCGACAACCGTCATTCCGTTGGGGATAACACCGGTTTCGTTAACGCCTTCGGCATAAGAATTGATAGGAGCGGGACGCTCTGTGTTCTGAGGGAAGATAGGCTCCGTAACCTGATTGGGAACAGGGGCTTTCGGCTCTTCCGCAGCAAAAATAGGTTCCACAACCTTCGGTGCTTCTGCCTTGGGCTCCTCAGGAGCAAAAATAGGCTCTACAACCTTGGCAGGTTCAGCCGCCTTGGGCTCCTCAGGAACCGGTACAGGCTCTGCTGCAGGCTTAACCTCTTCGGTATATACAGGTATTTCAACAGGTGCAGCCGCTTCGGGAGCGGGTTCCGGAGCAGGTGCTGCCGGCTCATTCTCGTGTGTGGGAACGCTTACGCTCGCTGATGATACCTCGGGAGCAGCTTCAAATATAGGCTCAGCTGCTGCGGGAGCCGCATCGTCCAATCCCTTGATAAGCTCGGCAAGATCATCCTGTCCGATGGGTGCGGCTGATTCCGAAATAGTATCAACCATCTGCGGAGCTGCGGAAGGCGCTGCTTCCTCCGGCATCAATTCATTGACCGCCTGTGATAAATCGTCCTTAAAATCCTTGAAAAAACTCATTTTTCGTCCTCCATTCACTTTGACTTTGTATTTATGTAGTGCTGAATCGTCATTGTAGTATCATCGATAACGGCTATGGGAATATCGCTCTCCTGCAGCGCCTCAATTATCTCCGGCAGCGCTTCAACCGTACTGGTTTTATTGGACAGGTCATGGAACAAAATCATAGCCTCTTCAAACTCACTAAGCTCACTCAGAGAATTCTCAACGATCTTCTCCGCCGGAAGCATAGGATTGGTTGCATCCCCGGAAACAACATTCCAGTCATAATACCTGATCCCGCGTCTGTCCAGAATTTTAATAAATTCACTCATCGGAATCTTTGATACGCTGTTACTTGACCCGCCGGGAAACCGGTAAGCCACCGGCTCTGTTCCCGTAACCTCATACAGGAGAGAGTACAGTCTGTCCAAATCTTCGGTAAACGCATCAACGGATGAGTATATTTCGCTGTATTTATGCGTATAGGAGTGAGCGCACAAAGCATGTCCTTCATCTACTATACGTTTATACATTTTACGAAGTTCGGCATTTTCGGTCCCGACAACAAAGAAATTGCCCTTAACCCCGTACTCATCAAGAATATCGAGTATCTTTTCCGTATTGGCGGACGGACCGTCGTCAAAGGTAAGATATACCTTCCTCGGCCATGCTACTCTTGCATGCCCCTGCTGTGTCCCGTTTTCATATGCTCCTATATCAATAAGCGACAGCTCATTGCTTATGGCTCCGACTGCGCTGCCAAGTTCATCAACGGAAGATGTGACAGAACTGACTTCTTCGATAAGACTGTCCTGATTCATCGATATATGGCCGATCTCCTCCTCCATCGCCTCGATCCGTCTGTTCTGTCGCATTATCATGACAAATAGGACGACACACATTATCAGCGCAACGAGAAAGACCATATACGGGCCGAACAGAAGTATCTGTTTCAACCTTCTTACACGCATACATAATCCCCCATATGTTAGATATTATAGAGTTTTTTATTGCCTCTTGCAACAATATATTGTAGTTTTATAAAATTCACTATGTTATTTAATACAACATGGACTGTTTATGACACAAAAAAGGGAGACGCCTGCGCGTCTCCCTGCCATTTCTATATTATCAATAGCCGTATTCCTGTGCCCAGTAGTTAGTTCCGTCATCATCCTGATAGATAGAGATAGCAACTCTCTGGAACTCATCGTAAAGAATGTTGTCTCTGTGTGTAGGGCTGTTCATCCATGCATCAACAGCATCTCCTGCTGTATCAAATCCGAAGGCAAGATTCTCACCACCCTGGATCTTACTGTTAACGGTGTACCACTGACGTCCATCGGGACGTGTATGTGAAAACTTAACCGAGCACTCCTTGGCTCTGACGCTTGATACCGTCTCAAGGTTCTGATCCCACTTAAGATTGCTAAGACCTGCAGCAGCTCTCTCCTCGTTAACCTGATTGTACGCATCAAGTGCTTCCGAACGAAGTCCCGTATCGGAATCGGATGCATTCGAAAGAGCGATCGCTTCGGAATCAAGATAAGCAACCTTCTCATTCTGGATATCAAGTGAAGCTCTGAAAGCATCCTCTTCAAGTAATCCTACTTTGTTATCTCCGGCAAGTCCGAAATACGCTGCTGCCGAAACAACAAGCAGACCAAGGACAGCCAAACCTGCAATCAATTTCCTGTTCTTCATAAAACTGACCTCCTAACTGTAAAACGGCTATATACATTCCTTCGGTTACTTAGATTATGTCACATAACATTATCAAATGCAACACTTTTTTGAAAAAATATTACATTTTAATTAATAAGTGACTAAAATCGCCCTTGTAAAGGCATATCTTACCCTTTCACTATATAAGACGCTGTCTGAGTTCAAAAAGGTTCAGCCCTTTCTGATAAAAATCGACATAAAATGACTGTGATGAACAATAAATATGGCAACGATCATAAAAATATGGGCTATAAACGTGGATACGAGCACACCGTTACTGACAAGCAGGTAATCCGAAGTAAATCCCGTATAGGCCATAAATCCCGTATAGGCCAGGCCGAGAATCAGCAGCGGGAAATTTTTCAATGATTCAAGAATTGTGCTTATCCCCTCCCGAAACGATGCGTCAAAATATATAAAACGGCCGATCATCAGCCCCAGAAAATACATAATGAATCCGTCATAATTATTGTTTTCGTATATAAACTTTATATACAGGAATATCAGTATAACATACAGCATCCCCAGAAGTCTTACGCTTCCCCTTTCACTTCTCGACAGTTTTTTCAGCGGAATAATAACTCGATCCAGCAGATTATTGAATATGATGGAAAAGCATATCATAAACAGCAGCAGAAAATCCTTGTAGTTATCCCAGAATTCCCTGAATTCGCCCTGAGGCGAAAATCGATCGATCAGGTAGTACAGCGCCAGAAAAGAGAGTATTGATGCTCCCGAAAAAACCATCTCGTAAAATCGCTGTATCGTATTATTTGCTCTTTCATAGTAAAAGTGCCTGCGTTCACTGCGAGGTACAAACCTTGCCTGAACGGTAACTATCATAATTATATAAAATACGCATATAACCGAAAACGCCAAGGACAATGCAAGGAACATAAGCATCTTCTTGACGTCGGTATAATGCGCCCAATACTCTGCAAAAGTCATAAGGGCCTCTTTTCTTCTATCTGTTTCCTCTTGTAATTATTCTTGCGATTTCTTCGTATCCCGCACCTTCCGGTATAACGTGACTTCCGGTTGATATTCTGCGGTCATATCCGTGAGCGCACAGATATGCGTTAAAATCGGATGCACTCTCTATCACTCCTGCCGCCTTTAGCTGATTGCTGACAGTCTCGGATCCGCTTCCTCCGGTGACCGTAATCGTAGCCCCTTTTGTTGCTGTCGGTGTCTTCGTAGGAGTAGGCGTCGGCGTCGGTGTCGGAGTCTTCGTGGGTGTAGGCGTCGGTGTCGGTGTTGGCGTCTTCGTAGGTGTAGGCGTCGGAGTTGGTGTCGGTGTTTTCGTAGGCGTTGGTGTCGGCGTCTTCGTAGGTGTAGGTGTCGGCGTAGGTGTCGGCGTCTTCGTAGGTGTAGGTGTCGGCGTCGGTGTCGGCGTCTTCGTGGGTGTAGGCGTAGGTGTCGGTGTTGGCGTCTTCGTAGGTGTAGGCGTCGGCGTTGGTGTCGGCGTTGAAGTGGGCGTCGGCGTCGGTGTCGGCGTTGGTGTCGGCGTCGGCGTTGAAGTGGGCGTCGGCGTTTCTGTCGGTGTCGACACAAGCGTCCTGTCCTCCTCAACCATACCAAGCTCTGCCGCTCTCTCCTTTATTTCCTCATCTGTCATCGACTCTTTTGTATTTTTCCCGAGGGCAAGCCCCATAACAAGCGCGGTTACCGCAATACCTATTCCGAGTCCCCTCAAATAAAACTTCAGTTTCATATCCTAATCACCTGAACAGATCCAATACAAGCTTGACCTCACCCACACCGAGTCCAAGCGTCTTGGCAATCTGTACCGTATCAAATCCCTGTTTTGCCATAGACAGAATCTTATCGTTATTGTTTGCCGGAGCCTCCGTAATATCTCCTGACATTGCTTCAAAATCCGCTGATGTAGCCGCTCCCTTGGACGGTGAATCAACATTCACAATATTCCCTTCTTTATATGCGCCACCCGAGAGAATATCGTACACAACCTTTTCCTTGATATTGGCCGGTGCATCGGCCGTTATGGCTTTTGCAATTGCGTCTTCCGGTTTATCTATGCCGAGCAGTTGTGCCTCAATCTTGGACTGGGTAAGTGCCACTCCCTTTTTGGGGGAATCCTCCGTCTTTTTCTTTCCTTCGTGCTCGAATACCACCGGCGGTGCATCCGGAATTTCAATATCAAACACAGACTTTTGTTCATTGGTAAGTCCCTTTTGCGATACCGAGGCAACGCTCATTCCGCGCAAAAGAGTTTCCGAAGCATCCATTGCGGAGTGGGAGGCACTTTCGATCTCCTTCACGGCAGCATCAGCTTCACGTATTGTATTGTTAAGATCAGTCTGTTTGTCCTTTAACATATCGTATAGGAACATAACTTCCTGATGATTTTTATTGATCTCCTCAAGAACTGTTTCGGCATATTCCCCGACAGCCATGATTTTCTCATTTGAAACCTTTTCAAGGGAACGCTCCGCCTTGTCAACCGCGAAGCCCACTGTCTCATTTGTAGCTTCTCCGACACGCAGTCTCATGGTATCGACTTCCTGCTCAACAAGACGTCTTGCCTCTTCCTTTTCCGCCGCAATCTCCTTGTCCGATTTTTTTATCGGAACTTCCGGCATCACAAAACTAATTACAAAAATAATCACTCCTATTACAAGGAGTGCTATTTCCATAGGCGACATTTTACCCTCCTACGAAGACCACCAATTCAATCCTAAATTGTAATATTAAATCCTCCGGAGCTTAAGGGTATAACTCTTCCCTCCTCCGGTATCTCATCCTTCTTCCTTGTCTTACGGGTTGAAAAATATTTATTTCTTCCCTCTTCTTTGGCATCATGTTCAGTGCCGGATTTGTCGGCATTATCTTTTTCCCGCACGGTATTAACATTAGAATCATCGTTCTTATCGATGTCCTCCTGTATCACTACATGCTGGGTATGAGGATGTTCGTTCTCGTTAACTTTCGCAGCCTGGTAATCCACAGACCGAAAGACCATGTTATTGTTTTCAATAGGCGTTATCATTCTATAAACCTTTTACTCTGACATCAGCACCTTCTTTAACAAACTTTCCGTGCTGCACCGGCTTGGTCAAAACAGTGGTGATCTCACTGATCGTTATCTTGGTTCCCGGATACGCATACCCTTCTACCTTAATGCAGGCTTCACGTCCTGATGTGACATCCATTGCGTCCATCAGCTCATTGACCTCATTTAATTTGGCTGTAAGCTCATCCTTCATTTCCTTGTACTGCGCCGATATCTGCTTGAAATACAATATCTGCTCGGGACGAAGCTGCTCACCGCTTTTAATTTTCGTTGTAAGAGTTATGAGCGCAGGCTCGGCCTGTTCAACCCTCTTTTTAAGAGTGGCGATCTCAGCATTCAAACTGTTAACCTTAAGCGTAAGCTTAGGATCTGTTCCAACCTCCAGCTCGGTATCCACACCCATCTCCGAACCGATGGTCTTGGCCGATATTGATTCCGGTGTTCTGATCACGCCGCCTGTAATGAATCCTCTCTTACCGGTAACCGTAACCTCACCTTTTGCGATAACGTTACTGTGGAGAATGGCTTCGGCGTGAACATAGCCTCCGGCAGTAACATTGGCGTTCTCAAGGAATTTGGAAATAACATTTCCTCCGGCATTTATGGTGCCCCTGCCCATTCCGTTCATTCCTCTGGCAATCGTAATGTTCCCGGCAGCTTCGATGGTTGCATTCTCAACAACTCCGCGTACTTCCACATCACCGTCGGCCTTAATCGAAAAGCCTGTCTTCACATTACCGAGTACACAAACATTTCCCGCGTATTCTATATTTCCCGTGGAAGTATCAACATCACTTACCTCATATACATCGGAAACAAAAACCTTACCTTCCACAAGAGACGCATGCCCGTCAACGGCAGAGAAAATCGAAAGCTCGTCCTCGGACAGATCTATATTTCTCCCATACTTAAGAGTAAGCTTCTTAACTTCCGGCGGCGGCAGAACATCCCCGGCCACATTAAATCCCGGCTCTCCTGCCACTTCCTTGGTAAGGGTTGCAAGTTTATCACCTTTTTTAACAACACTAATAGCAGAAAGCGAGAAAAAATCAACCGATCCGTCATCGTTAAGCTTTGGCTTCAGATTCGGGTTCGTATTGAAAAAATACTCAATCACAGCATCTTCACCCGGCTTCGGTGCTTCGCCTCTTGCAAGAACAATGTCGGTGCAGTACTGTCTGCCGGCAAGATATGCCGCAATGGCCTTATCGTCAACTCCTTTATTGACTCCCTCAAGCTTTAACGTGCTCTTTATATCGGGAGCAGTAAGTTCAGCCCCTCCGGTTGAGGGCGGATAAAACCTGCAGGTTGCCGTCATCTTGTCAGCCGATATGGATACCCGGAAACTTTCGGGACAGGGTATCCCCTTCTTGTCGGCTATTTTGATGTTCTCCTGCTTGGAAAGAGCATCAACAACCTGTTTAAGAGCAACAACGTCAACATTCGGGAAACCTTTTGAAACAAGATAGTCGCGCAATTCATCCACCTGTATCGGATCGCCTCCGTCTACCGGAGGAAACAGGCTGACATAAGATTCATGATCGGTGAACTGTAACTTGAAGTAACCATTTTTCATAGTTTTACCCCGCTGTCATAAGATACCCGCCATTAAAAGGCGTTTTGCAAAATACCCATATAGTTACCCATCTTTGTCTTCATCTTGCCGAGTGCCTTTGTGTGAAGCTGTGACACCCTTGACTCCGACACTTCAAGAACATTGCTTATCTCCTTAAGCGTAAGTTCTTCGTAGTAGTATAAAACAACCACCGTTCTTTCTTTCTCGGTCAAAAGATTAAGTGCCTCTCCCAGCATTTGTTTTAATTCTTCCTGCTCAAGATGTTCCTCGGGACGGGCCGGCTGTGATGATAATCCTCTGTTATCGGCAACATCACTTCCCTGTTCCACAAAATCATCAAGAGATACAAGATTGGTTACATTCATCTGAGCCTGCCAGCCGGAATACTCTTCATCGGTAATTCCGAGTGCTAGTGCAACCTGCTCATCTGTTGCGGTCTTACCTGTCTGGGCTTCAATATCAGCTATCGCATTAGATATTTGTTTTTGTCGCTGACGGACTGTTCTGGGAATCCAGTCCATTTTTCTGATCTGATCAAGAATCGAACCTCTGATCCTGAGGGATGCGTATGTTTCAAATTTAACATCTTTCTTGGCATCAAATTTGTCAATTGCGTCGATCAGTCCGAATATCCCGTATCCGCACAGATCGTCGTATTCCACATTATACCCCAGATACATAGAAAGACGCCCCGCCACAAGTTTTACAAGCGGAGCATATTCAAGTATAAGTTTTTCACGAAGCTGAGGTGTCGGATTATTCGAGTAATCCTTCCATAATTTCAGCTTTCCGTTTTCATCCATGAGCCCCTCCAATTATCCCCTGAATTTAAGCCTCTTCTCTCTCCCCGGTCTGTTCCTCGGCATCGGAAACTGCATTTCCTTCATCTTCGATGTTCTCGTTCTCCTCGGAAAACTCGGTTTTTTCAACGACTTCCCCTTCGTCGTCTACTCTGTCCTCATCCGGCTCCTCAATATGAAACGAATCAAAGACCAGCTTAATAACCACACCCAGGATCAGGAAAACTATAAGTGTAAGTATCAGTACAACCAGCATATCCTCCAGGCTGTAATGATTGATGTATGTAACAATAACAGCAACCGCACCCGCAAGCAGCATTACAAGAGCAGGTATTTTATTAGTATTCATAAGCAAAAATGCCCGTTTCTAAATTGTCTTTACTCCCTTGCCGACAGCTTTGATAACATAATCGCCGGTTTCGGGATAAAACTCAACCGTACGTCCGAAGTTGAGCCCCGTGTCGCTTGCAAGGATCGGAATCTTCAACTCGGCAAGTACTTTTTTAACCGCATCCACGTTTCTCTGTCCAACGGCTGTCATTTCATTCTTGCTCTGAAAAGCAAACATCTGTGCTCCTCCGGCGATCTTGGCCACAAGCCTCGATCTGTTTCCACCGGCAGCAACGATTATTCTGACAAGTTCCTTTGTTCCCGTATCCGCAAATTTGGGTATACTGTTGTGGTTTTCAAAGTTGCCGCTGTCAGGCAACATGATATGCGCAAGACCTCCGATCTTTGTAATGGGATCCCTGATGGCGATCCCAACACATGATCCAAGGCCAAGCGTTGTAATGGCATCCGGAGCTTTGCATAACTTCAAGTCCGCCATGCCGACCTTAATCATCTCGCTCATTGTATTCCTCTGATAAATTTATAATAGGAGTGTCGCCCATGCAGATCGCCAATCGGCGATGGCTCCATGTGCAGCTATCAGCATATTTCTACATCCCGAGAGAAGTCAGAATCTTATCGTAAGATTCAAGATCGGGAACAAGAATAAAATAGCCTTCAAGCTTAATATCATCAGTAAATTCCGTTGCAATAAGAAGCATCTTATCACTGATGGCGCCGAACTCAATGGCGGGAACCGATAAAATCGCACCGCACATATCTATACATATATCCGGTGGCGTCGGATATATATTAAGGTTGGTAAGTGTTGAAAGCGACGACAGATAAGACCCGGTAATAATATTACCGATCTCCTTAAGTGCCGACAGCTCCATCTCATCAAACTCCCCGTCGGGGTTCTCGCTTGTAGTTCCCATAAGTTTGGCAACAAGAGCCTTCGCCGATGATTTTTCCAGAAGGAACATTATTGATCCCGAAATATCCCCTTCGACTATGAGATATATTCCGGCCATTATCTGTTCCTCGCCGCCCATTGCCTCGCCGACCTCGGAAAACTCCAGAAGATCGACCTTCGGAACGTGCATATCAACCTTGGTATTAAGCATCTGAGCAAGGGCGGTAGTTGCATTTCCCGCCCCTATGTTTCCTATCTCGCGGAGTACATCAAAGTATACCCCTTCCATATTGTTAAGATCAACTTTTGCCATGTTATGAATTTTCCTTCTCGTTAATAACGGCGTTAAGGTCAAGAAGTGAGATCAGCGTATCGCCGTTCTTGCCTATTCCGTTAATATACGTCTCGTCAATCTTACTGTCACGAATGACTTCATCAATCGATCTCTCGTCAAGAGTAACAACTTCCCTAACCTCATCAACGATCAGGCCGATAGGCGCGTTGTTCTCCATCTTAACGATTATTATCCTTGTCTTGTTCGTATATTCGTCAGCCTCAAGACCCATCTTGATACGGATACTCATTACCGGAACAACCTCACCACGGATGTTGATAACGCCTGCAAAATAAGGCTGTACATGAGGCACTCTTGTAATGCTCTGCATCCTTACGATGTTGTCGATATAACTGATATCTATACCGTACTGTTCCTCACCGATCTTGATAACAATATACTGAACACTGTCATATTCTCTTGCGATATTTAACGCATCCATTTTATCTCCTCCTACTATATCAAAACGTTAGCATCAAGTATCAGGGCAACTTCGCCATCACCAAGGATGGTAGCACCTGAGATCAGGTGACTGCTGCAGTTGATATATTTACCGAGTGATTTAATAACGATTTCCTGCTGACCAATGAGCTCGTCCACAACGAGACCCGCCAGCTGGTCACCCTTCTTAACGATGATAACAACCAGATTGGATCCTACCTCTTTTTCAGTCTCAACCCCGAGAACATCCCGAAGTCTGATGATAGGAATAACCGTATTACGGAGATTGATAACCTCTCTTGCCTCAACATACTTGATATCTTCTTCCGCAACATCTTCGATAGTCTGTATGCTTCCGAGGGATATCGCGTATTTCTCGTCACCGATAACAACCATGAGAGCCTGGATAATAGCAAGTGTAAGAGGAAGACGGATCGTCCATGTACTTCCCTCTCCCAGTTTTGTCTTGACGGATACATCACCGCCGAGGGAACCGATCTTACTTCTTACAACATCAAGTCCGACACCTCTTCCCGATACATCCGAAACAACCTTTGCGGTTGAGAAGCTGGGCAGGAACAGAAGATCTATGATCTCCTTCTCATTCATTGTCTCTGCCTGCTCGGGTGTAATTATTCCGCGCTCTATTGCCTTCTTCTTAACAGCTTCGGTGTCTATACCGTTACCGTCATCCTTTACTTCGATAACAACGTTGTTACCGTCCTGATATGCATCGAGGTAAATCTGACCTACATCGCTCTTACCCCGTTCTCTACGCACATCAATATGCTCAAGGCCGTGGTCTGCACTGTTACGGAGCAGGTGCATCAGAGGATCACCGATCTCATCAACAACGGTACGGTCAAGTTCTGTTTCCTCACCGGACATATGCAGCTCCATCTGCTTGTCAAGCTTCTTGGAGAGATCTCTGATCATACGAGGGAACTTGTTAACAACACTTTCGATAGGAACCATTCGAACCTTCATTACAGATTCGTGAAGGTTGGTGGTTACACTCTCAAGGTATTCAATCTGCTCATTGAATCCTGTATGGGAATTCTGGTTATCACTTGTGGCAAAACTTACAAGTGAATTCTTGGCGATGATAAGCTCGCTGACCAAATTCATAAGTACATCAAGCTTTTCGATATCCACACGAACCGTACGGTTAACGGCAGGCTTGTTTGCACCGGCGCTCTTCTTGTTGTCGGCACCCTTATTATCCTTGGTGGCAGGTGCGGAAGGAGCAGGTGCGCTGCTTGTTGCGGGAGCAGTAGTCGCAGAAGATTCTTTAGCCTCCCCGGCGTGAGCAGCAGCCTCCTCATCATCCTCGTCGGCGATCTTAGCCTTATCCATATCGATCGCATCACCTATCACATGGTCGATCTCAGATACGCTCATGATAGCTTCTTTGACTTTATCAATAGGTGAATCGGTAACGAAATACAAAGAGAAGTCAAAATCAAACTTCTCATCTTCTATATCCTGAACAGAGGGTTCCGAAATGATAACCTCACCCAGTTCTTCAAGGGCTTTGAAAACCAGGAACGCACGCGCTGCCTTAAGAATACATGATTCCTGAATATACACGGTAAATCCGTATACTTTCTGACTGTTCTTAATGGCCTCGGATATCACATGCTGCTCGGGCTCATGAAGAACAATGTCGTTCCACTTTCCTTCTTCGGATCCCGATGATGCCGAACTCTCAGATGCTTCTTCGGCAGAAGCGCTCTTCGCCTCTTCTTTGCTGTCGCCGGAAGCCGAGTCTGCTTCACCGTTTAAAATAGCCTGAAGTTCCTTGATAATGTGCTCATTATCGTTCGTTCCTTCATCCTGGCTTTCGGAAATGTTTTCTCTGTACTCTTCAAGGGCATCAAGAGCCTGGAACAGAATATCGACCATATGTCCGTCAACCTTGATCTTGCCGTTGCGAACTTCGGAGAATACGTTCTCCATGTCATGGGTCAGATTCTGCATCCTCTTGTAACCCATTGTTCCGGCCATACCTTTCAGTGAATGTGCCGCACGGAAGATCTCATTGATAGTATCTTCGTTCTCCGGCTCATTCTCCAGTATCATAAGCTGGTCGGAAAGAGTCTGTAAATGTTCGTTTGTTTCATCCAGGAAAATTCCGAGATATTGGCTTACATCCATGATTAATGTACCCCCACGTTCTTAGTAATCTGCTCCGCTATATCTTTGAGCGGAACTACCTCGCTGACAAGTCCCGTCATAGCGATTGCCTTTGGCATTCCGTATACTGTGCAGGTGCTTTGATCCTGCGCGATGATATATGTTTGTTTCTTCAGGTCGAGATTCTTGATACCCGCTGTCCCGTCCGCACCCATGCCGGTAAGTACTACACATATGACTTCATCGTAATCGCAATCGATAAGCGACTCATACATATAATTGGCACAGGGCTTAACGCCTTCTCTTGTAGGCTCGTCCGAGTACTTGATGCAGTGTACCCCACCCTTTTTCTCCACTTTCATATGGACTCCGCCGGGTGCGATATACACATGACCGTTTTCGATCTTCTCTCCGTTAACCGCCTCGCTTACCTTGATCTTCGAAACCTCGTTAAGCCTCGCGGCCAGAGAAGCCGTAAATCCCTGAGGCATATGCTGCACAAGAAGCACGGGAACCGGAAGATCGCCGGGAAGGTATGGTATTACGTCATGAAGTGCCTTGGGGCCTCCAGTGGAACTGGCGATTGCCACTATTTTTCTGTGACCTTTGTGTACTACATTTCTGAGCTTAACATCCGGAGGCGCGGCGTGAACGGTACCTGTAACCTTTGTTCTCGCGCTGGCAAGCTGGTCCGCGGTAGTATGGATGTTGACGTCGAAACGTTTTGTAAAAGTCTGACCGTGTTCCCTCCCTCCTCTTGCAGGAAGAGTCGCACCTCCGAAGTGCGGCATCGGTGCACACGATACAACATACAAAAGATCCAGAAATCTCTTGGAGAAGTTCTCGTCCTTGGCGTTTGCCACATTTTCGGGCTTCTTGATAAAATCAATGGCTCCGAGTGTCAGCGCATCAAGGGTTTCCCTTGCTCCCTCACCGGTCGTGGTGCTCGACATCATGACTCTGGCGCTTACGTGGGACTTCTGCATCTCCTGAAGCATCTGTATTCCGGTCATTCTCGGCATATACACGTCAAGAACTACCGCATCATACTGCTTCTCGCAAATAAACTTGAAGCCTTCAGCGCCGTCGGTTGCAGTATTTACAACCTCAAACCTGTCATCGGAGTTGATTATATCACAAAAGACCCTTCTCATGAGTGCAGAGTCATCGACGATAAGAATTTTTTTCTTCATTTTTCCTCCCAAACCCCTGTTTTCGGCTAAAAAGTCCCTCTCTCACGGTGTCTCATCTTGCGTTCTTCTTCGAAAATGTACTTGATGATACTCTCTCTGTCATCATTTACCATATTTACAAACTGGATCCTGTTCTCAAATGAATCTTCCCTGTTTTCCATGGGGGATGATTTTAGAACCTTTCCGAGAAGCTTGTATTCCGTAACCTGGCCGTTAACGAACAACGAAAAAACAAATCTTATAAGCGAGCCTTCCGTATAACGTACTTTGGATATAAACCTTGCGCCTCCGCCGCTTATATCCACCATAGTACCGTTATCAAAGGTAAGATCCGTATCGATAAAGTGAACCTGTTCAAGACTGTTTTTGTCGGGGTTCTCATCTATTGCCTTACTCTTCATGTCAAGAACGGTATTAAGACGGTAATACTCTCTTCTCTGATACTTTTGGAGATCCGTTTCAAGTTCCATCGACAGAACAAACAGATTGTTGCTCTTATATCTCTCAATAACTCTTGCAAGACACTGATACAGACCGTTTGATGTATAAAAGCACAGACTGTACTCCGCATCTACCGGAAGCAGCACCACTTTGCTCTGTTCCATAGGCATCGCGATCTTGATAACATCTTCGCTTTCTATATCATACAGTTCGCTCCTGTATGTCTTACGTGTAACCTCTCCAAGTTCTCCTGTTGTTTTTTTGATAGACTCTATTTCTATCTTATTTCCGATCTGAACAAATTTTGAAATCATGTCCGTACCTTCCCCAGTTTATTATTTGTTTCTGATCATTGATGCAAAAAATCCCGACATTCCCCTTTTATGATATATCGGATCCGTTGCATTTACCTCAAGTGCCTGTGCCAGATCCGCAAATGCCTGTGCGCTCTTTGCGTTGGGATTTTGTATCGAGATGGGCATCTGCCCCATTACCGCTTTGACAAGCTCATGATCTTCAGGTACAACTCCCACAAGGTTCAGCGGTATCTTCAGGTATCTTCCCACAACCGCATTAAGTTTTGTATATAACTGCCTGCCTTCTTCAAAGCTTCCGACTTTGTTGGCAACTACCTTGATTGCAGAGCCCTCCCTTGAAAACTTCGGATGTCTGCCAAGTGCCTTGAGCAGTGAGTATGAATCTGTGATCGATGTAGGCTCCGGTGTGGTGACAAGCAGTATCTCTCCGCTTGCAACCAGGAACTCCAGAACAGCATCACTTATACCGGCTCCCGTATCTATTATTATAACATCCGCCAGCAAATCCAGTTGCTCAAGATTTTTGATGAGATAATCAATATAATCCTTTCCCAGATTGGAAAGGCTTGCAATACCCGATCCTCCGGAAATAAAACCTATATCCATAGGCCCCGTCGTAATAATATCCCGAATATTCATACCGTGATATATAAGATCGGCAAGATTGTGTTTCGGAATTGCCCCGAACATCACTTCTATGTTGGCCATTCCGAAGTCCGCATCAAAAATAATGACCTTTTTGCCCATGCGGCGAAACTGCACCGCAAGATTGATGGAAACGTTTGATTTACCCACGCCTCCCTTTCCGCTCGTAACAGTTATTACCCTTGCAGCCGGGCGGGAGTTTATGGAATTCTGCTTTATTATGTTGCGAAGTCCTTCTGCCTGGTCCATTACTTACCTCCGAGCAGCTGTTTTACTGTCGACTGCGGTGAAAAAACAGCTATATCATCGGGGACATTCTGTCCGCATGTTACATAAGACATGGACGCACCCGTATGCATACAAAGATTGAACAGATTTCCGAGGGTGGTAGTCTCATCAAGCTTTGTAAAGATCAGTTTGTAATCGGTAAACTCGGAATATGCATCGGCAATCGCCAGAAGATCCCTGTACTTTGTAGTTGCACTGACAACAAGATAAGTATCCTTGTCAACCGAGTCACCCACACATGACAGGAAATGAGCCATCGATTCCTTCTGCGCCTCATTGTGCTGCGAATGTCCCGCCGTATCCACAAGAATATACTCGTAGTCCTTGTAATCGGCTATAGCTCCCGTCATCTCCTCTTCCGTGTAGATGACCCTGAAGGGAACGTCAAGAATACTCGCATAGGTTCTGAGCTGTTCCGCAGCTGCTATCCTGTATGTATCCGTTGTTAGAAGTACAACCTTTTTCTTGTGATTGACACACAGTTTTGAAGCCAGTTTTGCAATGGTCGTTGTCTTTCCGACGCCGGTAGGTCCTATGAAGAAAATCACCCGCTGTCTCTCGAGTCCGAGGGGTATCGTTACCGGCTGCCCGAACTTAAGTATCATTTTCTGATATATATTTCCGAGTATAAAATCAACGCTCGATTTCGGAGTATTGATCTTTCCGATCTCATCAAGCAGTTCGTTTGCATATTTCTCGGCAACCTCGTTTTCGGTAAGGGTATTGTATATAAGCTTTAAAAATGCCACCGAAGAATCTTCCTCGTCCTCTTTTTCGAACTCGTCCTTCACAGGGGTATTGTTCAGCTGCTTCTCAAGCAGCGACTGAAGGCTGTCAAGACGCTGCTCAATGACTTTCTCGCTCTTACCCGTGCTCACAGCCGGCTCATCATCCATGATAACGTCCTTGGGACTGTACGTGGCTGCCTGCTGCGTCATACCGCGGTTGATACTCTGTTTTGCCAGCTGTGAAAAGGGATTTTCCGCACTCTGGCGTTCGGACTCTTCTTCCATTCCTACGGTCACTTCAATAACCGGCTTCTTCATAAATGAGAAAAGCCCTTTTTTCTTAAGGCTTCGAACGCTCATGATGACGACGTTTTCGCCCATCTCTTTTTTTGCAGCTGATACCGCTTCCTCTTCGGTTTTTGCCTGAAACTTTTTAATTATCATTTATGCCGTTACCATTCCGACTGACTGCAATTCTACATTTGTGTCAATCTCATTATATGATACTACGATAAGATCCGGATAGTAATCTTCGGTAAGTTTTTTGAAATACATCCTTACAATCGGTGAGGTTATCACTATCGGATTCTTTCCCAGGTTCTCAAGCTTGGCCACTTCATCGCCAACGGAATTCATTATCTGTTTAACTCTTTCAGGATCAAGGGTGAGATATGCTCCCTGTTCGGTCTGCTTAACCGAATTCATTATCTCCTGCTCAATCTTGGGATCAAGGGTCACAACACTTGTGGCTTCATTAGCCGCAAAATACTTCGCTGATATTGCACGCTTTAAGCTTTGACGGACATATTCCGTGAGTACGTCCGTATCCCTTGTCACGGGTGCATGATCTGCCAGTGTCTCGAATATGGTCAGAAGGTCTCTTATCGATATACCCTCTTTTAACAGGTTTTGCAGAACCTTTTGTATCTCCCCGAGTCCCAGGAGCTTTGGTGTCAGCTCATCCACAAGCGAAGGATTGCTCTCTTTAATGTTGTTAACAAGATTTTGAACATCCTGCCTTGTAAGAAGCTCGGAAATATGCTGCCTGATAATCTCCGTTAAATGGGTTGCAATGATAGACGGCGGATCAACAACCGTGTACCCCAGGCTTTCCGCACGCTCTCTTTGTGATTCCGTGATCCATGTGGCAGGCAGATGGAACGAAGGTTCAAACGTGGGAATTCCCGATATCTCTTCTTCGACAAAACCGGGATTCATGGCCATATAATGGTCAAACAGTATTTCCCCTTCACTCACCTGTATACCTTTTATCTTGATTATATACTGATTGGGGTTTAACTGTATATTATCTCTTAATCGGATTATAGGCACTACCGTACCGAGTTCAAGAGCCACCTGCCGACGTATCATAACAACTCTGTCAAGCAGGTCACCGCCCTGATTGACATCTGCAAGGGGAATGATACCGTAACCGAATTCCAGCTCGATCGGGTCAACCTGCAATAGCGAAGTAACATTTTCCGGTTTTCGTACCTCTTCCGCTTCTTCCTCTTCGGCATCCACAGCTTTCTCGGTCTTCTCGACTTCAATATTGTTTGCAACAATTCTTCCGCATACAATAAAAAGCAATCCCACCGCAAGGAACAGTATAGCATTAAGTGGTGTCACTATTCCGAGGAAACAGATAACTCCACCAACAAAGTACATGGCTCTCGGCATTCCGAAGAGCTGGGATACGAGAACCTGTCCGAAGTCCGCTTCCTTTGATCCCTTCGTGACAAGAATACCTGTCGAAAGGGAGATCAGAAGTGAAGGTATCTGGGATACCAGTCCGTCACCTATGGTGAGGATTGTGTACTTCTGTATCGCTGCGTTAAAATCAAGACCCTGACGCAGCATTCCCATGGCTATACCGCCGATAATATTTACAAACGTTATTATAAGACCTGCTGTAGCGTCTCCTTTTACGTACTTAACAGCACCGTCCATGGAACCGAAGAAGCTTGACTCTTCCTGAATCTTGGCTCGCATCTGCTTGGCTTCTTCATCGGTAATGGCTCCGGTATTAAGGTCGGCATCAATTGCCATCTGTTTACCGGGCATTGCATCAAGTGTAAATCTTGCGGTAACTTCGGCAACTCTTTCCGAACCTTTGTTGATAACCATGAACTGAATGATTATCAGTATTATAAATACTATCGTTCCCATAACAAGGTCACCGCCGCCGACGAATGAACCGAATGTCTCCACAACGTTTCCGGGGGAACCCGTTGATAGTATCAGTCTTGTGGATGAGACGTTAAGGGATATACGGAATATAGTCGTAAACAGCAAAAGAGTAGGGAAAAATGACATATCCAGAACTTCTTTTGCAAACATCGTATTAAACAGCACCGCAAAAGCTATTGCCATGTTGCCGGCAAGAGCAATATCAAGTACTGCGGAAGGTATCGGAACAATGAGGAAAATAAAAGCGCACAAAAGATACAGAGCTACACCAAGATCTGCTGCAGCGATTCTTTTAAGCATCTCTTATCACCCCTTTCCGATTAACTTCCAGCGCAAGTCCGCTCAAGCGCCGCTCGGGCTGTCATGATTGCTTCGCAATCCTGACCTAGCTTACTCTTGCATTGTATATAGCCGCCAGTATCTCCGCGACAGTCTGATACAGTTCCGGCGGTATCGGTGAACCAAGGTCCACATTGTAGTAAAGCATTCTTGCCAGCGGCTTGTTCTCGACTATCTCAACTCCGGATTCCGCCGCCCTGTCCTTGATGCGTGCAGCCAGAAAATCCTCACCCTTCGCAACAACATACGGGGCGTCAAAAATATTTACATCATACTTGATGGCAACAGCAAAATGTGTCGGGTTGGTAATGACAACATCTGCGGACGGAACCGCCTGCATCATCCTCCGGCGCGATGCCTCCTGCATTCTTTGCTTCTGCTTACCCTTGACGGCAGGATCTCCTTCTGCGTTCTTCCACTCATCCTTGACTTCCTGCTTGGTCATCTTCATATCCTCGGCGAACTTCCACTTCTGGTAACCGTAATCCGCGAAGCCTATGACTATGTATACGGCACTTATCTTAAGTCCGAGGTTAATGGCTATATCTCCGATAATCCTTATCGCTGGGATAAGTTCCATATCAAAAAGCGAGAAGAGAACCGCAAATTCTCCTCTTATGGTGGAATACGCCATGTATCCGAGTACAAAAAGCTTGAGGAGTGATTTTAACAGTTCTATAAGTTTTTCCTTGGAGAATATCCTTTTAAACCCGCTTATAGGATTGATCTTTGAAAACTTCGGCTGGAGCGGCTTGGCAGTCGGCTGCCACTTGACCTGAAAAACATCCGAGATTACTGCCACAAGAACCGCAGCTATAAACACCGGTGCCACGATCAATGCCATTGTCAGTATATTGGAATTAATTAGTCTGCAAAAATCATGTACGGAGATCTGACCTTCTACGAGGGTCGTCATCTCTTTCATTTTTGTATAGTTGGCATTAAATGTACCGAGAAAACTCTGCCCTATGGAACCGACCCATATCTTTAAAACAACAAAAAGAGCCAAAAGCGCCAACGCCTGCCCGAGCTCCTTACTCTTAGCGACCTGACCTTCTTTTCTCGCATCGGATAATTTTTTCTCGGTTGCGGGCTCGGTCTTTTCTCCGCCGGCACCTTCTTTGGCAAATAATTGGAGATTTAAGTACAGCAGTCTTTCAGTCATTTAAACCCCTTATTGCATGCTGTTGACCATTGCGGTTACCATGACCCTCATCTCTTTAAAAATAAACTCGGAAGCTGCCGGAATAGTCCCCATTGTCAAAAACAATATGCCCAGACCCACTATTATCTTGATCTGGATTCCGACTGAGAACATGTTTACCTGCGGAGCCGTCTTGGCAAGAACACCAAGCACCGCATTAAGCAGTAACATCGCGGCAACTATCGGAAGACAAAGCCTGAATGAAACGGTAATATAGTCCGTAAGAAACTGGACGGTGGTCGTCATTATCTTTTCCGAAGAAAACTTAGCTCCCCCGATAGGTATAAGCGTAAAAGTTTCAACTATGGCACGAAGGAAAAAATAGTGCATATTTGTTATCAGCATTATCAATATAAGGATATACTGATAAAAACTTCCCATAAAACCGGTGCCGTCTCTTGTTATCGGATCAAAGAGCTGAACCATCGAAAGTCCGATCTCCATGTCGGCTACTTTACCGGCGAACTGTACGATGGACATACACATATTTGCTCCGAGTCCTATAAGCAAACCGCATACGGCCTCTTTTAAAACTATGATGGAGTATCCCAATACGGTTGAATATGCCGGAACACTGTGATCCGTAAGCACATTAAACAGCAGTACGGATACTAGAAGAGAAAAACCTGCCCGCAGTCTTCTAGGAGTGTTGGTCATCGAGAAGAACGGTGCCACAAACACGAATGAACTTATCCTTGTCAGCACAAGCAGGAAAAATTCCAGATCTTCAAACGTAAAAGTGTAATCAATCATACTACCTTATATACAATGAAAAACCGTTCCAAAGTTCTGTTGTATAAACAACTATCTCATTAAGTATCCAATGTCCCAGAATCATTATCGCGGTAAAAATTCCTATGACCTTCGGAACAAAGGTAAGGGTCTGCTCCTGAATAGATGTAACGGTCTGGAAAATACTTACCGCAAGACCGATAACAAGCGATACGAGAAGCATAGGTGCCGAACACTTTATGATCGTGTAAAGCGCAGTTCTCGTAATCGTTGTAACGTTATCAATATCCATCATAATTATGTTCCTCCCCTTAATGCTTTTATAATGCGTGGGGCCTGTCCGTCAGGGCGCCAGTCGCTCAAACAGTCCTCGACGCTTCGGGAGAGCCCTCGCGTCTGCGGAACTCGCTTGGTGGCATCCCTGCGGCCACCCACGCGTTTACACTATTATGTTCAGTAGAAAGTCTTCACAAGGTTTCCGATTACCAAGTTCCACCCGTCCGCAAGCACAAACAGCAATATCTTGAATGGCATGGATATCGTTGTAGGCGGCAGCATCATCATACCCATGGACATAAGGGTCGAGGCGACGACCATATCTATAACAATAAACGGAATGTATATCAAAAATCCTATGATAAACGCACGCCGCAACTCGCTTATTACAAAGGCCGGAACGAGAACACGCGTAGGAATGTCATCAACAGACTCCACGCTTTCCATCTTGGCTATATCCATAAAAAGTCTTACATCTTTTGTCTGGGTCTGGGGATACATGAATTCACGCAGCGGCTGCAGTGCAGCATCCATAAATTCCTCCTGTTGTATCTCTCCTGCCTCAAATGGTTTTACAGCATTGTTGTTAATATCTGTTATAACCGGATTCATTATAAAAAAAGTCAGAAACAGCGTCAGCCCTACAAGCACCTGGTTGGGTGGTGCTGTCTGGGTACCGATTGCAGCTCTGACGAAATGTAAAACAATTAGTATCCTCGTAAATGATGTCATCATTATAACGAGGAAAGGCGCCATTGCTATGAGCGTCAAGATAATGAGGATACGAAGCGTTCCGGACAGATTACCCTGCTCATCGGTATATGTTATCGAGAGATTGTTTGAAACATTAAGCTCTCTTATATCCGATGCATCCGTGGCCGTCCCCGGCTCCCTGATAACCGTTGGAGTCCTTGGCTCGGATTCCGTTGTTATCCCCAGTTCATTGACTTCACTGGCATATACTTTTGTAGGTGACATAAAGAAAAATGTCAGAAAATATGCAAGGAAGCAAAAGATGACTAAGCCTCTTCTGCCCCCAATGCTACCTCTATTTCTCATTATTGTTATCGCCTTTTTTGAGACTACCTCTGGCCTTATCCAAAATAGACCCAAACGAAAAATCTGCCACTTTTGGCTCGGCCGCCTCCTTGATATCCTCAGCGGACAATTCACATATGGATGTGATACTGTCCTTACCGATCCCGATGACCACATACTTCTCTCCGACCCTGACTATCTGGAGATATTTTCCGTTTGTGATCTTGCACGTTTCAATAACTTCGAAGTTTCGTCCGGCCGATTTGGTCTTCTGGTAACTTCCGACAAATCGAGTGGTCAGATAAGTCAGTCCGAGAACAAAAACAAATACCAAAATCACGGTCAGAAACTGCGTAAAGCTTTCTGCCCTGTCCGGTAAAGCGGCAATTACCATGTTATTAACCTACGACTTTTTTAACTGCCTCTATAACTCTGTCCGCCTGGAACGGTTTAACTATAAAGTCCTTGGCACCGGCCTGTATGGATTCGATAACCATAGCCTGCTGACCCATCGCAGAACACATTATTACAAGTGCGGAAGGATCTGCCTCCTTAATCTTCTTAAGTGCCTGAATACCATCCATCTCAGGCATAGTGATGTCCATGAGGACAAGGTCGGGTTTCAGTTCGGAATACTTCTCCACAGCCTTTGCACCATTCTCTGCTTCGCCGGCTACGTTATAGCCGTTCTTTGACAGAATGTCCTTGATCATCATGCGCATGAATGCTGCATCATCACAGATAAGAATGTTTTTTGCCATCGTTTTTCTCCTCTATCTAGCTTAGTTGATTATTTCGGTGACTCTTACACCAAAGTTTTCTTCAATTACTACTACCTCACCTTTAGCCACAAGCTTGCCGTTTACAAGAACGTCTACAGGCTCGCCGGCGATCTTATCTAATTCTATGATAGTTCCGGGTGCAAAATCAAGTATATCAGAAATTGCTTTACTTGTCCTGCCTAATTCGACAGTAACTTCAAGCGGAACATCTTTGATAAGCGATATATTCTCCTGGGACTGCATTGCATTTACGTCCATTGAGAACGGAGTAAAGCTTGCAGGCTGGATATTTACGTTCGGCATAGGCATGCCCATCTGCTGCGGTGCGCCCATCTGAGGCTGCATACCCATTCCCATTGAGAAATCCATTCCAGGTGCCCCCATTCCCGGCGCACCCATCGTAGGCATTCCCATTGAAGGTGGCGGCATACTCGGTGCTCCCATACTTGGTGCCGCAACACTCGGTGCTCCCATTGAAGGAGGTGCCATTGTCGGAGCGGCAGGTTCGGGGGCCGGAGGTGTTTCGGGTTCCTGACTGTCCATGAAGTAATCATAAAGATTCTTTGCGAAGTCAATAGGATACAACTGCATGATCTTGCTGTCAACAAGATCCTCTATCTGCATCCTGAATGTGATACGTACAAATCGCCCGAGCAGGAACGATGAAATATCCTCTTGTGATTCCAGCTCTCCCACATCAACAAGGCTTGCTTCGGGCGGGCTGATGTCTATCATCCTTCCCAGCATTGATGAAAGCGACGTGGCTGATGAACCCATCATCTGGTTCATGGCCTCCGAGATTGCCGACAAATGAATATCCGTAAGTTCGGATCCCTCGACGTTCGTACCGTCTCCACCCATCATCAGATCAGTTATGATCTTAACATCATCTTCCTTCAGTATCAAGATGTTGGTGCCTTCAAGACCGACTGTATATTTGATTTTAATAAATACACAAGGTCTCTCATACTCTTCTATGATACGATCCCATGTACACATGTCAACAACGGGTGTGGTTATATTTACCTTTCGGTTGACAAGGGAATAAAGCGTTGTTGCCGAAGTGCCCATACTGATATTGGCAACTTCACCGACCGCATCTTTTTCCTCATCTGTCAGATCCTCACCACTGGAAGAAGGAGGCGCAGAAGATGTATCGGAAGGAGCGCCGGCAGTTGCATCATCGGCAGGTGCGTCCGGTATTCCGCCATTAAGCAGAGCATTTATTTCGTCTTGTGATAACATTCCGTCCATACTCTATACTTTTTCCTCCTCTCTAAGAACTTCTGTGATTCTGACTGCATATCCGTCCCTGGATGTACCCGGCAGGGCTTTGAATTTCTGTATATTCCCTACGTATATGTCAAGTTCGGAATCAACCTTGCTTCCAAGCTTTATGATATCTCCAAGCTGGAGATTGACAAAATCGCTGACCGTTATTGTGCTTCTTCCCAGCACAGCCTTGATCGGCATTGAAACTTTTCTGATAACCGTCTCAATATGTTCTCCGAATTCCTCGCCGTTGTTGTCCTTCATGTTAGCATACCAGTACTTGGTATTAAGTTTATCCATGACGGATTCAAGCGTAAAGTACGGGAGACATATGTTCATGAGGCCTTCTACATCGCCTATCTTGATGTTGATAGTTACGATCGCGATCATTTCCGACGGAGCAATTATCTGTGCGAACTGCGGATTGGTTTCGATCCTCTCCAGGAAAGGATTGATATCCGTAACGTTCTTCCACGGCTCTCTTAGAAGCTGTACACATACGGTTATGATCTTATCAATGATCGACCTTTCAATTTCGGAAAAATCCCTGCTCTTATCAAGCGGATTCCCCTGACCTCCAAGCATTCTGTCGATGATCGCGTATCCCAGATTTGCGGCTATCTCGAGAAGTATATTTCCTCCGAGTGGATCGAAGTTTACAACCGCCAGCAAAACCGGATTAGCTAGTGCCGTTGAAAATTCCGAGAAGGTACACGCTTCCGAATTGACAACGCTGACCTGTATATTTTTTCGAAGATATACCGGCAGGTTTGTCGAAAGCAAACGGCCGTAATGTTCGAATATTATCTCGAGTGTTCGAAGATGCTCTTTTGAAAATTTTGCAGGGCGTCTGAAATCGTAACTTTTGGCCGATCGCTCGTCAATGTTATTGATGTCTTCCGCGTCAAGTTCGCCTGAGCTTAGGGCTTGAAGCAGACTGTCAATCTCATTTTGCGAGAGAACTTCGCCCATTAAGCTCACCTCACTTCATGTTGGCAGGAGGGACCCACCTTGTTAAAATCTATTGAAATTTAATATCTCTAAAGTACGCCTCATACACAAAGTCTGAATTAAACATTTCCTGAACTTTGGCAAGAATTTCAGCCTCGATACCGTGAACGTTTGCCTGTGCTTCCTCCTTGGTGTACTTACCAACAACCTCAATTATCTCGCTTTTTATCTTACTCTCTTTTGCCGCCAGCATAGGCTGGTATGTCTTGTAGTCATCATGCTGGTTGTTGATTGAAAACGAAACCGAGCACATAGCGAAATGATCCTTGCCGTCTCCGTCAGACCTAAGTGCTATTGTCATAGCGTCAGCTATATCATATACCTCGGAATTCTCGGGCGGTACAACAGCCTCTTCGGCTGCGGCTTCACCGGCAGCCGCTCCGCTCTCCAGTTCAAGATTAAGTATTCCGGCAATATCATCAACAAGAGCTATGGTCTTACGGTTGGCGGACACCGTTGAAAACATGATGATCGCTGTAAGAACCAGATTGACCACAACAAGCGCCAGTATAATTACCGACATTAAGTTTTTTTTCATAACATTTGGCTCCTTCATTTCGTGAGCCACGCCATTAAGGTGCAGCTAAAGCATTATATATCTTGATCTCAACACGACGGTTTTTAGCTCTTCCCTCCGGAGTTGAGTTATCGGCAACCGGGATATACTCCCCGCGACCCGAATGTTTGATATTTGCAGGAACCAAATTGGTGTTTTCTACAAGATAGTCAAACACCGACAGAGCTCTTGCGCTTGATAATTCATTATTGTTGGCAAACCTTGACGTATGTATGGGTACGTTATCGGTGTGTCCCTCAACCTCAATCGTGGACTCGGCATATTTTTGCAATATGACTCCGACCTTTTCCATAAGCGGAAGGGATTCGGGTTTGAGTTCGGAGTCTCCCGAGTCAAAAAGCAATGCCCCGTTAAGTGTAAGCTCCACATACTGGCTCGTGAAATCCACATCTATATCCCCGGAAAGATTTTGCTCCGCAAGAGCTTCCTCTATCTTCTCCGCAAGCTGCTCGTTCTGCTTGAGCATTTCCTCCTGAACATCGGATACCTTTTCATCAAACTCCTGATATTCTTCTGATTCTTCCGAAGAGTCCGCAGCCATGCCCATTGTGTTCATGTACTCATCAAGCTGGGATAACTGGCTGACCCCGTTGTTTATCAGAAGGCCTTCCAGAAGTGAAGATCCGCCTGAATCAAATATGGAAAATGTCTGTGAAAAACTTGCCGCAACCAATGCAAATTTCTCTGCGTCTATCGTTGACATAGCAAAAAGCATAACGAAGAAACACAGCAGAAGGTTCATCAGGTCGGCAAAGGTCGATTGCCACGCCGGCGCGCCTTTAGGCGGCTCTTCTTCTTTGCGCTTGGCCACTACTCTTCGCCTCCCCCTTCTTCACCGCCGGACGACCCTCTTTCACCGGGTGCCAGGAACGATTTGAGTTTTTCTTCGATAACTCTCGGGTTCTCACCCGCCTGTATTGACAGGAGACCTTCGATGGTTATTTCCTTAACTTTGATCTCGGCTCCGTTAACCTTTTTAAGTTTGGACGCGAACGGTGCGCATATCCAGTTTGCAAGAACGGAACCGTAAAATGTGGTGATGAGAGCAACGGCCATGTTAGGGCCAAGAGCTGCCACATCATCCATATGATAAAGCATCATAACAAGTCCCAGCAGAGTACCTATCATACCCCATGCGGGACCCATACCGCCAAGATCTTCCCAAAATGAAATATTGGTTTTATGTCGCTCTTCTATACTGATAAGTTCGGTTTCCAGTATCCCTCTTACAAGGTCGGGATCTGTACCGTCGACAATGAGCATAACCCCTTTTTGGAGAAATACATCATCGAGACCTGAGGCTGCTTCTTCTAGCGAGAGCAGACCTTCCTTACGCGCTACGTTAGAAAGATCTATTATCTTCTGTATGATGGCGCCGGGATCCTCGCTTCCGTGCATGAAAGCGATCTTGGCGCTCTTTAATCCGTTTAGAAAATCCTTGATGCTGGTACCGCCGAATATGGCTGCAAACGCTCCACCGAATGTTATCATGGCGGAGGGTGCATCGAGGAAGTATTTGATGCCGGCCGGTCCGTCCTGTCCTATGAAAATAGACACAATCATGAATATGAGACCGGCAACAACACCTACTACGGTTGCAATATCCAAATCTTTACACCATCCTAGTTACAAAAATACCCATACGGTAAGATTCTACTAAATTTTTATGTAAATGTCTAGGGGTTGTCATCGGGGACGGTTCTTTCTGACAAAAAGAACCGTCCCCTTTGACAACCCTTTAACACCCTAGCGGTTATTATCTCTTAAGGTTCGTAAGTTCCTCGAGCATGGAGTCGGAAACCGTGATTATACGGCTGTTTGCCTGGAATCCTCTCTGTGTTGTGATCATATCGGTAAACTCTGCCGAAAGGTCAACGTTTGACATTTCCAGAACGCCTGTTGAAAGAGCTCCCGATCCTGCTGTTATATCCTCACCGATGCCATCAAACGCGCCCGAGTTGGGTGTTGTCTGGTAAAGGTTATCTCCGATCTTCTCAAGACCTGAAGGATTGGCAAAATTGGCAACCGCAATCTGTCCCAAGAGCTTTGTTGTACCGTTGTCGTATGAAGCCGTGATCTTACCGTCCTGTGCGATAGCAACGCCGCTCATCTCACCAACCTTACGTCCTGCGTAGTTACCGTCATAGTCACCGGCATTACCCTTGATTGTTGATGTCCCTTTATTATCGTACATTGTGGACTTGCCGGCCCCAAGTTTAATGGTTGACTGAAAAGCATCAATGCCGCCTATTGTGATTGTGAACGGGAGGTCATTGCCCGCTGCATCAACATCAAGGCTCTTACCTGTCTTAGTGTCGTAGCTGAGAGTAGTCTTATCAAGTGTAACGGATTTGGGATAACCCGTTGCTCCACCTGCGCCGGGACCTCCGTCTGCGTCATAACCGGTCTTCTCATATCCCGCTTCACTCTTTTTATGTAACAGGCTGTATCCCTTTGAATCGATGAGATCCGCTACTTCAAAGCTGTATTTACCGTCCGTCATGGAAGTTCCGGTATCTTTTATTGAGAGCTTAAGATTGTAGCTGTATCCGAGATCGTCATAAATACCGACATTTACGATAAGTCCGTCTGTAGATGTAAGCTGTGTGCTGTTCTTATCAATAACGCCTGAAAGATATGACTGAGTTGTCTGTTCGGGAGAAGATACAAGGTTTTCTGCAGACATTATCTTAAGGGGCGAAACCGTATCCTTAATGATCGTTCCGGGCTTGGTCGGATCCTCCTGCCAGCCCATAACCGTATATCCGTTTGATGTCATTGCAAGGTTGCCCATTCCGTCTACATAGAACGCACCTGCTCTTGTGAAATAGTTATTTGATCCGTCGCTTACAACGAAGAAGCTGTCACCCTTGATCTGTACGTCGAAGGGATTGCCCGTTGTCTGGCTTGCGCCCGATGTTGATATATTGGCATTAATGGCACCCGTCTGAACACCGAGACCTATCTGCTTGGCATTGATACCGCCACGACCCGTTTCAGCGTTTGCCGCTGATGCGTTCTGTGTTGTCTGATACATGAGTTCCTGGAATGTTACGTTCTGTGATTTGTACGCAACCGTATTAACGTTTGCTATATTATTACCGATAACGTCCATCTTGGTCTGATGCGTTTTAAGTCCGGCAACTCCGGAAAAAAGTGATCTCATCATAAGGCATTTACCTCCAAATTATTATGCCGTCCCGTCTGTCATTCGGGGACTTACCCGGGATCTCCTTATCGGTCCGATCCCACCTGCTGTTTCTTAAGCTATTACCGCTCCGTCTATATTTGTAAAAACATTTTGATCTGTTTCGTTACCGTCGAGAGCAGTTATAACGGTTTGATTTTTAACATTTACTATGAATGCTAACTGGTCAACCATTACCAGCGATTCGTTTATTCCCTTCTGCCCTGCAGCCTGCATCCCTGCGGAAAGTCTTTCCATGAGTCCATCCGAAATCTCTATGTTTCTTTCGGACAGGCGGTTTACCGCGTGCTTGGAAAACTTCGGTACGGATACTTCCTTTTGCTTGTCCTCAAGGACGTCTGCGAATGATCGTGTACCTTTTCGTACGACTTCGCTGCCTGAGCCTTTTTCAAGATAGTCGTTTGCTGCCTGTTCGATAGAGGGGAACTGTCCGGATAAAACCTTCATAGCTTACCTCCTTACCTGAACAATTGTTGTTATGCTTCCTCTGCTCCCGCGCTTGCCTCTGCCGCTTCTGACTCCTCAATGTGAAGGAGTTCGTTCATTCTCTCCTGGTACTTTTTAAAGTCAGCGATCTGCGCCTGCGAGAGAAACCCCCTCTCATAGGAACTCATATCGTCAAATACTCCTGTGAGATTATCGATTACATCCTTGTAACTTGTCGTGAGATTTGCGAGCGTAGGAAGTGAATTCAGGCTCGAAATAAACTCGTTTGCAAGATTGTAAGCATTTAAGTACTTCTCATCAACGACCGAATCAAGCTTATCAATAGAGTACTTGGAATCGCCGATGTTAAGATATGCTTTTCCGCTCTCGACTGTAACATAATCGACTTTGCCGCCGACTATTTTTTCTTCGAGAGTATTCTCGTTAACATCCTTGATCGTTACATACTGACCCACAAGCTGTGAGGCACGTGTAAGATCCGAAGATGCAACAAGGTTGGTCATCTGCTCGAGTTCCGAGAATGTTGCTAACTGTGAAACGTATTCAGTATTGTCCGTAGGCTCCAGTGGATCCTGGTATTTCATTTGAGTAACTAAGAGCTGGAGGAACGCTTCCTTGTCAAGATCGCCCGATTTGGCTGTGTTCTTAGCTTCGGAAGCAGCAACACCGTTTTTCTGGATCTCTCCGTTTACAATATTTGCTACTGTTGACATAGGCTGTCTCCTTCTACTATGCTGTGTAATCTACGCTGTTACCCGATCTTGCCATCATATCCGCCGAAATCTTTTCCTCGTCGGAAAACTCCTCGATATCTTCTTCCTCAAGATCGTTAAGGTTAATACTGCGTCTCCTTCCGCCTCTTCCGGCTCCGGATGTTCTCTCGCGATCCGTATTGCCTTCGGAATCGGAACCTGTACCCTTGTTCAGATCGTAATTTGCAACCGAAACTTCGACTGCTTCCACTCTCTGTCCCTGTTCCTCGAATGTCTGCTGCAAGGTTATCAGCTGGCTTTCAAGCGCTGCCTTTACCGCTTCATTCTCTACAAGGATATGGGCTGTAACCACTCCGTTATTCGATGCGATGTTCATGTTCACCGTGCCTAAGCTTGCGGGGTGAAGCTGCATTTCCATCGAAGTCGTATCCGGTGAGTAGTTAACTCTGATTGACTGGGTAACCTGGCTCATTATAGAATTCGCATCCGCATTTGAGTATCTCGTTACCGTTTCAACCACTTGTCCGAGGTTATTAACTTCGGTTGTAACAACCGTCTGCGTAGGTGCCGCTACTGTACTCTCAGTCTCCGCAAATCTGGATGCGTGTTCAAATCCCTCGTTGTTACCCTTAAGATTTGTCTCTTCGCTTTTTACCGTCGCTTTGAATGATTCCGTTACGCTCTCTCCCTGCCTTGCGGCCGGGTTATCGAGAGTAACTTCTCTCTCGCCGGTCTGCGGAGCCTCGTTCGGCTTTCCTGTAACCTCTACCGTAACAGCTTTTGCTTCCGTGCCTTCCGTTACGTTTGTATCTTTAATATCCGCAACAGTTGTTGCTGATCTGTCGACATCCATGTCAGGCTTTGGCGTTTCAATGTTTTGTATGTTCTGCTCGGGAGCTAAAACTGTCTCCGTTGCCTCAAAAACATCCGCCAAGTCTTTGTTTTCAAGTTTTGTAACCGCTTCATTTACTTCCTGTACGAATGTCTCGTCCTCAAGAAGTTCCGAAACTCCTTCGGTTGTCATTCCGAAATCGGCGGCTATCTTATTACCTGCAGTTTCCACGAAACTTACGATCTCTTTAACGTTTTCATAAAGTTCGGCGTTAGTTATAAGTGAGATCGAATCCGGGGCATCTCCGAGCTCCATACACAGTTCCTTGACGCTTATAGGATTAAGCAGATCCACTGCGGTAATTCCGAGGTTTGCCATTGCCGTCTCAAGCTCTTCATCGCTTATACCAAGCACTTCCTTGATCTTGTTCATGATCTTGGAAGCCTCTTCGGCAACTTCTTCGGTAAACATTTCCCTGTCATCCTTATTGGCGATAGGATCTTTTTTTACCACATCCTCGGTTTTGATTTCCTTGCTCTTGGGTGATTCAACTACCGTTCTGGATGATTTTGCGCCTTTTTCAGGCTGATTCTCCTGAACCTTTGCTGTAGTATCCTTGGCGTCTTTCATTGCTGCGCCAAACCCTTCGGCATCGGAAACCTTCTGTTCGCCGGCCTTGACACCGGCTGTAACGTTCGTAAGCATCATTTCGCTTACTTTTGTTACTGTAGTGTTTGCCATTTTTGGTCCTCCTCTCTTCAGTTTTCAAGGTGCATTGACACTCATATTCTTTATCGACTGAAGCGGGCGAAATCTTAACCCCTTAAATCCTATCTACTCCGGGTCCATAATCTTGGTCAGTTTGGAAGCGATGTCCTTGTCCATAGCCTGGAGAATCTTCGCGCGCGCACTGGTGTCCATATGTCCCAGGATCTTGGCCACAAGATCCAGACTGTCTCCCATTTCATTGAATATGGCAGCTGCCTGCTTGGGCTTCATTTCGCTGTAGGCTTTGACATATTCATCCATTATCTTATCGGTCTCGAGCTGGGCAACTACCTGCTTGTACAGATATTCGGCATTATCGGGATCTATCTCCTCGTAATAAGCCTTGTACTGTTCAATATCCGGAGCTTTATCGGAAAATACCACCTCTTCGTAGAATTCGGTCTTTAGTTTCTGGAATTCAACCTGACTGTCTTCAAAGGTACGGAGTCTGACTATCTCCTCTTTAAGTGCCTTTACCTCTTCAGATTCCTCATCACCGCCCTTTGCAAGTTCCGCTTTGAGTTCATCTATCTGCTTGTTCAGTCTCTCTATTTCCGCAAGAGCATCGGGAAGATTATCAAAATCCCCCACGTACTCTTCGGTGCTCTCAGGCTCCGGCAGTATCCTGTTGATCACGGGAATGTCCTTGAGAATAGGGCGAAGCACTCCCGATCCGAATCCGCCGATATCCAGCTTGATAAGAAGCGCTAATATAGCTATCCAGATGACAACTATCAGTATGACAATAAGAAGCACGGAGGGCGAAAATCCTTCGTCCTCATCGTCTACGTCCGCATATATTCCGCCGTTGTCCGTTGCAACAGCATCAAAATTAGACCCTTTTCCGGCTTTCTTGGCTTCTTTTTTAGCCTCTTTTTCTTTTTTCTTCTTTTCCTTCGGAGAAAGCTCTTCTTCCAACTCGTCTGCCATTTTTAGTTCCTCTTTTAGGGCGGCTACTCCGCTGATCCGAACCGGTAACTAACCAGCTCGTCTATTTCCTTGCTCTCCTTGGCCGCTTCTTCGGCCTTGAATTCCTCAAATTGTTTTTCTTTGAGAGTTTCGTGAGTCTTACGATCCTGCATGGCCGCGGTCAGCTTTGACCTTGCGACTTCAAGCTCCTGTCTTGCCGCAGCCAGGTTTAGCCTCTGCTGAGACACATGATATTTGATCACCTCAAGACCATCCTCAGCCTCTTTGATCTGTCTGATATCAAGATCCGATCCAACAAGATCCTTCAGATGGGCTTCGTAAGCATCACGCCTTGCTATAAGCGCATTCAGTTTCTCTTCTTCTTCTCTCTCATGCGCCGCAGCAATGGCAAATTCATTCCGTGCCTGCGTCTCAAGCTTTTCTTTGACATTAAGGATGTTTTGCATCCTGTATCTGAATCTCGCCATACTATCCTTTATATTTCAGAACCTTAACGTGCGGGTGGCCGCAGAGATGCCACCAAGCGAGTATTTGCAAAAAGGAGGGACCCACGAAGTGGGAGGATTCCTTGTTACCGACCCTCGAAGCAATTTACGAAGCAGCGAGGACTGTTTGAGCGAATATCCCGCATTGAAGATGTGGGATGCCATCGCGGCGAGCGACTGGCGCTCTGACGGACAGGTCCCGCACAATTAGCCTTAAACTATGTTGGTACAGATTCAGGCTCCTTCTCTTCTGCGAAGATATCCTTCAACAGCTGTATTTCCTCATCCAGCGAATATCTGCTGTCAACATCCTGACAGAGAAAATCATTCACCTGATCTATTTTTTTTATTGAATAATCTATGTTCGGATTCGCACCTGCCTTGTATGCACCGATATTTATCAGATCTTCGGCTTCGGTATATGTGGCAAGTACGGTCTTTAGCCGGTTGGCAACAGCCTTATGCTCTTTTGTCGCGATCTGGCTCATGCATCGCGAAATACTCTGGAGAACATCAATGGCAGGATAATGATTTTTGTGGGCAAGACGGCGGTCAAGCATTATATGTCCGTCGAGAATTGATCTTGCAGTATCTGTAATAGGCTCGTTAAAATCATCACCGTCTACAAGTACGGTGTACAGCCCGGTAATAGAGCCCTTATCGTCACATCCCGCTCTCTCTAAAAGCTTGGGCATCTGTGCGTATACACTAGGCGGATAACCTCTTGTAACAGGCGGCTCCCCGCTTGCAAGTCCTATCTCCCGCTGTGCCATGGAGAAACGTGTCAGAGAATCCATCATCAGCAGAACGTCCCTTCCCTGATCACGGAAGTATTCGGCGATGGCGGTTGCTGTCTGCGCCGCTTTTCTGCGGACAAGAGCAGGCTTATCGCTTGTTGCGACAACCACCACAGATCTTGCCATACCCTCTTCGCCCAGGTCCCGTTCTATGAATTCCCTTACTTCCCTGCCTCGCTCTCCAATAAGTGCGATAACGTTTATGTCCGCCTTGGTATTTCTCGCAAACATACCGAGAAGTGTGCTCTTGCCGACACCGGAGCCGGCAAATATTCCTATACGCTGTCCCTTTCCGATGGTCATAATGCCGTCAACAGCTTTGACTCCCAGGGGCAGGATCTCACTTATGATCTCACGCTTTAGGGGATCAGGTGCGGGTGCTTCTATCGGATAGCTTGTTGCACAGTTAACCTCCGATCCGTCAATCGGCCGGCCCAGTCCGTCAAGCGCAAGCCCGAGAAGTTCCGGTCCTACCGGCACCGAAAGGGGATATCCGAGATTTTCCACAACACATCCGAACCCTATCCCTTCGGTAGTCTCAAAAGGCATCAGGAGGGTTTTGCCGTCCTTAAACCCAACAACTTCGGCAAGGACATACTTATCCTCTTCCTCATCGACCATGATCTTGCACAGGTCATCAAGCTTCGCGTCGGGGCCATTGCTCTCTATTGTAAGCCCTACCACGTTTACGACCTTGCCCAGTCTCTTGAAAAAGGTTTTATCGAATATCTTGTTGTATTTATCGAAATTAACTTCCATATGACAGGATCTTCAGCTCTTTCGCAAGCAACTCCATCTCTGTTCCGATACTGCAGTCATATATCCCGCCGTCAGTCTCAATAAAGGCCGATCCCTCGCTGAGGGTCATATCTTCAACTATCTCAACCGTAGCCGAACCGGACAGTCCGGCTGTCAGTTCCTCGCGGTTGGTGCTTACATATTCGTAGTCGTCTTTGGACACATGAACAAGGTAATTTTTTGTACCTTCAACATTCCTTATGGCGTCTTTTAACAAATACAGGATCACATCGTTTCGTCCGGATAAATCAATTCCGAAAACGTGTGAATATATAGCCGTTAATTTATCAACAAATAAAGGTTCGAGTTCAGCGATTTTCTCTTTGTACTGCCTGTCAAGAGCATCCGCCTTCTCCTGAGCCTGTTTCTCCACCTCGGCAGCACGCTCCAGCCCCTCTGCATATCCTTTTTCGTTGCCGAGATCCTCTCCCTTTGCTTTTGCATCTTCGAGAACCTGCTCTGCCTCAGCATTTGCCTTCTCAATAATCTGCGCAGCCTGCGCGTTTGCATCATCTATTATCTGCCGTGCCTGTTCACTTGCGTCATCAACGATCTTCTGAATCTCCTCAGCCTTCCGGTTCTGTTCGGCAACCTCATCCTGATCGGCGAGAAGGGCATCTACCTGTTCGGCATTCAGGCCCTCGTTAAAATCATCCGCAAAATCTTCCTCCGGTGTATTCTCAAGTATCTCGGAAAGCTCCTTGATCCTCTCGGATACTGCCTGATTGGAGTCAATGACCCGCTTTTCCTTCTTGTCCCGGTCATTCTTGTATGCGACAGTGTATGATTTTATTAACGAACTAGACAATTATCTCGTCTCCTCCGCCACGTGAAATAACGATTTCTGCAGCATCCTCGAGACGTCTTATCGTATTAACGATCTTCTGCTGTGCTTCCTCAACATCCTTCATACGTACAGGACCCATGAATTCCATATCTTCTCTGATCATAAGTGCAAGACGCTTTGAAAGGTTGTTAAATATAGCATTCTGAACCTCTTCGTTCGCACCCTTAAGCGCGATGGCAAGGTCAGAATTATCGACATCACGCAGCACTCTTTGGATTGCACGATCGTCGAGAAGAAGGATGTCCTCGAATACAAACATCTTCTTCCTGATCTCGTCGGCAAGCTCGGGCTCGTCGATCTCGAGGGTTTCCATGATATGTTTTTCGGTACTTCTGTCCACGGTATTTAAGATGTCAACAACCGCATCGACACCACCGATGATGGTGTAATCCTGATTGACAAGAGATGAAAGCTTGGATTCCAGGATTTTCTCCACCTCCTTGATAACATCAGGACTTGTACGGTCCATCATTGCGATACGTTTTGCAACATCCGACTGTCTGTCAGGCGGCAGGGCAGAAATGATAAGCGCTGCCTGTCCAGGATTCAGGTAAGACAGTATAAGCGCGATGGTCTGCGGATGCTCGTCCTGAATAAAGTTGAGAAGCTGCGAAGCTTCTGTCTTTCGTATGAATTCAAAAGGCTTAACCTGAAGCGATGCGGTAAGCTTTCCGATAACATCGAGTGCCTTTTCATTACCGAGTGCCTTTTCAAGAAGTTCCTTGGCGTAGGTTATACCGCCTTCCGCGATATACTGCTGTGCCAGACAGACTCCGTAGAATTCGTTAATAACCTCTTCCTTTGCCTGCGGTGTAACGCTTCTTGTGTTAGCGATCTCAAGTGTAAGATCCTCAATTTCCTCTTCCTTGAGGTGTTTAAATATGAGGGCACTTCTCTCGGGTCCTAATGCGATCAGCAGTATCGCCGCCTTCTGTAGCCCGGTAAGAGCCGCCTCTTTTTCCTTAGCCATATATTACCCCCATTCCTCGTTCAGCCAGTTTCGCAGGAGCTGTGCCGAGGCATCCGGATTTTCATCAACAAATTTCTCAACCATAAGACGCACCTCCGACTTGGTCTCAAGGTCAATATCTTCAACCGTCTGATGTTCCTGTGTGGTAGCCAGAAGATCATCAACCGAAAGCTCTGTCTCTTCCGGAGTCTCTTCCTCCTTGTTTCTGCGGAATGTAGTAAGTACAACTATTCCGAGAAGTGCAAGAATCAGAACGATCAGAACGATCTGTGCTATATTGGACGCCGAAAGATTGAGACCTTCCCTCGGCTGGAATATCGGAACATCATATGCAACTATGGAGATGTTGGCTGTCGGGATTCCCGTTGCGTTTGCCACAAGGGTGATCATCTCCTCGTCTACTTCCTTCTTGACCATCTCGCTGTTCTGAAGGATGAATTCGTCGAACGTTATCCCGTCCAGAAGTCCCTGGGCTCTTACGTCATCTTCCTTGTAGATAACGAAGTGGGATGCGGTGATTCCGATGGATGAATTGGCATAGTCTATTGCTCCCGGAGGTGTAACACGGTCAGTGATCCTCTCACCCGGAAGGTAGTCTCTCGACTCTTCGGTTACGCTGTAATTCGAAGCATTGCCGTCCTCCATCACATATGTTGTCTCTTCCTGGTTGGTATCGGTGCCCGGTATTCCTCCTGCCCCGCCGGTACCTTCGGCCTCGTATGTGCTTTCATGCGCAAGGACGTTTGTTCCATTTTCATCAGCCTGAGTGTATGTATGATTCGTTTCCTTAAACGACGAAAAATCCATACGAAGATTAGGGGATACCTTAACATCTTCATACAGATTGGATCCGAGCAGAACCTGTGCAACTTCTTTCTTGAGAGCAGCCTCGGCCTGTGTCTTGAGTGCTATCTGATTAGTGGTATTGACTGTTCCCGAGTTGGCTTCCGCAGCCTCTGCCCCGGAGAACAGCAGATTTCCCGCAGAGTCTATGATCGAAATATTTTCCGTCGTCTTGTTGCCCAAAGCCGTCGCAATATTTCTCGCAAAGTTTTCGGCAACCCCTTCGGGAAGCGTATCGTTAAGTTCCAGCCAGACGCTTGCAAAGGATTCCTCCTCCTTGGCCAGAAGCGTTCCGTCATTGTCAGGTATGGAGAGTGTTACATATGCTTTCTTAACATACTCCGTTGCCTCCATGATTTCCTGCAGGTGCGTTTCCTGATACAGCTTGTAGGTCTTCTGCTTGTCGGATTCGGTTGTTGACAATCCCCCGGCAAGTGCACTCTCAAGGCTATATGAGTCGGCAGGATAGTTATTCGCACCGAGCAGCAGTGTTGCCGTTGCGATATCCTGCTTCTGAACGGATATGATAAGACCGTCATCCGTTGTTATATACGGAATTGCCTCTCCTTCGAGAAGTTCGGTGATCTCCGAAGCTTCCTTCGCGCTCTCGCACGTGATCAGTGTTTCGTATTTCGGTCTTGTGAGAATAGTAGCCAAAATGGCAAGTGCCAAAATCACACCTGCCGCCACGCTGATAATTATTGTTTTTTGTTTCGCGGTAAACTTATTCCACCACTCCAACACCCTTTGGAGTATTTCTTTAAGTCTGTCTACCATTTATTTAATCCTTTAAACCTGTATTTGCATCAGTTCCTTGTATGCTTCTATAAACTTATCACGAAGTGCAACCGTATAGCTAAGCGCCGTTGATGCTTTCGCAGCTGCGATAGCAAGATCGTGGGTATTCTCCGAAATTCCGAGAGCAAACTTCATCTCCTCTTCCTCCTGCTTATGGAGAAGAGTATTTGTCTCTCCCACATTCGAGATCATTGAATTAAACAATGAGGTAAAGCTTTCCTCCGGATTATCCACTCTTGTGGATGCCTTGGCGGCAGCTGCCGCTATGGGCTCGGAATTCACATTAAGAAGTTTTGTAATATCCATTCTATATCAATCTCCTGCTGCAATTGCCAAAAAGAACCGTCCCCTCTGACACATTAAGCCTTGGCGATGTCGAGTCCCTTCATTGCAATTGACTTGCTTGCGGTAAAGGCCGTTGCATTAGCCTGGTAAGCTCTTTCCGCATCTATCATGTTGGTCATCTCGGTAACTATATTAACATTCGGATACAGAACATATCCGTCATCATTCGCATCAGGATGGGAAGGGTCGTAAACCATTATAAGATCTGACTGATCCTCATATACTCCGACAGCCTTGACTCCGTTTCCCGCATCCATTCCTCTGGCTTTTCTGAATATAGTTCCGAAGTCACTTATATCCGTAGTCCTCTCCTGGAATTTAACGACTTTTCTCCTGTAGGGAGTTCCCTCCTCGGTTCTTGTAGTATTGGCGTTGGCGACATTTTGTGAAATGATATCCATACGATATCTTTCCGCTGTCATACCTGATGCATTAACTCCGAAGCTTTTAAATATACTCATCCGATTCCCTCCGCACTATTTGATCACAAGTTTAAGGTTCGCGAACTCACTGTCGATGCTGTTGGTAATACCGTTGTATTTTATCTGGTTACTTGCAAGTTCAACGTTCTCGGTATCTATGTCCACGTTGTTCTTGTCCATTCTGTATGACCAGTTGGGAATGTCCGTGTAAGTTCTCGGATTGAGACGATTTAAATGCAGATTTGCCTCGGCAACCTTGGAATCGAGGCTCGGATATTTGCTGGCCTTTAACGCATGTTGAAGCTGTTCTTCAAAAGAAACATCCTGCCTCTTATAACCCGGCGTGTCAACATTTGCTATATTGTTGGCAATTGCCGTATTTCTTGCCCATGCACCGTCAGCAGCCTTGCCGAGGACGTTAATGTAATTAAATACTCCCGAAGAAATCATATAATGTCTCCTTATTTCCCTTCATATAAAGAGTCACTACCCAAAAACCCTTTATATTGTACTCTAACAGACTGATATAATCAAGATATAGTTTTCAAAAACAAAAAACGGACTTCGACCTGCGAAATCCGTTTCAGATTCAACTCAAAATCCCTTTAATTATCTATCGACACTTTTCATGAAAAGTTTAGCACAAATCATATAATTCGTCTACCTTTTCCGAAGTTCTTCTATCTCGTCGAAAATAAGAGCATTTGTGACTTTGATGTAAGTTCCCTTCATTCCTGAAGACTTTGATACAATGACCCCTGCACTTTCGAGTTTGCGGAGAGCATTAACAATGACAGATCTTGTAATACCTTCCCTGTCAGCTATACGGCTTGCAACAAGGATTCCCTCAAGCCCGGACAATTCCTCAAAGATGTGGATGACCGCATCCGTTTCCGATGCCGAAAGTGTTGACATGGCAGCCTGAACTCCCTGCGCACGTCTGTCTTCTTCTGCCGACTCCTCCGAAACCGAACGGACCATTTCAAGCCCCACAACCGTCGCACCGTATTCAGTAAGGATTATATCCTCTATGGAATACGCATTTTCACTGCTCGGCTTGTATATCATAAGCGTTCCGTAGCGCTGTCCGGAAATATCTATGGGAGTAATGATCGCCTGATAGTTTCTGCTTATTTCCTCGGAAAATCCCAGTGTTTCAAGATTGACACTTTCCTTTGTCGAAAGGATATCTACAAGTCTTTCGTTAAGGCGTGCATCAATGAATTCCGAAACCTTTCCTTCCGAAAGCTTATCAATTGCCGCAAAGGCAGTGCTGTACCCCATTCCAAGTATTTTCCCCTTTTTGGAAAGTACAAGTACATTCGAATCAAGAACTGTGCGCATAGCATCGCAAATGTCGTTAAATGCCACTTTCCCGCTGTTCTTACGATGCAGTATCAAATTGATCTTTCTGGTGTCGTCTAATAGTCTGACTGAACTCATATATTATCCTTTCAATCCTGTCGGTAAATCCTGAACATTTTTACATTCTTCATTCAGGCACATCAGCTTATTCCCTTTGCGAACCATAAGGCTGCCGCATTTTTCACATTTGACATTTACAGGACGCTGCCATGATATGAATGAGCAGTCGGTTCCCGATTCGCATCCGTAGAACGGACGTCCTTTCTTGGTCTTGCGTATGACAATATCCTTGCCGCAGACTGGACAGGGAACTCCGATCTTTTCCAGGTAAGGCTTGGTATTACGGCACTCGGGAAATCCCGGGCAGGCTAAGAATTTACCGTGAGGACCGTATTTGATGACCATCATACGACCACACTGATCGCACTTAACATTGGATACCTCGTCTCTTATCTCGACTTTCGCAAGTTCTTCCTTTGCTTTATTGACCGCTGCTTCAAGATCGGGATAAAAATTCCTGATTATTGTCTTCCAGCCTATCTCTCCCTCTTCCACATTATCGAGAAGCATTTCAAGATTGGCGGTAAACCTTACATCAACTATACTCGGGAAAGCCTCCGTCATGATCTTGTTAACGGCTTCTCCCATTTCTGTTACGAAAAGATTTTTGTCTTCTTTTACAACATACCTTCTCGCAATGATCGTCGTGATAGTGGGTGCATAAGTACTCGGCCGGCCTATCCCCTGCTCCTCAAGTGCTTTTACTAGCGAACTTTCCGTATAGTGAGCGGGCGGCTGCGTAAAGTGCTGCTTATCATCAATTTCTTTTAAGGTTAATTTCATTCCCTTCTTAAGATCGGTAAGCACTACATTATCGGAAACTTCTTTATCGTCAGCCTCCTTATATACTTTCAGAAATCCGTCAAACAGACATTTTGAGGCCGATACTGAGAATCTGTGTTTTCCTGCTCCTATCTTAACATTAGTTGTTTCGTACTTCGGCCCGTTCATACGGCACGCAACAAATCTGTTCCATATAAGAGTATATAGCCTTAGCTGATCCCTTGACAGGGAATCCTTAAGCTTTGCCGGAGTCCTTGCAATATCTGTCGGACGAATCGCTTCATGAGCATCCTGTATCTTCTTGCTGCCTGTTTTCTTCTCCTCAGGCGCATCCGGTTTAGCATATTCTTTTCCGTAGTTTTCGGTGATGTACTCTTTTGCGGAAGCAACGGCTTCATCGGCAATCCTGGTGCTGTCGGTACGAAGATAAGTGATAATACCGATCGTACCCTCACCCTTTATATCAATACCTTCATAAAGCTGCTGGGCAATGCGCATTGTCTTCTGCGTTGAAAAATTGAGAGTTTTGCCTGCTTCCTGCTGCATAGTACTGGTTGTAAACGGCAACGGTGATTTTCTTCCCCGCTCGCCCTTTTTCACTTCAAGTATCTCAAAGGATTCCTTCTTAATATCATTAACTATCTTATCCTTGTCCTGTGAAGAATTAATATTGATCTTCCCGCTGTCGTCTCCCGTAAAATGTGCCGTAAGCGGTCTCTTCTCACCCTTTGCCGAAAGAAGTGCATCGATCGTCCAGTACTCTTCCGGAATAAACGCTGCTATCTCATCCTCGCGCTCACATATAAGCCTGAGTGCCACAGACTGGACACGTCCTGCGGAAAGTCCCCTCTTGACCTTTGCCCAAAGCACCGGGGATATTTCATAGCCCACCATTCTGTCAAGCACGCGCCTGGCCTGCTGCGCATCAACAAGATCCATATCGATCTCACGCGGATGCTTTAACGACTCCTTAACCGCATTCTTGGTGATCTCGTTAAATGTAATCCTGTATACTTTTTTGTCTTCCAGTTTTAAAGCATATGTAAGGTGCCAGCTTATAGCTTCGCCTTCACGGTCCGGGTCGGTTGCCAGATATATTTTCTCTGCCTTCTTCGCCTCTTTTCGAAGAGACGCGATAAGATCTCCTTTTCCTCTTATCGTAATATATTTGGGTTCAAAATCATTGTCGGGACTGACTCCTATCTGACTTTTCGGAAGATCCCTTACATGCCCCATAGATGCCATAACCTCATAATTCGGCCCTAAGAATTTTTTGATCGTTTTTACCTTTGCCGGTGATTCCACGATGACAAGATATTTTGCCATTTGTATATCTCCTTAGATACATTTAATAAGCCTGCCGGACCCATTGGTCCAGCAAACGTCTGTTACTATACAATATATGATTTTAGTTAGCAAGAGGAATTTTCAGAAAATTTAATAAGAATTAACGGCATTGATTACTGTTGTGATCTCATCTTCGTCCATATGATCCATCATGGGAAGCGTGACAATATGAGCGCAAAGCTCCTCCGTTACGGGAAAATCGCCTTCCTTGTATCCGTACTTTTCTACCATGCAGGGCTGCAAAAAAGGAGGGGTGCGCCATGAAATATCTGTTTTGACTCCCTGTTTTTCCAGATAGTCCCTGAATCTGTCCTGATCATCAACCCTGATGATGAACTGGTACCAGGTATGCTTGCATCCTTCGGCAATAAGTGGGAGCGAAACTTTGGGATTTTTAATTTCGGAAAGATACCTTTGTGCTATATGGTCTCTGTTTGCAAGAAGCTCGGGCATATGTCTGACTTTAACTCTCAATAATGCAGCCTGTATCTCATCAAGGCGCATGTTAAATCCGACCTCAATATTGTGATATCTCCTGTCCGAGCCGTAGTTTCTGAGTATCTTAACCTGTTTGATTATTTCGGGATCTTTTGAGACAACGGCACCTCCGTCTCCGAATCCGCCCAGATTTTTGGTGGGATAAAAGCTGAAGAATCCCGCCTTTCCGAACAGCCCCGTATTCTTACCCTTGTAAGGGGCATAGTGCGACTGGGCACAGTCTTCAAAAAGCAGTAATCCTCTCTTATCGCATACGCGCACAATTTCATCCATGCGTGTTGCCTGGCCGTACAAATGAGTAACTATAACCGCCTTTGTTTTATCGGTAATGGCATCTTCTATATTTGCCGCATCAAGCTGGTAATACTCATCCGGCTCAACATAAACGGGCGTTGCCTTGCACTGCATCACCCCAAGCATCGTGGCTATATAACCGTTCGCCTGAACGATAACCTCATCGCCTTCTCCTATACCCGCTGCCATAAGACCCAGCATTATGGCATCAAGTCCGTTTGCTACTCCCACGCAGTAACACTCTTCACCCAGAGAAGCCGCAAACTCTTTTTCAAAATCCTCAACTTCATGTCCCAGTACATACCAGCCGCTTCGAAGAACCCGAAGAGCTGCTTCCTCATATTCATCCTGATATAATTTAAATCCTCTGCTTAGATCATTAACGGGTATCATATACTCTGTCCTATTCCTTTCTATTTATCCACACAGGCCGACTTTCCCTCGTAATCGCTGCCGGTCTCCGATCTGAATCGGTTTACATAACTATCGGGGTCATCTATCACATCAGCCATCGTATAAAATGCCCCAAGCACCATATGGGGTCCGTTATACTTAAGTGCGAATTTTCCTTCATCAAGCGCCGCTTTGAATCTGTCTATCTGCCACACCAGAATATCCGCCACCGTTATCCCTCCGGGCTTTAATTCGCACAGAAAATCATTGTGCTCCCGGTAATAATCAAACTCCTTAATTATATCCGGATACTCCGATATGCGATTCCAGAAGACTTCCAGAGTCCCCTCTTCTTCCTGTGCCTGCTCACATAAAGAGCGGGCGTATTCATATAAATCCTTGTTATCCATAATATTTCAGAACCTGACCATAGACTCTTTAATGTCCTCAAGGCTTGCCGCTCCGCACATTTTCATGGTGTCGGCAAGTTCCGCTCCCAGCTTATCCGTAAGAAGCTTAACACCTTCGTCGGCTCCGCCGTATACAGCCGTAACATACGGTCTTGCAATAACAACAGCATCAGCTCCGAGAGCAATCGCTTTAAATACATCGACTCCGCTTCTGATCCCGCCGTCAACTAGTATTGTCATATCAGGCACGGCTTCGGCTATTTCCGGCAACACCTCTGCCGTTGCGGGACACTGGTCAAGAACCCGTCCCCCGTGGTTTGATACTATTATCCCTGCCGCACCGGCATCACGCGCTTTTACCGCACCGGCAACAGTCATAATCCCTTTTACAATAAAGGGTTTTCCTGCCATTTTGACAACTTCGGCAAGCTCCTCCACCGATTTGGCTCCCGCGGGAGGATTCATGTTCTGTAAAAACGGAAGTCCCGCCGCATCTATATCCATTGCCACTACCGAACAGCATGATTTTTCAACAAGAGCAAACTTTTCCCTGAGCGTATCCTTATCCCATGGCTTGATCGTCGGAATTCCGTATCCGTTGCAGTTTCTGATTGCGCAACTTGCGGCCTCCACAACCTCCGGAAACATCCCGTCTCCCGTCATTGCGGCTATTCCGGCTGCGGCACATGCCCTGACAAGAATGTCATTGTACTGCATGTCATCATATTTATCGCCGTAATGCATTTTAACGGCGCCCACCGGTCCTGCCAGAATGGGAAACTTAAGCTTCATTCCGAACAGATCAAATGTGGTGTCAGGTTCAAAATTAGCGTGTATCGTATCCATGTTGACACGGATCTCCTTCCACGCCTCATAGTTAATGATCGCCCCATCACCAACGCCCTTTGCTCCGGGACCCGGGATATGATTACCGCATGCCTTTCCGTTACATTCGACACATGCCATACAATGGGGCTGCATGGCAGATCTTGCGTTATCAAGCATCTCCTGATATGTCATAATTGTATCCCCCGTTCTTTCTTGAGAGCCACGCCATTCAAAGTCCACTTCGTGGAGGCGTGGCCTACGTGCTGCAAAGTTTTCATAGAAAACTTTACACCACCTTTAGAGAGCCACGCCATTAAAAGCACAATTTCTTATGTTCCTGCGGACAGCTTCCGACTTTCGCACACTTATAGCAAAGCTCATTGTCACATACACCTTCGGCAAAAAACTGAGCTACATTATTAAGTGTTGTATCCGCTATGTTTGAAAGAGCCTCGGCAGTAAGAAACGCCTGGTGCGATGTAACGATAACGTTCGGCATCGATATCAGTCTTGCCAGCGTATCATCCTCAATGATATGCCCCGAAAAATCATGGAAGAACACATCCGATTCCTCCTCGTAAACATCCAAACAGGCTGCACCTATCTTCCTATCCTTGATCCCGTCAAGCAGTGCCTCCGAATCGATGAGAGCTCCTCTTGATGTATTAACAAGAACAACACCCTTTTTCATTTTTGCGATAGTTGAAGCATTTACCATGTGTTTTGTCTCATCGGTAAGAGGACAGTGGAATGATATGATATCGGACCTCTCCCAGATCTCGTCAAGATTCACATAGTTAAGATTCGAATCCTTTGCAGGAAACTTATCATAGGCAAGAACATTCATTCCAAAGCCACGGCAGATGTCAATGAAAACTCTTCCTATCTTACCGGTGCCTACAACTCCCACTGTTTTTCCGTGAAGATCAAATCCCGTTAAATTCGACAAGCTGAAGTTAAAATCTCTTGTTCTAATATAGGCTTTGTGTATCCGTCTGATGCTCGTAAGAAGAAGCGCCATTGCATGCTCCGCAACCGCATACGGTGAATATGCCGGAACCCTTACAACGTGTATCTTTCCGAATGCATACTCTATATCCACATTGTTATATCCCGCGCAGCGAAGTGCTATAAGCTTTACGCCTCCGGCCACGAGTCCGTCGATAACCGTAGCATTTACGGTGTCATTTACAAACACGCAAACAACATCATATCCGTCAGCCAGATGTACTGTATCTTCCGTAAGTTTCGTTTCATAAAACTTAACCTCAAAATCCCCGATCGTTCCGGCATTTTCAAACGAGGAAATATCATATTCTTTTGCATCAAAAAAAGCTATCTTCGTCATCGCAGTTCATTCATCTCCATTTCAAGATCATCGTGAAAATCCTTGTCAGCATCATCTTTGGAAATGTAGTTATTTCCGTTATTGCACCCTATTGTCATACCCTTTTTGATCGGTGCGAGGAAGAATCCCGCAAGCAGTCCCATAAGCAGTGCAAACAGTGAGAAAATCACCACATCCTTTAATCCGAAAATATGTCTTCTCCAATTTTCCATTTTATAATCCTCCACTAACCTACTATACTAATCTCTTCCAAAAAGATCTCTCGTATATACTTTTTCCTTCACATCAGACAGCTCTTCGCTGTACCGGTTTGCAATGATGGCCTGACTGTTCTTTTTGAACTGCGCAATGTCATTTACAACCATGCTTCCGTAGAAGGAACTTCCGTCCGGAAGTGATGGTTCATATATGATGACTTTCGCGCCCTTTGCCTTGATTCTCTTCATGACACCCTGAATCGAACTCTGGCGGAAATTGTCGCTGTTACTCTTCATCGTGAGACGGTAAACCCCGATCGTAACTTCCTTTTCTCCCACATATTCCTGGGAGTAACTGTTTGCCCCGGCCATCTGCAAAATACGGTCTGCGATAAAGTCCTTCCTGGTCCTGTTGCTCTCGACAATGGCATGGATCAGGTTTTCGGGGACATCACGGTAATTGGCCAGAAGCTGCTTCGTGTCCTTCGGCAGGCAATATCCTCCGTATCCGAATGACGGATTGTTGTAAAAATCACCTACTCGCGGGTCAAGGCTGACACCCTTAATTATATTGGCTGTATTCAGTCCCTTCATCTCAGCGTAAGTATCAAGTTCGTTAAAGTAGCTGACACGAAGTGCAAGGTATGTATTTGCAAAAAGCTTAACCGCTTCCGCTTCGGTAAGTCCCATGATAAGTACGTCTATGTTTTCTTTTTCGGCTCCTTCCACAAGAAGGTTTGCAAACATCTGGGCCTTATCCCGTGTCGCATCGCAGCATCCGACTATGATACGGCTCGGATACAGATTGTCGTATAAGGCCTTGCTCTCCCTTAAAAATTCAGGCGAGAACAGTATCCTGTTGCAGTTATACTTCTTTCGTATACTCTCTGTGTATCCTACGGGTATTGTACTCTTTATAACAAGCATTGCGCTGTCGTTAACCGCAAGTACCGACTCGATCACGGACTCAACCGCACTTGTGTCAAAAAAATCCTTCTGAGGATCATAATTGGTAGGTGCCGCGATTATAACAAACTCCGCATCTCGATAGGCCAGCTCCCCATCGGTGGTAGCTGTAAGATCCAGTCCTCTTTCGTCATATTCCGACAGATATTTTTCAATATATTCATCTTGAATCGGACTGATTCTCCGGTTGATCTTGTCAACCTTCTCGGGAATAATATCCACGGCGGTAACATGATTATGCTGCGACAGCAGTACAGCCATACTCATTCCCACATATCCGGTACCTGCAATTGCGATGTTCATAATAGGTTTTCACTCCTTAATCGTTTTATTGTAATGTCGCAGAAGCACATTAATGTCATTATACACACATTTTTAATTATTTGCACTCATACATATTTCAGATCCACGGCTTTCACAAAATAACCCGGACTTATCTCTTTTGTCAGGCCTTCAAGTTCGAGTCTGGTCAGCATTTTTAATACATCCGGCAGCCTGATATCAGCCTCTTGCGCTATCTGTTCCGCACTTTTGGGATCAAGCGCAAGAATATCCGCAACTTTGGCAAGATCCGCCGGTATATCACGTGATTTTGGCTCTGCTATATTGCCCTTTTTCCCATGGCGTGCTGCTTTTATAAAACTCTTCTGACCCTTGATCTCAAGCTGTTCCATGACAGCCTCAACGCCTGTTGCCGGAAGGGCTCCCTGATACAGCAGATTTATGCATCCTGCACTTAAACTGTCGGTAAGTCTGCCCGGAACTACCATAACCGTCCGTCCCTGGTCAATAGCCATATCAACCGTTATAAGTGTTCCGCTCTTTGCCCTGGCCTCAACCACAAGCAGAACATCGCACAATCCCGATATTATTCTGTTTCTCGGAGGAAATCTTCGAGGCTCCGCTCTCGTCCCCGGTGCATATTCACTTATAACTCCGTTACCGTTTTCGCAAAGCTTATCATATAATGATCTGTTTTTGGCCGGATATGTTATGTCAACTCCGCAGCCAAGTATCGCAAATGATTTTCCGCCTGCACAAAGGGCGGCTGACTGTGCGATACCGTCAATTCCCCATGCCATTCCGCTTATTATCTGGACATTGTTTTTGGCAAGCCTGTCGGCAAAATATTCTGCCATAAGCCGCCCGTATTCACTACATTCTCTGGCACCTATTATTGCGACCGATCCGGTCAGTTCACTTGGTAATCCTCCCTTTACAAACAACCCGTAAGGCCTGCTCGGTATATTTGCCAGTTTTTGCGGAAAATCCGTATCGGTATGGTTTACATAACTAATCTCCTTTGCGCCGAGGCCATAGTACTCCTCCTCCAGAATGCCTGTATCCCTTTTATTCTCCGAGATATAGGCAGCCAGTCCTTCGGATATCCCGCACTTCATCATAAGTTCCCTTCCGCTCATTTCATACAGCGATGCTGCTCCGCCCGCTGCATCTGCAATATCGGCCAGTTTTCCGATATATCCGTCCTGGAGCGTGGCAACCCAGTAATCATATATTCTCTCTTCCATCGTGTATTTCTCCTTTACATTCTTTACACATCTTTTGGCTGTTTGCTCAAAAACTGACCTTCATTCTTACAGCTTCAAGAAGGGATTCTTCATTTATATCATTTTGACCGGCCAGGTCACTTATTGTTCTTGCCACTTTCAGAACCCGGTAATATGTTCTCGCACTCATATCATATTTTATTGCCAGCTTCTTCATAAGCGCCGCACCGTCAGTATCCAGCCGGCAGAACTCCTCAATTTCCCTGTTGCCCATCTGTGAATTGAACAGTATCCCCCTTCCCTTAAATCTCCTCTTCTGGATCTCATGTGCCGCCATAACCCTCTTTCGAATGATTTTGGACGGTTCCTGTTCGCTTTCCGACTGAATATCAAACGGAGTAACCTTCTCGGTTACTACACATATATCCATCCTGTCAAGAAAGGGTCCTGAGATCTTGGACATATACTTGGTTCTCTGAGCGGTATTGCAGGTGCATTTGTTCATATCGGGATAATGACCGCAAGGGCACGGATTCATTGCGGCCACAAGCATACAGTCCGCCGGAAAAGTGCAAATGTCCCGGTTTCTTGTGATATGCACCGCTCTGTCCTCAAGGGGCTGGCGAAGTGCCTCCAGCGATTTTCTTGAAAACTCCGGAAGTTCATCCAGAAACAGTACACCCTTGTGGGCAAGGCTTACGGCACCGGGCTTCGGATTCGCACCACCGCCTACAAGAGAAATATCGGTCGAGGAACTGTGCGCCGAGACAAAGGGACGGCTCGTAATAACCGGCTTACGCGGGTCAAGGGAACCTCTGACCGAATAAACGGAAGATACTTCAAGGCACTCGTCCTCACCAAGCGGAGGCATTATCGACGGAATACACTTTGCTATCAGTGTTTTTCCCGCCCCCGGCGGCCCGATCATTATCAGATTATGTAAACCTGCCGCCGCGATCTCGGCACCTCTCCTTGCGGTTTTCTGTCCCTTTATCTGTATAAAATCATGTTTGTACTCATGCTCTGCGAGAAGATCCCTTCGCAGATGACTTTCCACCGGCGGAATATCAGCACGTCCCTCTAGAAAATCAATTGCCTCATTTATTGACGATGCAGTATAAACATCTATGCCTTCAATTACCGATCCTTCCCCCGAATTGGCAGCAGGGATAAGACACTTGCCTATTCCCTTATCCTTGGCCATCTTTATCATGGGAAGAATTCCCTTTACAGCACATACATCACCCGAAAGTGACAACTCACCTGCAACAAATATACCTTTAAGCGAGTCCGCATTTATTACTTCCATGCAGGCCAGCACAGACAATGCCATCGGCAGGTCATATCCCGAACCCGATTTGCGTACATCTGCCGGCGAAAGATTTACCGTGATCCTGGCCACAGGCATCAAATATCCTGCATTTCTGAGTGCAGTCCTCACTCTGTCCTTTGCTTCCCTTACTTCACTTCCTACATACCCTACAATATCAAAGCAGGGCATACCGCTTGAAATATCGGTCTCTACATGAACCGGAAAGCTTTCGATGCCACGAATGCCTCCGGACAATACAGAACAAAACATATATTCTCCTCCATCCACTATTTAGTTAACATAAAATCGCTTGGAATTAAAAATGATATGTAAATTGAAAAGCAAAAGTATATCTTGAATATACCCGAAGGGCTGTTCCGGGTCAAGGTTTTTCTTTATGACTGAACAGATTCGCCGCCCCTTGCCCTGGCGATATCCTCTTCGTTCATGACATAGCGGTTGTCAAAAGTCTTCATGATATCCACTATCTCGATATCGTTGTAAAGCGCGGTCATTGCAAGATCAATGATCGTATTTGTGGAAAAGCACAGCACCATAGGCCGGAAAATATTCTGTTCGTTGGGGGTTATGACAAGAGCCTTTTCACCTGTTGAAAGCTCAACACAGGTGCCTTCCGATAACAGGTTGATGCTTGCAACAAGCGCGTTTACCGCAGCCGGATCAAAATACTCCGGATTATCCATCATTACTTTTATCTCGGCAAGCTCTGACTGTGGCTCTCCCGCACTGTTTATCGCCGTCATACGGTCATATTCTTCAGCCACGCACAAAACCTTGGCACCTACTACCATCTTGGCGCCGTGATCGACTTCTTCACCTTTATGATAAGCATCAAGCCTCTTGTATGTCTGCATTACGACACGTTTGACATTCGGCTGTGCGGCAAATGCCGCCTCTATGATCGATATTCCGCTGTATTCAGCGTGCTTAAGCTCAGCCACCTCATCTTCCGTAATATCATCTTTGACAAGGAGTTCGGGGTTGGCATTTAACTTACCTATATCATGAACTATGGCACATACGATAGCCTCTGTCATCTCTTCCTTGCGCACATTCATCTTGTGGCAGATAAGAGCCGTAAGTATTGCAACATTCAATGAATGCTTATATACAAAGTCTTCCTTGCTTCTTAAGTTCTGAAGAAAATTAATCTTGTGGTCAAGCCTACCGTAGCTTCTGATTATGGTCTCTGCAAGGTTGTATATCCTGTTGTTCTTTCCGTGATCCAGTATTGCCCTGAGTTCTTCCTCAACCGAGAACACCGTAACCATCTGAAACTTCTCGAATTCGACATCCTCCTCCGACTGCGGCGGAAGCGGCTCGGCAGGCTCAAGCACATAAATGCCGATCAGTTTGAAATTTCGCACACTTTCGATACCCTGCTGTGTAAGCTTTGAATTACGGTCATACAGCAGGACACCTTTGTTGTTGTAGATCGGCTTTGCAAGCCTCATCCCGATTTTCAGATCCTCAGTCTTAACAAATTTCATCTGTACTTCTCCATGAATATTTCGAATTCGTTAACCGGAACCGGTCGTGAATAATAATAACCCTGAACAATATCACAGTCTATCGAAGAGAGAAAATCAAGCTGCTCCTGTGTTTCAACACCTTCGGCAATAACGGCAAGACCAAGCTGCTTGGCCATTCTCACACTTGCCTCAACTATTATCTTTCCTCTGTCGGTTGACATTATCTCATCAAGGAAGAATCTGTCTATTTTGAGTGTATCAATCGGAGCATTCCTGAGCATATTAAGTGAGGAATACCCGGATCCGAAGTCGTCCATCATAATATTGAATCCGCATTTTTTAAGTGTAGACATCTCCGCAAACAGTTCATCCACATCTTCCATAAACAGATTTTCGGTTATCTCAAGTTCCAGATACTTCGGAGCAATATTATATTTTCTGACAAGCCCCATCAATATTTCGGATAAGTTGGTATTGCCGATATGGACTCTCGATATATTGACAGATATGGGCAAATAAATCCCGCGCTCCTGAAGATCATGTATATATTTGCAGGCAAGTTCCCATATATACATATCCATCTTGGTAATAAAACCGTTACTCTCAAAAAGAGTCAGAAACTGTGCCGGAACAAGAATTCCCTTTATGGGATGATCCCATCTGACAAGCGCTTCGGCACCTATCATCTTCCTCGTCCTGAGATCTATCTGCGGCTGCAGGAACATCACAAATTCTTTATTGGCCAGTGCGGTATTCATCTCCTCTTCGATCTCCGCCTGCTCACGGAGCTTGAGTCTTATAACATCATCATATACCGCATAATTTGTAAGTGCGCTACCCTTAACCTGTTTTTTGACAGCTCTTGCCCTGTCACACATAAGTCTTATGGGGATTGTCCGGTCCCCGATCTTGTAGATGCCGTATGTGAGTGAAACCGCCATCGGTACTATCCTGGCATCCCTTACGGCAGAAGACAACTTCGACATATAATTGACAAGCTCCTGGTCGGCATCATATTTCAGAAGCACCGAGAACACATCACCCTGATAACGTTTCGCGATGGAATCCCTGGGTGATACTTCTCTTATCATCTTGCCTACCATCTCAAGTGTCCTGTTTCCGGCATCAATCCCGTATCTGTCATTTATCAGCCGGAATCTGTCTATATCTATTGATATGATAACGAATTTATCGTTTTCCTTGTTTACAATTATTTCTTCTGCCTTCTTGTAGAATGTCTCGGAGTTATACAGACCGGTCATGGAATCATAGTCGGCCCGGTACTCCATTTCGGCCTTGATCTTCATCTCTGCATTGACATTCTGCAGAGTTCCCAAATATCTGACAGGAACATTGTTAAGTCCCCTAAGCGTCTGAAGTACAATGGTGTACCAAACCGGAACCCCAAATTTGTTGTACAGCCTTACCGTAGTCCTCTGTATGAGAGCCGATGATTTTGACGTCTCAATAAACCGGTCAAACATTTCCTGATCATCGGCATGAACCTTAAGTGAAGTAATAAGCGACCATCCGTCCGTAAGTTCTCTTTTATCTATTTCAAACACGTCCTCAAAATTCGAACACAGATAATACTTGTCATCGGCAACCGTATACTCGTAAACAAGTATTCCGATCATGTCATTGACATTCTCATATCTTTCGTAGTTAAGAGCCATATCCTTGAGGATGCTGCTCTTCTCATGCATTATCTCATGCTTGATCTTCGCCTCGACAGCCTCTATGCTTCGCTTCTTGTAATCGTTGAGGTTGAGACATACGATCATTATCCTCTCATCCTTACGCGTCTCTTCCCGATCCCCGGCATTCGGATCGTACAGTACGACAGTATACATTCCGTACCAAACATATTCACCTGTAAGGCTCTGCAGACGAAGTTCGGTACAAACTGTACGCTTTCCCGCAAGGACATCCTGACGTATAAGTGCCGGATCGGTTGCCCCTATAAATCTTGTCTGGTCTTCCCGGTACACAACCTCTTTTGCAAAAAAATCACAGAGATTTTTGTAATTCTCTATTCTGACATCGATAAAACTCTTGATATTCTGCTCTTTTAGGCGGACACAGGTATTCTTCGTAAGGTTGATATCCCAAATTATATCCATCATCTGAACAAGAGAGTCTTTCGTACGATTTTCACTCTCGCTCATAGCTGCGATCTGGGTCTCTATATCTTCCTTGACCGAAGCAATAAGGTATACGCTCTTGCCGTTTCGCATAGTAATGCGGTTGGCGCGCATCGGCACTGTTGTACGCAGTGACGGCGAATAAACATTACAGTCAAACGATGTCTGTGTCGCCTCCATTTTCCCTATGGGACAGTCGGAGCAGGGCTCGCCGTACCCTTTATTCTGGGCATAGCACATACCCTCGCATTTATTCTGAAGGCGGGATTCGAGCACTTCGTTACGGTACAGCAGCTGATAATTATCATCGACCGCATATGCCCACGAACTCATGGGATCAAGGATATTCCTGATCATCTCCATCTCTTTCGTGGAAAGAATAGGATTGACGGATGTATCGAGCCTTTCCATATCGCTCGTATACAGGACGTAATTGTCCTTGCCGCTTGATTTTGCATCATTTAATGCAGATAATGCCCGTGCTTCAAGCCTTTCGAGCGTTGCTTCCTTGCCGTGCATAGCGGCTATACCTATGCTTACCGTGATAAAACCGCTGTTTGAAAAATCACTCCATACATCCTTGACGGTCTGCCTTATATAAGCGGCACGCTCAAGCAGTATATTGGTGGCACGGACACCCTTCATGAGTATTCCGAACCTGTCAACATCTATTCGGCCGATAACATCCGAACCTCTGAAAGCCCTCTTTAATATCCTGCCGATCTCAATCAATGCGCCGTCCGCATTTATCTCGCTGAATTTATCCTTCCATGTGGCAAAATCATCGAGATCGATTATCATGAGATTGGGGATCACGTCCTTCGGCAGCTCGTCAAGATAATTACCAACCTCTTTGGCAAAAGCTTCCGCGGTAAGAAGACGGGTCAGAGGATCTTTTGTAAGAGACATCTCCTCCTGCTGGTGCTTAGTCTCATCATCAACATAACTAAGGGTACCGTACACACTCACAATCCTGTCGGAGTCATCGGTTTCTACACGCCCCTTTAGCTGATACCAGCAATAGTCTCCCGCAAAATCAAGGAAACGTATGTATTCCATACGAACCTTGTCCTGATTTTCATTATTGGTAAAAAAGGATATGGCCTTCTCAAGATCGCCATCAAAGATCTTCCCGAGATACCCCATCTTCTCAACGAAGGCGGACAGTCTTACGGGCATGGGAATGTATTTCTTGATATTATCAGAAAACGTAATGACATCATCAACAGCATTGTATTCAAAAACAATGGTGTCATTAAGATCTATGGCATTTTGAAATAAATTCTCGCTGAACTGGTGCATAACATCTCCATAGGGTACAAACGCGCTTATGGCTAATTATACATAATCCGGCAAGAATTTGCCACTGTTTTATAGAGGCTTCGATGCCATGGATCAGCGCATCAATAATCTTGAGAATGGTATTATTGAGGAATTGCGTGGTCTCTCTGTTGCCTTGGGAATACCGGAAATTTGGCAGAAACTGGATGAGAGAATCCTATGGAGAAGAACTCATCAAATGGAAAGCCATCGTATTTTGGCACCCACGGGTTCCAAATTCTCTCCCCCTTCATCATTGGTCTCAATGGCTCCTTCCTATAAATATGACCATAAAAGAGTTTCTGCGTCCAGTCCTTCCGGTAACGTTAGCTTAGCCTTCTCCGAACAACTCTATGCCTATGATCGTCTTTATTGATTTGCCATCGTTCTCCTCGAATATCCTTACTTCAATCCACCCATCTTCTTATACACATCACCACGTGCTCCTGCAAGAATCGTATTAACTACCACTATCGTCCCATTTATAAGCGCATAAACAACTCGGTAATCTCCAAGCCTGATACGGTAGTAGTCACTCCTCTTGCCCTTAATCTTCTTTACATCAACCCTCTCGGGATGCTCTCCGACTAGAAGTTCCTTTATTGCCGCCTCGTATTGATCTCTCACATCCTCATGTATCTTGAAAAACTTCTCAGCCACTTTTGTATAACGAATATCATATGAAAAGCCTGAATTGCCTGTTCCTGACTTCACCATGCCACCTCCGATCAGCCCTTACACTGTAAATCGCTTCGTAGATGCAATGGTCAGATCATCATCAGAGAGACTATTTATCTCAGACAATATTTCCTCAGATTCTTCGGCAGAAGCCTCCTGAACATTTACTGTCAGCCTATAAAACGGATCTCTTTTTAGTTTTTCCACATACTCTTTTGCGCCATTCTTCAAAATATCTGTCACAGTCATATTGAACACAGCCGCCACCTGCTTCATATCTAAAATGTCCGTCTCTTCCATTTTGAAATTCATAACTTTTGTCGCCATATTGAACACCTCCCGGTAATTTGAGTATATACGGTAAAGACGGTAATGTCAATCTTAACTTCACGACTGTGGGAGACAAGCAGTTCCAGCCTTCCCCAATCAGCCAGACTCCCACACGCATCAATCATTGTCAGCTATAAACACCCCTGTGAGAGTCAAATTCCCACTTACAAGCTTGATTCATGAGGACTTACGAAATATCAGATAGCACATTGCACAAAAATCATTTCTAAAATGCCACAAAACATGCCAGGTATTTGTGACATTTTCCGATATTCACAAACAGACCGCCCCACGTTATACTTACTCTACCATTCAAGCAATGCATATCTTGGGATCCGGATCCTGAATATTTCTGAGTACTTCGCGGTATCTGCTTGAAACACCACAATTAAAATCATATAATATTAAGGAGAAAACTTGAAGAAAAAAACAAGGATCAACTGGCATGCCGGCTTTGTGTCAGCCATGAAACTCGACCTGATAGAAAACGAAGATGATTTGCAATACAGCCCGGAATACTACCTTACAGGGAAACATCAGCGCATCGACCTGCTGATCATCAAGAATGAAGGCTCGGCAGTAATACGAAACCCTATAGGTGCCGGCTTCTCCAGGTACAACATATGTGAATACAAGAGTCCGGGGGATTCTCTCACATACGGGGATTTTTTCAAAATCCTCGCATATACAGGACTATACCTTGATGAAAGAGAACGACACGGGGATTATAAAATCAGCGACTATACAACGACCTTTGTAAAAAAGGAGGTTGATCAAAAAATGTGCCAGGCAGTAAATGAACTCTTCGCTGATGAAATAAAACTGAAAGATGCAATAATTGCCGACAAGGATGCCCTAATTGCAAACCAGACCTCTCTGCTTGCTGACAAGGATTCTCTGCTTGCTGACAAGGATTCTCTGCTTGCTGACAAGGACGCCATAATTGCGAAACTCCAAGCGGAGCTTGAACAGTACACTAATAATGTGTTTAAGCAACAAAACAATTAAAGATAAAGCACCAAATGACTCTACGACCTCCTTATGTATCCTCCCACGCCCTCTCCATCTCAACTCTCAATGTCTTAAGCTGCATGATCCACAGATTCAGCATCCTTGAAAGTGCCGTACTGCGTTAACTGCTCAAACCTGCCTATGTCGTGGAGAAGCCCAAGGAACCAGGAAAAGTCCGGATCTGCACCGACTGATGCTCCGATCCAGAAAGCTATATCAGCCACCCTATATGTGTGGTCAATTTTCAGTTTTATCTTGATGTCGTCCGTATCATAAAGGTCTGCATATGATTTGAACGCCCCTAAGGCCGCTTTTTTGTTCAATACTCTGCACCATCATCAGGCATTTCTTCACTATCCAGCAGTTTCCTCAATTCTTCTATGTCCGGGAGGGCATTCTTCAATTCTTCAGACATATCCTTTGCGGTCTTGTATGTGGCCACGCCCATCGGCTTATTATAGTCCTGTATCACATAATCCACGAAAGACTTCTCCATATCCTTGCAAAGGATCAATCCTATGGACGGGTTCTCATGTGGCATTTTCTCGAATCCATCCAGGACACTAAGATACCCTTGCAGCTCGCCCAAGTACGAGGTCTTAAACTTGCCGGTCTTAAGCTCCACCGCCACCAGACAGTTCAGCTTCCGATTGAAAAACAGCAGATCCACATACTGGTCAACCCCGAATGCTTCGAGATGATATTGGTTCCCTATGAATGCAAACCCCTTACCGAAAGTGAGAATGAATTTCTTAATATTGTGGACAATATCGTTCTCCACAACCCTCTCGGTCAGCTCCTGCTTGTCCCGGATCACCGCTTCTTCTACATTTATGTAGTCAAGAAGGTATTCATCCTTGAAGGTGCTCACGGCTCGGAATGCCTGATCCTCCGCCGGAAGCGTATTAAAGAAATTGTTCGGCAGATTTGCCTGATGGTGATAGTCATCAGCATTTATTGATGCCGTGAGTGCTTCTCTGCTGTAATGCTCCAAGGCACATCTTTTGATATAAAATATCCTCTCGTCCCTGTCTTTTACTTTTGTCAAAATAGTCCTATGATGAGAGAATCCTATGGAGAAGAACTCATCAAATGGAAAGCCATCGTATTTTGGCACCCACGGGTTCCAAATTGTGGTCTGGATTTTGGCACCAGCCGGTTCCAAATTGTCTCCCCCTTCATCATTGGTCTCAATGGCTCCTTCCTCTAAATATGACCACTCTTCATAAAATGTACGCATATAGCGCAGGTTACGGGCAGAATATCCTTTTAGTCCAGGCAGTTCCCTGTCAAGTCTTCCGCTTATTGCATCCACGGCTCCTTTTCCCCAGAAACCCTTACGGGAATTGAGCGAGATATATTTGCCAATCCCAAAGTAAAGCATAAGCTGCTTTTCATTCACGGATTTTGCTGCCGCATACTGGCTTTGCAAAATTGCCGTCTTGATTACTCTCACTGCTTCATCATAGTTTTCAACTTCATTGCTCATTATATGCTACCTTTCCGGCATAATTGGTTTTATCGGTAATTCTATCTTACTGTCTCCCACAGTATTTCTAATAGTAAACCACACTTTATATATCGGTTCAATAAGAAATTGCTTGAATCCACTGTGGGAGTCAAAGAATCGTGGAAACCATACAGACTCCCACACAAATCCTCTCTGTCAGCTAAGAACACCCCTGTGAGAGTTAAAATCGCACTTACAAAAATGATTTGCTGTGGAACGCCCTCTCTCGTCCGTTTTAAGAGACTCTATAATTTAGCCCCTAAAACGCTTCTATAGCCGTTCCAGAGCGTTATCCACACTCATCATCAGTAATCACTCCCCACTCCAAAAACATCGCATACAGATAGCTCCCTCCGAAAATCTGACCCAGCTTCTTAGGACCGCTTACATAGCCCATCTTTCTCATCTCTTCTAATGCGTTTACCATTGCAAGCTCTACGCTCGACCTTGTCACGGTTTTAGACTGCTTTTTCGTACTTATCACCAGTTCAGCGTTCTCTTCTCCGGTTCTGCTACTCTTCTTAAGGCTGTATGTGAAAGCCGTGGAACCGCTATGCGTCTTACCACGCCCAGCCGTTCTGAATTCTTCACCTTGCCACAGTCTCACACAGGTCCAGAGCTGTTCTTTCCAAGGTATGCCAGCTTTTATAACGTTATTCAGGGCTTTGACGGCTACCATTTTTTCCATAGCGTTCCTGTCCACGCTGCCATCAGTGTCATTCGTTTCATTGCCATCCTGAATATTACAGTGCGGCGGAGCCGCCAGTCCGGTGTGGCGTGAGCCACCTGTCCGGACCAGCAGAGCCACCTTTTGGTTACTTTGATAAGCTTTCTGCCAGAAGTATAGTCAATTGCAGCGATGCTGGCATCTGGTTGTTCCAGTTCAGCCCTTTTTATAAGGCGTTTAAGGCGGTTGTTTTTTCGGTTTGTATATTCGATATCCACAAGCATTCCGAAGCGGTCCTCGAAAGGAACGTCTTTCATGTTGGTATCGTCAAGCTGGATCCGAAACGCATCTGCCATAGAAGTAAGGCGCATTTCGATAAGCTTATCAATTGTACTTTGATTTATCATTATAGTTTACCTCCATAGTAGTCAGCACCTCTTGTGATGCCTTTCGGTTTTGTTTCAGTCAATCTATGATCAGGAGTGAATTCTAAAGGTTCATCCTTCATGGTGATCATGAGATTCTTGATCCCTTTATAACTGGGACTCGAACTGAAAGTAAGTGCCTTTGCACATACGGCTTCCAACTTTGCCGGAGAATGCTTCTCTGCGAGTTTAAGAAGTCCCATGCAGGCCCGATAGGATTGTTGCTCCACTCTACCGGAGGTAAGTATTGCTTCAATGACTTTTCGTGTATTAGGTCCGATCGATTCAGCCCATCTGCGAAAACGGTCACCGTTCCATTCCAGATATTTTTGGTGATCTGCCGGCATATGTTCTCTGATTGTCGAGTACTGGCCCGGACGACCAGAAAGACGCCTATGGGAAGCGATTCGATTGTGTTTATAAAAGATTTCAATCGTTGTTTCTGTTATACGTACATCAACCTTATCTTTGATATACTGATAAGGCACAGAGTAGTACATCTTATCTACTGCGATGTGATAATTGAACTGTACAGTGGCTTGTTTCCACTCGCAGAGTTCAAAAGGTGTAGCAGGCAACGGAGCCAGTAATGGCATTTCTTCCCCAAGAAATAAACTGAGCCTGCTACATTCTTTTTTCTCGAATTTACGAGCGTTGTAAGCAGTTAGCTTTTCTTTTATGGCTGCATTCAGTTCAGCCAATGAGAAAAACTGTTCATTTCGAAGTGCTGCGGTTATCCAGGTGGATATTTTGCCAACCGAGCCTTCTACATTTGGTTTATCCTTGGGCTTCCGAACTCTTGCCGGAATTATGGCAATGTTATAGTGTTCTGCCATTTCATGATAGGTTGTGTTCAATGCCGGAGTGTACCAGGTGCTTTTATCGTGATTCACCGCAGTGGTGCAATTATCAGATACAAGCATTGGCGCTACGCCTCCGAAGAACTGAAACATATGATTGTGGGCTTTTATCCAGTTATTGGTGCGCTCATTTACAAAAGCTTCAACAAACGTGTACTGACTGTATGTCAGAACACCAACAAAAAGCCAGGCTTCAGTGATCTCTCCGGTGTCCGGATCAATGATGTGTGCAGGATCCCCTGCCCAATCAACTTCGATCTGCTCCCCTGGATTACGAGGGATATGCATAGTTGCTCTGCGCTTTTCTTCATCCTTCTGAATGTAGTAGCAGAACTGAGAATACATAAGAGGTTCTTCGCCATTCATGCGGCATTCCTCGCAGTATTCTACCCACAAAAGTTTTTTGTTGACTCCATTACGAAGAAGTTCCTTTCGTATGTAGTCGTAGTCAGGCATCCTCTTATTGGTTGCTGACCTAGTCTTTGGAAACATGATATCTTCCAAAGCATTGTCTGTCATTCCAAAGTCTAAAGGCCAACAGATATTCAGTTCATTGGCTCTGGTAATAACTTTGGCGACAGTGTTTCTTGAAACACCGCAGCTTAAGGCGATGTTTCGCTCGCTGAATCCAAGACTTTTAAGTCTTAGAATTTCACGATACTTGGTCATAAACTTGACCTCCTTTATCTGTATTCGCACCAATAGATGCGTAATCACAGTATAAAGGATTATATGCAACAGAAGCCTAAGTGGCTCTGGATTACCGGAATAAATGGCTTTCAAACACCGGAATGGTGGCTCTAAAAATCCGGACTGATGGCTCAAAACACTCCGGAAGAATCAGCCATCCGCAACATCGCTTTTCACAGCTTTCTTCTCCACGCTGCTATCTCTGTGAATATCCACACTGGCATCAGCAGCTCTCGTTTCAGCGGTTGAAAGCGTGGAAATAGCGGAGGGCGTGGGCAGCTTAAAATATTTATCGTAAAGATCGCTCATGATAGCCAGGAATTTGGCTTTATCCGCACTCTGCTCATCTTGGTCAGGCTGCTCTACCTGTGGAGAATGTTGAGAACCATCACGCCCAACCAGATAATCCAGACTGCAATTCAGCGCATCCGCCAGTTTAATAAGCGTCAACAGCCCCACGCCTTTCTTGCCATGCTCGATTGCCGACAGCGAGTTTTCGGCTATGTCTGATTTTAAACTTAGGTCACGGATGGTAAGCCCTCGCTGTTCTCTTAGGCGGGTTATATTTTTTCCAATGTCCACACTGCCTCCTGTTCTACTGTTGTCCACGCTCTGTTTTACTGTTTCTGCTGAGGCGGGTTACTCTTTCGCTCTCACTTCCCAGTTACATTTAGTATAACCAATTAGTGCTACAAAAGTCAAAAAATTTTTGAGCCCCTCAAGAGCTCAAAATGATCCACAGCCTTCTTACCTTTGTTCATCGCTTCAGCGCCCTCTATGTGTTACAATTTGAGTTTGTCCAGAACTATAAACACTAAAGGAGGAATACTGAAGCAAAGAACAAAACCAAGAAGATCATCAATAGCTTCAATACCATTTTAGCGGGGGGGGAAAAGAAGATCATCCACACAGCTTTGCCTCTCGCTGCATTAATACAGTTAATACATTTTATTCCGTCCTCTGATGTCCTCTTACCACTCTTACAACTCTTTACATCTTACACTCTTACCCGTCCATGCTCTCCACTTCCACACTGCTCAAATGTCAAATAGCAACACGATTGGCTCTCCCGCAACGATTTTTATGAGAACCCTCCACGGCTCAAATAGCAACACGATTTTTAGTCAGAATGGTTTTTCATGCGATCCTTGGTCCAAAATTGAAATACTGAAAAACCGAAATACTGAAATACCATGGTAAAGGATGAGGTTCAAAGCTTTATAAGGGTTTCTAGTGTTTTTCAGGGATCGAGGGGTTTAGGGGAACCTAAAAACAAAAAACGCATTAACTATAATCGTTACTAAAGTCACCATAAAAACGAACACACCAGAATAATTATGAAGTCTCAAATAAATAGATAGTAACAACATAACTCCATTTATTATCACGCTTCCCCATTTTATATAAATATTAACAAATTGCTTTTGATCAATAATCTTATATAGAAATTGAAATAAATAACTAAAGATACCTCCAATAATGACACCCCAGATATTGATAACTGGAACGAGAGACATGGAAATAACAATGTTCACTATAGCACCAATAAAAATACAAGGGACTAAACGATTTGGTTTCTTGTATATGCTGTACATGGTTCCATATAGAGAGGAAAACGAATATATCGTAGCCGACAGTATAATGCATGGCATATATTTCTCTCCTGCATTAAATTCTTTTTTTAGCAAGATTTTTGAAATAATAGGAGTCAACAATATTAGTACGGAAGCCATAACGCAGAATACACAAACAAACAAATTACTAACTTTGGAATAATACTCCTCTTTTCTTTCTTGTGTATACTGTCTAATACCATTTAATTGAAAACTAGCATGAACTGCTGTAAAAACCATATTCATCACACCTGAAATTTTCATACTAGCTACATATATTCCAACATCGGACTCGCTCGACAAGAATAGTAAAACATATCTCCCAGATACAGTCACAAGCCAATATCCTAAGTTATAAATAACAAGGGGAAGACCATAGCGTAACAAAGTATTTTTGCACTCGTCCGAATAAAATCTGCTATTGATGAGTTTATATGTTTTATCTTTTAATAGTAAATACGCACATGCCGGAATATACGACAATCCAATAGCCAGAAGATATCCTTGCTCGTTCATTTTCAGTATAGCTATAAGCAGATATGATAGTATCAGTAAAAACAACGCATTGATAATCCCACTTGTTACAAAAGCCTTCGATCCACCTTTGCCCTTCATCATATAGCTCAAAACCCACATATATGAATAGCCATATAGATCAAGGAACAATAGGAAACTATAATTCCAATGCAAGCAAAACCGAATAAGTGAGAAAAAGACAAACCCGGTAATTAGTGAATAATTGACTATCCTTATTACTGTTGAATAGATTTCTTCCTTTTTATAAAAGGATTCAGCTATATATCTAAACCCAGACTCATATAGACATAATGTTGCAATGGGCAATAACAAATCTGAAATACTATTTACTAGTTCTCCTCTAGCATAGGCATCTGTTGAAAGGTATGTAGTGTATAGAGGCATTAATAGGAATTGTATAGCTTTAGCAAACGCAACTCCTATTCCAAATACAATTACATCCTTGAATAACTCCAAATAGTTTTTTTCTTTAAGAGAATTAATCCTTTCTCCTATACTCATTCAAAAGTCCCTCATATAGTTTTCGTACCCCTCGCATTTGTGGAACTTGTTGTATATTAAAGTTTCCATAGGTATTACCCTCAACTACTGCTACATCTCCATCTTTTATAACAGCAATATCCCAAGACTGATATCCTACATCAGGAAGAAGCTTTGATATTTTTATGACAGTATCACAAATCTTGCTCCATGAAGGTATCTTCTGACCATTCATGGTAACTCCAGTAAGTGGATGGCTTTTATATACATGATTTGATAAATCAACAAAATCTGTCATAACAACTCCGGTTTTTATATCTATCTCACAAACACAACCGCCAGAGCATATATTGTCTGTTACAACATCCCCTTGTCCAGAACGCAGTATAGCATTGATAATCCTTGCATCACCATGATTATTAAATACATTTACTCTAATAGTGTTAAGTGTCTTTGGATTCAAGTCATGCAAAATACCATCCTGTTCGAGAACTTCTTCTATAACATATTCTCTGTTTTTTATAGACTGCCATGTATTCTTAATTTCCTGTTCAGAAGTAGCATCAATAATAAATATCTTATTCCCATTACACCCCCATGAGGGTTTTATAATTAATCGTTTGTTTTTCTTGCAAAGAAGTTTAAAATCCTCATAGCTATTATTCGCGGTCGAAATAATATTTCGTTTCGTATAGTCCTTAAATACATCTCCAAAAATTGCTTTGTTTTCGACAACTTCTCTATTGCTACATTTATTAAACTCCTTAATTATTCTCTCACCTCTTCTTAGAGAGACAAACTCATTACTCTCTTTCCATGTCTTTTCATACAAATGGTAAGCAAAATAATTTTCCGTACTAAATCCAGCAAGCAAATATATAAACCACTTAAACCTTAAAACAACATTATATCCCTTGACCTGAAAGGCTTTCTTCTTAAGTGCATAAGTACCCCCCCCAGATCCGATATACTCTGCATACGAGTGTATCTTTAAATTTATCTTATCTACTATTGTTAACCCCATCTTCATAACCTAATACCTTCCTTATATTTGCATATTTCTTCTGCAATAATCTCAGCAATCTGACTCATTCCATAATCATTTGGATGTCTATCGTCAACAAAACAAGAAGAACTGTTTCTAATTTGCGAACTTCCATTTATAAATAAAACTTTTCTATCATGACAACTCTTTGCATACAAAAATGTGTCCTTAATTATTGATACCCTTTTCTCATACTCTTCATATGTTAATGACAGTCCTGCGGAATATCTAGACATAAAAATTATTATAGAATTACTACTATATTGTCTAAGTATCTCATAAACCTCCTTATGTCTCTTTGATAATTCTTCAATCGATGAATTATGATCATATTCAATAATGTAGATATTATAGTCTTTTTTAGCCATATCGCTGATAATTGCTGCCTGTCCTTTTGCACTTTCAGATAAACCATAGTTGACCATATTCATTTTTAGTTTTCTTGACAATATATTTGGGTATGCCATCCCTGGTCTTGATGCCGCACATCCCTGTGTAATACTTGAACCATAGAAACAAATAGTTTCATCGTAGTTAGTGTATCTTTCAATAGGTTTATCATCTAAAGAGATTAACTGCAAACTATAACAGGATGAATAAAGCGGAAGATATAGACAATAATTACTACAATTCTTAGGTAAAGAAAGCCTTTCTCCGATGATGCTTTGCGAAAAGAATACAGGATGAATGTTAGTTATGAAATTATCATCTATTTCGTTATAAAGATCAATTCCTGCAACTCCATATAAAGACATATGTGGCAACAGCTCTTTCCTGCTATATAAAACACATATCATAATTTTTTTCGATTCTGTAGAGAATCTTATTTGTTTTCCAGCACAGTATTCTATCTGCCTTCTTATGATTCTGTCACTCGTTCCTGGAAACTGATTGATTCTTGATAATTCTTCCTGTTTAAATCTTAATCCCCTATATTTTCTCATTTTTAGCAGACCAATAATATAGAATGGTTTACTTAGAGCATATAAAAATACATTTATATCTTTAATTACTTTCTTGACGAGCATCTTTTCCAGTTTATCAGTCATTTAATACTTGTGAAAAACAATTCTGTAGAACTTCCTTATTTTTCTCTTTGTGCCATTTATATCGTGAAATAATTTAATGAATAAAAAAAACGGATTTGTTATCGTGTTTAAACATTTCTCTATCAAGGAATATTCATTATTATTATCCCTAAGCTTTTGAACAAACAACTTTGAACAGTCATTTTTTACCCAGTTTGTACCATCAACACATTGCCTGTTCCTGATAGTATAGTACATTGGTGCATCTAAATTTGGGATTATTCCCCAAGCAATATGTGCATGACCATTAAAGCAAAATGGCTGTCTACATGAACAACCTACTGGCCGAAACTTTATTGGTTTATCTAAATCCTTAAAGATATTTTGAGTGTTCATTCTTCCATAGCACTGAGAGGCTTCTCCATTAGAAATATCTACTAATAGACTCCACGCACCAGCGTAACAAAACTCTCTCCTTTTAACGCCATATAACCTCATCTTCAAATCAAACATATCAGAATCAAATACTCTCCATGTTTTTTCATAATCCTCTCTTGTCTTCTTCGTAAGCAATCCCTTCGAGATATCCTTATCGTTTCTCCCAACGGTCAAGTGACAATATGCACCTAAATTCTTTATGCACTGCTCCTTAATGTCCTCTATGTAACTATCTAATTCATCATATGGCATAAGTTCTAATGTAAAAGAACATTTTGATTCTTTAATACACTTAACATTATCCCAGAACAAAGAATTTACACCCTTTTTCTTTATCTGTTCATAGTGGTAAGAAATCTTAAAGAAGATTCTATCCCTATAAGACTCAGGTAACCCTAAAATTTCATCAATTCTCTTTTTGATAAGTCCATTTGTTACTATTTCAATAAAATGACCTTCATCAAGCAACCCACTAATCAAAGGTACTATATCTTCATATAAAAGAGTTTCTCCTTGTGCTGTAAGATTTATGTAACAAGTTCCTCCAAGTCTTTCTTTACTAAGAGCCTTTATGATATGCTCAACTGGATATTTAAAGTATGTTTCTTTTCCTGTCCAATCGTCGGTCTGTGAAACAATACAATACTCACATCTAAAATTGCAATTATATATGGGGATATAACATAGGATCAGCTTATTTATTTTAATTTCGTTTTTCACTATATATCACCAAAACGCTTAGTTAGTTCATTCATTTTAATCCAGAAATCAACGTTAACTGGTTTTTTGAGTCTTTTATATTCAGTATATATTTCTTTCCCTTTTAGTTCTTGATCGGGAGCAATAATCATTAAACTTTCGCTGTTCTTGAACCAAGCTTCATATACACCTCGAATTTTATGTGTTTTGTTATCTATTCCTATGCATTTTGTCCCAGACAAAAGTGCAAAAATAATTGAATGCAGTCTATCAGTTATGATTAAATCATACCTTCCAAATTCATCAATTTTTTTATTCACAAGTTCCTGTCGGTTCTTAATTCTTACTACTCTTCTTTTTTCGATACTACTAATTTGTTCAATTATGTAACCTTTATTTCTAAAATATTCATAAAAACTCTCACTACATATCGTACTACTTGTTTCTTTATCCGTTCTTAAAGAAATCCCTATCCTATGCCTTTCTACGTTGTCCTTTTCTTTTATTGAGTCAAGTGCAAGCATCCCCATATCAGGAAGTAATAAGCATTTAGATAATCCGACAAGTTCTCTCTTGACAAAATCGTAGCTGTAAACATCTCTGACGCATACAAGCAGATCTTCGGCGGTTCTAACTGAATTCTTTAAGGATGAAATTTCGGATAACATATTGGGGGATTTTTCATAATAGATGGTTTGAGGAAGAATAATAATTCTATTTCTTTGATATTGACAAAGGACACTCTCAATAACAGACTCATCTTCATAAAGATTTCCCATCCATCCTCCACCAGATATAAAAATAGTATCGTTCTTACGAATTTTTATGCGTTTATATAACAATTCATATGCAAATTCTGGAATCTCTATTATATATTTGTAGCCTAATGAACTTATATACCTTAATGCTTGAATTGCAATTAAATGATCACCTAGATTATTATGAACTGGACTGCCTATTAAAATTGCTCTATTCTCTATATTTTTATTTAAGAGTAGAAATATCCTAAAAAAGGAGGGATATGCAATTGTCAATTTTATAAGCTTTTTCAGCTTATCAAACATCGAGAACTTCATTTTTACAAATTGTAATTTCTGAACTTTCTTATATAGACCATATATATTTTTTTATACATCGAATAATTGATTCCAATAAGTATAAGTTCTATTCTCTTGTTTATACCTAATAGCGGGCAAAGCATCATTTGTTTTATTCTATTTTTTGACAATATCCTAATCTTTTGCAATAGATCTTCATTTGTTTCTCCAGTTTTTAATATCATATTGAATACAATCACATACCAATATAGACGACCAAGATCTATGTAACGATTATGAACACAAAATGATTTCGCAAATTCGTATGTCTCATCAACAGCCTTAAGTAAGTCAACTGTCTTATCCTTATCACTACTGCCTCCAATTGAATCAGGTCTGTGGCAATAAATATAATACCTTAAATCCGTACATAATACTTTTCTCGCTTTTGACAAGAACTTATATGTGGTGAACATATCCTCATATAGCTTTCCAGTTGGATAACATACATTTGTGAATAAATCTCTCTTTACAATCTTATTGCATGTAATAACATCTACATTTTTTTCAAAGAATATCTGATCAATAGCCTCTTCCGATGACAGAATTAGAATATGCTCTTTATTGACATCTATTCTCTGCACTTTTGAAGTATCTCCATATATATTTTGTTGTCCAAAGCATACTATATCACACCCATGTTTATTTATAAGATTAACGCAATGCGTATAGAGCCCTTCCAAAACATAATCATCACTATCTATAAATGATATAAAATCACCTCTAGCTTCTTTCAATCCCAAATTGCGAACCGCAGCCAATCCCATGTTTTCCTGATGAATAACCCTTACACAATGATATGTACTGCTATACTCGTCACATATCTGTCCACTTTTATCTGGGGATCCGTCATCAATCAATATGATTTCTTTGTTATCGTAGTCTTGTTCAACTAAACTATCCAAACAGCGTTGTATTTCCTTTTCAACTTTATAGACTGGAACTATAATAGATATTAATGGGCATTCTTTGCTCAACACACTCGTCTCCTAACATTATTTGTTAAAAATACTTTTGTACGGAATGATCGCATACCAATCCAAAAAAATAATACCTAAAACCGTCATTCCGCCCAATAAGCCAATAACCAAATATGGAATAATTCGTGTTTTTCCAGAAATATTAAGTTGATTAATTGCAAATGGAATACTCACTAAATACATCCCTTTAAAATAGTATAAGATTCTATCTGCCATTGGAAGTATTCCTGAGATTAATGCGATACTTATTCCTAACATATTCATATTCATAAAAAATGTTCCAATATTGCTCTTTGTTTGACAAATTTCAAAATCATCACTGAGTACATCATTAGAAGCAAACGGATGTTTATTTTCAACTAACAAAATAAAAAAGGGCAAAAACGCGACAATTGATGATATTAATCCAGACGATGTAAACGATGTATTTCTTGAAAGTGTATTTCTTGTAATATATAAAATATATTTCGAATTATATGATATAAGTGTTTTAAAGATTTCAAAAATGTTATTTCTAATGATGTAAATCAGTATAAGAACACATCCCCATAATTTAAAACTAATGTTCAGATTAATTAAAAAATAAACAGGCAAGAAAAACAAAACACTTGTGTGAAATAGACTTCCTACTAATATTGTTATTATATATTTGAATATTTTTCTTTTTTCTATGTACTGAATACTCCAAACAAATAAAGCAACCGCAACATATTGTCGGATACCATTAAAAGTATCGAAATATATACCTAATGCAAAAAAAAGAACTATACTAAGAAAAAAATCTTTGCTGTATTTCCAAAAACAATTCACAAACAGAACAATGGTAATCGTTGATACAAGCAAAAACATAAACCACGGTTCCTTACATATCGCTATACATAGCTTATTAAACCAAATAAATCCTGTTTCATACTCTGGTTTTCCTCCTGACATCACTTGATAAAAACCCTTTTCATACATAGGTAAATAATCAATACTGATGCCATATCTCAATCCGGAAATCAATATCATTGGCAACTCAAAGACTATTAATTTTAACCTATTTGTAAAACTAGCAGGATCAATAGTAATAATGCCGTCATTATAACCGCTTAGACTTTCACTTCGATTATTGCTCATAAAAAAAGCAGTAACAATCGTAAACACAGTTAGTACAATATATATCATTCACGAATCCTCATTTATAACTCGGTTCTATTTTTTCCGAAAACACCATTTTGGGCATCCTTAATCCCTTTCTTAAATGCTTTTAAATATCTCTTCTTTTCGTCAAATAGAAATATAATCTTAAAGTATTTTATAATCATATCCCCGATACAATACCATGTTTTATAATGCGTATTAATGTACTTATCTGCACGTATTTTATAATAATACCTTTCCGGCTTATCCCATCCGTATTTTAATTTTAAAATACCAAGATTTAATTCCCTAGTATTTGCCGGATGATGATGGACTATTGCTTCTCTACACTGAATAACCTTGTACTCATGCTTTCTGCATCGTAAACAATATTCAACATCTAATCCATCTAAAAAAATTCGCTCATCAAAGCCTCCTATAGAATCAAATACTTTCAGATTGAAAATACATCCCGATGTCATGAGCCATTCTTTTTCTTTATATCCACTTTTCCGCTTTAATCTCCGTCTATCAAACTCATGTTGTGGCCCTATCACACCTATTCTGTGAGATTCTTTTTTTGACTCTATCAGTTTCCTATAAATTGGCAGAATATCGTTGCAGTATCTGCTATCTTGATCAATGTATAATCCCCACTCATATCCATGCTTTATCAGTTCATCCATACCGATATTAATAGCTTTACACAAACCCAGATTTAGGCCGTCCTGATACAAATAAATAACAGTAATCTCAGTACTAAGAGTTTTTCTCACCAAATCCTCATTACTGGTAGGAGAATTATCAACTATTAAAGCGCAATCAATACCTATACAAAACTGCTTAATATTCCGTATATATTCTTCTTTTGGATTATATAAGACTGTCACCATACCTATGCCAACCTTTTCAGCCTTCATACCTGTTTTTCCTTCTTGATTTCCTTGAGATCTTTTATTGAATGTATGCTCATTCCATCCCAAAAGCTCTTGCTTCTAAATCCCCTATAAAGCCCCACAAACGATGAACTGACATTTTTTGCAGCTTCATAATCAACCTCTGTGTCCCCCACCATCTTAATTTTATCAATACTTTTTAACAATCTAAGTTTTCCAACCTTATACTGAACTCCTTCTGATGGTTTTCCAATAAACACTTCCTCTGCATAATCATATATTCCAAGCCTTTTCAATTCATCAATCGCTGCATCTTCTCTTTGCCTTAGAGATAAATAGTAAATCTTATTCCCTCTGACTTTAATCCTTTCAAGCGTTTCTATACTATCATCGTATAGTTTGTCGTATGCAAGCATTTCATCGCTTTCAATTTGCTCAACCCACTTTTTTACAACTCTATCAACTAATCCTTCTTCAAATCCATAAACGTCCCTAAGAACGGCTTTACTATTCAGACCTTCTCGTTTAAGATTAAGATATCGGTCCCAGAAACTCTCTTCTACCTCTATTCCCTCTTCTCTCAATAGCCTTCCCATCAGGTAACCGTGTCTGAATGTGCTATCTATAAGCGTACCATCCAAATCAAATACATATATCATCGAACAGCAATCTCCTGATATGTCCTTAATACATGTTTTACCGATTTATCGACTTTGAAATATTCGTCTTTCACTGGCTTCCCAATTATTTCTGCTAAAAGTGCCCTTGTAAGCTGAAATCCTATCGCCGTTGATAACGCTGTACCAGCGGGAAGACGTAGGTTGAAATCGAATAATTTCCACTCGTCTCTATCCCTTAAAAATTGAACATTTAAGGCTATTGGGCATTCAATACTTTTTACAATATCATCTACATATTTCTTAAATGGTTCTATGCTAACTGGCTGCATTTTTGTACAGACGCCACTCTTAACTTCCTCTCTACGTCTTGCAAACATCTGTATCCGGTCTATAGAATTGAAAACTTCTACTGTGACTTCATCATAATCATCTGATCTGCAGTACTCTTGAATTACGAATGAATCAAAATCTTTACAACCATTCCGAAGTTCTGATCCTTTTAATACATCCACTCCGATAGAACCAAATCCCAATCTCGGTTTAACAATATACGTTTTCTCATCATCAACATCTTCAACCTCATATATCCTCGGCGTAGGAATCTTCTCTTCCAAAAGAAACGAGTACAACTTTTTTTTATCCGCAAGTATCTCAACAGTCTTTATAGGTGGAATTGTAGTAAAAATATTGTTGCTTATAATTACATTAGATTCTGGATGGAAAAGAAAAGCTTCTTGTGGAATTAAAGGAATAATACAATCAATTTGTTCTTCCTTTATGACATTATCAATAACATCAACATAATTCAAATCATCGCTGTATGGTACTTGAATCACCTTCTCTGCAAGAACTACAGATGGAACAGAGTCTGGATCATTAATGTCAGTAACAATTATGCTAATTTCATCCTTATAATATTTTTGGGCCACACTACATATATGCCACGCTGTTGCTGTACCTCCAGCCGTAACAAGTATTTTTTTCATATCTCTTTTTGTCCTCAGATAATTTGAAATTTCTTCATTTCTTACTAAATTCAGAATACCTTTCAATTGCTTCAGTTAGATTTATTGCCATCCCCATGTCATCATATCCGACAAAATATGAAACAAGTTCCGCATTCTTTTTTCGTTGCTTCTTTTCCAGAAACATTTCCATAAGCTTAAACATCATTTTACAATCAGAAATAAAGCTACAATTCTCCACATACCAAACATCTGACTCTAATTGATACTGGTAGTCAGTCATTCCCTCTTTGCGATCTATCAACCTTGGAGACTCCAACCCGGGCTTGACAAGATGTCTCTTCATATGACGATCGCTGTATCTGTCTCCAAATGAGACCAACAATGGCCGAGGGCCTATTATTGACATGTCCCCCTTTAAGATATTTATGAAGTTAGGTAATTCATCTAGGGATGTCTTTCTAAGGAATAACCCCATTGAGCTCATACGCTCATCCATTGTTCGTTTATGTCCCATATTATCTACTTCATCTTTAATACTCTTAAACTTATACATTGTAAATACTTTTCCATTTTTTCCTATACGTGGTTGCTTAAATAATATAGGATATCCATGGAAAACAAGTACAAGCATACCAATTATTATATTGATTGGTAAAGTAATGATCAAAGCAATTACAGCTATTAAAACATCAAGGATTCGTTTAATAAAAAGTGTATATATGCTTTTCCTCTCTTTTACTTCTTTACTTTGCTTATTTACATTATTTAAATTTCTTTCTCTCAGAAATTCGGCTACTCTTTCTTCAAGTTCCTCATCAAATACAAATTTCATGAAAAAATTTACCTTTCAAACCCATTCACAGTCTCAATAACTCTATCCACTTCATCCTCCGGCATCCCGGCATATATCGGCAAACTTAACTCCTTCTTCGAAAACCTCTCAGCCATCGGATAATCACTCCACTTATAACCCCAGTCTTTATAGCAATCTGCTACATACGGCGGAGTGGGATAATGAATCTGCGTTTTAATACCCTCGCTTTCTAAGTAATCCTTAACCTCATCCCGTCTATCGCATAGCACAGGGAATAAGTGGTATACATGTGTACTCTCATCTCGAACGCTCAGTATTTTAACCTGTTCATTACTGATTCCAGCTTTATACCTTTCAGCGATCCTTATGCGCTCCCTATTACCCTCTTCCAGATACTTAAGACCAACGCCCAACACTGCGGCCTGAACCTCATCCATACGACTGTTCACGCCATTAATCTCATTGTGGTATTTTACTTTACTGCCATAATTTCTGAGCATCCTCAGCCTCTCAGCCAAAATGCTGTCATTCGTCACTACTGCTCCGGCATCGCCCATAGCACCTAAAGGTTTCGTTGGATAAAAACTGAAACATCCTAATGTACCGAATGTCCCTGTAAGCTGCCCTTTATACTTAGCTCCATGGCTCTGAGCGCAGTCTTCTATAATGAACAAACCGTGGTCATCAGCGATTCTTTTTACCTTATCCATCTCACAGGGTTGTCCATAGAGATGTACGGGCAGAATCGCTTTTGTACGTTCAGTTATAGCCTTTTCAATTATACTACTATCAATTCCTCCGCATTCATCCACATCGACAAACACAGGAGTCGCCCCGTTCTCTGTGATTCCAATAACAGATGCGATATAAGTGCTTGCCGGGACGATAACCTCGTCTCCAACACCTATGCCTAAAGCACGGATTCCGAGTATCAACGCATCTGTGCCAGAATTAAGAGCTATACAATGCTTAACACCCAGATACCCTGAAAATGCCTCCTCAAAGGACTGCATCTCTTGTCCTAGAATATACCAGCCAGAGCTTAAGGCTCTCATCACGGCTTCCTCATATTCAGCTTTATGTAGGTCAAATGTCCGTTTTAGGACAGTAAACTCGACATTCACTTATTTCACTTATCTCGCTTTCTCAAGTGCAGTTGACTTATGATTTCTATGCATTTCCCTGATACTGCCTGCTATATTTAAGGAATTCATCATAATCCCTAATATATTCAGCCGGATCGTAATATTCAGACGCAAGAACGCATAAAACACTTCCGCTCTGATTCCACACCATCTCTCTCCATAAACCCGGCATCAGAATCAATCCTTTCCCGGGATCATCCAGCCTAACAGTATCTTTCTTCTCTCCATCGTCCAGCAATATATCGATAGAACCGTGTGGGCAAAAAAGTAACTGGCAGTTCAGTTTGTGCGCATGAAACCCTCGATGCAGGTTTGCATTGGTTTCAGTTATCCAATAAACTCTTCTTATCGGGAATGGTATGTCCCTCTTTCCTTCCAAGAAGGTAAGGCTCCCATATCCTTCTTCAGGTGCCTGAATTGTTTTTAGATCAACTACCCTAAAGCTGAAGTCTACAAGATCTACTCTTACCCCCATGCCCAGACACATATCGATAAACACGTCCGGCACTGTCTGATCATCAAGCCCGTAGATATAAACCTTGTCAATTTGCTCCCAGCATATCGCTGTCGCTGCATCTTCTGCTGTGCTTACAACTGGGATTCCATTTATTTCAGCTTTACCTCTGGTTTTAAGCAGATATACATCTTTAACAACCACATTCTTCTTTTTTAATGCTTCAACTGCCTCTTCTGCAAAGCTATCAGCGGTCATCACCAGTGCTGTAGTAATAGTGTCCTGTCTTCTCGACACCATTACTCTTTTCCACAGATTACGAAATAAGAAGATAAACACAAAATTGATGGCGTAGGTTAATATAATGACCACCCTCGAATACTCCGCACCGCTTTTTGTGATGAAAAGGATTAGGCTAAGCGTTACGAAACAGGCAATTATATGCTTTATACATTCATACAGTTCTCTGGCCGAACTTCGCCTTAATACCCGGCTAAGTGTATTAAGAGTAAATGTGACGATCACATCTACCAAACACGCAACCACCAAGACCGTTACATGGTCAATATAGTTAATGCCGAATCTCGTCAAATAAACTGAAGAAGGTATGAAATTAGCTGCTATCAGACATATAAGATCAATGATTATGAAGGATATATACTTCACTCCTCCTAATCTAAGCTCTGATCTTATAGGCATCTTACGTTCGAGTTTGTTCTTGTAATGGATGATCTCGCTTTTGAATTTCATATAAGGGACTATCTTGCCGATTTGTTCTTTAATAATGGACTTATCAGACTTGTCATATTTATCAGACTTGTTATCATCATTTCCATTTACGAAGTGTAACCTGCTAGGTTTTCTCTCATCTCTGCCGTTCCTCTTCCTCAATAACTGACTTGATAAATCCATTAAAATGACCGATAAACCTTTCTATCTCATCCACTGCAACCGCTAAATAAACTCAATACTAATTATTATCAGCAAAAAAATACAGCCAGATTTCTCTGACTGATATAAACAACTCTTTATAAAATCTTCTATTTTATCCACACAATGATTCAGGTCATCATTTCGGAAAACTCTATCAACTGCTGCATCTTTAATCTTCTCAGTACTATAATCCTCTTCATCTGCTAAAAACCGTCTGCACATTTCTTTGTACTTTGGAGGTTCTTCACTCTTCTCCCGGTCTAAAGCCCTCTGAAGTCTCACACCATCAGGGCATTCAATATAAACACCCTTAACCCTGTCAGCTCCCATCGATTCTCGAACCGATTTATAGCTCTCCAGCGTTCCGATCATCAACACATTACTGTGGGAATCGAAATCATCTATGGTAGCATATGTCCAAGGACCATGAATAGTGTTATAGTTCCGGCTCTCAATAACCTTTCCAGCTTTCCCAAGTTCTTCAAGTTCAGAAACGGATATAAAGTGATAATCCCTGCCATCAACCTCATGTGACCTTCTTGGTCTTGTTGTGTAAGGGATGTATCTAACAATCTTATCAATCCGGTTCACAAGTTCTGTTGCAATGCTATCCTTCCCACTTGCACTCTTCCCAGTCAAATGCTCGTTTATTACGAATTTGTTACATCAAAAAAGTGGCCCTTAGACCACTCTAATCATTAAAATCTGATAATGTATCTATGCCTTTTGTTCATAAATGTTCTGGCGACTCACTCCGCCCTTACCAGAACGAACAAGACACCATGTTACATCACAAACGTCATGACTGTACTGCCTTTGTGACCATCATCTCATCTATAATGGCAATAATATCATTTGTATCTATACTATCTTTTTTTACCGTGTTCTGATAATAAAGCGAATCAAATCCGGATATCTCTATTCCCTGATGACGATCGTGGGTATAATCACAGCAATCAAGAAAATCAACCCCTATCAGGGATATCACACGCTTGTTTTCAATCACCAAATAGTAATAAAAATCATTAAACAGCACATTCTCAATATAGACATCATGAGCAACAACCGGAAACCCCCAGAAATTATCTCCTGATGCTGATGTAAACATTCTCTTGTTATGACAACAATCTTCGCAGTACTGCAACACTCTTGTTCTAATGTCAGTATTCAAATTCCTTGTATATGCATCAAGTGACACAACAGTGGTATTTGCACCTATGTCCAATTTCATAGGGAACACGCAATCCCCTAAATCAACTGACACACTGTATGAGTAATCCCTATACTTTGCATAGATACTTATATCAATCAATTGCGGTTATTCCCCTATTATCGATACTATTAATATACTTAGCTCCTCTTTGTTTTGCATATTTTCTAAGCTGATCCGAATCATCATCATTATCAGAATAGGCAATAATTTCAAAATGATCATCTCGTCTTATCCCTACCGATATTCGACCAATATGATCATTGAGCCAATCCATGAGTACCGTGATCACCGGGGTTTCACAATATGTAATTGTAGAAGTATTATTTGACATAACATCAACCTCCGCGCAAGAGTCTCAACAAACATCAGATAATCACATAACTATTCTTTTGGCTTTTCTCCTCACTCACACTCATACTTATACTTGTATTATATATCCGTTAAATTCTACCGTCAATGTGACAAACACGGCGATTCGCAGTTATAATTCTACTTATTATTGAGGTGTAACGACCCAACATACACCCTCACGAGCTCCATGGCAACCTCCTGCTCCTTTTTAGGAAGACACCTTATATTCAGACTGATCTCGTCTTCTCGCGATTGCTCATGACGGGAACTATTAAATGGAAAACCTGATGTTACAAGCGTATCCGGAGTTATATCCAACACTTCACATATGCGTATCAGCGTACCGAGGCGCATATTGGTATTTCCTCTTTCAATGTCCGCATATGCCCTCGTTGATAGCCCCGCGGAGTACGCGATCTCTTCCTGAGACATTTTACATTCTTTTCGGATATTCCTCAGGCGATTTCCTATAAGTTTCAGATCATTGATCAACATTTATGTCACAACATCATTATTTGAAAATAGTCATGTCATTTTACACAAAAAATAGGGGCTGCGATATCCATTAGCCGTCCCTTATTTATGCATTATTCACATAATTTCAGCAACATGCAAAAACCACTTCCAATATGGTTCTAAGCATGTTATAAATGGTCATATCAGCGTAGCACTTTGTTCAGTCCTTTTTAATAACATTTAGGCTGGCGCAGAACTTTCTGTCCTCGCCGAACAGATTCATTGAGAGCCACGCTTTACGTTTATATCTGTCTATCTTATATATATATTGTTCAAACCCCTTTAGAGGTCCATCTATCACCTTAAGCCTTTTATTCTCTATGATCCCTGTTGATATTTCAACGTTACCGTCATTACCGGCGAGGCTTTTTAGTATTTCCTCTTCCGTATCGGTTATCGGTTTATAAATATCTCCGGATTTTATGACCCGTGGGTGGTTATCGGAAATATTGATCTGCCTGATAAGGCTGTTTAGTTTTTCAGGCTCATTAGTATCAACAAACAAATACCCCGGAAACAGAAGTTTGGTTTTACTTACTATTTCCTTTTTCCATTTTTGCTGCTCCGTTCTTGTTAGAACACGGCAGTCAGAACATATTTCGGGAGATACCCGGCTTTTTATCTGATCTCTTAACAATATTTCTGTATTTGTTTTGGTCCAGATTACATACCACATAGGTCAGTCACACTCCCGGCTCCTTCTTCGTTTATCTGTAGTCTGTAACTTAATCTGTGCTTACAACTACACTTAGGGTATGCTTCGCCATAGGAAGTGTTACTTCCCTATCCGCAAAACAATATGTTCTTCCTTTCCATCCGCCGCTCCTACGGGAGTCGTCCGGATATCCGGGATCTTGATCATAGCGAACGGATCTGATCCGTTTACTACAGCAGTCACCCCGGCCACGGTCTTCCGCAGCCGGAGCTTCCTACAGTCACAGCCTTTTTAGCTGCGATTATCTACCACATGATTTGTACTAGTACATTATGTCTTAATAGATATTAATGATTTTGCTTATTTAACTACGTTATAAACGCAAGGGATCGGAAGTCTGGCACTGATAGTTCCGTTTCTTCCGACTGTTGCTGTAAGTACCTTGGGAGTAGGATCACCGGGTACATAGTAAAGAATGGTGACTTTCTCTCCGGGTGCTGTCATTGCAACAGTAAGGCTTACCCTCTTTGTGCCTGTGCTGCCGTCAGCATTCGCGATAAGCTGGGAAGCAACGATTACACCTGTGCCTCCGTTCCTGATGATAGCCTGCTGAACGTTGGCATCCTTGAGGATGTCAAGCTTAGCCAGAGCAACTACAGCGGGTGCTGCAGCTCCTGTTGCTACTCCTGCAGTATTAACAGCAGCTGTTGATGCAAGTGCAACTGCCTGTGCAGGTGTAGTAGCTGTTGCAGCAGCTTCAGCTGATGAAACAGCATATCCCTTAGCAGCAGCAACTGATGTTGAAACTGTTACAGGTGTGCTGACAACTGTTGCTGTGCTGGGGCTTGCTGCAAATACAGGAACAGCTGTTGCAGCCATAACCATTGCAGCAGTCACTAATGAAACAATTTTCTTGCTCATTGGACACATCCCTCCTTTCTCGGTTTTTTCATGTGGTATATGTCGAAGGCCTAATGCCGAGCGACCTTATTGAACTTCGTAAAACACCTCCAGTATCATCCGTATCATTTCCTCTTCATCCGGATGAAACTGCTCAAAATCATCCTTAAATTCTGTTTCGCCCTTAATCGTATACATACTGTTTTCGTCAAAAGTCATGTCCTTCGCGCTGTTTATAAGCTTAGGAAGGTCTATCGATGCTACGATATAATCCTGTCCTGCTTCGTACAGCTTATTTGCAAGTCCCGGGTTATCCAGAAGTTTTCTGATAAATGCGAGAATGTATTGCTTCTGGCGCTCCAGTCTGTCATTTGCCGATGCAAACTTATCAACATCTCTTGTTCTTATGTATGCATATGCCTGCTCACCGGTAAGGTTTATTGGTGTTCCCTGTGGAATTACGATATCTCCTCGCTTTACGCTCTCTATAGGCGTTATCTCGACACCGCCTATTGCATCGTTAACAGCAGCAAGCCCGCCCATGTTAAGGGACATATATCCGGATATCGGCACATTCCTAAACAGCCTGTCCACGGCCTCAACCGCTCTTATACATGAGAGCTTCATACCATCTCCGTAGCCGTGCTGCAGACATATCTGCAGATCCATCTGCACCATGAAGTTTCCTTCTTCGTCATAAACATCAACAGGAACCATAGTGTTACGATTTATCGCGATGATCTTGACGTCACGCTTTGCTTCATCGAGTACCAGAAGAAACATAGCATCCGACTGTCCGCCGCTGATGCCGTCAGCTGCCGGAGCTGCGATATTGTCGTTATCAATTCCCATGAACAGATAGTTCTGAAGGTTCTCATTGTACTTGTACAACTGCCCGTCATACATGATGAGTCCTTCATTCCATTTCTCAGCCGCAAAATCATCAAGCGAACTTATCTGCCTGTATTGTGGCTGTACTTCGTTTACAGTCTCTTCGGAAGCAGGAGCGCTTACATTAGTCTCATTAATGTCAACTGTATCCGTTAAGCCTTCATCCGAAGTCCTAAACACAAGTATCACCAGAACGATACCTGCTATTGTCAGGGCACCTACTATTCCGATGGCTGCATATATCCACTTTTTTCTTTTACTGTTTTCCGGTGTTTCCAATGCCTATTGTCCCTGTGCCGCCTTGGCCGCTTCCTCTGCCTGTTTTGTTGCTGCCTTCATGGCATCCTCTGCCTGTTTCTGTAATGCTTTTAATGCCGCTTCCGCTTCCTTTTGTGCTGCAGCTGCCGCAGCCGCAGCTTCCTCTTCGGGGGTCATCTTCTTGGTCTCCTTCTTTGTTGTGTTCTTAGCCGCAGGCTTAGGTTCCTCCTCGGGCGGCTCTTTCTCCGACTCCTCCGGTCTTATCTGTGTAAGTGTATATCTTGCCGTAAGTGCATAGCCTGCCGCACTGTCAAGTGCCTCTGGTATTATTGTTCCGTCATTTGCTGCTGCTACGAGTCCGTCTCTTACCTGCCGGAAATCTTCCGTCAGATATACGACAAGAGTTCCGTTATTTACTGCATCTTTTATAGCTGTCGGATCATCGGATCTGGCTATAGTAAAACCGCTTATTTCCTCTGAATTTGTTATCTGGGACAGTTCTCCATAATGAGCGCTTACCATGTTTGCAGCCGTTGCCGCATCCCACAGTTCAGACTCGTTATCACTTCCTGTCTGAATCTGGTACAGGTTTATCCCCTTATCAGAAAGAGCTGCGGGATCTGTAGTATCTCCCCAATAACCGACGAAGAGATTTAGTCCGTTTATATCCCTTGCCCATCCCCTGAGCGTGGAGAGCATCTTCATCCCTTCCGCTTCTGATGTAAAGTTACTGTCTGAAAATACAAGTCCCGATACGGGATCAGCTGCATATGATTCCTTAAACACATCCCCGGCTATGGTCACGTTATCCCTGCCGGTAAGCTGCTCCGGTGTTGTTATAAGGATCGCATCGATCTTCTGCTCAGCTGACATATCCGCAAGAAGGTTTAATACCTCTTCCGGATAATCCATGGTATACAGTGTTCCCACAGTTCCCACATCATCAGCTTCACTTTCGGCAAGAAGATCCGTAGGAAGCTGTATATCCTCCATCGTAAGATTCGTACTCTCTTCGGTCGGAACAGTGTATGATTTCGCAGTCTCATCACTTTCCCCATACACGTTATGTACAAAAGCAGCCACTCCCACGCCTGCAAGAGCCAGAATCTCAAGACCTATCCAGATAGTGGCGGCGCTCTGTTTAATCTTCTTCTTTCGCAGCTTCTTTGCTATGCTGTTTTTCGTTTTGCTGTCCTTCTTCATCTTCCTGATTGTCTTTCTCTATGGCCATGGATGCCCGTTTGATATCTTCAAGGTTCTGCTTCATGCTGGCCTTCTGGGGTACAGACCGCTTCTGCATGACCTTTCCCTGACGGCCGTAATAGTTCCCGTAATAATTGCCGTAGTACTTGCCGTAGTATCCGGTCTTCTTCTTATCTACTTTATTAAGCACTGCTCCGAGTATCCTTACTCCTGATGCTTCAAGCTGTCTCTTTGCCGATACAACCGCTCTGCTTGATACTTCTCCCTGGGATATGACTATGACTGCCCCGTCACATTCCTTGGCAATAACGGCGGCATCTATCGCAGCACCAAGCGGTGCGCAGTCTATCAGGACATAGTCGAACACGCCCTTCATTGATTCGATAAGATCGCTATAATATTTACCCTCAAGCAGTTCTGTCGGGTTAATAACAGAAGGTCCTGCGAAGATCATCATAAGGTTTGCAAACTGTGTTTGGTACACAACCTCTTCGAGGCTCTTTTGCCCTGAGAGGAAATGGGACAGTCCTAGTATGCTGCCGCCGTCACTTGTCTTGGCTCTGTGCCGTCCTACAAGGACTGATTTTCTCATGTCCGCATCTATGACAAGCACTCTGTTATCAGCTTCCACAAGGGACCTTGCAAAGTCCATGACAACCGTACTCTTGCCTTCGTTGGGCATTACCGAGGTGAACAGTATCGTTTTGATATCATTACCGCAAAACCGGATGTTAGTCCTAAGTTCTCTTAGCGACTCCCTCATGGCATTGCTTTGTTTTCTTATCTCATTAAGCTTGACTTCCTGCATAACGACTTAGAATTCCTCCTCTTCTTCGATAGGCAAAGAAGCCAGAACCTTGATACCAACCTTGTTCTCCACATCTTCGGGTGAAGATATGTCATCATTAAATATGGCTGTCAGCGCAACGAGCATTGCCGCGATAACAAATCCCCCCGCAAAGCCCGCAATGGTGTAGAACACTATCCCGTGATTGACAGGCTTGCCGTCCGAGTATCCTCCCTTTACAAGTGACGGCGGATCCTGATCCATCTTCTCGGCTATGAATGCGGCAGCCACCTTTGCTATCTGGTCACATATCGCTTTTGCCCTCTCGGGATCTTCATCATTCACTATTATCTTGATAAACCTTGTATTGGTGGGATTTTCAACCTCAACCTTCTTCTCAAGTTCCTCATAATCCTCGGGAAGAGACAGATAATCTATGACTTTCTCCAGAACCGGCCTGTCCTTTGTTACGATCAGATAATCCTGGGTCAGATTCGCACCGGTCTGAAGGTCTGCAAGGCTTGTTATAGATGTACTCTTGGTCAGAACGTACAGCAACGCGTTCGACTCATAGAGAGGGTTTACAAAGAAAAAGCGATAGCAAAAGGCGATCACCGACGCGAGAATTGCGGAGATAAGTATTACCTTCCACTGGTTGATCAGGTCGAACAACAGCTCGACAAGATCTATCTCTATAACATCATTTTTATCTTTCCTATCAGAAACCGCCCGGGTATTGACCTGATTATTTGCGATATCAGTACGCATCCCTGTTGATCAACCTCTTAATTATGGTAGTTCTATCAGTTTGGTTATCTACTCTATTAGTTGCATTCCGAAAGTAGTATACACGATATTGATAAGAAATACAACTTTTAGTTATTGTCATACAACTTTTAGTGCGTTTTTTTCGCCACCAATAGTTACTATGATTCTGTAGGAGGGCTGATTTTCTAGGAGGTATTAACAGTATTGAAATTAGACAGGAAAATTCTTGGAAAACGTATTCGTGAAGAACGATTAAGACTTAAGCTTACACAGGAACAATTATCCGAAAAAATAGACGTTACAGCATCCTATTTAGGTGCTGTTGAGCGTGGTGAAAAAAGCATGACTCTAGAAAAACTGATAGATCTGATCAATGTATTCGGGGTCTCCATGGATTATATCCTTTCGGATTTTACATACCATGATTCCGGCAAAACTGAAGTTTTGACATCTGTAGTGGATAGTTTGACTCCCCGCCAGCAAAAGCTGGCACTCGAAATTGTAAAGCTTATCAGGGATTCCTTTTAAATTTTAAAATACCGCTTGGCATTATAATACGATATACCCTCGGTAATACGGCGCAGCATCTTCTCATCATCCGGATATTCTCCGCGCTCAACCCAGCTGCCTAACATATTGCACAGTATCCTTCTGAAATACTCATGCCTTGTGTATGACAGAAATGATCTTGAATCTGTGAGCATACCGATAAAATTGCCGAGAATACCGTTGTTTGCAAGACTTCGCAGCTGCCGTTCGATTCCGTCCTTGTTATCGTTAAACCACCAGGCCGGACCATGCTGTATCTTACCCGGTATATCATCTGACTGGAAGCATCCGATCAATGTGTCGATAGGCTCATTATCAGAGGGATCAAGGGAAAATATAACTGTCTTCGGAAGCTCTCGCGTCCTGTCAAGTTCCGAGAGAAGTCTTGCGAGATTGCCTGTTCCGCAGCTGCTTCAAGAAGAAAATCTTCATCCATAAATTTCTTCATAGCAGATTATCCTTATTACCTCTGAACTCTTCCCGCGCCTGCTGCCTTGTCCACAGTTTGTTTCTGTAGTTAAGGTCAGAGCTGATCTTAATGCCTTTTGTTTTTGCAGCCTTACATGCATCAAGACATATATTTACAAGATTCGGGCCAAGAGCCGGTGTTATTCCGGTAACACCCGGTATCTGCCTGATCTGCCGAAGGGTTACCGTATCGTGTCCTGTTCCGAACCACCTCTATTTACTGTTGTCCGAACAACGTCCGATCGCAAACCAGAATATCGGTGCACAGATTTGAAATGCAAGCATATTGGAGCCTATCGACTGGAGAAGACCAACAACTATTATTCCCACTTCAACATAGTTCTTTCTTATGTTTTTGATTCCATCGGAAAGAACAAGGAACAAAAGATATGCAAAAAGAGAAAATCCTATGACTCCGTTTTCACAGTACAGTTTGACCAGTCCGCCGTCAGCAATAACATGGGCATCTTCTATTCCGATTGCACGGTGCCCGTTAGCGCCAAGCCCGTTACCGATCCATGAACTATACATATTATTTACAGCCGCAACCCACTGCTCGCTGCGCTGTGAGATGGCGGTAGGAAGCGATATGATCCTATACCAGAACTTAAGGAGAAATTCAAACTTAACTGTTCCGACGGCAACAAATACCGCAGCTACCGCAATAACTTCATACCAGAAGAATTTCCGCGGGATCATATCGAGTTTGAAAAATATCAGATAATTGACATACACAAGAACAAGTGCTGCCGCTACAAGACCGCTCCTCTGGTTGGCCATTATGGCAAATAACAGGCATGCCCCTATCGTGACTGTTGCAAACATTATATCATGCTTGCGCCCCCTCCCGTTCCCGCTGCTTGTTGGGTCCTGTGAAAGGGCGTTGCCGGCATGTTCTCCGAGAAAATACGAGCCTGCCATCATTCCGGCTACCATCAGAAAGCTGAGGCATGTACTTCCGACAACGGAATGCATACGTACACGCATCGTCGCGGCATCCGCTTTGGAAATATAACTCCATCTGTATGCCCAATCACAGTAAAACTGCGGTGCCGTTATGTATAAAGCTACTCCGAGTACACCAAGTATCATCATCCCATACAGATAATTTCTGTACCATTTCCCCGATCTTTCGCCGGCGGATTTTCCGACAAAATAAAAAATCATGGGAAAGCAGGATGATACGAATTCATTTATATAAACCGACAAAGGAATTCCGCCGCGAAGAAGCCAGATAACAGACAACAGCTGATACGTAAAAAAAGCCACGGCAATCCAATCCGCCATGCTATCGGGCTTAAGTTCTTTCCTTATAACCAGTTCAGCCAGAACAAGCACCATAAGTGCCGCGCCTGCTACTCCCGGCCGCATACCGCTTATTACCAAAGTCAGAACATAGGATAAAACCGCAAATATGTAATACAGATCTGATATTCTCTGATCCCTTATTTTGCTCATATTACCTCTTTATAAATGTCGTATGTCTTACTTCAGGAATTGTGCAAACACATGATTCCCGTAATCGATCCCAAGGTCGGAAAGCGATAAGCTTCCGGCACCCTCATAGACAAGTCCCTGGGCAACCAGATCATCTATCGTATCGCCGTACAGGCTTCTTACCGTACATCCGAATTTCCTTTCAAATGCATCAGTATCCACTCCATCCATCATGCGAAGTCCCAAGTAAATTGTCTCTTCTATCATCTCATTCTTCGTAAGGACATTATACTCCTCCCGGGCGAGGGGATCATTTACATATGTCGCCAGATCAGTCGTGTTACGCATCCTGGCATCAAACTCGCCGTCCGGAAGACATGAGCTTGCACCGAGACCCACTCCGAGATAATGAACCCTCTTCCAGTATCCGGTGTTGTGACGGCTCTCGTATCCCGGCTTTGCAAAATTGGATATCTCGTAATGCTTATACCCTTTATCCTTGAGCATATCCACTGTCATCCAGTAAAGCTTTCTCTCGGTCTCTTCTCCCACAACCGGACCCTCTATATCACCGAATCTTTCGTAGAACGGAGTTCCCCTCTCGATGATGAGACTGTATGTACTTATATGTTCGGGGGAAAATTCCAGAACCTTATTAACAGTCGCAGCAAGCATCTGTTCCGTCTGGCCGGGTATGGCTGTCATGATATCGACGCTTATATTTTTGAATCCGGCGTCTCTTGCATCTATAAAACACTCCGCAAAATCATCGTATGTGTGTATCCGGCCTAAGAGTTCCAGTTCACTCTTATGACTTGACTGCATCCCAATTGACAAACGGTTAAACCCGATCTCGCGAAGGTAATGAAGTTTGTCCCTTCCGCTTTTTGGGTTGACCTCGATGGTTATCTCCGCTCCGGGATCTATGACAAATTCCTGTCCGATGGCAGTATAGACCGCACCTAACTGCGCAGGGGACATCACACTGGGGGTCCCTCCTCCGAAGTAGATGCTGGTGACTTTATTGCCTCTCGAAAGAGTCTGCGCTCTCCCTCTTATCTCAGTTATAAGTGCATCCGTGTAGGCCTGCTTCGTCGCATCATCTGCAGGCCCCGAGAGAAAATCACAATAGTTGCATTTTCTTTCGCAAAACGGAATATGAACATATATTTCCATTTTATAGTACCATATCATATCTAAGGTGACTCGCCCATTTAATGCGACTTCGTCGCGAGGGCTCGTCGTGTAGACAGGGAACCCACCGCTTTGGCGGTTCCCCCTATCTACATGTCATCAAGCTTTAATACACTCATAAAAGCCTTCTGGGGTATCTCAACGTTACCTATCTGGCGCATACGCTTCTTACCCTCTTTTTGCTTTTCGAGCAGTTTCTTCTTTCTGGTTATATCGCCGCCGTAACACTTTGCAAGCACGTCCTTTCGCATTGCCTTGACGGTTTCCCTTGCAATAACCTTACCGCCGACAGCCGCCTGTATCGGAATCTCAAACAGGTGCCTCGGTATTTCATCCTTAAGCTTTTCGCACATCTTACGGCCCCGCTCGTATGCACTTTCCGCATGAACGATAAACGACAGTGCATCAACCTCTTCACGGTTAACAAGAATGTCGAGCTTAACAAGTTTGGAAGGCTCGTATCCCTTCAGTTCATAATCAAACGATGCATAACCTTTGGACCGTGATTTTAACGCATCAAAGAAATCATATATTATCTCATTAAGAGGAAGCTCATACTTAAGAAGTGCCCTTGTTTCCTCAATATACTCCATCGATAAATATCTTCCGCGGCGTCCCTGACACAGTTCCATGATAGGTCCCACATAATCCTTGGTTACCATTATCTCTGCCGATACGATGGGCTCTTCCATATGTTCTATCTCGGAAGGATCGGGAAGATTGGTGGGGTTGGTCAGATCTATTACTTCGCCATCTGTTTTGTATACCTTATATACAACGCTGGGAGCGGTAGTTACAAGATCAAGGTTATACTCCCTCTCCAGCCTCTCCTGGATTATCTCCAGATGAAGCAGTCCTAAGAATCCGCATCTGAAACCGAATCCCAGGGCAATACTTGTTTCGGGCTCATAGTTAAGGGAAGCATCGTTAAGCTGCAGTTTTTCAAGAGCGTCACGAAGATCCGGATACTTGGCTCCGTCCGCGGGATACATTCCGCAAAATACCATGGACTGTACCTTCTTGTATCCCGGAAGTGCCTCGGCGCATGGATTTTCGTCATCGGTTATGGTATCGCCGACCATTGTATCCCTTACATTTTTTATTGATGCGGTAAGGTAGCCCACCATTCCGGCAGAAAGTTCTTCACAGGGAATAAACTGGCCTGCCCCGAATGTCCCCACTTCGACAACCTCTGCCACAGCACCCGTTGCCATCATGCGAACCTTTGTGCCACGACTAACCCTTCCGTCCATTATACGGAAGAAAACTATAACTCCTTTATACGAATCATAGATTGAATCAAAAATAAGTGCCTTGAGCGGCTGATTTTCGTCTCCCGAAGGAGCGGGTATCTTGTTTACCACCGCCTCAAGCACATCGTCTATACCTATCCCCATCTTGGCGGAAATTCTCGGAGCATCCATGGCTTCTATTCCGATGACGTCCTCGATTTCGTTAATGACCCTGTCGGGCTCCGCAGACGGAAGATCTATTTTATTGATAACGGGAAAAACATCAAGATCATGATCGAGTGCAAGATAAACATTCGCAAGAGTCTGCGCCTCTATACCCTGAGCCGCATCCACAACAAGAATAGCCCCATCGCATGCAGCAAGAGACCTTGAAACCTCATAGTTAAAATCAACATGCCCCGGTGTGTCGATAAGATTAAACGTGTACTCTTCACCGTTTTTTGCCTTGTAAATGGTTCTTACCGCCTGGGACTTGATGGTGATTCCTCGCTCCCGTTCAAGATCCATGTTGTCGAGCACCTGCTCCTGCATCTCACGCTGTGTAAGAAGCCCGGTCTTCTCTATAATACGGTCGGCGAGCGTTGATTTTCCATGATCGATATGTGCTATTATGCAGAAATTCCTAATATGTTGTCTGTCCATTTTCCTATAAAACAAAAAAGGACATACTCACATGACGGTATGAGCATCTCCTTTAGTGCAATATTTTCAATTAATTATGCCATCTTGTTTACAGCAGCAGAAAGTCGTGAAATCTTTCTTGAAACTGTATTCTTGTGGTAGATACCCTTTGAACCGGCTCTGTTAAGCTCGCTTGTAGCAGACCTTAATGCTTCGCCTGCTGCTGCCTTATCGCCTGATTCAATTGCCTGGTATACTTTCTTAACATATGTCTTAACCTTTGACCTGATAGCCTTGTTACGCTCGGTCTTGGTGTTGATAACAAGAATTCTCTTCTTTGCAGATTTGATATTAGCCACGATTACACCTCCTATCAAATTTATTCCACTGTGGATCTGCTGATATGAGACACGAAATACATCAAACAGAGCACACTCGTACATTTTATGCGCAATCTCTGCGTATGTCAACTGTTATTTTCATCTTCGTTATCTTTGGAATCATCTGTTTTTTCATCTTCAAAATCATCCGGGTCGGTGGGAGTGTCGAGCTCCTTCTTGGCTTCTTCCCTGGCAGCATCCTCTTCGGCCTTTCTCTCTTCAGCCCTCTTTTTGGCTTCTTCAGTCTTCTTAGCTGCCTCTTCGGCTGCGCGCTTTGCCTCTTCCGCACGCTTTCTTTCGGCTTCTTTTCTTGCCGTTATAACCGGATCTTCCTCCGGATCTTCCTCAAGTCTCTCAACCTCGTACGGGAACTTATAGTTCCATGCAGCCCTTATATTATCAATGAGCTGCATCATAAAAAGAGTCTGTGCATGAGTCATTTCCGGGCACTCTATCTGCCCCTCACGGATCGCACGCATCGCCGACTGTACTTCATACTCATACCCCGTCACCTGAGTCGGAGCGGCATATTCGGCAACAATCCTTCTTTCGAGATTATACACTCTCATAGCTTCGAAATTGTTGATGTTGTCTACTTCAATATACCCGTTTGTTCCGCTTATAATTCCTCTTCTGTCGGTCTGGGCAAGCATTGTCACGTAAAGAGTAGCCATCCTGCCATCCCTGTATGAGAGCATTATTGTCTCCTGTGCATCAACTCCCGAATGATATCTAACGCAGTTTGCAGCAATGCTGTCAATGTCGTCACCGAAAATCATGGAAGCAAAGTTAAGCACATACACGCCAAGGTCAAGCAGAGCTCCTCCGCAAAGTGAAGGCTTAACCATTCTCTCCACATGTTCAAGCGGATACCCGAGGTTTGCTGCAAGTGTAGTTGGTCTCCCTATTATACCGGAATTTACAACCTCCCTGATCTTATCTGCCATAGGCATATAGCGTGTCCAGATGGCTTCCGTAAGAAGCAGCCCCTTTGACTCGGCAAGCCGCATTACTTCCTCAGCCTGCTTCGCATTGGCTGTAAATGCTTTCTCGCACAGAACGTGCTTTCCGTGATTAAGGCACATCCTTATGTGCTCATAATGGTGAGAATGAGGTGTAGCGATATACACGAGTTCAACATCAGGATCTTCAAGCATATCCTTGTAAGATCCGTAGGCTTTCATAAATCCGTATTTATCCGCAAACACCTGGGCCCTGTCGCGGTCTCTTGCAGCGACTGCATAGCACGTCACATCTTTAAGCGGCTGCAGTGTTGTTGCCATTACGCCGGCTATGGATCCGGCTCCGAGTATCGCTATGTTCATGTTGTTTTCTTTCTGACTCTGCGTCCTGTGCTGCGCTCCCCTGTTGCCATAAGCCTTACGGTATTATTTTTAACCGCAAGAGAATCCATCTCCTTAACAAACTGCGAAAATCTGCTGTACTGATAATCGCTGATCTTAAATGTGGGATATTTTTTCTCTATTTTCTGTTTTAACTCGGGAAGAGACATGGTTCCGTCTTCTGCCCTCTTAAGCGTTTCCCTGACAAACCTTACGATCTCTTCTTTGGATACTTCACTTTCCTTGCGTGTTACCGTAATCGAATTGCCGTGCTGTGTAAGCTGGAGACCTTTAATACTCTCAAGGAACTTCGACAGCTTCGAATAGCCGTAGTTTCGGACATCAAAATCTGCGTGTCTGTTCGAAAGTTTGTTGCCGAGTTCTCCCACCGTAGTCTCACGGTCATTGGCCTCGTTATCGATAAGTATTTTTAAGATGGTCTCCTCAACGTCTTCGCGGGAAATGTCCGACTGGGATTCATCATCTGCTGCAAGAACTTCAAGATACTTGAACATCGTACAGCTTGTCCTGAATGCCTCAACCGTCTTCTTCTCACCCATTCCCACAACAAGCATTCCGGCTTCACGAAGCCTTGACGCAAGGCGCGTAAAATCACTGTCCGAACTTACAATGCAGAATCCGTCAACATTGCCGGAATACAGAATATCCATTGCATCGATTATCATGGCCGAATCCGTTGAATTCTTGCCCTGGGTATAACTGTATGTCTGCATCGTGGTAATCGAGTTCTTGAGAACTTCCTCTTTCCATCCTTTAAGGATCGGATTGCTCCAGTCACCGTATGCACGTTTATAAGTTGCGATGCCGTAATTACTTATCTCGTCGAGTACTACCTTAATATATTTTGTTGATACATTCTCGGCGTCGATGAGCACCGCCAGTCTTCTCTCCTGTCCTTCCACAGGCACCTCCTACACTTGTCAAAAGGGACGGTTCTTTTTGACTCACTCAATGTTTCGGGATTAGTCTCTCGGTTCCGCCCATGTAGGGACGAAGAACTTCCGGAATCTTAACACTGCCATCTTCGCAGAGGTTATTCTCCAGGAATGCGATCAGCATACGTGGCGGTGCAACAACCGTGTTATTGAGTGTATGGGCAAAATACTTGCCATCCTTGCCGTTAACTCTGATGTGGAGTCTCCTTGCCTGAGCATCTCCGAGATTCGAGCAGCTTCCGACTTCAAAATATTTCTTCTGTCTCGGTGACCAAGCTTCCACATCGAATGATTTTACCTTCAGGTCGGCAAGATCTCCCGAGCAGCATTCAAGAGTACGTACCGGAATATCCATGGAGCGGAACAGGTCAACCGTGTTCTGCCAAAGCTTATCAAACCACATCGGGCTGTCCTCGGGCTTGCAGACAACGATCATCTCCTGCTTTTCAAACTGATGTATACGATACACGCCACGCTCTTCAATACCGTGAGCACCCTTTTCCTTGCGGAAGCACGGGCTGTAGCTTGTAAGTGTTCTCGGAAGTGAATCTTCCTCAAGTATCTGATCAATAAACTTTCCGATCATTGAGTGTTCACTTGTTCCGATCAGATACAGATCCTCGCCTTCGATCTTGTACATCATGGCATCCATCTCGGCAAAGCTCATTACGCCGGTAACAACATTGCTTCTGATCATAAATGGCGGTACGCAGTATGTAAATCCTCTGTCAATCATAAAATCCCTGGCATAGCTTATTACCGACGAGTGAAGTCTTGCAATATCACCCATAAGATAATAGAAACCGTTTCCCGCAACACGTCCTGCTGCATCCAGGTCAATACCGTCGAAGCGTTCCATGATATCCGTATGATAGGGTATCTCAAAATCGGGAACCACAGGCTCGCCGTACTTTGTTACCTCAACGTTTTCCGTATCATCCTTTCCTATAGGAACACTGGGATCAATGATATTCGGGATCGTGTACATAATCTTCTGTATCTCTTCGGCAACAGGTCCTTCCGCAGCTTCAAGCTCGGCAAGGCGTGCAGCATCCTTTGCAACCTCTGCCTTAATCTTCTCGGCTTCTTCTTTTTTGCCCTCTTTCATAAGAGCACCGATCTGTTTTGAAAGAGTATTTTTCTTATTACGAAGATCGTCAGCTTCCTGCTGCATCGTTCGACGCTTCTCGTCAAGTTCTATGACCTTGTCGACCATAGGAAGCTTTTCGTCCTGAAATTTGTTCTTAATGTTCTGCTTAACAATGTCCGGATTCTCCCGGAGGAATTTCATGTCCAACATATTCTGAATATCTCCTTGTATATTCTTATTCAATCTCCGAATGGTATTGCTGAAGCGACTTGACTGAGCCTTCACTCTTTTTCCTCGCTTTGATACCTGCAAGGCTCGCTTTCGCAGCAGCCATCGTTGTTACATACGGTATCCTCGCCTTGATGACTCCCTTTCTGATGTACGAGTCATCCATAGCACCCTTCTTGTCATCGGGCGTGTTGATAACGATCGAAACCTCGTTGTTTGTTATGGCGTCAAGCACATTCGGTCTTCCCTGCTGAAGCTTGAATATCTTCGTCGCGGGAATGCCAGCACCTACTATCATATCGTATGTTCCGCCGGTGGCGATTATCTTGAATCCGCACTCGTCAAAGCCCTTTGCAACCTCAACAAGCTCGGATTTATCTCTGTCATTTACCGAGATAAGCACCGTTCCCTCAAGCGGCAGAGCGGTCTGCGTCGCTTCTTCCGCTTTGAAGAAAGCTTCTCCAAAATCACTCGCCATGCCCAGAACTTCACCAGTCGAGCGCATTTCAGGCCCGAGGAGCGGATCAACTTCCTGGAACATATTGAAAGGAAATACCGCTTCCTTAACTCCACAGTGATTAAACTTTCTCTCGCGAAGAGAAGGTACCGGGGATGATTTTCCGGTTATGGGCATTGTAATGATCTGTGTTGCAAGAGGAACCATTCCGATGTTGCAGACCTTGGATACTAGGGGCACCGTACGGGATGCTCTCGGATTAGCTTCAAGAACATAAACAGTATCATTTTCTATCGCATACTGCATGTTCATAAGGCCGCGAACTCCCATTTCCTTGGCAATCTTGCGCGTGTATTCCTTGATGATCTCAACATTCTTAGCGGAAATATTTTTCGAAGGAATCACACATGCACTGTCGCCCGAGTGAATGCCCGCAAGCTCGATGTGCTCCATAACCGCGGGAACAAATACATTCTCACCGTCTGATATGGCATCGGCTTCACATTCAAGTGCATTGTTCAAGAATCTGTCTATCAGTATAGGACGGTCGGGTGTTACACCTACCGCAGCCGCCATATATACCTTCATATGTTCGTCGTCATGTACTACCTCCATGCCACGTCCGCCCAGAACATATGAAGGGCGCACCATAACGGGATAGCCGATCTTAGCGGCAATTGCAAGAGCGTCATCTACGGTTACAGCCATTCCGGACTCGGGCATGGGAATACCAAGCTTGTCCATCATCGCACGGAACAGGTCACGATCCTCTGCCATGTCGATCGTTTCCGGTGTAGTACCGAGAATGTTAACTCCGTTTTTCTTAAGATCAGCCGCAAGGTTAAGAGGTGTCTGACCTCCGAACTGTGCGATAACCCCAACCGGTTTTTCCTTCTCATGGATCGAGAGAACATCCTCAAGTGTAAGCGGTTCAAAATAAAGCTTATCGGATGTGTCGTAGTCGGTCGAAACCGTCTCGGGATTACAGTTTACAATGATCGTCTCAAATCCCAGTTCCTTAAGAGCCATAGCGGCATGTACGCAGCAGTAATCAAACTCGATACCCTGACCGATCCTGTTGGGTCCTCCGCCGAGTATCATGATCTTCTGCTTATCGGAAGTCCTGGATTCGTCCTTCATATTGTATGAGCTGTAATAGTAAGCGCTGTCCTTTGTTCCGCTTACGTGAACGCCTTCCCATGCTTCTACGATACCGGACTTAATTCTTGCATTTCTGATATCCTCTTCCGCAACATCGAGAAGCTTTGCCAGATATTTATCTGCAAACCCATCCTTCTTGGCCTGCGCAAGAACATCCGCGGGAGGTACACTTCCCTTGTATTTCTTCAGTGCTTCCTCTTCATCAACAAGTTCCTTCATCTGCTCAAGGAAGTATGGTTTGATCTTTGTTATATTGTACAGTTCATTAAGGTCGGCGCCCTTACGGATCGCTTCATACATGATGAACTGTCTCTCACTCGAAGGAGTATGAAGCATGTTCATAAGTTCCTTAAGTGACAGTTCTGCAAAGTTCTTCGCTCCCCCGAGTCCATAACGTCCTATCTCAAGTGAGCGGATAGCCTTCTGGAAAGCCTCTTTATATGTCTTACCGATAGACATTACTTCACCGACTGCACGCATCTGTGTTCCCAGCTTATCTTCGGCACCTTTAAACTTCTCAAACGCCCATCTTGCAAATTTGATAACTATATAGTCGCCGCCGGGAACATATTTATCGAGTGTTCCGTATTTACCGCACTCAATATCGCAAAGGTCCAGACCTGCCGCAAGCATTGCCGATACAAGAGCTATAGGGAATCCTGTTGCCTTTGATGCAAGCGCGGACGAACGTGATGTCCGGGGATTGATCTCGATAACGATGATCCTGCCGTCCTGGGTATTTCTTGCAAACTGTACATTTGTTCCGCCTATAACCTCTATAGCGTCAACAATCTTGTATGCCTGACGCTGCAGTTCTGCCTGTACATCCTCCGGGATGGTAAGCATCGGTGCGGAACAAAAACTGTCTCCTGTATGAACTCCGAGAGGGTCGATATTTTCTATAAAGCAGACCGTTATCATCTTACCTGAGGAGTCTCTTACAACTTCAAGTTCCAGCTCCTCCCAGCCGAGTATCGACTCTTCAACAAGAACCTGCCCTACGAGAGATGCCTGAAGACCTCTTTCGCATACGGTCTTAAGTTCGTCAACATTATATACAAGACCACCGCCGGCTCCTCCCATTGTATATGCGGGACGAAGCACAACAGGATAACCGAGCTTGTCTGCAATAGCAAGTGCTTCGTCAACAGAGTACGCAACTTCCGATCTTGCCATCTCGATTCCGAGGGAATTCATAAGTTCCTTGAACTCTATCCTGTCTTCTCCCCGCTCTATGGCATCAGGCTTGACTCCAATGACTTTTACTCCGTATTTGTCAAGCACGCCCGTCTTGTACAGCTCCGAGCAAAGATTCAGTCCTGTCTGCCCGCCCAGGTTCGGAAGAAGTCCGTCCGGACGCTCCTTCTCAATGATCTGCGTAAGTCTCTCGACGTTAAGCGGCTCTATATAAGTAACATCCGCTGTTGCCGGGTCGGTCATGATCGTTGCCGGATTGGAGTTCACAAGAACTATTTCGTACCCCAGCTTTTTAAGCGCCTTGCACGCTTGGGTTCCGGAATAATCGAACTCACACGCCTGCCCTATTATTATAGGTCCGCTTCCAATTATCAGAATCTTGTTGATATCATCTCTCTTTTTCATAATACTCATTTCTTTTCTTTGTTGTTAAGTTTGGGAACCATCACGCAGCTGATTATAAGTGCAACAATGTAAAGCGCACCGGTCACATACAGCACTGTCTGGTATCCGACGGGATTAACAGAGTCAACCGCTCCGTTTGAAAGAGTGATCTCCTTGAATTCACCGACACGGTTAACAATCGCTGTAGCCATCTGGTTACCTGTAAGGCCTGCAATAGCCCATGCAGACAGGCACATTCCGTGAACCGAACTGATCTTGCCCATTCCGAAATGGTCTGACAGAAGTGTCGGAACGTTGGAAAATCCCCCGCCGTATCCTGCGTTTACCATAATAAGAAGTGCAACACACAATACCGCAAGTGCAGGAACCTCAGCTCCCTTAACGATTCCCTGTGTTACAACAACAAGTCCGGTAAATGCTATCGAAAGTATGAAGATCAGTTTGTAGATCGTATTTCTGTCCTTTAATGTATCTGCCCATGCTGAAAATCCAAGACGTCCGGCTGCATTGGCAATCGCCGTTACCGTTGCCAGCGTAGCGCACACGCCAACGGACAGACCTACCGACTTGAATATCATCTTCTCCTGGGAAATAAGCGCAAGACCGCAGGCAATGTTAATGTAGAACATAAGCCATATACCGATGAAAGTCTTGTTTCCGAAAGATGTCTTGAAGTTGCTTGCAAGAGTAGCGAAGAACTCTTTCAGTCCGCCTTCGGAATGAGCCTCAACCCAAGTTGAAGGCTTCTTGAGGATCAGATGTCCGATAAACATCATCACAAAATATATACCACCCATAATGAAAAACATAGGTGCGGGATTGTTGTCGAATTTGTTGAGGATAGCCTGCATGATAGGACTTGCTATTGCCTTTGCAAGTCCGAAGCCTGCAACCGCAAGACCTGTTGCAAGACCCTTCTTGTCTTCGAACCAGAGCATCAATGTTTTTACCGGTGAGAGATAACCTGTTCCCAAGCCGATACCCATTATGCAACCGTAGCAAATAAGTATAACGGGAAGAGACTTGATCATGATGCCGAATCCGGTTCCTATCATACCCGCCGTAAAGCATATTGTTGCAATAAGTGAAGACCTGTGAATATCCTTCTCAACAACATCTCCGAGGAACGCCGCCGACATTCCGAGGAAGAAAATCGCAAGAGAAAATGCCCATTCGGTAGCTGACTTTGTCGCTCCGATATAATCGGCGATCTCCTTAGAAAAAGTAGACCAGCAATATACTGTTCCGATACTGCAATGCAGAAGCAATGCGGGAATCGCACCGCGTACCCATTTGTTTTCCATCATGTTACCTCTCTTTAATAATTTTAAACTGGTAAAAAAATCATAATTATTATAAATTACCGACTTCAAAAATCAAGCCTGTTATATCAATAAACTATACATAATAAGAGCCCCGGATATCGGGGCACTTATTCTATATCGTTTTATGTTCGTATCACGGTCTCGGCTTGCCGCAGTTACTGCAAAACTTTCCCGTATTTACGGTTCCGCATTCGCATTTCCACTCACCTGCCGGAGCCTGCTTGCCGCAGTTGCTGCAGAACTTTCCTGTGTTGACTGTTCCGCACTCACATGTCCAGCTGTTTGCGGGAGCAGGTTCGGGCTTACCGCAATTGCTGCAGAACTTACCTGTATTTACCGTACCGCATTCGCATTTCCAGCCATTAGCCGGTGCTGCGTTATTTGAAGCAGCCGCCTGCTGCTGACCCGCCATCTGATACAACTGTGAAGCATTCATTCCACCGGCCTGTGTAGCCATGTTCATTCCGGCAAATGCCATCATGGGACCTGTTGCCGTATTGCTTGCAGCTGCTTTCATTGCATCTGCCTGAGCTCCCACAAGCGTAGCTGCACCCATGCTCGGGTCGCGCATAACAGCCGCCTTCTGAAGGTCTCTTATCATCTGCTCCTGATCTTCCGGAGCTGTTACGGAGCTTACGCCGAATGATACAATAGTGATTCCGCGAAGCCCTCTCCACTTCTCGCTCAAAACATCGTTAAGAGCATCAGCCATCTCCTGGGTATGACCGGGAAGTGATGAGTATCTGATACCCATATCACTGATCTTGGCAAATGCGGGCTGAAGAGCGGTAAGAAGCTCGCTCTTGAGCTGACTGTCAATCTCGTCTCTTGTATATGTGTCCGTTACATTTCCTGCAACATTTGTATAGAACAGAATAGGATCTTCTACTTTGTATGAATATTCGCCGTGGCAGCGGATAGTGATGTCAACATCAAGACCGATGTTCTTGTCAACAACCCTAAAGGGAACCGGGTTAGCCGTACCGTACTTGTTGCCGGGTATTTCCTTTGTATTGATGTAGTACACTCTCTGATCTTTACCGGTATCTCCGCCGAACGTAAAACGCTTTCCGATCTGTTTGAATGTCTCAACGATCGAATCAGAAAGCTTTCCGTAGAAAATACTGGGCTCTGTTGATGTGTCGTAAACATACTCACCGGGCTGTGCACACAGATCCACAACCTTGCCCTGCTCAACGATCAGCATACACTGCCCGTCAGCAACGGCAATAACCGATCCGTTACTTATGATGTTGTCGTGTCCTTTCGTATTAGACGAACGCTTTCCGTCAATCTTCTTGGAACCCTTTGTAACAATAACATCCGCAGGAATCGACTCACAATAGAAAAACTCTTTCCACTGATCCGCCATAACTCCGCCGGCAGCGCCTGCAATAGCCTGAATTAAACCCATCCCATAGTCCTCCTTATTTTTTCTTGAGACTCACGCCATTTATAACTTACTTCGTGGCAGAACAATAAACATTGTAACACAAATAAAATACTGTATCAATTATCAGCATCGTCTTCTTTTTTTCTGCGAAGTCTCCCGAATAAACCTCCGCCCTTTTGTTTTGATTCACGAAGAACATTCTTCAGTTCGTATCTTGAATCGTCAACGCAATCCTTTTCGTAAATTTTAAATGCTCTCATTAATTTTCTGTCTTTGAGCAAGAGATTATACTGTCTGTCGTACTGCGCATAATAGGGATCCATCCTGCCTCTTACAAGCTTTCTGAATCTGTCATCGCTTTCAAAATCCTCAGCAACAATATGCGCGTGCTGGTACAAAAACAGATAATCCTCCAGCCTGTACACAACTCCGAATCTGGTAGGATCGCATTTCTTCAGTGCTTCCCATGCCTTGTGCGGCTCATCGAAAAAGCAGTACAGTTTTCCCAGCTGCAGATGTATCCATGTATAAAAATCCGAATCAGAATCTGCCTGTGCCGCAAGTCTGAAGTACATATCAAATGCCTTCTGGTACTCTCCGGTAAGAAAATGATCAAGAGCTACTGAAAGTCTCTCATTTACCGACAGTGTTGTCTGTTCGGCTCCCGATCTTGGCTCGGAAAGCTTGAATCCCTCATACTGCTTGTGTATTTCCCTTACACGCTCTTCCGGCTTCTCATACTCTTCAAGCAGTTCGTCGATCTCATCGGCTCCGTCCGGAAGACTGTTTCGAAACTCCGCATATTTTTTCCGTCCCATATCCGCACAGGTTGCCTCATACTCGCCGAACACATCGGCAACGCTTGCCCGTGCTGCCGCAACAGCCTGCCTGTGCGTATCCGCAAACTCGCTGTCTATCATGCTGTGATAATATATGCGCAAATGCCTGTCATATTTCTTCATTTTGGCATCTACGAGAGCATGTCCGAGATGCAGGTAAAAATCATCCTCGTCTTCAACGAACTGAAGATTAACCCTGTAATAGAGCATTACCGCGCGCTCATAATTACCGAGAAAATAATAGGTTTCCGCAAGAGTGAAAACAGTCTGCGAATACACCGGAAGCGTATGATCCACATACCTTACGACATTCTCAAGGCGCACGGCTGCATCCTCGTATCTGTCCAGTTTTCTGTAGTAGAGCGCCTCATTGATAAGCTGTCCGATTCCCGCTTCATCCATACGGTTTTCGTCAACATCCATAATAAGCTCCACCGCCATCTCGAACGTGAACTCATCACCGACCTGCACATCGTCCTTGAATATCGACATACCGGTGTCATCGGCAAATATTCTGAGAGCATAACCCGCAAGTGTATGATTGACCTCTTCGAGCTCCATGGCAAAGTATTCATCGGATATATTAACATCAAGCTCCATCCATTTTCTGTATGCATCGTTAATAAGACGAATCAGCGCCGCAACAGCCGAATCTTCGGCAAACCACATTACGGTTTCACTCTCCACATCCCAGTTTCTGATGGGGTTATCCTTCTTGACTTCCTTGGTCAATATGTCCAATCTGATGGAATGGTTCATTCCGAGAAGAACAAGCGAATCCCTGTCAAATACATACTTAGCGCAAGATCCGTATGTCTGGTCAACGGCTGAAATGGTCTGAAATATGCGTATGTCGAGTTGTCTGTATAATTCAAAGAAAATCATATGATAAATCTACCCTGATCTGCCTGTAAAGCTATTTTTCCTATAATATGATATAATAATTCCAAACCGGATATAAATCAATATGAAGATGATAGGGGCAAAGGGTCTTTCCGTTAGATGATATGAAAAAGATAAAACAGATTCTTGCAATAGTATGTGCCGTAATTCTTATCGGCATGTATATCACAACATTTATAATGGCAATATTTGACAGTTCGCAGACGATGTCCATGTTCAAGGGATGCATTGCCTGTACGATTTTTGTTCCTGTGGTTGCATATATTTACATATGCCTCCATAAGTATGCTATGAGCCGTTCTAAGAGGAAGGATTATTATTCTTCCGGATCATCTTCTGACGGCGGTAACGATCTGTCAGATAACGGGCAAGGCAGACAATAATTATGGCGGAAACCGTATCAACGCACACATCAAACCATGAACCGTACCGTCCTTCTATAGTGGTTTGATTTTTTTCATCTATTATTCCGAGGCAGAATACGATTATAACCGGAAATATGTAGGAATACTTTCTCGGAAGATCTCTGAATCCGAATAACAGTGACCATATGAGCGCGGTAAGTATCCCGTATTCGATCATGTGCGCAACCTTGCGGACTACTCTTTCACTGTTATGAAGAGCCGGGATCTGCTCGTAATTATCCAGCGTAATATCTGCGGAAGGCGCAACGGTATTAACGATTCCCACAAGCATACGTGCCGACCGGTTCCCCGATATATCGGCGCTCTCTCCCGAAAACCTCATTATGACCGCCATCCATATAATGATCAGTATACTGCATATTCCTATGAATCTGAGAGGATGCCTTCTGGCAAATCTTCTGTAGGCATCCAGGATCTTCATGACAGAATTCATTTTACTCCCAATCTGATAAGCTCTCTGTCGGCAGATTCCTTGTCCGTAAACAGTATGGTGTTAATCCCGAATTTGCCGGCAGCCTCGATATTATCGGCATTATCATCAATAAAGACCGCCTCAGCCGGATTGATATTATACGTATCAAGCAGATACCTGTATATCCCCGGATCCGGTTTGATCATATTCACCTTGTAGGATATCACAGCACCGTCCGCCTTTGAAACGTAGTCAAGTTCTCCGGCACAGTCTCTGAATGCCTTTCCCGAAAAGTTTGACAGAATATACAGCTTATAACCTTTTGCTTTAAGTGAATCCATCCATTCATCTGTATAATCAAATTTCCTGAGCAGTCCGGGAAAATAGTCGGTCATCATCTGACGTATCTCTTTTTCAAGTTCCGGCGCATTTTTTATGAAAGCATCCTGCATCATCTCATCGGTCCATATACCGCGATCAAACTCATTCCATACGGGGTCCAGAACCGTTGCCTCAGCCATACGGGCAAAGCGCTCACCTTCGAGACCCATTTCATGAAAAAGAGCTTCCCACCTGAAATCTATCAGAACATTTCCCATATCAAATATTACGGTCGTGATCATATAATTTCCTCCCTAAACCACCTTACGGGAACATTTGAGAGCCACGCCATTAAAAGCTCGCTTCGCTCCACCCCATCTTACGGGAACGTCAGCCGATTTGTAGTCGACTTCGTCGAACGGCTGACGCTACATGTTAAGTTTTCGTGGAAAACTTAACACATTTCTTGTCCATATTAAGAAAATATGGTAGATTATTCAAGAGTTGATTTTTATTACAAGGAGAAGTCATGGAAGAAAAAAGAGAGGACAGGCGCCTGCCTATCGGAATCAAACTATCCGTTTCAAATCTGTATAAAGAAGACACAAATACAATAATGGATCTTGATCTGGATGTTGAAGTAATAGATATCTCTTCAAAAGGAATAGGATTTGTATCCCAGTGCATTCTTCCTGTGGGGTATTACTTTATTGCAAATATCGAACTGTCCCCTGCGTTTCCCCAGATCATAACGGATGTGCGTGTCATAAGAAGCAGTGCCATTGACAAGGAAAACTACCGTTACGGCTGCGAATTCGTATCTATCTCTCCGAGCGTCAAACAGATGCTGGATGATTTTGCAGCGCAATCGTGACATCACTCATATTCACCAACCACCGCAATTATATCTTTTGCATACTTGGGATACTCGCGGATAAGTGCCTCGATCTCTTTCTTGGCCGTCTCTAAATTATACATTTCAAAATCAATTCCTTTTTTTAGACGCTGTCTCTGAACTATAAGCTGCTTTCTTATATCCTTAGCCTCATCATCATATACAAGTGCACCCGGCTGATAGACCCAGACAGACGGATCGTTTATATGATAATGCTTGAGAAGCTGGTACAGTTCCGAACGTGCTTCCTCCATTCGCTCGGAAATATCGGAATCATGTTCTCTTGCATCCTTCTCTTCATTATACTTCTCCCATATATATGCAAGCTCATATGAATTCATAACACCATACTTTGCATAATTGTAATCGAGAACATTTGTAATATTAACATACTTGATCTTGACGGTATTCTGAACACTTATGGCTTTATTAAGCTTTCTGTTAGACCTTGCTATCCCGCTTTGTGCGTTCTGATACATAACAAACGATGCGGTAAGCGCAACGGCAAATGCCCCTGCAAGAATGATGAATCCCATATCAACCTTTACATGCATTGCCTGATTAAGAACAAACAGTAAAGCCGCTGCCATAACCGCACCAAAGATTGCTACAAAAGCAAGATTCTTTGCTGTTCTGGCTCTTGATCTTTCCTCTTTTCTCTGATAAGCAACAGCCCCTTTTTCTCCTTCGAGAAGATTCAGATCACGCCTGACAACAGCCTGATATTCCTCATCTTCTTTCATCTTTTTGAGAATTTCCGGTATCTCGCCGGAGAGTCTTTCCATCTCCCTGTACTGGGCTTCCGTTATCTTCTTGGCAGGACGTGTATAGCTGCTGTTTTCCTGTTCGATCTTGATTATCTTGTTGGCTCTTATTCTTACCTGGCTCTTGTCCGTCGCAGGAAGTTTTTCAAATTCCTCAAGATCGGCGATCCGCTCGGTTACCTGCTGATACTCAATTTTCTGAGCATCCACATCCTTGGAAGCGACAGCCATCATGTCACAGTATTCCCTTACATACTGCTCACGCTGAGTCTTGTCGTTCATGTTCAGCGTGCGTCTCTTCTTTGATGCTTTTGCAAGGGATTCCATTATGGACTCTGCCGATTCGGAAGTGAAGTTAATCTCTATATCATCGAAATCATCTTCCCCGAATCCGAGTATGTCTTTTAGCCAGTCTACAATTTTCATATTACTCTTTCTTCCAATTAACAACCAACATCACGTATCAGCACATCGTTCTCCGGTATTCCTGTTTCCATTCTTCAAGTGCAACATCAAGTGCCGCGTAGAACTCCGATACCCTTCCGGAATCGCGGAGCTCAAGTATATCATTCATCGCATCGGCATAGGGAGTATCTGCCTCAGACTCTCTGGCAGATGTCATTATCCTTACTGCCTCAAGTGCAATTCTCTCATCATATCCGTTCTTGACAACAATCCTGTCATATTCTTCCTTTTTTGCGGTAAGACGCAGACAGACAAGATACAGCACAAGACTTTCTCTTGATTCATCGATCTCATAAGCCTGCTTAAAATAATCTGCCGCTTTATCAAGCAGGAACATAAGGGCGTATGCACACCCTACATTGTGCAATATACTGCTGTACAGTTCAGGCTCCTCTTCCTTGTTCAGTACCGACAGAACATACTGATATTCCTCGATGGCTCTCGGATACTTGTTCGCACACAGAAGATTGTCACCCCGAACTTTTCTCTTTGCTGCAAACGAAAGTGATGCATTATCAACAAGTACCTGTTTGATCCTTGCTATCTCTTCATCATTGCAGTACCTCGTGTCAATAAGAATGGTTGTTACCATCTCACCGAGAGTCTTACCCTCTTTTATCATCTTGCGAAGCTTAGCCGCCAGAGGTGCCATATCAAGATTGTCACGCATATAATCGCACAGTCTTACATCTATAAGATCATTGTCAAGTATATATGCATTCACACAAAGGTAATAGCAAAGCTCATCCATGGAATAAATATTTACCCCAAGGCCCGACAAAAAATATGGAGTTGTGGAGAGTGCCCCAAGGCACAGATACATTTCAGAAGCCATAACCGATTACCATCATCTGAACTCTATGATTTTCTCCCACTTTCTGCCTGTGGACGGGAAGAATTCTCCGAAGCCGAGATCTTCCACTTCTATCTTCATCCTTGTCTCCGACTCGAAAGAAACCGTAAGCCTGAGTCTTGATGCCTTTGCAGGACGGTCCGGAAGTCCGGACAGTTCTATTTCGATATTCTCAACGCCTTTGCCGTCAAGCGGCGTCATAATGAGCGGAACCGATTTGGACTCTCCAAGGACAAAATCATATGTCACGCCCGAATCATACCAGTTCTCTCCTGCGTCCGCCACAGCAAGGTATTCCTCTTCCCCCGCTACTATCATCTTAAGTCCGAGGTTAAACTTGAGTTTATCGGGACCCAGGAAAACATATTCTTTGTTCAGTTCACAGGGCTGTGCCTTATCTTTGCCGCAATAGCATGCACCCTTCGAGTACATATTACGTCCCTGGAACACACGCTTCCCCATGCACATAAACTTGAGAGTCTTGTTGCACCAGCCGCCTTCAAAACCTTCACCCAGCAAAAATACAGTGCCCACATCTTTATTGGAAAAATAATCGTGAGAAATCTGCAGTATCATCTCATCGATCCTGTCAGCTTTCTCTACCGATTCCTCCTCTTTCATCATAAGCTTCGGCATCTTGATCTCATTAAAATCAGTCCGATCCACGAAGGCGACAACCGGCTCGGTTGCCTTGTTCATCCATAGCTGGTATGCCCGAAGATAGGGGCCCGAATAATCAAATACCGTAACATCTCTTTCCCACAGGTCTTTGGGCTGATGAAGAAGATAATAGTATATGCTTTCTTCGTATGTCTGGATTATGATCCTGTCCCGGTCAACAGGCATGGCACCTGCAATTTTTTCAACAACATCAACCAGTTTCCCCTCGAGAGAGGCAACCGTAATTATCATGTATTCAACTTCCGACGGTGACAAAATCATGGACAGCAGATTAAGAGATCTTCTGACGAACAGAATCAGCAGATCCGTCGCATCATACGCTTCTCCCTCTATCTCTATTTTGGCACCGGCACCGGCAAAGCTCATCAAATGATCCACAAGTGTAGCGGTTCCGTTCTGGGAAACTCTGATTGCCGCATTACCGAAATCCCACTGGGCTACGCCCTTGCGCTTCGACAGCACAGTCGGAATGCCAAGACGCTCTTCTTCGGCATCGCTTGCCACCGTCTCGGGAGCCGAATTATTAATTTCAAAATAACTGATCTGCGACATAGAGTCGCCAAGATCATATCCTATGATATATTTCATCGTAGTTTAAATACCTTATGTGCAAATGCATCCGCTTCAACATATTCGCGCATTATATCAAGCAGTGTATTATCATCTTTAACGGTTCTTGATACAACCATATCGTTTATCATCGAGTACCTGGACTCGACTCTCGCATCACTTGTGTCACTAACCGACAGTGAATCACTGGCAGTCAGCAGCTCCTTGCCGTTTTGTTCTTCTGTAATGTAATACTGCAGATTTTCCCCGAAGAACAGAATAAACTCTCTCGTAAATACGCCGCCGAACATATTTCTCATTTCCTCGGTATGATAATTTTCATCATCATCTCTGCCGTTTTCAAGTATGTAATGAAGCATTACCCGGTTGTTCGGATTGGTTCTGTATTCGATAATGGTCTTGTCGAGATAATCGGATATTTCCGGGACGAGTTCCACATATTGTGCAAAGAACTTGAAGTAAGTATTTCTGTGCATAAAGTCCACAAGAAACTCCCTGAGCATACCCTTGATCTTCTCGGTCTGGCCGCTCTTATCCTCCGAATAATGCTTTAGAAGAGCCAGTTTGCAAGCATCGTTTATCTGCTCACCCTGCCTGTACAAGCTGATGATCTGAGCAAAAACACGCTCATCTGTGAGCCGTTCTTTTGCAAAGTATTCAAATGAGCAATACGACAGATATGCAAGCTGTACTTTTGTTCCCACCGCGTTCCTGCTGTACTCCTCAAATATATCTTCCTTCTCACCTACCGTCGTGTGCGTATAAAGCATCTGAACGATCAATCTTTCCATCAGTGAAAAAGTATCTATCTCAAAATTCCGTGCAGCTTTCCATATATTACGCAACTGTTTTGTAAGACCGTTATAATTCTCTGCAAGATAACTAAGCAGTACATCATCATATTTTCCGTTATCAAACGCGTAGTAGCAAAGCTTGATCAGAAGTGTATCCGGAATACTGTCCTTCTCCTGTATCATATGGCTGCACACGCCGACACAATCCTTGGCTGCGATTTCCTCCGTTCCGTAAATGCACATTATCTGATAGGCTTTTTCGAACATTCCCCGGCGTGTCATAAACTTAACGACAGTTGCTCTGTCCTTGGCGGACAGAACCTTGATATCCATGTTAAGCAGAAAATCATCAAGAGTTGTAACCTGATCATTGTCATAGTAATACTGAATGAGCGCCATTCTTATATCACGCTTGTAATACTCACTCACGATATCCGATTCGGCAAGCTCCCTGCAAAATTCAACATTTGAATCATCAACGGTCACGTAATGCTTCCTGCCCTCACACATATACATATCGAAGTAGACATTATCCATGACATAGTATCTGATAGCCTGCATATATACTGCTTCGTTAAGCAGTTTTTTCGTATTGGAAGAATCGATCACGGTACGCCTTGATGACGAATCCTCGGTAAAAAGCATAAAATCTCCGGAATAGATCGTGGGATACGCATATCCGTTTTCAATCTTAAAGATCATCTCCCCTTCAAACTGCGACTGCACAAGAACAACATTCTTAGCAAGAGGATCATCTATTTTAACTTCATATGCAAACAGAATTCTGGAAAGATGTCGTGCCATTTCGGGCTTGATCATCTCTATGAAAAGCACATCCGAATAGATCTTCGCAAGGTTGCCGTCAATGTGCTCCTGTTCGATCTGTTCTACCGCAAATACCTGCATATGCTCACGGTAAGTATCGTATGTATCGGCATACTCTCTCTTATGATCGATCAGGTTCGCATACAGGAATGCGATTCTGTGATAGTTCATATCGTTTCTGAATCCGAAATACATAAGAACCGATTTCGGGATTATTCCATCATAATCAGAGGGAACTGAATACATATAATACTCATACAGTTTGGTAATGCGAAGCTGCATCCTGACAGCCTTGTCAAACCATTTGAAATATCCCGGACCGGAAAGATTGCCCTTTATAAGCATTGTGGCAACAACTTCAATTATATCGCCATCCTCGGAAATGTCGTAGCACATATCAAGGAGCTTATACAAAAGAGGATTGAATTCCCGCTGTTTACCCGCCAGATATAAAAACTGCTTCATAACTTCCGGGTCCATTACACCGAGCTTTGCCGCAAACAGCAGCACTTGAATCTCAAAATCCGTAAGCTTATTCAACTTCTCTGTATTTGCCACAAAGAAGTTATATGCTTCGATGTATAGTATCGGTGATTTGCATCCACCCTCGTACATTTTCTCGATCAGCCCAAGCTTACGTGTGGCATTATCCGCAAGGTCCTCATCAAGATACAGAAGTGTCCACAATATTTCAAAGCTGTCGGGATTTTCCTCGAACAGTTCGTTAACCTTTTTTGCCGTTTCATTAATGTAATCATCTTCGCGGTTGACGAGTGTCTGCAGATACATAAAATACGCTCTGTAAGGAGCCGGACACTCCGCGATGTTCATCTCATTCTCAACGTGGTTTAATACCCACTGAGCTTCATTCTCGCGGCGCTGAACTACAAGGAGCTGTGCCTGATACATACGTGATACGGGATTCTTATCATCAAGTGCGTTCATGCGCTCCACAACCTTCATTGATTCCCTGACCCATGACCCCACATTTGTCTTCTTCATGCGAAAATCAATATATTGGCGCATAAGTCGCAGCGTAAGATTTTTCTTCTCACGACGGGAAGCGCGCTTTGCATCGATACGCGCTCTGTGGCGTGCGATAATGCCTATATCGAAGCTTCCGTGAGCATACGTTACGGTGATGGTTCCGAAGTTTCTTCCCTCGTGAAGCGCATCCCCGATGATCGTAAACTTAACAAGGTGGTCATTCCCGATAAAATCATCCGCATCTATTATGTTCTTTTCAAACCTGATAAACGGAACATCTGTCGAGAGCTCGACGTGTATGTTTCCCCATGTGGATTTGTGAAGCAAGAACTCACACTCAACATTGTCGGAAACATCATTGTATTCAAATTTCGTCCTGTCTACAGAGTAAACAACGGGACGCTTTTTATTAATCGCAACAAGAAAATCATCAACTGCCTGCGGGTCATTGGGGATATTGGAAAGCCCCCTGAACTTGTCATAGTGAATGCGGTCATTTCCGCCAAAAACACGCGCAAAGGACGGTGAATAGAAAAGCTCGACAGCTTCCTTCCAGTTGAGCTGTGCCTGATTGGTAAAGTGAAAAAGATTTCTCACATTCCCGATGGAGCCCTGAACAATTCCGTATGATATGGAAAAAACGAATGGAAGGTAATACTCTCCGGCGTTGGATACCACTTGAATATCACCTTTTACGACATCCCCGCTCTCAAGGCCGGTAGAGTCAAAAACGTAATGTATTGTTGCCTCAGGCTCATCTTCAACATGATCGTTTCTGCAGACAAGCCTCATGCTTGATGTATATATTGTGGCGGAAAAATCCCTCCCGTCATCGGAAGAAAGTGTGAAGTCTCCCTCGAACAGATTACCCTGAGGCATATCGGCTTCGATCTTGGCTACGGAAAACAGTAATTTACCGCAGTCGTAATCAAAGAAACCGTCAGAGTATCTGTCGATCACGCTTCTCACTTTATTCACCGCCTTTCATTGAGATTTTTGAAGGAAAAAACTTTGACGCAAAAGTGCTCAAGTGGTATAATTCGGGCACGTTAGCATACTAAATTAGTATATCAAAAATAGAATAGGGGTGCAATAAGTTATGCTAAAGCATAAAGACCATTTTCACGGCAGTGATCTTGAAAAAATCGAAGAGATTTACGGGATCAAAAAAGAGGATATAGTTAGTTTTTCGGCAAACGTCAATCCGCTTGGTGTGTCTGCACTTTTAAAACGCGAATTGGCTTCTCACATTGATGCCATAAGCTCATATCCCGACAGGGAATACACAAAGCTTCGAAGCGTCATTGCAACGTACTGCGGAACCGAGAGGGACAACATACTCGTCGGAAACGGAGCGACGGAGCTGATAACGCTTTTTATCAAAACAGTCTCTCCCAAAAAGGCTGTGATTTTAGGACCTACCTACTCCGAATACGAGCGTGAATTATCCCTTGCCGGCGGAACGAGTGTGTATTTTCCGTTAAGTGAATCAGAGGATTTTGAACTTAATGAGAGCAGTCTTATCTCCTCTCTTGATGAGTCTGTCAATATGCTGATACTGTGCAATCCCAACAATCCGACATCAACGGCAGTTACGCGTGAAAAGATAAAGCATATTCTCGATGCATGCAAAACGAATAATATATTTGTTATGATCGACGAGACCTACATTGAGTTCTGTGAAAACTACGATGAGATCAGCTGTGTTCCGCTGACAGCAAGTTACAATAATCTTTGTCTTCTCAGGGGAACCTCCAAGTTTTTCGCAGCACCGGGGCTGAGACTCGGATACGCCATATGCGGTAATTCGGAACTTATGAGGAACATTGCCGCCATCAAAGATCCGTGGACCATCAACTCACTTGCGGAGGTCGCGGGTCAGCTCATGTTTACAGATAATGAGTATATCGAAGCAACCAAAAAGCTGATTTTTACCGAAAGAGCAAGAGTTGTAAGTGCGCTTCGAAAAATCGACGGAATAAAAGTTTATGATCCGTCGGCAAACTTCGTTTTGAGCCGCATAACAAAGACCGGAGTTGACGCCGACATTCTGTTTGATAAGGCAATCCGCTCCAACATGATGATACGGAACTGCTCTTCATTTCCATACCTTGGCAATTCCTACTTTCGCATATGCTTCATGAATCCGGAGGATAACGACAGACTGCTTGCAATTATCCGAAGCACCATCGAAGGTTAATATTATTATGGCAGAAGACAAAACGATAGATAAATACAATGAGGTTCTCAGCAGCAGCGGTTTTATAAAACTGCTCAACATTGAGATATTAGAACTAAACGAGACCTGTGCAAAAGGCCGGATGCCTTTCGATGCAAAATACTGCAATCCCGGCGGAAGTATGCACGGCGGGTGTCTGTATTCTCTTGCCGACACTGTTGCCGGAACTCTTGCATACTTCAAGGGATTTGATGTGACGACTGTGGAAGGTAGCATGAACTTCCTTGAACCCGCCATAAACACCGAGTACATTTATTGCACGGCAAAACTAAAGAGGCGTGGCAAGCATCTCGTAACCTGTGATGTTGAGATCACAAACGATGCGGGAAAACTGCTGGACTGCGGAATCTATACATTCTTCAGAATGTCAGATTAATATGTCACTCTGCTTCAGAACTTCGAATCCGCTTTTTGACAGAACAGCCTCTGCACTTTCATAATCTTTGATCTTCATGATCATCGATGCCTTATCAGCGTTCGAAAGGACATACATATATTCGATATTATAGTCCTTGAGCGTTGTCAGAAGCTCATGAAGTGAGCCCGGAGCATTTGATATCTCGACTGCAATCACATCCGATAATCTTGCCGATAATCCTTCAGCCTTAAGTGCATCCTTTGCCCTCTCGGGATCCGAAACGATGAGGCGAAGCAATCCGAAATCAACTGATTCCGCAAGTGAGAGTGATCCTATATTGATCTTGTTTTCCTTGAGTACTTCCGTAACCTTTTCTATACGTCCTTCTTTGTTACCGATAAAAACCGTTACCTGTTTAACTGCCATATCCTCTCCTCCTTTTCACCACCTCTGGATACATCTCTTATACTAACTTACGATTATCAATAACGTGAACTGATTTTCCTTCGTATCTCGGCAGCGTTTTGGGTTCAACAAGCTTAACCTTAACCGCAAGTCCGAGTGCCTGTTTAAGGGCATTCTTAACCTTATTGGAAAGGTTATCGAGACCCCTCATATCATCATCAAAGTAACTCTCGTCAACTTCCACCTGAACTTCAAGAGTGTCCTGATGATCCACTCTGTCAACAATCATCATATAGTTGGGTGTGGTCTCACCCATTTCAAGAAGCGCAGCCTCAACCTGTGACGGGAATACATTGACTCCGCGGATGATAAGCATATCATCGCTTCTTCCCTTAAACTTCTGAATCCTGGGCTGGGTTCTTCCGCACTCGCAGGTACCGTATTCAATGCTTGTAAGATCCTTCGTCCTGTATCTGATAAGCGGAAGTCCCTCTTTCGTAAGCGTTGTAAATACAAGCTCTCCGGTAACTCCTTCACCTACAGGCTCAAGAGTTTCGGGATCAATGATCTCCGGATAAAAATGATCGTCATGAACATGAAGGCCCTTGTGGAACTCACAGTCGCACGCCACACCGGGTCCCATCACTTCGGAAAGGCCGTATATATCATATGCCTTGATGTGAAGTTCATCCTCTATCATATGCCGCATATTTTCGGTCCAGGGCTCCGCACCGCAAACGGCAACTTTCAGCTTCAGCTCATCAAGAATACCCTCTTCCTTGACAACTTCAGCTATATGAAGAAGATAAGAAGGCGTGCAGGCTATTGCGGTTACACCGAAATCCTGCATCATTGTAATAAGCTTTTTCGTATTTCCGGTTGACTGGGGAACAACGGTAGCCCCCATAAATTCGGCTCCGTAATGAGCGCCCAGTCCTCCGGTAAAGAGTCCGTATCCGTATGCAACCTGAATGATGTCCTTTGATGTCATTCCTGTCCCCGCAAAGCACCTGGCAACACACTCAGCCCATATATCTATATCACGTCTCGTATATCCGACTACGGTAGCTTTTCCCGTAGTACCGCTCGATGCATGGACTCTGACAATCTGCTCCCGCGGCACCGCAAAAAGTCCGAAGGGATAGTTATCGCGAAGATCCATCTTCGTCGTATACGGAAGCTTAGTGATATCCTCGATCCCGGTAATGTCCCCGGGCTCAATGCCGACCGACTGCATCCTCTTCCTGTAGAATTCAACATTGTGATACACTCTGTCCACAAGCTTTACGAGCCTAGCGCTCTGCAGCGTCATTTTCTCATCTGTTGACATGCATTCTTTAGTTTCATTCCAGATCATTTTATTTTTCCTTTCCAAGACCAACAGCAAAAGCTTTTTTGTTAATCTCAACAAACTTCGGCTTAACAATTCTCTCTATAACCGCATTCCACTGGTCTATCGTAAAATCCATGTGCCTTGCGGCTACGCCCAAAATCACCACATTGAAAACCTGAGCATTTCCAAGCTTCTTGGCCTCGGAAAGTGCGTCGACGGAAATGACTTTATACTCTTTCGACAGATCCTCAATAATATTTTCCGGATACTTTGCAGCACCCATAACAACCGGCATGGGATCCATGCGCTGATCGTTGACAATAAGCACCCCGTCGCGCTTTAAATAATGTGCATACCTAAGAGCCTCAAGCCTCTCAAATGCTATGAGAACATCCGCACATCCTTCTTCTACTATCGGCTCGAAAACTTCATCTCCGTAACGGACAAATGTTACAACCGAACCGCCACGCTGGGCCATTCCATGGACTTCGGACATCTTGACCTCATATCCTCCGTCTGTCATTACTCCGCCAAGTATGCGGCTGGTAAGGAGGGTTCCCTGTCCGCCGACACCGACAATCATAATATTCTTCGTTTCCATTTATAAACTCCTATCAGTTATAGCTCCAAACTTACATAAGCTCTTACACAAATCACACCCATTGCAAAGCGTATCATCTATCGCAATCGTACCGTCATCCCGTTTTGTTATCGCAGGGCAGCCGGGCTTTAAGCACATTCCGCACTTCTTGCACTTATCGGTATCCGAAACGCATTTATGCGTTACCGGTTTTTGCTTTAGCATAACGCAGGGCGATTTTGTGATGATAACAGAGAGTTCGTCTTTCGCAACTTCTTCTTTAACAACCTTTTCAAGAATCTCAATATCAAACGCATCTACTTCTGTTACGTTCTTGATCCCTATCGATTTGCACAGGTTGTAAATGCTTATTGCGGGAACGATATCTCCCTGCAGTGTCTTGCCGGTTGCGGCGTGATCCTGATGTCCCGTCATACCGGTAGTTGAATTATCAAGTATCATAACAGTTCCGGTACTCTGATTATAGAAAGAATTCATAAGAGAGTTAACACCGGTGTGCATAAATGTCGAGTCGCCTATAACCGCAACCCAGTTTTTGATATAATCCTTTCCTTTCGCCTTCTCCATTCCGTGAAGAGTCGATATGGAAGAGCCCATGCAGACCGTTGTATCAATTACGGAAAGCGGAGCCACGGCACCGAGTGTATAGCATCCTATGTCACCTGCTGCATGAAGTTTAAGCTTATTGAGAACCGTATAAACGCTTCGGTGAGGACAGCCCGGGCATAAAATAGGCGGGCGGTTAGGAATCTCGGCAGGTGATTTTAGGGAGAGATCTTCGTTAAGAACAGCCTGTCTGATCATATTGGCGCTGTACTCACCCTGAACCGTGAATATCTCTTTTCCGATGCATTCGATCCCCCAGGACCTTACCTGAAGTTCCGTGAGAGGATCGAGTTCCTCGACGATATACAGCCTGTCGACCTTCTTCGCAAAATCCTCTATCAGCTTTCTCGGAAGGGGATTGACCATTCCAAGCTTAAGTACGCTTGCATCAGGCAACGCTTCCCTTACATACTGATACGGTATTCCGCTTGCGATGACACCTATCTTCGTATCTCTCATCTCAACCCTGTTAATGGAAAAATCACAGGAGTCGGCTTCAAGTCTTGCCTCACGGTCTTCAACAACCAAATGTCTCTTCTTGGCCATTGCGGGCATCATAACACGCTTTGCGATATCGCGTTCGTATGTCTTGTCGGGAACATCTATGCGGTCGCACAACTCAACCATTCCCTGTGAATGTGCAAGTCTTGTTGTGGTTCTGAGTATTACCGGAGTATCGTATTTTTCGCTTATCTCGAAAGCCTCTTTCATAAAATCCTTGGCTTCCTGGGAATCCGAAGGCTCAAGTACAGGCACATGGGCTGCCCTTGCAACCATTCTCGTATCCTGCTCGTTCTGTGATGAATACATGCCCGGATCGTCGGCGGCAACCATGACAAGACCGCCGGATACCCCGATATAAGAAACCGTATACAGAGGGTCTGCCGCAACATTCACACCGACATGCTTCATTGAGCACATAGCTCTGACGCCTGCCATCGAAGCACCGATAGCAACCTCCGTCGCAACTTTTTCATTCGGCGACCATTCACAATACAGATCGTCTTTGTACTGCACCAGATTTTCACTGATCTCCGTGCTGGGAGTTCCCGGATACGCTGCCGAAACCTTGACCCCGGCCTCGTATGCGCCTCTGGCTATAGCCGCATTTCCCAGCATCATGACTTTTTTTGTTTCACTCATAACCTATCCTTTCAACCAATTAAAATTAAACGTATTATATCATAATATTTGCTTGCTTATATCATTAAAATGGTTTATAGTTTAAGTACGTTATTCCGTACGTTATTATGTACGTTTTTCGATGACTTTGAGGATTGATTATGATAGTCAAGCAAATGGATGTCAGATCCAATATCAGGAAATATTTTGACATAGCCTATGAAGGCGAAGCGGTTATAGTTCCGAGAAAGCAGGACCATAACGTGGTAATTATTTCCGAGGCCGAGTACAACAAATTGATGCAGGAGCGCAGACTGAATGCTTATGCTCAGGCAGTCGGCGGCGTGCCGGACAGGAAGAAGCGGATCATTAGTGAAAGGGGAAGCGATCTCAGATCCCATAATGCTGATAAGCTTTCTGCTATCAGAGCATTTAAGCCCGGCTGGAACGGTAACGGAGCCCCTGCATTTGCACCCGGGCTTATAGACACTGTTGGTACGCTTATCGGTGGACTTGATATCCAGCCCGAGGTATTTCCAACTGCAATGGGCACCATTCAACTGGAATATGACAATTCGAGACATGACCACATGGAGATTGAAATAATAGCCAGTTCAGCGGATGCGGAAGTTTATATTATCCGCTTCAACGGTGAAGAGGAATATGAACAGATATCCGTATCAACGGATGCGATCAATACAAGGGTGCATGATTTTTATGGATAATGAATTTAAGAGCACAGAGAAACTTTATAGGGCTGTATATCCGCCCGAGATAGCTGATATGTTCTGGAAGCTGGACGGAACCGTTTCTTCTGCTGCTTTTGCAGATCCGAAGGGACTATCCGTTGACAGGGGAGATTATCGGTCCGATGAGGATGTTATGTCAGTTATGCGCTCAAAGTTTACCGGACACATTATTTCCGTTTACGTCAAAAATTGCTTTGATGCCAATGCCCTCGTCCTCTACAGGCCTTCACGTTCCAATCCTTACCACTCGGAGATACACGGAAGTTTGGATCGCGCCATTCTCTCCAAATCACAGCGGGTGCATCTGGCTAGATGCGCCAAAATACTAACGCCCCGGCCGATTAATTAATATGTTTAAAAATCGCAGACTTCTAATCTACATCGGAATATCGGCAGCATTGACTATCGCGGTCATTGTCGCGGTCATCCTTATTGTTCGTAAAGTACGGGCAAACAATGAGGTAAAAGAGCCACGAATCATAACGCTGACGATTGATGCTCCGGACGATATTCCCCTTGAAGAAAAAGAGCAGATCATCTACGACATTCTGCTGGACGAAGGCTACTCTCCCGCGGGAGCATGCGGAATAATGGGTAATATTGCAGTCGAATCCCCCGATTACGATACTGCGGCGCTCAACGAGACAAGCGGTGCACTCGGACTGTTTCAGTGGACTGATGATGGGGACAGACAGCAACATCTCAAAGATTTCTGCCGTGATAATAAGAGAAACTGGAACTCGATCGAGGCCCAGCTTGAATTTGCAATATATGAACTGTCGGGCGGGGATCCGATAGCGTGCCGGCTGGATGATTTTCTCAAGGAGACCGATAATTCCTATGCTGCTGCCGTTGAGTTTGCCGCGGGTTTCGAGAGGTGTATTACGGACTCCGGAAAATCCGCAGACAAGTATATGGGCTCGCTGTATCCCGAGTTCTACGGCGAATATTATCAGGGATTATCCAAGCGGGTCAATAAGGCTATGAACTACTATCTGCGGTTTAACGAATGATTCAGTATCCAGGCAAATGCTTTTGCCGTCCGTATATCGGCGTCCTTGAAATGATTACCGCTGTTCCATTCGAGAATGCAATCAATGCCTTCTTTGGATAGCAGTTCATATGCACTTCTTATGCAGTCACCGACTGTCCTCATCACATGATTTTTTGTCTTCTCCTCTTTATCACCGAGGCTCAGATATACGCTATTGCATCGGATCCTGTTAGATTCCATATAGCTTGTAAATTCCGGGAACCACACAGACGGCGATGCCGCAGCGACTCCGGCAAATATATCTGTATTATATGCCGCCCAGAGCGAGAACAGCCCGGCAAGGGAGTACCCGCCGATATAGTATGTTTTTTTCGCGTCTCCGGTATGCTTTAAAATCTCCTGCAAAGTATCCCCGGCATATCCTCCGAAATCATCGTTTCCGAAAACAGCAGGTGCGCTCCATGGCGACAGGTCTCTATTCCAGTTGCCGACCTTGACAGCAATAAGGCACCAGTCATCTCCCACAGCCTCTTTAATAAGCTCCGCTTCTTTTTCGATATAAGACAGATCATGATTATCAACGGGCTGGATCAGTACATTTGACGAATCAGCCTGTCCGAATTTGATTATTTCCATAATCTGTAACCTCTCTTCTTCCTATGAGCCGCAACTTCAGATAACCGTTACATTTTCGAATAGTCCGGAATGGTTACCTTTGTATTAACAGCGTGCATATACATTCTATAAACAAAATCATTCATATTAATGGGTGTAAGCACAACCTCAGGATGCTCGTTATGATATATACGAAATACTTCGTCCGCAAATCCCTGCCCCATCATATCAACTTTGTCAAAATCAAGGATAGCCTCTTTGAATCCGTCAAGCCTCATACAAAGCCGCCTTGCCTGAGATCTTGCAACCGGATCGCAATCCATGCACGCCTCAAAGACAGGTATCCTTGTTTTGGTAAACCCATCATCAATACTTGAATATTCATTAAATACTTCCGTTAAATCTCTGCGCGTTTCATTTTCCAACTGCATATTTACTACCGTTCCTTTTTTTACAAATATCCTTTTCTCATTACAGTCTTGTGCGATGTGATTGATATTCAGTCAAGCATATCATTTGCTATGACTTTAATCAATATCAAAGCAAAAAAGAAACCTCCGCGTTTTCCTTAGCAGGATAACGCAGAGGCTGCAATAAAACTTATAATCTCTCGTTTTATTCTTCCAGCGAATTCTTCTTCGATACCACAACAGTCTGGGTATAGCAAGAGAAAATCGCGTCCTTTGACGCATCGGAAAGCTGCGGTGTTATACGGCTTACAACGGGAACAATGATGAGCGATACTATCATAGCAGCCGCACCTGCAACTATGGGGGACGAGAAGAAGCTCATGAACATATTCAGCACGGTGATACCTACGCCTGCAATGAAGCTTGCCCATACAGCGATTTTCGATGTCTTCTTATCATACAGCGCATATACGAAAGGTCCGAGGAACGCGCCGGCAAGGGCACCCCACGAAATACCCATGAGCTGTGCAATAAATGTGGGAGGTTTGAGTGCGATCAAAACAGAGATCACAATAAACACTCCGATGAACACACGCATCGTCAGCACCTGTTTTTTCTCTGTCATATCCTTCACAAACAGATCCTTAATAAAATCAAGAGTCAGTGTAGAACTTGAAGTAAGAACAAGTGATGAAAGTGTTGACATAGACGCCGACAGGACAAGCACAACCGTAACGCCTATCAGAATATCAGGAAGGGTCGAGAGCATGTGAGGCATAACCGCATCAAACATCATGCTTCCGTCTTCTTTGTAAAGCGAAGGATCGTCAAACAGTCTTGCAAAACTTCCGAGGAAATATGTACCTCCGGCAACTACAATAGCAAACAATGTTGAGATAACGGTTCCCGTTTTGACGCTTCTCTCATCCTTTATCGCGTAGAATTTATGAACCATCTGAGGCAGTCCCCACGTTCCGAGCGAGGTAAGAATAACAACTCCCACAAGACCTGCCGGATCCGTTCCGAAGAATGATGCAAAAGCACCGGGCTGTCCCAGCGTCTGCGGAACATCGCTTTCAATCTGCGATAAGGCCATAACGGCACTCAAAAATCCGCCCTTACCGTTAAGTACGGCAGCTATAACAAGAACAATACCGACAAGCATTATCAGCCCCTGCACAAAATCATTCCACGCAGTTGCCACATATCCGCCGACAATTACATACACCGCGGTAAGCAGCGCCATAACCGTTATACAAACTTCATATGGAATGGAAAAAGCCATTGAAAACAGTCTTGACAGACCATTATAAATGGAAGCTGTATATGGAATCAGGAATATAAAGATTATCACGGATGATGCAATCTTAAGCGAGTGACTTTCAAATCTCTTGGAGAAGAATTCAGGCATAGTCGCCGAGTCAAGATGGTTGGTCATAACCCTCGTACGTCTCCCGAGAACTACCCAAGCCATAAGAGAGCCGATAACCGCATTACCTATTCCGATCCATGTGGAGGCAAGTCCGTATTTCCATCCAAATTGTCCGGCATAACCTACGAACACAACGGACGAAAAATAGGATGTACCGTATGCAAACGCAGTAAGCCACGGGCCTACATTACGGCCTCCCAGAACAAAACCGTTAACATCTTTTGCACTCTTCTTCGATGCAAATCCGATAAAGATCATAACGGCAAAAAACAGGATCAGCAGTGTGATTTTGATAAACATGATATATTCCTTCCTTTTTAATACTTCGCCGCGTTAAAGCGCAACGCACTAAAGCAATGATATATCATTCTATCAGGGATGTCAATATCAGAATGAGAGAATTTCTTTTGTTCCCGCTTAATTAAATGAACGAAAAAAGGTTCCCGAATTTCAGAAAAGAAACCCGGGAACCATCATTAAATATCAGTTATTGTTTATGCATCAAGTTCCGATGTACAGTGCGGACATCTTGTTGCCGCGATATCAATCTCGGACTTGCAATAAGGACAAACCTTTGTTGTGGGATCTGCTTCTTCCTTCTTGACCAGCTTGTCTTTCATCTTGTTGATAGACTTGATAATGCAGAAGATAACAAGCGCAATAAGCAGGAAGTTGATCACTGCTGCAATGAACATTCCGTAATTAAGCGTTGCAGCACCTTCTCCCGAGCCAAGCACAACAGTTAACTTCGTAAAATCAAATCCACCGGTAAGAAGTGATAAAAGCGGCATCACAAGATCATTAACAAGCGAGTTGACGATCGCTGTAAACGCTCCGCCGATGATGATACCGACAGCCATATCCATCACGCTGCCACGTGAAATAAACTCTTTAAACTCTTTCATGAAACTTTTCATATTGTTTTCCTCTTTCTCTTAAAAGGTCGCGAGCCCCTCCTATCAGCGTATCTCTACAACCCAGCCTTCAGGTCCTTTGATCCTTCCCATCTGGATTCCGGTAAGTGTGTCATACAGCTTCTTCGTTACAGGACCCATATCACTCATTCCGGCCGGCAGGCAGATCTCCTTGCCGTGGTCTACAATCTTGCCGACAGGTGAGATAACCGCTGCTGTACCGCACAGTCCGCACTCGGCAAAATCTCCTAGTTCGTCAACAAATATCTCGCGCTCTTCAGCTTCCATATCAAGGTACTCTCTTGCAACCTGAACGATGGATCTTCTTGTGATCGAAGGAAGTATGGAATCCGACTTCGGTGTAACAAGCTTGCCGTCCTTTGTGATAAAGATGATGTTGGCTCCGCCTGTTTCCTCTAATTTGGTACGTGTTGCAGCATCAAGATAGAAGTTTTCGTCGAATCCCTTCTCATGTGCATCAACGATTGCATACAGGCTCATTGCATAGTTAAGACCCGCCTTGATGTTACCTGTTCCATGCGGTGCTGCACGGTCATAGTCACATATACGAACCGTAAGAGGTTTTACGCCGCCCTTAAAGTAAGGTCCTACCGGTGTAGTAAGAATACGGAACTGGTACTCGTTTGCGGGCTTAACGCCGATGATCGCATCTGATCCGAACATATATGGACGCAGATAAAGTGATGCGCCGCTTCCGTAAGGAGGTACAAAAGCTTCGTTTGCCTTAACAACCTTTTTGACTGCCTCAACAAACTTCTCCTTGGGATATACAGGCATCTTAAGTCTGGCTGCGGACTGCTCCATTCTCTCGCCGTTAAGATCGGGGCGGAACACTACGGTTCTTCCGTCCTCAGTGGTATACGCCTTCAGTCCCTCAAAAACAGACTGCGAATACTGCAATACGCATGAGCATTCATTGAGCACGATGTTTGCATCTGTGGATAGCTCGCCATCGTCCCACTTTCCGTCCTTGTAGTTGGACACGAAACGGTAATCGGTCTGCATGTATGCAAATCCCAGATTGCCCCAGTCAATGTTTTTCTTTTCCATTTGTCACTCCTTCTTTCTGTATTTTTTCAAATAATTATCGTCCTACATCCGCAAAAAGTCAATATTAATCCCACCAGTAGCTTCCGAAAAATCTGTCGATGTGCGATCCGTTTATCCCTACCTCAAATACACCCGTAAGCGGCATCCCATTTGTACTGTACCAATCAGGGTCCTCCTCCATCAGCTCATAATTCTTTTTAAACCACTGAAGAGGGCTGTCCCCTTTTTCGTAATTTCCGAAAAACTCCATCTCGCATGAATCATCAAACACTGTGTTCTCATCAATGACAAGGGATACCGTGTATCCTTCTTCATCACTTTCATAACCTGCATTCCACTCATACGGAATGGCCATCGGAACATCTTTGATCACTACCCTGTCATCTGTTACCGTGGCATCAGGTCCTCCCATTACCGAATAATCAACTGTCATGTATTTGCGGTAACCGGTGTGCTTTACATATGCGCCCGAATATCCCTTCTCCTTAAGGCTGTCCAGTGCATTATCCGCTTCATTTTTATGCATAAATGTTCCGGCCGTAACGCAATAGTACGGTTCTTTATTTAAGTTCTCCCATTCAGGCGAATAGTACACTCTTGCATCAAAACCTTCATCACACAACGCTCTTGCACTATCCACAGCATCATTATAGTCCTTTGATGACGCTGTCCACACTCCGAAAAATCCTTCGCTTAGAGTCTCTAATTCCCCGATATCCCCTGAATCTTCATCTTCATATTTTACAAATGCAGACTCATCAAGTTTTATGTCATTGACAGAGTACACGGGGATATCACCTTCAGATGCCCTTGTAAATACAGCCTTATCGCCTAACACGGAGATCTCATCGCCGTATTCCGATACGATGCTCAGCTTGTCTCCTTCATACTTATATCTCGCGCTCCACTCGTACGGCTCAGTTCCGTAACCGAGGAAGCTCATCACACATTCGATCTTTCCGTTTAAAACCTCATAGCCGCCTGCTGCAAAGACCACTTCACTGTCAGGCCTCTTTTGATATATACAGACATTACTTCCGTCAAAATCGATCCATACACTTTCGTCTTCTCCGACTCCCTTCCAAAGTCCGTCAAACTCACGGGATGATTTTTTACTGTTGTCATTTAGGTAGACAAAAACATCTTCCACCCTTTCATCCTTAAGAAACAGCCTGCCCTCATCCGCGGACGGACACAAGAATCCGTCATCAAAGCCTTCAAACAGAAGCCCTTCATCCGTAAGTTCCACATAACCGTGTATAGGCTCGCTCCAGTACTTGCCGATATTACTCATCACGGAAAACTGAAGAAGATTAACGCCGATCCGGTTTTTGCCGGTATCAGACACATCCATGGCATTATCCGGCAATAACTCCATTGCCCAGAAACTGTACGCCTCAAGTACGCCTGTGCTACCGTCCCCTATAGCTTCTCCGGCATAAGCGTACAGATTATCTCCAAAAGATATGACATCTAAAATATAATACTCATCTTCCTGATTGTTGCCTGAAATATGATAACTGTATTTGCCGCACAGACGACTTGCAAGTGACGGCTTGGTTTCACTGACATCTTCATGCAAGGTTTCTGCAGAACCCGCCGCTTCGGATTGAACTTCGGTTTCTACTGCATCATTGGATTTATCTGCGGCACCTGATGTGTCCTGACCAGGCTTTTTACCGCATCCGGCCAGAATGGAAAATAGCATTGTGATTATGATAATAGTTTTAAAAATGGATAACTGTTTAATAATAGGCCCCTCCTATCTTCATAAGTTAAGGTCGCTCGGCATTTGGATCGCTTCGCGATGGGCCTCGCGGTGAAGACAGGGTCTTCCCACCCTCGCCGGGTGGCATCTTGCACTTCGTACAAGATAACCCGTGGGCCCCTCCTATTCTTGAGAGCCACGCCATTTAAAACTCGCTTCGCTCCTCGGGGCGTGGCCTGCGTGCTGCAAAGTTTTCATAGAAAACTTTACACCACCGTCTTCAGTTCATAAAAGGCGGGTACAGGCGAACGTAGTATGTCTCTTCCATTACATAAGGTGTCAGGTAAGGATCAAGTGCATATGCCTTCCCGTTTATCATAACCCGGCACCACTGCTGCTTCCATTGATTTTCATTGATATGCTGATATGGAATCTGGAGCATATTAAGACACAGTCCCATTGCGCGGGTAGAGCCTGCACAGTCGCATCCGTATGGAATTCTCATTCCGTTCGAATACTTGTCTACATTTCCGAATACACCGCAGGGATCGTTGTAGTGAGCACCGCTTGTTTTGTACGGAACTCCGGGATTGTAATTGATCCTGTTGTAAATAGCGTTTGCAACGTAAGCCATCTGTCCGTACATATTGTTCGGTGCCGCGGCTCTTGCTGCCACAACTATCGGATATGCCTCATCATATGCATTGTAAAATTCAGCCTCGGAACACCCCTTGCGAAGGCTCTTTCTCTGATACAGAAGTTCCTTAGGAGTTATCTCGCCGATCCCGAGGGCATCCATGTTGTTGATGTAATATGCTGACGGAATACGCCTCTCGAAAATCCCGTAATTCAAATAGTGATCCAGAAGTTTGTGTGCATTGTAACCGTATTTTGCTTTCAGATCAGGATAATAATTTGCATAAAATGTGGAGTCAAATCTTCTTCCTGTCTGAAGATAAAAAATCTCTGCGTGAGTATCCACTGTCCCGAAAGGAATCGCAATACATACCGCAAGAGCAAGACAAAATATTGTTTTTAACGCACCTTTTTTTAACCTCATTATGACACCCTCTGCTTCTCTTATTGGCGGCTATTTACATAGGTTTGACCTTTGAATTACGATACTCCCTGAACGTGTATTCCACACTGAAACAGGTCATCTCCTCCGACTCCGCCACCATCTGCCAGTTTTCGTTCTCTTCAAGATTCGGAAAGTATGCATCCGATTCATAGTTCTGATCTATCTTGGTGATTATCGCCGTATCACAGTAATCAACATACGCGGCATAAACACTTTCACCGCCGATTATATATATATCGTCTGAATCATAGGTTTTCAAAAGTTCGAACAGTTCCTTATCATCGTGCACCACAATGGCATCCTTAACCTTATAGTCCTTGTCACGGGACAGGATTATATTGGTCCTGTTCTTAAGCGGAAGCCCCTGCGGAAAAGTCTCTAGAGTCTTGCGCCCCAGAACTACTACCTTTCCCGTAGTCTCATTTCTGAACATCTTCTGATCGTTCGGAATCGATACAAGGAGCTTACCCTTATTTCCGATCGCCCAATTATTATCTACAGCTGCTATACATTTCATATAACTAACCTTCCTATCATCATATCCCTAGATCAAACTTTAATTGCGGGTTCTTCTCCTTTATCTCTTCCCGGGGATATCCCTCAACCTTAAAATCATTCACTTCAAGTTCCCAGAATGATTTTCCTTCCGGAAGCGTGATAACAGGACTGCATTCAATGCTTTTGCGCGAGAGCATCTCCTTTGCCTGTTCGATATGTCTGTCATATACCTGAACATTAGCACAAAACCACGTGAATCTTCCGGGAGTATATCCCAGATGATTAGCAACCGCTATTAGGAATGCCATGTACTGCAGCTGGTTGATACATCCGGCCGTCAGAAAATCGGAGCTCCGCTGGAAAAGGCAGCAATCCAAATATGTCTCTCTGACATTCCAAACAGTCTGGTACGCGCAAGGCTTGAGCCCGTGCTTTTGTTTGAAATCATCCTCCTGCCACATATTGATTATGTGACGTCTTCCATCCGGGTCATTTTTGATATCGTTGATCAGGTTCTCCGTCAGATTCCACTTTTTAACTGTAGCTCCGTAGCACTGACCAATAGTTCTGTCACCGATATCCCATTCATCCCACCATGTGATATTGTATTTATCACGAAGCACATCAAGGTCATTGGACATATCCCTGTATATCCACAACAGCTCTCCGATGGCTGATTTGATTGCAATGGGACGCAGTGTTATAAACGGAGATTCGCCCTTCGTAAGATCATATGTACACATCACATGGTTTATCGAAAGCGTATGCGCCGGTGTTCCGTCCGAATAACGAGGCCGAGGATTAACATCCATGGAACCCTCATCCAGAATCCGCTCAACTATTTCCCTAAAATAAATATCGCCTTTTGTCATAATATAAATCCCTTAATCAGACTAAACACAAGTGCAAGGAAGTAATTACCGTTTGCGAAAAAAGCTTTGGAGGACGTTGTTACTTGACGAGGTATTATCGAGTCTAGTAACGCGACGTCCGGAAAAATGAGCGAAAGCGTCTTTTTGAGCAAATGCGTAATTACTTCAAGACATATATCAACGATCCCATTTATCACACAGACTGTTGATCTGATCCGCAAACTTCGCCAGATCCTTGTTAGCTCCGCCTTCATTATGACTGATGACCGCAAGGAGCCTTTGTCCTGCAGCAACAAGTCTTTCGAATACAGTAGATGCAGCCCTTGTCTTCTTCTTGGCGCCTTCGATCTTAACTCCGGTGGTCTCCTCAATGAACTCATCCGCGATCAGATCGTAACTAGTTCCGGAGAAAGGCGCATAGGTATTGAACCCGTGCTCATCATGAAGGTACGCCGCAAAATCATCCGTTACGGTATCGTCGCCGTGAACGATAAACACCATCTGAGGATTGTTCTTGAATCCCAGCATCCACTTTGTAAGTCCGGCCTTATCCGCGTGACCCGATACACCCTCAAGCTTTGTGATTTTCGCCCTGACCTCGATCGTCTCTCCGAACAGATGAACCTCCTTGGCGCCTTCTACTATAGAGCGCCCGAGAGTTCCTACCGCCTGATATCCGACAAACAGTATGGTACACTCCTCACGCCACAGATTGTGCTTTAGATGGTGTCTTATTCTTCCGGCCTCACACATTCCCGATGCGGATATGATAACCTTTGGCTCAGTGTCAAAGTTAATAGCCTTCGACTCATCGCTTGTGATCGACAGATTAAGTCCCGTGAACACAAGCGGATTGATTCCGCGCCTTACAAGCGAGAGTGCATCTTCCGAAAAACACTCGCTGACATTTTTGTTAAACACGCCGGTTGCTTCAACAGCAAGAGGAGAATCTACATACACCGGAAAATCGCCAAGATCGTCCAGCAGATGTCTCTCCTTGATCTGCCTGATATAGTACAGTATCTCCTGGGTCCTTCCTACCGCAAACGAAGGAATGACAACATTTCCGCCTTTTGCAAAAGTATCCCTGATTATATTGGCCAGCTCTCCTGAATAATCAACTCTGCCCTTTGTATGAAGCCTGTCTCCGTATGTGGATTCGCAAAGCACATAATCCGCTTCCTCAATTGTATCAAAATCCCTGATAAGCGGCTGATTGGTGTTGCCGATATCGCCGGAGAACACAACCTTCTTGGTTACTCCGTCTTCTGTCAGCCACGCTTCTATAGCCGCCGATCCCAGAAGATGTCCCACATCCGTGAATCTTATAGAAAGTTCGTTACAAACCGTTACTTTATTTCCGTATTTAACCGGAACCAAGCATCGTATTGCCCCGTCCGCGTCTTCCATGTTATAAAGTGGAACATACTCGTTGACTTCGGATGATCTCTTGGCCTTTCGATTTCTCCACTCTGCTTCCGCCATCTGTATATGGGCACTGTCCCGAAGCATTATGCTGCACAGATCGGCAGTCGCCTCGGTTGCGTATATCTGCCCTCGGAAGCCCTTTGCATACAGCAGGGGCAAGAGACCTGAGTGGTCAATATGCGCATGCGTCAGCAGTACATAATCTATCATCGCCGCATCCACAGGAATCGGTACATTCTCATACAAGTTAATACCCTGCTCCATTCCGTAATCAACCAGAATGCGCTTATCCCCAACCTCCAGATAATGACAACTTCCGGTTACTTCATGGTCAGCGCCGACAAATGTGATCTTCATAGAAAACTTTGCACCACCTTTCTTCTTTTTTGATAATCAATCTCTGTCGTAATCGTCCGCCCAGTCAAAAACATCTCTGCCGCTCTTTCTGCACTTCTTTCTCCGCTTTTTCCTCCGCTTCTGCGTTGCGGCGGAAACTCCCAGAACAATTGCAACCACAAGCGTAACTGTTCCGACTAGACCTGCGATTATCAAATATGTATATGATTGTTTAACTTTAGATTCCGTGTTCTTATCTATGGCATTTGCAATTGCGGACGTATCGACCGTAGGAATACTGCCGCCTATCTCCCAGCTGTCATCCTCGGTCTCAAACGGTTCCTTAAAGTAAATATCTTCATCAGTCTTTTCCGAGTCTTCATCTATGACCGCATTATCTTCTTCATCATCGGGTGCTTCTTCGTTGGCAACAAGATCTACGGAATTGCTCATTCCGTCAAGCTGGTAAACATTGAAAACCTTCGCGGTTATCTTGCCCTCATAGCCCGGCTGGATATGGAATGTCCCGGTCATCTTGCCGTTATTTCCGTCCCAAAGTTCCAGCTCCTCAAAAATCGTATCCTTTGTTACGTCCCCGGTCATCAGGCCGTAATACATCAGTTTACTTTCATCATCATAAGCGTAAAGCGTAAAATCAACGTCGCCCTTATTACTGTTATAACCGTTTATCTCAAGCCTTACACCTTCGGGCTCCGTTTCATCCGGCATGACCGGATTTTCCGGTTCTACTATTTCAACCGTTGGCTCAACACTGTCTTTTACAACATTTTTCTCAAGACCATAGAACTTGGCTACCGCCGTCGCATCAAGTACTCCGAAACGCCTCCATGCAGTATCGTTCTTGATCCTCTGGTAATCCTTGTCATTATCAAGGTATCCGTGTTCGAGTATGATCGTCGGTATATCCGCCGTAACACCGTTCCTGATGAGCCCGTAATAGTCGCCTTTCTTTCCTATACGTGTCTTGATATCCTTCTCGATGTTGCCATCCGCTACCCACTCGTCCATGACTTTCTCTGCAAGCGCATGTCCGACACCGTAATACCTTCCGTATGCCGAAGTGAATATCTCCGAACCGAAATAATTGTGATACGATGATGCGTTGTAATGAATAGAGATTATAACATCCGCACCGACAGACTGTGCATACTCGACACGTTGTGAGAGCGACATTTCCGCATCCCTGTCTCTTGTCAGATAAACATTAACGTTTCCGTATTGGCTAAGCTCATCATACATAGCAAGAGCTGTAATCAATGTAATGTTTTTTTCTTCAAGTCCGTGGTATTTGGCACCGGAATTGGTCTCATCATCCCCTTCGGATTTTCCCCCGTGCCCAGGATCTATGACCACAGTCACCGAATCTGCCGCCCGGACACTTTTGCATGCCGGCACCAAAAACACACCGGCCATAAGCAGAAGGCCGATGAGCTTTCCGGCAAACACGACCGGCTTATTTATGTTTTTAAAACCGGAAGTCATACAAGATATAGTATAGCAGAATCAAATCACAACTACAACGCTTTAGATGTCAAAAGGTGTCAAAAAGAACCGTCCCCTTTGACACAAAGTAAAAGCGGATGCCGATCATTCAATCTGCATCCGCCTTTACATTGAGACTGTATCCAATGGACTGTACCTCCAATCAACATCCCAAGTTCTACGATACTTATCTGTTACCTGACCCTTTTATCAGGATTTCGATGTTAATGGTTTCTCTATTCAGTTGTCACTCTACCGGAACTGCATTTTCATGATGCTTCTCTTGTGTGCTCTCTGGCATCTGCATCTTCGCTTCACATCGCGCTTTCCTTGTCGTAGATTCTTCTATATCAATTCGTATCGTCTCATAAACCCGGGATTTCAAATTTCTTACACTATGTGTTTCATTCGAAATCTAAAATTTATGTTTTAGGTGGTCCGTACCTCCTTTACTCGGATTTGAATCCTATGATCGGTGGATTCATTCTCTTCGTTGCCTCTGTTTGTTTTCTATGTTTGTATTATATAGCCCGCTTCGATAATTGTCAATACAATTTTAAAAAATATTTTTATTTTTTAAAATATTATTTGGAAATGTTATGAATGTTCTGACTATTATATTGCGATATGCTGAGTTTTTGTCCATTTCAAGGAGCCCCGCACTCTTGTTTTTCCGCTCCGTATGTGATACTTTGCTTAAGTGTCGCGTCATGTAGCGCGGCACTCAAAAAGGATGGAGGAATGAATTATGAAAATAAAGTTTGTTATATTTCTTATGATATCCGGTCTGTCCGCATTGACTCTGACTTCCTGCGGTAAGACCGTCGATGTGCCAAATACGACCGATGAGCAGGCTTCTGCCGAAGAAAATATAGCAGATGAAGCTTTTTCAAACGATGACACTACGGATAGTGCAGATAAAGGTGCAGTTACAAATCGTATGACAATCACTCTTGATGGTGGAGCGGCTGCTGATTCTACCCCACATGAATACACTGTAAATTACAGCGATTCCAAAAGCGGGAAGATCTGTGTTGTCAACTTTTCGGACAACGGTCACTCCTATGAAATGTGTGTATCGCCTCTGGCAGAAGAATTTACCGACGATCAGATCAACACTCTTATAGGAGCATTCTTATCGGAAACTCCGGCTACTCTTGAAAGCGATGATCTTATCGATGCCGAGAAATTCTCAAACAAAATATATGGTGAGCTGGGCGAATGGGTGTTCACGGATGATGATTTCAGGCAGGTTGATGTTGATTATTGGGGCGATAGCTCAATGTGCTGGGCAGCCTCGGCTTCGGATATGCTTTGGAACGCCGGATGGGCTCAGCTTGCAATGGAGAAGAATCCTGATGTCTCCTTAAATAACGTAGATGATGTGTTTACTTATTATTTTTCCAACTTCCCCAACGACTTCGAATCTGATGCTTATGACGGCATTGACTGGTTCATGAATGGCGGATATGCGGGACATTTTCCGGATATGGATCCCGGCAATTTCCCAGAATACGTTACGGCTGATTATGCAAAAGAGGTATCGTTCTCGGATAGTAACAATATCGGGACCGGCGTCGAACTGATCAAAGCAATAAAAGACGGCAGCGCGGTAGGACTTGCCGTTGACTTTTCTTATGACTGTTGTCCGAGGAAAGAAGACAGTAACATTACCTTAACGTTTGATCCGGAACTCAACGGATACACTGATTATGTAAACCTTCAGGTTGGTGACTCCGATAAAACGATAAAATCGGCATATTATGTTTATGATGATGAAGGCAGGATTACGATCGTGGACAAAAAAGACGAAGAAACATATATCACCTCGGACGGTGTGGAATATGACGTCTTTAATGTACTCCAAGGTGATATCTATCCGATGGATGACGGATCATATGAACTGGTAGATGACGGTGGATACATCGGGTATCCTGTTCTTCACGATTCTGAAGATCTTGATCTTGATAATGTCAGACCTGAAATAATGATAGGAAACGGTGCACATGCTATTACGGTATCCGGATATGTTATCGACACCGGTGAGGATCAGCCGATAGACAGCGTGAAAGCCCTGTTTATAGCAGATTCCGATAACGATGCACATTACTACAACTTTCCTAAAGAAGTGCGTGGAAATGAGATTTCATCAAGAGCGTCGCGTCCCAACACTTTGCAGTTGTTTAGAACATCTCCCGTAGTTGTAGATAAAGGGTACGATGACAATAATATCGATTATACCCTGAATATAGAAGGATATATGAAAGATACTTATACTGCTATAGCTGTTCTGACCGGGCTTAAACCGGCACCCTGATATAACGAAAAAAGCCTACATATATTTACCGATTATCTTGCCTGCCTCATCCGGAGTATCGGAAACAGATAATACAGCATACTTTCCGTTTACCTTAATAACCGCAGCATTAAGCTTGGTAAGTTCACCCGGAACATAATCGGTAAAGCTCTCGATCTGTTCGCTGACCCGGGTCTTAAGTACCTCTTCTGCCTTCTTTGCATCATCCTCGGTTGCACATTCAAGAACCACGATCTCCTCAGCTGTACCTCCGCTTCCTTCATATATGGCAGCTTTGGTAACATTGATTTCGGAAAGATTTAAGAACATTCCGGCCGTATCAAGATCAAGGGGCATCAAAGTATCCGCATAGGTTATCTGCTCGTTAAGCTCGTTTCCCAACGCCTCCACATCAAAATCAGCCTTCTTGCCGCCGCATGCTCCCAGAACAAAAGCAGCAACTACAGTTACGATCGTAAACAATTTCATCTTTCTCATCTTTTAATCTCCTCACCTTTAATTAATTACAACTCCGTGCTCGCACAGAAAATCTCTCCACAACTTCATATACTCGGGTTTAAGGTGTATTCCGTCGCTTGTCATTTCAGGTCTTAAGTTTCCTTCCGCATCCGAAAGAGCAGGTCCCGCATCAATAAAATATGCCTTCTGCTCCTTGGCGAACTGCTCAAGTGCCGCATTCCTTGCGGCTATGTTTGCGTTGTTGTGAGCCTTGTCGGTATTTGATTTTTCTGCCGTAACCGGAAGTATAGCGTGAACGAATATTATGGCTCTGGGCTCATATTCCCGGATCTTGGCGATAAGTTCGGCATATGTTTTCTCAAAGTTTTCTTCCGTTCCGTACCCCAGCTCGTTAAGTCCGACCTTGATATATACTTTTGTAAAAGCATCATACGGCATTGCTTCAAAAATCGGAACCTTGCCGTTTTCGGTCTGAACCACGTTGGTTGTCTCATATTTATATACATGAAACCCCGTAGCGCAATAATATGTTGCCGGTATGCCTGACCAGAATCCGAATCCCTGAAGTCTCGAATCCCCTATAAACAGAGCATCGGTAAAATAGCTCTCATCTACAGTCGTGAACGGAATAGGATAGTCTGCAAGAGGGTCAAGTACTTCCGGGGTCTCATCGTCCCCGGCAAGCTCTATTTCATCCGAACTGCCTGCCTTTGTAATGGATTCCACCCCATCCGTATCAGCAGATATGGTAAGACCATAATCGTTCTCATCTGCGCCTTCTTCCGGTTCGGGCTCTTCGGTCTCCACAGGCTCCGGCTCAGGCTCAGCCTCCTCTGCATCGGCTATTGAGATCGCTGATTCATCCGCTTCCGAAGTGTCCTCTGCCGCCTCGTCCATCTCTTTCGCAAATACTATCATATTTAATTCGGATATCGTTCTTCCCTCGTCCCAAAGCGCCAGACCGATCCCTCCTGCCATAGCAAACAGGAGCGAGAAAATCATCGCGACTATTACCGATACGATCCTGATAGCCCGAAGTGCCTCCGCATTTTCTTCCTTTTTAATCGTATCCTTCTTTTTTTCTTCTTTGGGATGTCCTTCTTTATCTTTTGGCGACTCTGTATTTCCGCTTACGTCACCATTCGGAAAAACCTGCCTGATCTTCCGCTCTTTTGAATGATCATCCATATTCTTGTCAGTATTTTTATTGTTATTATTCTTACTCATTTGTCTGCCAGTTTATAAAAATGGTTATCGTCATTTACAAATGACCAGTTATACATAAGTAAAATATCCGCCTGCGGATCCTTTGCAATCTCCTCCGAAACGCTTCCTCCGAAATATCTCAGATCCATAACGGTAATATTATCATAATTCATTACAAGATACGGAATCAAGCAGTTTGCATAAGAATCTTTGAAAATATACAGATTTTTCCCCAGACCTTTGTCAGCGTGTACAACACACTTTCCGTCATTACCGTACATAAAAGCACCGTACTTATCAAATCCTTCAAACTTGTCTGTATCTATAAGATCATATTCCGTATCTTTCTCCCTTTCAAGAGAATCTATGGGAACATCGTAATACTCTATCGTATCCGGTGACACAAAGGGGCCTTTGTACTTTGCATAATGGGTTCCGTAAAAATCATAAGCCTCACTTCTGTCATACCGGCTGATATCCTGCCACTCAAGACCCATTTTGTCCGCAATCTCTTCATATGCATAACCCGCACCCTTTGTTGTCCAATGGTGGTCTGTGCGGTAGAATATGTATTCATCCCTGTGTTTATTCAAAATGTCATATAAGTATATGATATGCCCATTCTTTTCATCCGCAAGAGCAAGTGTAAGTTCATTTGAAAGTGATACTTCATCAAGTACAGGCATCCCTGTCGGAAGACAGTCTGCATTAACCCACACGGAAGTCGGTGCAATGGCTATATACACATCCCTGTCCGACTTCTGAACAAAGTTCCTGATTGCCGCAATGTTTTTTGAAGCCTTGGATGATACGGACGTTGTTTTATCAAAAAGAAATCCTTTATCGCCCCTTGCGATCCCGTTGTTTTCAACTGATCCCGTTGCCCACACAAAGGCCGACTTGCATTTTACAAGAAAATCCCGAAACATAACCTGCTCGTTGGTATATGTCTCAAAGCTCTCCATAAACGAACCGTCCGCAAGTGATGAGAGAGAAACAGCCGAACGCTTTTGCAGATACCTGTTCTCCATCTGTGAGTACTCTTTATCCGGCAAAATAAGATACCCTGCCAGCATTGCCACACACAGTCCGAAGAAAATCACCACGCCCGGATATTCGATTATTGATTTCAAGTTTTCTTTCATAACTCTTTATGTCCTGTACAGAGGCTGTTGACGCTCAGAATCGAAAATACAAAAACGGATTATAGCTTGCATCCGCAAGATAACACACACACATAAACAGCAGCACAACCTGAAGGGCTATCCCGAATACTCCTCTTGCCCTGTGCCCGCTGCAGGGCATTACAGCTTTGCGCAGCCAGCCGGGAACAAGTGATGCCGACATGATGCAGCCGATGGCAATCACAACTCCGTAATTTCTCGCGTAATACACAAAATCATTGGAGGCACCTATACTCGAAAACGCAATAAGTCTGGAAAAATACACACCAAGTTCCCGGAAGTCCGTTATAGCAAATATCATCCATGACAGCCCGATAAGCAAAAGAGAATACAGTCTTGCGAAAAGTCTGTGCCGGTTAAGAAAATCTCCGAGAAATGATTTTTCCAGCGACAGAAGCACGAAGAAAAACAGCCCCCAGCATATGAAATTCCATCCGGCTCCGTGCCAGAATCCCGTCAGGAACCAAACTATAAATAGGTTTACATAAGTTCTGAATTGTCCTTTTCTGTTGCCGCCCAGCGGAATATAAACATAGTCCCTGAACCACCCGGACAAAGTCATATGCCAGCGTCTCCAAAACTCGGTAAGAGACAGCGATATGTATGGATAGTTAAAGTTCATCGGTATTTCAAATCCCAGCATTTTCCCCAAGCCTCTTGCCATAAGCGAATAACCGTTGAAATCAAAGTATATCTGAAGGGTGAACGCCACAACTCCAAGCCATGCCAGCGGCATCGATATACGCTCATATCCTATAAGTTCAAGATCCTTCCAAAGTTCCCCCACAGTATTGGCAATAAGCACCTTTGAGGACAGGCCCAGTATAAATACAGCTATTCCCTCCGCCACTTTTTGAGGTGTTATTTCACGCTTATGCAACTCCTCCGACACCTGGGAATATACAACGATAGGTCCCGCAATAAGCTGCGGGAACATAACAAGATATGTGCCGAGAGTGAGAATATTCCTCTCCTCTTTGATCTTTCCTCTGTACAGGTCTATTACATATGATGCTATCTGAAAGGTGTAGAAACTGATTCCCAGAGGAAGCGTAAAAGCGGGATCCCTAAACGAGGTGCTAAATAAGGCGTTGATGTTTGATACAAAAAATCCCGTATACTTAAATACAAACAGCATACCGAAATCGAAGACCATGGCAGCGACGAAAATGATTTTCTCCCACCGGGAGTGCCCTTCGGCCTGCCTGCCTCTGAATTTTGCGATTGCTAGCCCTGCTGCCCAGTTTACAAGGATCGAGACAAATATAAGGATAAGATATGACGGCTCGCCCCAGGCATAAAAAACAATACTGCCCGCAAAAAGGGTAATATTACGCCATTTTGCCGGGCAGATATAATACAGGGCAAAGAATATGGGGATAAACCAAAATAAAAATAGTAAACTCGAAAAAACCATTTATCAGCAAAAAAATGATTTACATAACAAGGGGATATTTTGCTGTAAGTTCGTCCACGATGGCACGTGCCTTGGGAACCCCTGCTTCGCCTTCGTTAACAACAAATGCAATTGCTTCCGCAATCCTGTCCATATCGTCGGTTCCCATTCCGCGGGATGTTACCGCAGGAGTGCCGAGTCTGATACCGCTTGTAACAAAAGGCTTCTGAGGATCATTGGGAACAGTGTTCTTGTTCGCTGTGATGTGTGCCTCGTCAAGAAGCTTTTCAATCTCCTTGCCCGTAAGATTCTGAGGGCGAAGGTCGAGAAGCATAAGGTGATTATCCGTTCCGCCTGATACAATTGACAGTCCTCTCTTCTGGAGTCCGTCACAAAGTGCCTTGGCATTGGCAACAATATTCTTACCGTATTCCTTGAATTCGGGAGTAAGGGCTTCCTTGAAGCACACTGCCTTTGCAGCTATTACATGCATAAGAGGTCCGCCCTGAATTCCCGGAAAAACAGCCTTATTGAAATTGAACTTGTCGGCTGCTTCCTGATTACACATGATCATTCCACCACGGGGTCCGCGAAGAGTCTTGTGGGTCGTTGTTGTAACAACATCCGCATAGGGAATAGGGCTTTCATGCATGCCTGTGGCAACAAGTCCTGCGATGTGCGCAATATCAACCATCATATATGCACCGACCTTATCACATATCTGTCTGATACGCTTAAAATCAATAGCTCTTGCATATGCGCTTGCGCCCGAAAGGATCATCTTGGGTTTACACTCCATAGCAATCCTCTCCATCTCATCGTAATCTATGAATCCCTCGTCATTTACTCCGTAATGAACACAGTTAAAGTATTTACCCGAAATATTGACCGGAGAACCGTGGGAGAGATGTCCGCCGTGATCAAGATTCATGCCCATATATGTATCACCGGGCTCAAGCATAGCGAAGAAAACGGCCATGTTAGCCTGTGCTCCCGAATGAGGCTGAACATTAACATAGTCACAGCCGAACAGCTTCTTGGCCCGCTCTCTTGCCAGTTCTTCAACCACATCCACACACTCGCAGCCGCCGTAGTATCTCTTACCCGGATATCCTTCGGCATATTTATTGGTAAGGGGCGAACCCATAGCTGCCATAACAGCCTTGCTTACCCAGTTTTCAGAGGCGATCAGCTCAATATGGCTGTTTTGTCTTGCCATTTCCGCTTCTATCGCGGATGCCACCTCAGTATCTACCGCTTTAACTTCGTCAAGTGAATACATATTCCGTCCTGCCTTTCGTTCTATAAGCCGTCATAGCAAAACATCTACGGCTCAGTTTTTCAAAATTACCGTGCACAATTATATAGAAAATTCCTTATCCGCGCAACCTGTTACTTTCATATTTTTCTCTTGCTTTAAGTGCCCTAAGTATCTCATCATATTTCTCCTGTGTATCCCCCGATACCTCAATATCAAGTGATGCGGCAACAAACCCCAGCATTTCGTCATTTGCACTCTTTCTCATATCATAAAAGCGGTCAATCTTTTCCGTTATAGAACCGGCATCAAGAAACGCCTCAAGCAGCGGATCAAGCCCCGATGCATCGGCAACTCCCGCATCATCTATCCCAAGGTCAGATAACACATCTTCCGAACAAAGAGTAAATCTGTATTTATCCCTTACGTCCGGATACTTTTTATGATCCACTTCGCTAAGGAACATATCAAGAGGCCTTGCATATGATTTTTCCTCGGCATCATCCCTCTTATAGATGACCAGTGTTTCGCCGGTCTCCGAATGAGTGGCAAGGGTGATTATCCGGTATATGTTTCCCTTAAAATGTCTGTAAACCTGTCCGGGTTTCGGTAAATCTCTCATATTATTCCTCCGTAAGCATCTTGAGTGCCACGCCCATAACCCAAAAGGACGGCAGATAATGCCGTCCTTCTGAATTTAGTCGGGATTGTTTCCGTCTGTTTTAGAAAGTAAATTCTCCCACCGATGAAACAAGATCCTTTGCTATATCATTCATTCCTTCCGAATCATCGCTGATCTGTCTGATGTTCATTGCGATGTTCTCCATTGAAGCCGTAACTTCCTGGGTACTTGCAGCATTTTCTTCGGAAATAGCCGACAGATCGCTGACATTTTCCACAATGGTTGACTTGATATTCTCAAGGCTCTCGGTCTGTGAAGAAATGCCCCTGATGTCCTCTACTGAATTGGTAATCTCTGTATTAAGAATATCAAATCTCTTCTTGGTCTCATCGAGGATCATCTGCTCTTCATCTATAGCTGCTTCAACCGACTCCGAAGCCATTACGCTTTGCTCGGACTGCTTGGTCAGTTCGTCTATGATGCTTCTGATCTCGGCTGCAGATTCAGCAGACTGATTGGCAAGATTACCGATGCTCTCCGCAACAACCGCGAAGCCCTTACCCATCTCACCGGCTCTTGCAGCCTCTATGGAAGCGTTAAGCGCTAAGAGGTTTGTCTGGCTCGCTATATCGGTAACCATTCCTACAGCAGTTGTGATTCTGCCGATAGCTTCATTGGTGTTAACAACCTGAGCCTTGATACCTGCAACCGCATCCTTAGTTGTAGCAGATGATTTCTCAAGGTTGTTGATATATCCGTATGCTTCATTGTTAGCCTGCTGCATCGCGGACGAAGAATTGGAAAGTGTATCTACAGACTCTACAACGCTGTTGATAAGTCCGCCCATTTCCATAACCTGTTCGTTGATGTTCTGAACATTCTGAGCCATTGATGTAGCTCCGTCAGCAAGCTCTGCTATAGCGGAATTGATCTGCTCCGTTGATGAATTGCTCTGCTCGGCAAGCTGTGATACCTCGCGAACCTCATCGGCAAGCTTTGTAGCATCGTCTTTAATACCACCGAGCATATGCTTAATGCTTGCCTGTAATTCACGGTATGACTGGATCAGGCTGTATGTTTCTGCAACGTGTGACACACTCTCATTCTCTGCCGTAAGGTCACCCTTTGCGATGGTCTCAAGGCTTGACGCTGTAGCTCTAAGGGGACCGGAGATCTTCCTCGAAAGAAGAACAACGATCACAACAAAAACAGCTATAAGAAAGAGTCCCACTAGAACCGCTACCAGTAAGATATGATTCCTTGCAGCCACAATATCGGCTCTCGGTGTTCCTGCAAAGGACATTCCGACTACCTTACCCTGCCCGTCCACAAGGGGCATATATACAACGTAGTAATCCCTGCCGGCAACCTTTGTATTATTATTGATAAAGTTCTTACCCGAACTTACCGTAGGCCATATGCCTTCCGCAGCTTGGGTACCTTCATTTCTCTCACCCTTATCGTTTAAGACCGATGTGCAGAATCTGGTATCTCCTATAAATACTGTCAGGTCAACATCGTAAGGCTTCAGACAGTCAATATATTCGGGGTCATAAGTTACTTCCGTTGCCCCCTCTTTAAGCTCGAACTCGGAATAATTCTTTAATCCCTGAGCCGCAACAAGCAGCTGATCCTCAACCTTCTGCTCCATTTTGTTGTTCAGAAGAATTACCGATATGATCAGTATTACCAAAGCGGTAACACACATCGGAACCATGCTGAAGAGCAGCAACATTTTGTTCATGTTAAATCCATTCTTCTTCATTCTTTTCTTGTGCTCCTTCTTATTAATATCTTTTGCATCCTTGCATAGTAGCTCCCCTACATTTTGTATTTTATCACGAAAATGTACCTTATAACAACTATTATTTCGTCACATTTATACTGTTTTTTAACTATTAATTATCATTATTGTGTCAAAAGGGACGGTTCTTTTTGACACCCCATGATATAATATCCCCAAGGTGCACTACTGCTGATCCGGTTTTTTGGGAAGAGCACGGAGAATTATTAATGAAGCAACTCGAAGCTGACATCAAGAATAAAATATACAAAAACATATATGTTCTCTATGGTCCCCAGAGTTATAACAGGAAACGCTATGAAAAAGCTCTCGTAAACCTGTTTGTTGCCGAGGGCGATACAATGAATCTTACATATTATTACGGCAAGAAAATCGACATAAAGGAAATAATTGATCTTGCCCAGACAATGCCCTTTATGGCCGAAAAAAGAGTTATCGTCCTCGAAAACACCGAGCTTTTTTCGCATTCATGCGAGGAACTGGCTGACTACATTCCAAACATTTCCGAAACTACATGCCTTATCTTTTCCGAAGACAAGATCGACTTGCGCCTTCGCCAGACCAAGGCGGCAAAGTCCAAAGGAACGGTAGCCGAATTTGCCGATCTCTCCGATGCCGATCTTCGTGATTTTATATTAAAGAGGCTGTCCCGGGAGCACCGGCAGATTACGGCAAATGCTCTTGAAATGTTTATGCAGCGCTGCGGAGACGATCTGTGGCAGGTATCGGGGGAGCTGGAAAAAATCATTTCCTACACCTTCAAAAAGGACGGCATAAGACCCGAAGACGTGGAAGCAGTAATGCCTCCCCTTCCGGAAGACAGGATATTTGCAATGATCGACGCCATACTTGATCATGATACAAAAAAAGCCGTGAGTCTGTACACTGACCTGCTTACACTCAGAAATGAACCTATATCAATATTATCGCTTATACGCGAACAGATGCGGCTTATACTTCATGCAATGCAAATGAATGAAGAACACGTTTCCCCAAAGGATATGGCGCAAACACTCGGCATGCGTGAGATGCGGGTAAAAATGGCGTTGCCCGCCGCAAGAAAGAGTAGTAAAATTGATATAAGACACAGGATTGAGATGTGTGCCGACACTGATGAGCGGATCAAAAGCGGTCTTTTGGATCCGCGGGTAGGAGTCGAGATGCTTATAGTTGAATTGTGCATAGGAGGATCATAATGGCGGATTTTACTGATTTAACGGAAAAAGTCACCGAGGTCATCAACACTGTTGCCGATAAGGCCCGTGAATACGGTGAGGTAGCACGGCTTCAGGCTCTTATCAAGGCCGAGGAAGCCAAGAAACAGGAATACTATTACAAACTCGGAAAAAAATACTATGAAATGTACAAAGACGCTCCCGCATCGGATCTCATGGAATATATGGGAAAGCTTGTGGCAGCTGACGAGAAGATAGCGGACTATAAGGAGGATCTAAAGGCTGCATCCTCAAAAGAGGAGACGGAAGAGTCTGTGAAACCTGAAGATTCTGATACTGCTTCTTCTGAAGATTCAGCCCCTGAAGAAGCTCATCATCCTGACGAAACGGTATAGAATTTTCTTCACGAAGAGCGGCAGCTGCCTGCCGCTCTTCATTTATGCGCTCATCACGGATCTTTTGTTTCTTATTATACATCTCATCCATGTTTTTCTCATAATTGGCCTTTGCAAGAGCCCTATCTCTGGCGGCAGCCTCAGCCCTTGCCGCATTCATTGCCGCAATATAAGCTGAAATATAAGTCCTTACCGTATCAGCCCATATCCCGTAAGCAGTATTCGTAAGATGACAGCTGCCGTCGGAACAATACCCAGAGGCGAGATACCCACTCTCATCCTTAAGCGGTGTTGAAATGTCTATATAAAACATATTGGGAAATAAGCTGCAATAGCTCTCCATATATGAATTGAACAGGGTTATCTTATCATTGCTGACGTTACTTCCGGGCCTTGTGGGGGTACAGCTTTCGATAAAAATCGTAACCGTGGGATTTTCTGCCAGAATTCCTTCTATATATTGCTGATATTTCTGATATGCTCCCTCACAGGAGGAGTTCCCCACAAGATCATTTGTTCCCATGCAGATAAAGACATATTGTGCGCCACACTGTTTTATGGCATCCTTCGCCCTCATGGGAACACCGGCAAGTTTCGGAATATACTTGCTCATGCCTCTCTCATCCGCGTAAAAAGAATAGCTGACTCTAGTCAGCATCGTCGCACTGCCCAGGGGGACTTTACCCTTCGCATTGTTATACATGGTAAGTCCTTCACCGACGGAATTACCGACAAAAGCGCTCGCCGATAAGAATATATCCACAGGATCCACCGGAATCTGCTCCGAACAATAAACAATGTTCGGCGACATAAGCGCAAGGATCGTCGTAAGAATTGCCAATCTTTTGAATATCATAGTCTAAACATTCCCCAAATATACATACTTTAATTTCTCTTCCGCAATCTGTTTGAAATCGTACAGTATCTGCAGTTTTGTCGGAGGGACATCCCTCATGTCTCCCGCCGGGAAAAATCTTGTAATGTGAAGCGGAATCAGCCGGTCAAGCGCGGCAATAAAATCTATAATGCGCTTAAAATCATCTGTGGCATCATTAAAACCCGGGACAACAAGAGTCGTAAGTTCCACATGCTTCCCGGCGCGATGCGCACTCTCGATGTTTCGCTCTATCAGATCAATGTCTCCGCCGACAGCCTCATATTTAGACGCAATTCCCGTTTTCAGATCTATATTATATGCATCTATATACGGAAGCAGTTCGCAAAAGCGTTGAGAATCAAGCATTCCGTTCGTCACAGATACATTTACGAGGTCTTGCTCTTTTGCAAGTATAGCACAATCTCTTACAAACTCATAGCCTACCGATGGCTCATTATATGTATAAGCGATTCCGATATTGCCACGCTCCCGTGTACTTACAGCTATATCAACAAGTTTCTGCGCACTTAGCACTTCAGAATCTACATATCCTCTGGATATGGAATCGTTCTGGCACCACATACAATGCATATTACATCCATATGAACCAACGGAGAGGATCATTGATCCGGGATGGAATCCTGCAAGCGGCTTCTTTTCTATAGGATCAAGAGCAAGGCTCGTTACATGACCGTAATTATCACATACTATGGCGCCGTTACGGCAGCTTCTGGCGTGGCAGATCCCGCTACTGCCTTCCGGAATATCACATTTATGCGAGCAGTTGTTACATATCATGTATGTCTTTCCACCGTAAATCTTTCTATCTCAATATCCTCTCCGGGAGCTATCCCGCCTTTTCGGGATGCAATATCTATCTGTTCCTGAACGGAATCAACTCCTTCAAGGTTAGGAAGCAGGAGTCCACGGCGTCTCCCCGCGCTCACGATTACTCCGTATCTTCTCTCGTCAAGTTCCGAAACCTTTGCCGGCGTCGGCATTCCCATAACATCCACCGTATAATCAAGTTCCGAAAGCTCCTCTGCACTTACCGGCGAAAATCGCGGGTCATTCGTTCCGGCACTTATGGCAAGGGCACAGATCTCCTCGAGAGTATTGTCATATGACGGAAGAATTGTTCCGATGCATCCCCGAAGCTGACCGTCCTTCTTGATACACACAAACACCCCGGCTTTCTCTCTTGTAAAGAAATCCGGAAACTCCTCTGTATCTTCCGGCTCCAGCTGTCTGCCCTCACGAACATATTTCTCAAGTGACTTTTTTGCAAGTCTGACGTACCAGTTTTCACATTCGAAAATACAAATACCGTATCCTACCCCGAATACTCCTTCGTAAGAGAGGAAGTCGGGTGTTATTTTATAATCCTGGAGAGCCCCCGCAAGCATTACAAAGCCGGGATATCCGCAGTTTGCCGAGAGGTCGTTGACGGTCTTGTCAATATCCGCGAATTTATCGAGTTTTCCGCTTTTCATAACATCTGTTACTAATCTGTCGAACTCCGGTCCCTCCTTAATAAATCCGTATGGGCCGTCCTCCTTGAGCTTATGCGACAGATCTCCGCTGGCAATTATGACAGCACGTCTTCCGATATGGGCTACCGCTCTCTCTATGAGGTATCCCATATCATACAGTACATCATCCTGCAGCATTGACGGAGCTATTCGGATGATTTTATATGGGGAGGTTTGGGGCATTCCGTATTCGCGGTTTACATAATATAGTGGAACAAAAGTTCCGTGATCTACATCCTTCGCTCCTTCTTCCGAATAAACAACCGGTATATCGAATTCGTTGCAAAGTCCCACTATCTCTTCTGCAAGTTCTGTATCATAAGGAAAATAAACATCGGGCTTAGGAGCGCCAAATCTTGCAAGGTTACCTTCTCCGCCCGAACCCTTCGCAATATAAAAAGCGTCGCGGTACATGATATTATGAGGAGAGATTACAACTATCGTCTCCGGATCGTATTCTGCAATATCAGCCGCAGCTTTATCAAAAGCTTCTTCCGTAGCTTCTATTTTGTGTATTTCCTCACCGCCGACTTCGGGTACCGCAATGGGCGGATGCGGAAGTATGTACGCTCTCATATGATTTCTTCTCCTGTAAAAAAGAAGACGCATTAAGCGCGTCTTCTTTTTCCGTATGCATCACATTCCTTGATCAGCCGGTCATATGTTCTGTTAAGAGCCTTGACCATTTCGGTGTCACCGCCGAGGCAATCGGGATGGAACATCTTCATAAGATCTTTGTATCGTTTCTTGATCAGAAGAATGTTATCCGCGCCTCTGAATAACACATCGTTGACCTCTGCGGATTCAAGATCGTAACTTCGTGAAATCCGATCCCGCAGCTGCGCTTCCTGGGCTCTTACGGAATTCTCTCTTGCAATAAGTGCCTGCCTGTCACGGTCAAGTTCCTCGAAACCACGCTTGATAACCTCGTGTTTCTGCTCGATCAGCTCTTCCTCTCTTCTGAGTTGTCTGCCTCTTACCGACAGATGCTCCTCGTATCTGCGGTTCTCTTCTCGGGTGTTCTCCCTCTCGTTTGCAAAATCCCTCTTTTCCATCTCGAGATCGTGCTTTTCATCCCGAAGTCTGATGCTCTCCTTGAACAGCCACAACTTAAGTTCCTTGAGTTCCCCTTCTTCTGCCGCCTCAAGTCTTTCCAGCAATTCTTCAGTATTCATTTATTTCCCCTTATTTGTGCGATAAGTCGCGCCATTAACTACAATAAGTGCAACTACATCTAATAAGATACCATATATTGTAGAAAAATCCTATACCCAATTTTATTTTCTTGTGATTTTTATGTTCCGGTCATGTAATTATCTTTTTTCCATGTA
>CADALB010000002.1:0-222038 GCA_902788755.1 uncultured Lachnospiraceae bacterium | reverse complement strand
GCCGCCAGCGTTCATCCTGAGCCAGGATCAAACTCTCTATTTTAATGTTTAATCCCATTCAGCTGAACGTAGCTTCGCTTCGTCCGTTTTATCTACTGTCTGGTTTCGTTCTGAAATTATTTAAGAAATTTCAGGGATTGGTTGTACTATTTTATTTTCAAGGTACTCCGCCAAAAGCACAAAAAAATAACCCCGCTTGAAGCGGCTTTATTAATATATCATTGCATTTGGGCATTGTCAACGGATTTTTTGCTAAAATTTTAGTAGTTTTTTGAGTATCTGATTCTGTACATATATCTAGTTATAAAAGCATCATAAGCCACTATATGTATGATCATTTCATATCTACTTCACGATTTTATTCCTTATTGTTTTTTCTGTTTACAATAAGAGTAATCAATGCTATCAATATCGAAATAACCGACACGGGTAATCCGACCTTAATACCCGCAGGAATATACCGAAGATCTATTTCATGCTTGCCACCGGATATTTTAACAGCAAGAAGAGCATCCATTACTTTAAAAGGTTTAACTTTTTCCCCATCAATCTTGATTTTCCAATCTTCCTCATACGGAATGGAGAATACTATATAGTCTTTTGTTTCCGATACATCCACATCTGCTTTTAGATGAGAACTTGAGATCTTGGTAACATTGCAGGAGGTCGAAACCGCATCCCTATACCATGCTTTTAAAACCTGTTTGCTTTCATAATAGAAGTAAATATCATCTATTTCCAAACTGTCATCTTCCACCGTAAACTTGATGCTCACAAGTTCGCCCGGTTTATAATAACCTCCTTCACGGATCGACCAGTCATATTGGGAGAAATAGTTTCCCTTCTCGTCTCCGTTTATATACAGATTTGTATTCTGAATATGAGGAGCATCTGCATACATATATATAAAATCATCGCTTGTAATCGAAAGAATGTACTCAATGCTTCCTTCCTGCTCAGGATCTATCTTTGTGTATATGTTTCTTTCCTCAGATACATTATTTAGCCTGATCTCGCTGATTTTAACCGGTCTGTATATTTGGTAGTTTGTTTGAGAAAATCTTCCTGCAATATCATTCTGTAATTTGAAAGGATCTTTTTCTTTCATATTGGCGTACTTAACGCTTTCATCCATTCCAAATCCCAGTGATAATGCATACGGATTGCAGTATATATATCTTTCGTCTTGTGAATATATGGATTTATACGGTTTGCTTGTTTCGTCAAAGGGGGACAGGAGATATTTTAATCCCATAAAACAATCCGCAAAGCCGGTACTTGCATCACCATAAAATGCCCAGCTTTCATTGTTCCTAAATCCCATGCGTCCCATAAACGTTTTGACTTGATCCGTTTCACAGGAGCTGTAATGCGATAAGCCGTTATATGCAAACATCAGAGGATCGTTATTGGATCGGCGAAACAATTTATCCATTCTGAAAAACGAAGAATCCTGCGCATTAACATAGTCGACCAGCTTCTGCGTTGAATCAATATAATCCTTATATTCATCAATACTCTCTTCCCTGGAGTACTTATCCTCAAAATACGCATCAAGAGATACTGATCCGTTGTACAGACTGTCTGCAAACTGAAGTACAAATAAACCCGCAACAGCCGGTATAACATATCGGTTCTTTTCATTCATCGCTACTATAAGAATGAGTGCAGCTGCCAGTGTAAGATATGTGATCAGTATTGATTTAGGTCCTGCGTATTTGTTTCCCGTTAAGTATAAAAATGCAGAATATACAATAAAAATCACAACAATAATATTTGCATTCTTTTTCTTAAAGCCTTCTTTTATATGAACGAATCCTGAATAGCCCACAAATAGCATAAGAAAAGAGAATAAAAATGAATTTCTGTAAGGAAATCCTATCGGATGTGCAAATCCATGCCACATAACATTGAATGCATCTATCCAATATCCGACTATCAGAAATACAAACAGTATAAGAGCACATATTTTCTGACGTAATTTAATGGTTTTATTGAAAAAATAAAAGAATACAAACAGAACCGTTATGACACCACTGTAAATAACAGGAAGTCCGTCACTGATATTTCCCCGGAATGATCCGGTATATAATCCGGAAAAGAATTCAATGATACTAAATGTTCTGTCAAACATCAGTCCTTTGAAGATGGCCTTCTTCTGCCCCTCAAGTGAAAACAATACCGATAGCAGAGAAAACGCCGATATTCCGATTCCCAGAATAGTGGAATAAAATACCGTCCATGCATTTTTTATCCGGTCTTTATTATCCTTATATTCAATCGTATCGGATGCAAGCATACAGATAAAAAAAGCTGCTGTAAATATAAGGATCATATAACCGATGTAATAACAGGAAATAACCGAAAGGGCTACGGATCCGATATAAATAATATTCGGTCTTCTGCCGGTCATTATACGAAACAGTCCCAAAATTATAATGGGAAGCATCATGATACTGAAAAAATAATGGATACAATTAATATATGCCATATTAAAGCCCATCATGGCATAAGCGGTTGAAAAGATAACCGAAGAAAACCGGTTTCCCCAGATTGCACGCAGCATCAGATGGAAATTCAGTCCCATAAAACCGCTGGTTATAATCAGCATTATAACTATTCCAACGGGAAGCATATCGTTCGGAAAGGGAAGAAGAATCAAAAAGAAGGGATTAAACAGATAATATGATGCAAAACCCATCATATCTCCGCCGAAAGTTTTGGAAAATGTGTAGAACATATCATTGTTACCGAAGAAGACCGATTTCATGTAACCGATATAATCCACAAACTGATACCTCATATCCGCCACAAGAACCGAAACATTTCCAAAAGGGGCAAAATCACCTATTATAAAAATGAGTAGCATAATCAGTGCCGGAATAATAAATGCCAGCAAGGTTATCAGTGTATTTTTCTCAAATTCCTTAAACTTTTCCATTAATGAATATCGGGGCTACTGCTTGTTTGAGTTAAACGCTTCTCTTACAGCTTTGGCGAACTGATCCGCACATGATGTACCTCTGCCTTTACAGTCGTTTCCCAGAAGTTTATTTTCTATTTCAGAAACTGTCATTCCGTTGCAGAGCTTTGATATCGCTTTAAGATTACCGTCGCAACCTCCGATAAATGAAATGTTGGTAATAACGTCACCGATAATATCAAAATTAATCTGTTTTGAGCATACTCCGTTAGGCTGAAATGTATAACGCATAAGTAACCTCCGTAATATCATACTTTTCATTTTGTTTAATATAGTTGATAATCGTAAAAAGGTCAAATAATACCAAAAAAAGATGGCATCTGCAGCCATCTTTCGTGAGCGGAGAAAGAGGGATTTGAACCCTCGCGCCGGTTGCCCGACCTACACCCTTAGCAGGGGCGCCTCTTCAGCCTCTTGAGTATTTCTCCTTAAAGCTAAATCCTTGCTAAACAAGATTTAATTTGCCACGTAATTATATTAGATAGACCTTAATTTGTCAAACACTATACAAACAGTTACCGTGACAGTCCATTACAACTATGGCCGGAAAATCTATAACGGACAGTTTTCTGATTGCCTCTGTTCCCAGATCATCATATGCTACGACCTCAGATGAAACAATACATTTTGAAAGAAGTGCTCCGGCACCTCCCACAGCCGCAAAATACGTGACGCTATTCTTCTTCATGGAATCCGCCACCTCTTTTGTTCTTTTTCCTTTTCCGATCATACCGGTCATTCCCAGATCCATGAGCCGTGGTGCATATTTATCCATTCTGCTTGCAGTAGTCGGCCCTGCGGATCCGATCACTTTCCCCGGTCTTTCCGGTGAAGGACCCATATAATATATAGTCTGGTCCGCAATATCAAAGGGCAGTTTTTCTCCCCTGTCAAGAGCTTCTATCATTCTCTTATGCGCTGCGTCCCTCGCAACGTAAAGGGTACCGGACAGATAAACGTAATCTCCCGCATTAAGTGATTCGGAAACCTTTTTGTTAAAAGGAACTTCTATGTGCTTATCCATATTAAATTACCTTTGTGATATGCCTGTTTACATGACAGCATATATTGACCGCCACAGGGAGTCCTGCTATGTGCGTGGGATAAGTGTTGATGTTTACGGCAAAAGCCGTCGTATTTCCTCCGAGTCCCGCAGGTCCTATGTTTAGTTCATTTATCCTGTCAAGCATCTCTTCTTCAAGATCCTTAATATAGCTGACAGAAGAATGCTCTCCGGCCGGTCTGGTAAGTGCTTCCTTGGCCATAATGGCACATTTTTCAAAAGTACCCCCGATCCCGACTCCGATCACCATAGGAGGACACGCGTTCGGTCCCGCATCCTTTACTGCAGTAATAATTGCCTTTTTAACCCCTTCTATTCCGTCTGCCGGTTTAAGCATAAAAATCCTGCTCATATTTTCCGAACCGAACCCTTTAGGTGCAAGAGTAATCTCAACTTTGTCACCCGGGACGATTTCGTAATGAATCACGGCCGGAGTATTATCCTTCGTATTAACCCTCTCAATTGGATCCGATACAACTGATTTACGAAGATATCCGTTTGTGTATCCGAGTCTTACACCCTCATTAACCGCATCTGTAAAATCTCCGCCTGTAAAATGAACTTCCTGTCCGACTTTCAGGAAAATTACTGCCATTCCGGTATCCTGACATATAGGAATCATCTCTTCCTTTGCAATCTCAAGGTTTTCTTTTAACTGACCGAGTATTTTTTTCCCAATTCCGGAAGTTTCCTTATCGTATGCATCAAAAAGGCATGCCTTCATATCATCCGACAATTCGTGGCATACCTTTATGCACATTTCTGCTATATTATTGGTAATTTCCTCTACTGATACTTCTCTCATTTCGTGTTTTCGTCAAACTCGTCAATAATGAATCTCTGTCTTCCCTTAACATCGTCGTATATTCTTGTAACATATTCGCCGAGAAGACCGCAGACAAACACTATAAGACCACCCATAAACCAGATAAGAGACACTAGTCCGCCGTTTTCATCATCCCTCTCATTTACCATCTTTTTAATTCCGTGGATCATAGCGAGCAGGACTCCGAATGCCGTCATGAATCCGCCAAGAAATGTAACATATTCCAGCGGTTTACTTGAGAAACAGAAAATCCCGTGGAATCCCATGCGGAATTCTCCCCATAAGCGGTTATACTTGGAAACATCTGCTTCTCTTGCTTCTCTGTGATATCTTACAGCTGTCTGTTTGAATCCTACATAACTAACCATGCCTCTGAAGAACATATTTGTCTCGGGCATTTTCCGAATCTCTTCTATAACACGACGGTTGATAAGACGAAAATCAGCCGTATCAACAGGAATCTCGACGCTTGACAGGAAATTGATAACACGATATGCCGTAAGATCTATGATTTTACGGATCTTAGTCTCTCCCTGGCGGTCTATTCTCTGGGCATATACAACGTCATAGCCTTCTTTCCATTTATCCACAAGGTCAAGAATTACTTCCGGAGGATCCTGGAGATCTACATCAATCACAACACATATATCTCCGGTGCAGTTGAGAACACCTGCCATTGTTGCAGCTGCCTGACGAAATCTGCGGCTCATTGTTATAAGCTTGATATTGCGGTTTCTCTTCATATTCTCCTTAATAACTTCGTAGGTTTTATCCGTTGAAGGATCAAGAGAAAATATGATTTCATATTCACAGCCAAGCTTGTCTACCACAGCTTCGGTACGCTCAAGGAAGGGCTTAATACCGTTTTCTTCGTTATAAACCGGTACAACTATTGATAATTTATAGTTATCGTAATCTTCTTTCTCTTTTTTCATATCATTCATCCTCAATACCGTCAAATCTTGTATCTTCCTCGTCATCATCCACATCTATTTCATCATGTATCACAACAACGGGTTCATCGGACTTTGCAACATTTATAACGACATCATCGATATCTTCCATATCTATATCTCTGTCGCCGTCTGAGATCTTTTCACGTACTTTGGCGATCTTGGCAACTTTGACTCCCTTATCAAGGGTAATCATCTTGACACCGGAAGTAATCCTGGAGATGATCTTAATATCCTCCATTCGAAGCTGGATTATCACACCCTGATCTGTGATCATCATGATCTCATTATCATTTGTGACTGCCTTTACTCCGACAACATCACCTGTCTTCTCCATGATCTTGTAACATTTTACACCCTTGCCGCCACGCTTTTGCAGATGGAATTCGCTAAGCTCCGTCCTCTTACCGTAGCCAAGTTCGGATACTATAAGGAGTGAGTCACCCTGAGTATCTATCTGCATTCCGATTATTTCGTCATCATCGGCAAGATTCATACCGATAACACCCATCGAAGATCTTCCGGTAGATCTGACATCGGTTTCTTTGAATCTTATACACATTCCCTGTTTGGTAACGAGGAATATCTCCGAGTCTTTATCCGTTGTTTTGACTTCTATCAGTTCGTCATCGTCTCTTAAAGTGATGGCAATCAGTCCTTTTTTGCGGATATTGTTGTATTCAAGAATATTTGTCTTCTTGACGATACCTTTTCTCGTTACCATAAGAAGATTCTTATTCTCGTTAACTTCTGTTACGGGGATCATTGCGGAAATCTTTTCTCCACCCTGTAACTGAAGAAGATTGACTATCGCCACTCCCCTTGAATTACGGCTCGATTCGGGAATCTCATATGCCTTCTTGCGATATACCCTTCCGTAATTGGTAAAGAACATGATCGATTGGTGTGTATTGGTCATCAGAAGATCTTCAATATAATCCTCTTCGATCGTCTTCATTCCCTTGATACCTTTACCGCCGCGATTTTGAGCCTTGAAATTATCAACCGTCATCCGCTTGATATATCCCAGACTTGTCATGGCAATAACAGTATTCTCTTTCGGAATAAGGTCTTCATTTGTAAGATCCGAATCATCAAGTCCGATTTTTGTTCTTCTCTCATCACCGTACTTATCCGAAATTTCAAGTATTTCGGATTTGATAACTCCGAGAAGAAGCTTTTCATCGGCAAGAATTGCTTTGTACTCAGCTATTTTCTTCTGAAGTTCCGCATATTCAGCTTCAAGCTTTTCACGCTCCAGACCTGTAAGAGCACGAAGCCTCATCTCAACGATAGCCGCGGATTGTGCTTCGGACAATCCGAATCTTTCTATCAGTTTCTCCTTAGCTTCCGCAACGTTGGCGCTTCCTCGTATAATGGCAATAACTTCATCGATATTATCAAGGGCGATAAGCAGTCCCTGCAGTATATGGGCACGTTCTTCAGCCTTATTAAGATCGTATTTTGTTCTTCTTGTAACTACGTCTTCCTGGTGCTTAAGATAAAAAGTCAGCATCTCAAGAAGGTTCATAACCTTAGGCTCATTGTTAACAAGCGCAAGGTTTATTACTCCGAAAGTATCTTGAAGTTGTGTATGTTTGTATAACTGATTAAGAATGATATTTGCATTGACATCCCGGCGCAGTTCAATTACTACACGCATACCTTCCCTGTCGGATTCATCACGAAGGTCCGTAATTCCTTCGATCTTCTTATCTCTTACAAGTTCGGCAATCTTTTCAAGAAGTCTTGCTTTATTAACAAGGAAAGGCAGTTCGGTGATTATGATCTGGCTCTTTCCGTTTTCCAGCAAAACTATATCCGTTACACCGCGAACTTTGATCTTTCCGCGTCCGGTTCTGTATGCACTTTCTATTCCACGGCGTCCTAATATAACACCACCTGTGGGAAAATCAGGACCTTTCACACATTCAAGAAGTTCTTCTATTTGGGTATCCCTGTCTTCTTCCACACGATTATCTATTATTCTGACAACCGCGTTTATGACCTCGGATAGGTTGTGAGGCGGAATATTGGTTGCCATACCTACGGCAATACCTGTGGTACCGTTAACGAGAAGATTGGGAAATCTTGAAGGAAGAACTGTAGGTTCTTTTTCCGTTTCATCAAAGTTAGGTACAAAATCAACAGTTTCTTTGCCTATATCGGCAAGCATTTCCATTGAAATCTTGGAAAGACGTGCTTCCGTATATCTCATTGCGGCAGCACTGTCGCCGTCCACCGATCCGAAATTTCCGTGACCGTCTACAAGAGGAGCACGAAAAGACCAGTCCTGTGCCATATTAACCAACGCACCGTATATGGAACTGTCTCCGTGAGGATGGTATTTACCCATCGTATCACCGACAATACGTGCACATTTTCTGTGCGGTTTATCCGGTCCGTTGTTAAGCTCTATCATTGAATAGAGGACACGTCTTTGTACTGGTTTTAAACCGTCTCTTACATCGGGAAGTGCACGAGCAGCAATAACGCTCATGGCATAATCGATGTATGACGTTTCCATTGTTTTGATCAGATCGACATCATTTATTCGATCAAAAATCTTGTCATCCATATATGCTCCTTATATTAAATATCCAGATTCTTTACAAACTTTGCATTTTCCTCGATGAATTCCCGTCTCGGTTCAACCTTATCTCCCATAAGAGTTGTAAATGTAAGGTCGATCTGAGACTCCATCTCTTCATTCATCGAAACACGGGACAGTACTCTTGTTTCAGGATCCATAGTTGTTTCCCAGAGCTGCTCTGCGTCCATTTCTCCCAGACCCTTGTATCGCTGTATCTTGTTATTCTGGTCTCTTCCGACCTCGGTAAGAATATTGTTCAGCTCTTCATCTGAATATGCATACCAGACTTTTTTATTTTTCTCTAATTTATAAAGAGGCGGATTAGCAAGATATACATGGCCCTCTTTTATAAGATCCGGCATAAATCTGTACAGGAATGTCAACATCAGAGTACTGATATGAGCGCCGTCTACATCGGCATCAGTCATGATAATGATCTTGTCATAACGAAGTTTTTCGATATCAAAATCATCATGTATCCCCGTACCGAATGCGGTAATCATAGCCTTGATCTCTGCGTTTGCGTATATCTTATCAAGTCTTGCCTTTTCAACATTAAGTATCTTACCGCGAAGAGGAAGTATAGCCTGAGTTGCACGGCTTCTCGCGGTTTTGGCACTGCCGCCGGCAGAATCTCCCTCAACTATGAATATTTCACAATTCTTGGGATCTTTGTCAGAGCAGTCAGCAAGCTTTCCCGGAAGAGCCAGTCCCTCAAGTGCTGTTTTACGTCTTGTGAGATCTCTTGCCTTTCTGGCTGCCTCCCTCGCGCGTTGCGCGAGGATCGATTTTTCACAAATCAGCTTTGCGACTGTAGGATTCTGTTCCAGATAGTAAGTAAGCTGTTCCGAAACAACCATATCAACCGCTGCCCTTGCCTCTGAATTCCCAAGCTTCTGTTTCGTCTGTCCCTCAAACTGAGGCTCTTCTATTTTTACTGAAATTATTGCAGTCAACCCTTCACGGATATCATCACCCGTAAGATTTGCTTCACTGTCTTTTAACAGCTTGTTTGTCCGTGCATAATCATTAAAAGTTTTAGTGATAGCATTTCTGAAGCCGGTAAGGTGAGTTCCTCCTTCCGGAGTTGTAATATTGTTTACGAAACTGAACACACTCTCATTAAATGAGTCATTATGCTGCATTGCAACTTCCACAAGAACGTTATTCTGTTTTCCTTCAAAATACAGAACATCCTCATAGAGAGCTGTTTTACTTCTGTTAAGATATGTAACGAATTCCTTTATTCCGCCTTCATAATGGAAAGTTCTTTCAACAGGCTCTTCACCTCTTTCATCTTTAAGAACAATCTTTAGATTTTTAGTAAGAAATGCGGTTTCGCGAAGTCTTGTTTTTAACGTATCAAAATCGAATACGGTCTCTTCAAAAATCGTATCATCCGGCATAAATGTTACGGTTGTACCAGTATCATCAGGAGAACATGAATCAATAACTTCAAGTTTTTTTACAACCTTACCTCTCTCATAACGCTGCATATAAATTTTGCTGTCCTGACGTATTCTTACTTCAAGCCAGTTAGACAAAGCATTGACTACCGATGCACCGACGCCGTGAAGTCCTCCGGATACCTTATATCCTCCTCCGCCGAACTTTCCACCGGCATGAAGTATGGTAAATACAACTTCGACAGCCGGTATTCCGGCTTTTTTATTAATACCGACAGGAATTCCTCTGCCGTTATCAACGACCGTTACGGAATTATCAGGATTGATTGTTACTTCTATTTCTGAGCAGTATCCGGCAAGTGCTTCATCTACCGAATTATCTACAATTTCATAGACAAGATGATGCAGTCCCCTTGCCGATGTACTTCCTATATACATTCCGGGACGTTTTCTGACTGCCTCAAGTCCTTCGAGAATCTGAATCTGATCGGCACCGTATTCACCGTTTACTTCAAAATTCTCTTCTTCTAACTTTTGTTCTTCACTCATTATTAATTCTCCCTTACTACCTTACCGCCGCTTACTTTGAATATTTTATTGACGGTCAGCCTTGAATTGATAAATTCATCAAGACCTGTACATGTTACGATAGTCTGTATATTACCTATGCTGTTTAACAGATAATTCTGTCTGTTTGAATCAAGTTCGGACAAAACATCATCAAGAAGAAGAATGGGTTTTTGACCGGTTATATTCTCAACAAGTTTTATTTCAGAAAGCTTCAATGATAAAGCTGCTGTTCTCTGCTGACCCTGGGAAGCGTATTTTTTAGAATCCATATCGTTTATAAAGAATACAAAATCATCCCTGTGAGGTCCTACCGATGTGAGTTTATATTTAATGTCCTTTTCACGATTTCTTTTTATCTTCTGTGAATACTCCATTATTTCCACATTAGGATCATATTTGATCATAAGCTTTTCATTGTCGCCGGTAAGATTTTTATGAATGTCATAGATTATCTCGTTCAGCTGGTTAACAAATAATGTCCTGCGGTCTATTATTTTTGTTCCGAGTGAAATAAGCTGTGAATCCCATACATCAAGTGTATCCGTAAGTTCAGGATGATATGTTATATCTTTGAGAAGATTATTTCTCTGGTTAACTATTTTGTTATAGCTTGTAAGATTGTATAAATATACTTTATCAAGCTGGCATAATTCTGAATCTATAAACCTTCTTCGGTCCGAAGGACCGTTTTTTATTATTGAAAGATCTTCCGGAGAAAATAATATAACATTAATAACACCCATAAGCTCTGCAGCTTTTTTGAGTTTAACTCCGTTTATAGCTATACCCTTTGATTTATCGGTTCTTAGATGAATATCAATCTGATAATCAACTTCATTTTTTTCGAACAGACTTCTTATATGTCCTTCATATTCACCGAATTTTACAATTTCCTTGTCACGGCTTCCTCTGTGTGATTTTGTTGTACTTGATAGATAAATGGATTCAAGTACATTTGTTTTACCTTGGGCATTATCTCCGTACAGAATATTAACACCCTTATCAAAATCAATCTGAACTCTTTCGTAATTTCTGTAATTACTTAATTCAAGTGATCTAATGTACATCTTAATTCTCCGAAATTATAATGTAATCATTATCCGCAAAACTTATAACATCATCATTTTTAAGCTTTTTTCCGCGCTCATAACATATTTTTCCGTTTACTTTCACAAGACCGTCTTGTACTGAAAACTTTGCATCAACTCCGGATTCAACGGCTCCTGAAAGCTTAAGCGCCTGACCAAGTTTTATAAAATCATCTTTAATTATTATTTTTTCCATGACTTTTTAACTGAAATTAACCGGAAGAATCAGATACAGGTAAGATCCGTCATCATTTTTTATAATGCATGGAGCTTTCGGATTAACCATATATAATGTAACAATCTCATCATCAATAACACGAAGTGCATCTATGAGAAACTTTGGATTAAATCCTATCATTATATCTTTTCCGCTTTTTTTAATATCAACATCATCATTCATGCTGCCTATTGTTGATGTGATGGAAAGAGTAGCCATATCATCCTTAACATTAAACACGATAGGCTTTTTATCTCCTTCCTTAACCAGAAGAGTTGATCTGTTTATAACTTCAAGAAGTTCTTTTTTGCTTACATCTATTTTTGTCTCATAATCATTTGATATCATCTGATCTATTTTAAAATAGTTTCCTTCAATAATTCTTGAAACTACCTTAACGGAATCATATTCAAAAATAACGTGATTATCACACAGGAAAATAGATACATCTTTATCTACATCACCGGGAATAATCTTTGATAATTCCTGAAGAGTTTTTCCGGGAACTATTACAGAATTATCATCATAACTGTTCTTCAATGTAATATTCCTTACGGAAATTCTGTGACCGTCAAGTGATACAACCTTAAACTGATCCTTCTTTATCTCAAACAGTTCGCCGGTCATTATCTTATTTGTATCATTATCAGATATTGAAAAAATAGTCTGCCTTATTAGCTCTTTTAAAGAAAACTGAGATATCTCAATAGGATTTGACTTGTCCAACTCAGGAAGAAGTACAAATTCTTCCGTTGAACGGCCGTTAATATCTATTTTTGATTTTCCGCATTCAATATGAACAGTATTATTACTGTCTGAATCTATTATAAAATCATCTCCGCTGTAACTTCTGATAAGATTTGATATTATTTTTGCTTCTATGGCAACTGATCCGGCAACTTCTACTTCACCTTCTATATATGTTTCAATACCGAGTTCCATATCATTAGCTGTAAGCTTAATTCCATTTTCATCAGCATTAAACAGTATACATTCAAGAATTGTCATTGAAGTTTTAGAAGGTACAGCTTTTGAAACTGTATTAATACCTAATAGTAATTGTGATTGTGAACATCTGATTCTCATGTGATCTCCTTCCTGACGGTATATATAAATATATAATTTAATCAGTAGTATTATTAATATAGATTGTGAATATGTTAATAACTCAAATAATGCTCTATTTTACTGGAATTATTTAATTGATTAATATGTCAGTAAAAATAAATAACATGTTTGTATATAAGAAGTTTTCAACATCAGTCTGATTTTATCTTATTTATAATGGTTTCAATTGTTCTTCTTGTTGATTCATCATTTTCTATCATGTCAGAAATTGATCTTTCACCGTACATGATCGTTGAATGGTCTCTTCCTCCGAGAAGTGAGGCTATTTCTTTGTACGTTGCATTTGTCATGCTGCGGCACAAGTACATGATCATCTGGCGGGGATGTACCAGTTCTTTGTTTCTCTTACTTGACTTTATATCTTCAACAGAAACATTGTAGTGATCACAAACGACACTTATTATGTTTTCCGGAGTTATCCTTAACGGAGAATTAGGGGAAACTATATCTTTAAGAGCCTCTTTTGCGATTTCAATATCTATGTTTTTCTTTTCAAGATTTGCAAGAGCAACTACTTTTTTAACGGATCCTTCAAGTTCCCTTATATTTGATTTAACATTGTTTGCTATATAAGAAAGAACATCATTGTCTATATTGTAATTAAAGGCTTCAACTTTCTTCTGAAGAATAGCCATTCTTGTTTCAAAATCAGGAAACTGGATATCTGCAATAAGTCCCCAGGCAAATCTTGATTTAAATCTTTCCTCAAGGACGTCCATATCTTTTGGAGGCTTATCTGAAGTTATTACTATCTGTTTCTTCTGTTCATACAGATGATTAAAAGTGTGGAAAAATTCTTCCTGAGTAGAAGGTTTACCTATTATAAACTGGATATCGTCTATAAGAAGAACATCTATATTTCTGTATTTATCCCTGAACTGCTTTGTTTTTTCGGGAGAACTGTTACCTGTTCTTACTGCTTCTATTACTTCATTTGTGAATTTTTCACTTGTAACATACAAAACATTTGCATTTGGATTCTGGTCAATAATGTAATGGCCGATCGCATGCATGAGATGAGTTTTACCGAGTCCTACACCTCCGTAAATAAACAAAGGATTATATATTTCTCCGGGATTTTCGGATACCGCAATAGCACTTGCCTGGGCAAGTCTGTTATTACTCCCTACTACGAATGTTTCAAATGTATAATTTGAATTAAGATTTGATTCTTCGTATTTTTTCTTCTTATCTATATCATTAGGATCAGGAACATTTACCTTTTTATCGTTTTCAGATATAAAAGCAATCTCATACTGATCTTCGAAGCTTTTTCCGAGAGCTTCGTTTATATAAATTTTGAAAGGAGTGTAAAACTTCTTATTTATAATAAAGATGGATTGAGCCAATTCTTTCGGAGTTTCAATATATACAGTATCGTCCTTGATATCTCCGAGCTTAAGGGGGTCGATCCAGGTCTTATAAGATATATCAGGTATTTCATATTCAATTCTTATGGATTCTTTGATCTCATCCCATTTAGAACTAAGGTCTTCCATTACAGTGTCCATCCAGCGGGTCCCTCCTATCTGCATATCATACTACAAAATAGGCTGTATTTCAAACAAATTTAGGGTATTTATCCACTAAATTTAGTATTTTGATATTTTTTGCTATAAATGCCTATTTTTTGAAATTTGCGGAAAATTCGGAATTTTTATAAACAAATTATTTATAAGTTATCCACATTATTTATTTTGTTTATCCACTATTTATTCACATAATGTGGAAAAAATATGTATACCTGATAACAATAAATGCCGATTTTATGAGTATTTCTGCTTGACAATAAAGAACTGTTTTAATAAAATGTGACTTGACGTTTTCCAAAGACATACTTTTATTTTGTATGAAAAGGAGGTGTTTCGGATATGAAAATGACATTTCAGCCTAAAAAAAGACAGAGATCAAAAGTTCATGGCTTCAGAAGCAGAATGAGTACTCCCGGAGGTCGTAAAGTTTTAAAGAGCAGAAGAGCAAAGGGAAGAAAAGTATTATCAGCGTGATAGATTAGGGCCACAAAGAATTGTGGCCTTATTTTTTCTAAGGCTTGGCAAATGATTTTTACCGAAGGACTAAAGAAAAATTCGGATTTTTCAAAAGTTTATAAAGAAGGACGTTCAAAAGCCAATCGTTATCTTGTTATGTATGTCAAAGAAAACGGAACAGATAAAAACAGATTGGGAGTTTCTATCAGTAAGAAAGTAGGAAACTCGGTATACAGACACTATTTTAAAAGATGTGTCAAAGAAAGTTACAGACTGCATGAAAAAATGTTCAATAGTGGTTTGGACATTGTAGTCTTGGCGCGCAGTAGCGCAAGGGATATCAGATACAGAGATATTGACAGTGCTTTAATGCATTTGATGAGAATACATAAGGTTTGTTTATAAAGTATTATTATATGAAGAAATTTTTACTTTCCGGTATACGGTTTTATCAGAAATATATTTCTTGTTTAAAAACAACAAAGTGTCCTTATTTCCCATCCTGTTCCGAGTATGGTTATGAAGCTGTAGAAAAATACGGTGCTTTTAAAGGAAGTCTCTTAGCCATATGGAGAATTATTCGTTGTAATCCCTTTTCAAAAGGCGGTTACGATCCTGTCCCCTGATGTTCCTGTTATAGGAGGAATTTATATTGTACAGTGTGATTTTAACACAGTATGATGGTAAAATACTCGGACCTATTGCTAAAGTATTAGGTCTTCTTCTGAATGGAATATTTATTGTGCTTGATAAGATAGGTATTCCGAATGTCGCTCTTTCCATCATACTGTTTACAATTGTTATTTATCTTTTACTTACGCCTCTTACTATAAAACAGCAGAAATTTTCAAAGCTTTCTGCCAAGATGAATCCTGAAATTCAGGCTATTCAGGCGAAGTATAAAAACAAAAAAGACCAGGCATCTATGGCTGCAATGAATGAAGAAACACAGGCCGTTTATAAAAAGTACGGTGTTTCTCCTTCCGGAAGTTGCGTACAGCTTATTATTCAGATGCCTATTTTGTTTGCACTTTACCGTGTTATCTATAATGTACCGGCCTATGTTAATTCGGTAAAAGAGGCATTCATTCCTTTTGTAAGTGAGTTTATCTCAAAATCAAACGCTCTTACTTTTATTAGTAATAAAGATAATTTTGCAAATGCGGTTCAGTTTTCAAAGCAATTTGAAAACGAAGCTTTTAAACTCGGCGGTGATAATTCGTATGTTATCAATACTTTTATTGATGTTTTGAACAGAGCTTCAACTTCAGAATGGTCAAACATTGCCGATAAGTATCCTGATATAGCCGATCTTTGTAGAAATACCTATGATACGGTTATGAGATATAACAATTTTTTCGGTCTTAATATTTCAGATTCTCCGAAATATTACATTACTGACTGGTGGTCAAATAAAGGTTCTATCGGACTTGCCATAATTGCTGTATTGATTCCTATCCTTTCTGCACTTACCCAGTGGATCAATACAAAGCTTATGCCCCAGGCAGATCAGAGTACCAATAATGAACAGGCAAACGCAATGGCGGCATCAATGAAATCAATGAATGTTATGATGCCTCTTATGTCTCTTGTATTTGTATTTACTCTTCCGATAGGTATGGGTATTTACTGGATAGCCGGTGCTGTTATCAGAAGTGTTCAGCAGATATTTATTAATAAACATATTGATAAGATTGATATTGATGCTATCGTAGCTAAGAATGCCGAAAAGCTTGAAAAGCAGATTGAAAAAAAGAGCGGAGTAACCGGTGCTGCACTTAACTCGGCTGCCAGAATTTCAACAAGGACAATTACGGAAAAGAGTCATACCGATACTCTTAATGATAAGAAAAGAGAAGAAGCGGTACAAAAAGCCACAGATTACTATAATAAAGGTTATAAGCCCGGTAGTCTTGCTTCAAAAGCAAATATGGTAAGACAGTATAATGAAAAGAACAATAAATAGTCGGAGGTTGATATGGAATACGTTGAATTTACAGGTAAAACAGTTGATGATGCTATAACAGAAGCTTGTAAGAATTTTACTATCACGAGCGATCGTCTTGAGTATGAAGTAGTTGAAAAAGGAACTTCCGGTATTTTCGGATTCGCTGCAAAGCCTGCGATTATTAAGGCAAGAGTATTTGATCCGAATGCTCCCAAGGAAGAAGTTAAGGAAGAGGCCAAAGAAAATACAGAATCATCAGTTACGGTTAGCGAACCTGTTACGGCTGATCCTAAGGAATTTCTTGAAAAAGTATTTAATGCAATGAATATGAAGGTTTCCATAGATGTAGAAACTAAGGAAGATGAAATCAATATTGAACTGTCCGGAGACGATATGGGTGTTCTTATCGGAAAACGCGGACAGACCCTTGATTCTCTTCAGTATCTTACGAGCATTGTTGTAAATAAGGGAAGAAAAGAATATATAAGAGTTAAGATCGATACGGAAAACTACCGCTTACGTCGTAAAGAGACTCTTGAAAATCTTGCCAAAAATCTTGCTTATAAAGCAAAGAGAACAAAGAATCCGGTATCTCTTGAGCCAATGAATCCTTATGAAAGAAGAATTATCCATTCGGCTCTTCAGAATGATAAATATGTTACAACTCATTCCGAGGGAGAGGAACCTTACAGGAAAGTAATAATCACACCGGTAAAATAATATGAATACAGATACTATAGCAGCAATTGCTACGGGGATGACACCATCCGGTATCGGAATAATAAGAGTTAGCGGAGAGGATGCATTTTCAATTGCATCCTCTGTTTTTCGTAAAAAGAATAATAAACCGTTAGCTAAATATGAAGATCACAGGGCATATTTCGGATATATATATGATAATGACCGTGTGTTGGATGAGGTAATTCTTCTTGTCTTTAAAGGTCCAAACAGTTATTCCGGTGAAGATACTGTAGAGATACAGTGTCACGGTGGAATTCTTGTGATGAACAGAATTCTGGAACTTTGTATTAATTCAGGGGCAAGATGTGCCAAGCCCGGAGAATTTACAAAGAGAGCATTTCTTAACGGGAAAATGGATCTTTCGGAAGCGGAAGCTGTAATGGATGTTATATCGTCCAAAAATGATCTTGCTCTTAAGAATTCCGTAAAGCAGTTAAACGGATCTTTGTACAGAAAGATTACCGAGATCAGGGAGAAGATCCTTTATGAAACAGCCTTTATTGAATCTGCATTGGATGATCCCGAGCATTTTGATCTGACGGATTATCCTGACAGATTATCCGAGAAATTAATTGTTATACTCAGAGAGCTTGAAATTCTATCCGACAGCTTTAATGACGGTCGTCTGTTATCCGAAGGTGTCAAAACAGTTATCCTTGGAAAACCTAATGTCGGTAAATCTTCACTTCTTAATATTCTTGCGGGAAGTGACAGAGCTATTGTTACTGAAATTGCCGGAACTACAAGAGATACAATTGAAGAAACAGTTAACATTAGCGGTGTTCTTCTAAATATAGTAGATACAGCCGGAATAAGGGAATCCGATGATGTTGTAGAGCAGATCGGTGTTAAAAAGGCATTGGATTATGCAAAGGATGCCGATTTTATCATAATGGTTGTGGATTCTTCCGAAGTTTTGTCTTCTGAGGACGAGGATATTCTGGATTTTATCAAAAAGAATAATAAGAAATGTGTTATCCTCTTAAACAAGAGTGATCTCGGAAGTGTTATTGGTCCCGATGAAATAGCTTGTTATACCAATAATCCAGTGATTACTGTTTCAGCAAAGGACGAAACGGGTATAGAGGATTTAAAGAAGTATATTATCGATGTATTTTCAAAAGGTTTTATTAAGTACAATGATGAGATCTTTATTTCTAATTTAAGACAAAAAGAAGCATTATCCAATGCTATTAATTCTCTTCTTTGTGTTGCCAAAAGCATTACTGAGAAGATGAGTGAAGATTTCTATTCAATTGATCTTACTGCTGCCTATGATTATCTTGGCCAGATAATAGGTGAACAGATGGATGATGATGTTATAAATGAGATTTTTAACAAGTTTTGTATCGGTAAGTAATTTTGACTAATGGAGTCAATATGATTAATTCTACCTTTTCAGAAAATTATGATGTTGTAGTTGTCGGTGCAGGGCATGCAGGGTGTGAGGCTGCTCTTGCCTGTGCCAGACTGGGACTTGAAACAATTGTTTTTACCGTTAGTGTTAACTCTATTGCTCTTATGCCCTGTAATCCGAATATAGGAGGCAGTTCAAAAGGTCATCTTGTCAGAGAAGTTGATGCTTTGGGCGGAGAAATGGGAAAGAATATAGATAAAACATATATTCAGTCCAAAATGCTTAATGTATCAAAAGGTCCGGCTGTTCATTCTCTCCGGGCTCAGGCCGACAAATCCGAATATTCCAGATCAATGAGACAGGTTCTTGAAAATCAGGAACATCTAACTGTTAAACAAGCCGAAGTTTGCGAATTAATTGTTGAAGAAGGTATTATAAAGGGAGTCAGAATCTATACAGGCGGAACATATTATGCTAAAGCTGTTGTCTTATGTACAGGAACTTATCTTCGTGCAAGGTGTTTGTGCGGTGAGGCAATTACATATACCGGTCCCAACGGTTTGATGGCTGCCAATCATTTAACTCAAAGTCTTATCGACAACGGCATAGAAATGCTTAGATTCAAAACAGGTACTCCTGCCAGGATTGACAGAAGATCTATTGATTTTTCAAAAATGGAAGAACAAAAAGGTGACGATAAAGTTGTTCCTTTTTCATTTTCAACCGATCCGGACACTTTGAACAAGGAACAGATCAGCTGCTATCTCACTTATACTAATGAAGAGACTCATAAGATCATAAGGGATAATCTTGACAGATCTCCTATTTATGCCGGGGTTATTGAAGGTACCGGACCAAGGTATTGTCCTTCTATTGAAGATAAAGTTGTCCGTTTTTCCGACAAAAACAGGCATCAGTTATTTGTAGAGCCCGAAGGCCTGTCTACTAATGAGATGTATATTTCCGGTATGTCCTCTTCTATGCCAGAGGATGTACAGATTCAAATGTACAGAACCGTTCCCGGACTTGAGAATTGTAAGATTGTCAGAAATGCATATGCTATAGAATATGATTGTATCAATCCAATTCAGTTAAAACACTCTCTTGAATTTAAAAAGATAAAGGGTCTGTTTTCCGGCGGTCAGTTTAACGGAAGTTCCGGTTATGAAGAGGCTGCGGCTCAGGGTCTGGTTGCTGGAATAAATGCTGCCATGTATTGTCTGAATAAAGATTATCTTATTATAGACAGATCGGAAGGCTATATCGGTGTTTTAATTGATGATCTTGTTACCAAGGAAAATCATGAGCCTTACAGAATGATGACCAGTCGTGCCGAGTATAGATTACTTCTTCGTCAGGATAATGCTGACCTTCGTCTCCGAAAAAAAGGTTACGATGTTGGTCTTATTACAGAGGAACAATATCAACAACTCTTAAATAAACAATCTTTGATAAATAGTGAAATCGAAAGATTGAAGACCACTTATGTAGGAAGTAATTCAAAAGTTCAAAACTTTATGAAAAAAATGAATTCGTCGTTGCTTAAATCCGGGAGTCCTCTTTCGGAACTTATATGCAGACCTGAACTTGATTATGAGTTGATTGCTCCTATTGATGATAACAGACCTGAACTTCCGAATGATGTTAAGGAACAGGTAAATATTAATATCAAATATGAGGGATATATTGAGAGACAAAAAAAGCAGGTTGCTGCCTTTAGAAAACTTGAAGCAAAGAAGTTACCCGATGATATAGATTATTTAAGTATTAAAGGATTGAGACTTGAGGCTGCTTCAAAACTTGATAAGTATAGACCTGTTTCAATCGGTCATGCTTCGAGAATATCCGGAGTCAGTCCTGCAGACATTTCTGTTCTTGTAGTTTATCTCGAAAGCAGAAAGTAATATATTGATATGGACACATTAATTAAGTGTTTGTCAGAATTAAATATCGAGATCAGTAATGATCAGATTGAGTTGTTTGACCGGTACTATGAACTTCTTATTTTTTGGAATAATAAGTTTAATCTTACATCCATCACGGATAAAGAAGATGTTATTGTAAAACATTTTGTTGATAGTACTGCTCTTTTAAAGTATGTGGATCTTTCGGGGTGTACTTTACTTGATGTTGGATCCGGAGCAGGTTTTCCAGGTATTCCGTTAAAGATTATGTGCAATTCCTGTAGTGTTGTTCTTCTGGATTCACTTAATAAAAGAGTTGGTTTTCTTAATGAGGTAATTAAAGATTTGGGACTTTCCGGAATTAGAGCAGTTCATGGTCGTGCGGAAGATCTTGCACGGAATCAGAGCTATAGAGAGAAGTTTGATTTTGTTACTTCGAGGGCCGTTGCAAGTCTGAGTATTCTTTCGGAATACTGCCTGCCTTTTGTCAAAATCGGAGGACATTTTATTTCTTACAAGAGTGGGGATGTTGATACTGAACTTAATGACTCATCCCATGCTATTAATATTCTCGGTGGTAAAATCGGGAATGTTCATAGATTTTGTATTCCGGGTACGGAATATGAGAGATCTTTTATTTGTACTGAGAAGTTAAACAGGACACCGGATGCTTATCCAAGAAAAGCCGGGATGCCTTCTAAGAAACCATTGTAATCTTTATGGAGGTTCACTATGACCAGTAAGGATATTATTGAAGCATGTGATATTTTGATCAAACTGGAACAGGAGTTTTCTACGGAGGAATCAAAATTATCTGAAGTTTCAAATGATCACGCAATCAGAATTGATGAACTTGATCAACAGATTTCTACCTTCAGAAGAAATGAGGACGTAGATTTTCGTGTATTTTCTCCAAGAAATGTTTCTACCGGTACATCTGAAAAAATAGCTGCTTTGGAAGATGAAAAGAAGCAACTTGAAAGAGAAAAGAGGGAAGCTGATAAGCAGTTAAAGTATTATTCCGGTAAGACAGAGATGATTGGAAAAGTGCTGGCATTGTTAAGAGGAGATTTGAAAGAAGAATCTTCGGAAGACAGTTCGACAGTTATTATGAGTAGGAATCCGTTTGCTTTTTTGGATGATCCCACGGAAAATGCAGATGATACTATTGATACAAGTGAAGATGATTTTGATCATGTTTCGGATCTCTTTAATGATCTTAATGATGATTCTGAAGAGAAATCTAATGATATTGTAGAGAATGAAGAATCATATAATTCTGTTAATAGTGGTAATGGTGTTCCGGTTGATGAGGTTGAGCGTGTATGTCATAAAGTAGAATTTTGCGGTAAGATCATCAACAATGATGGGATTAGAGCTAAACTGGAAATTAAGAATATTGTTGATGATCTAAAAGAACTTATTAGAGCTTATGGAAAATAATTATGTTTCACGTGAAACATTTTATACATATTTATCTGACCACTAGATGATGTTTCACGTGAAACATTAAATGACCATATCTAGAACATAATATCGTGAAACATAAAAATAAACAAAAAACCAAATAAAAAGAATAAAATGTCTTAATTGAAAAAGATATATGTCTGTGAGATAATCAAATCCGATAAAATTGAAACTGAACGGTGGTGAAATAATGGGAAAGATTATATCCATAGCAAATCAAAAAGGTGGAGTTGGAAAAACTACTACAGCAATTAACCTTTCAGCCGCTCTTGCAACGCAAGGTAAAAAAGTACTGCTGATAGATTGCGATCCACAGGGAAACGCCACAAGTGGATATGGGATTGAAAAAAATAATATTGAGAATACAGTGTATGAATTGATGCTTGGAGATTGCTCGGTTAAGGACTGTATAATCAAAGATGTTCGTAAGAACATGGATATTATACCTTCAAACGTCAATCTTGCCGGTGCTGATATTGAACTGATCGGCAAAGAAAAGAAAGAGTTCATTCTAAAAGAGGAAATAGACTGGATCGTAAACGAATATGATTACATACTGATCGATTGTCCCCCTTCATTAAATACCTTAACAGTAAATGCTATGGTAGCATCATCTACGGTTTTGGTTCCGATACAATGTGAGTATTATGCATTAGAGGGAATAAGTCAGTTAATCTATACGATCAATCTGGTAAGAGAGAGATTGAATCCGACATTGAATATCGAGGGAGTAGTATTTACCATGTTCGATTCAAGAACCAATCTGTCACAGCAGGTTGTTAATAATGTAAAAGAAAACCTGGCACAATATGTATTTGATACAGTAATACCAAGGAATATCAGACTGGCTGAGGCACCAAGTCATGGAATGCCCATTACCGAATATGATCCCAGATCTATAGGTGCAAAGAGTTATATAAATTTAGCAAAAGAACTAATTAAGAAGAATAAAAACTGATTGATACGAAGGAGACCATAATGGCAGTAAAAAAAGGACTTGGCAAAGGACTGGATACTCTCATACCAAAAGGAGTAGTTGTAAGCGACAAGCCTTCGTCAGCAGAGAATGTTAAGGCAGCTAAACCGGATCAATATGTAAAGATTACAAAGGTTGAGCCCAACAGGAATCAGCCCAGAAAAAAGTTTGATGAAGACGCCCTGCAGGAATTGTCGGATTCGATCAAAATTCATGGTGTGCTGTTTCCGATACTTGTTGTCGATCGTAAAGATTACTATGAAATAGTAGCCGGAGAGAGAAGATGGAGAGCTGCCAAGATGGCAGGTCTTAAGGAAGTACCGGTAATCATACGGGACTATACAGAAAAAGAGATTGCAGAAATCTCCCTGATCGAGAATATTCAGAGAACGGATCTTAATCCGATTGAAGAAGCCATGGCTTATAAAAGCCTTATCGAAGAATATAATCTGAAGCAGGATGAGCTTGCGGAGAGGATCTCAAAGAGCAGAACCGCTATAACCAATTCGATGAGACTTCTGAAACTCGCTGATAATGTTCAGGATATGGTTGTTGAAGATTTGATTTCGGCAGGTCATGCAAGGGCACTTCTTGCAATTGACAATCCCGATGAACAATATGAGCTTGCTCAGCGTGTTATGGATGAAAAGCTTTCTGTCAGAGAAATAGAGAAAATTGTAAAAGCAAAAAACAAGCCGAAGATTGAAAAGAAAAAGAATGAAAAGCAGGAAGCACTATATCATGATATAGAAGAAAAGTTGAAGGCAAATATCGGCACAAAAGTCACAATTGTTGCAAAAGGTGACAAAATGGGTAAAATAGAGATAGACTTCTATAATCAGGATGATCTTCAAAAGATAATGGATCTTTTGCTTGGTTAATCTATAACAAATATAAAGAGGAAATCGGATGAATAGTACAATACTTGACAATTTTGGGATTTCGGATCCGGGAATACTGATAATTATACTGTTTGTGATAACGGTGATACTTCTTGTCTTATTGATTTTTCTGCTTGTAAGATATAATCAGTTAAATGTAAGTTATCAGATGTTTATGAAAGGAAAAAAGGCAGAGAGTCTTGAAGAAGAAATAGGTGCCCTGTTCAATGATATCTCATCACTGAAGACATCAACCGAAAAGAACAGAAAAGACATTAAAAAGATTATTGAGAACTTAAGTGAGTGCTATCAGAGAGTCGGTATTGTAAAATATGATGCTTTTAAGGAAATGGGCGGAAAGCTGTCTTTTTCCGTCGCTCTCTTAAATGATAATGAAACCGGATTTATTATTAATTCCATACATTCGAGTGAAGGTTGCTATGTATATACAAAAGAAATAGTAAATGGAGAATGTGCGATTTCTCTCGGAGATGAGGAAAAGAAAGCCCTTACTCTTGCTTTATCGGCAGAGCCGTATGTGTACGATTAATAAATCTAAAATTAGGTAAATAAATGAAAACAGTTCCAGTTAGTGAGCTTACAGGTGGGGAATATCTTGCAAAGCCTGTTAAGCTTTCGGATAATCAAACATTATATTATGAAGGAACCTGTCTGTATATGAAACATATAGAGACATTGGTTTCCTCTGATGTAAATGAAGTAGTAATATTTGAGCCTACTGCATTATCTCCCAAAGAAAAAAAGATAATAAAGGAACAGATAAAAAATGATTGTTCCCAAAAAATGCAGGATGTAATGGACAAGTATGTTACCGGTGACAGCGGTATCAAAGAAATATCCGAGGCGGCAAATGAGATAGTCGACGATATTTTTATGAGAGAAGAGATTGTTGACAGAGTATACGATATCCGGCAAAGAAACGGAGATTTGTATGATCACAGTATAATGGTTGCTTCTTTGTCAATAATTACCGCACTTAAAATGAATCTGTCCAGATGGGAGGTTTACGATATCGGAGTCGGAAGCCTTCTTCATGATATGGGACTTCGCTATCTTTCGGTTCCCTATCAGGATGTGGATGTTAATGAAGAATTTGATCCGGAGTCATTGTTTGAATTCAAAAAACATACGCTGTACGGTTTTTCTTCTGTTGAAAAAGAAACATGGATGAGCAACGAATCCAAGAAGATCATTCTCTATCATCACGAGAGACTTGACCGGAGTGGATACCCTTTTAAACAGGTAGTAATGCCTATAAGCGTGAGAATTGTTGCAATAGCCGATGCGTTTGATGATATATTATGCGGTATCGGGGTCAAAAGAGGGAACGTAAGACAGGCTCTCGAATATATCAGGAAGGGCAGGGATATACTGTTTGAGGGAAGAATAGTTGACTATTTCCTTGAGTTTATAGCAGCATACCCGGTAGGAACAATCGTTGTAACCAGTACGGGAGACGAAGCGATTGTTATAGAACAAAATGAACACTTTACCGACAGGCCGAAGATCAGATTGATAAAAGACCGGAACGGAAAAGATTATGAAGAAGAGAAGCTTATTGATCTTCTGGAAAATGATGATATTTCAATAGAATATGTTAAGGAGAACTGATGCATCAGTTTTTACGTGCGGTTGGATTTTCCAATTTAGAAAATAAAAAACAGATCCGTAACCTGTTAAATGATGTGATAATCAATCCCAACAGGAAAGAGTTCATTGAAACGGGAAGGGACAGCATTTTAGTTGAGTATACCAAGTACTATTGCTCTTCTTGCGGAATAACTCTTCGCGGAGAGTATGATGATACGGATAACCTTACTCTGGACTTTTATTATCCGTTTGTACAGGGAGATGAAGTGTCAACAACCGAGGAACTCAGTATTGAAAGGCACTCGGACAAGGAATCGTTTGCGGCGATGTGTGAAGATTATCGTCTGGGGACTACACTTATTTACTATGTTCAAAACGGTATGAGTGTAATGAAACAGGCGAAAGAGAGTGAGTATGATCGGATCAGCGCTTCCACATATCTGTCCGGGTTATCACTTGGTGGAACTATTATGCTTCCCATCAAGAAAGATCCGAAGCAAAGGGAACTTCTTCAAAAAGCGTCTGCAGACAGAAATAAGAGAATAATCGCAGCAAAAAACGGTGATGAAGAAGCAATTGAGCAGCTGACGTTGGAAGATATTGATACATACAGCGCTGTATCGAAAAAGATAACCAAAGAGGACGTGTTTTCCCTTGTCGATACATATTTTATGCCAAATGGAATGGAATGCGATCACTATTCGATATTAGCGGAAATAATTGATTTTCGACTTGAAACAAATTATCTTTCTTCCGAAAAGGTATATTCATTTATTCTTAACTGCAACGGTCTTCCTCTTACGGTTTGCATTAATGAAAAGGATCTTCTCGGGGAACCCCAGATAGGCAGAAGATTTCGAGGAAATATCTGGCTTCAGGGCGAGATAAGGTTGTAAAAACAGGGTTTATTTGATATATTATATTAGTTGTTTATAGTTGTCCACGTAGCTCAGCTGGATAGAGCACTCGCCTCCTAAGCGAGGGGTCGGAGGTTCGAATCCTCTCGCGGACGTCTTATGAAACAGAAGGCGAGGTCATCAGACCCCGTCTTCTGTTTCATTCGAGGCCGATTCGGCCTCGAACAGGTTCGATCTCCGCTTCGCTCCGGTCGTCGCTAAGCGCGTGCCACCGGCACGCAGCGACCTCTCGCGGACGTTTACGGCAATTTCTGCAGAGCATTTCTGTCGATCTTGCCGTTTTTGTTTATAGGGAATTCCTCAAGTTTTATTGTTTTCCCGGGAATCATAAACTCAGGAAGCTTTTTCTTTAATTGAGTCAAAACATTGTCTTTATCGATATCTCCGGTATAGTACATAATAATCTTCTTCTTTTTATTATCGTATAATGTACAGGCTCTTGATACACCATCAACAGACATAGCCGACAGATCTATATCGGCAAGCTCGATCCTTTGGCCCATATGTTTGATTTGATGGTCTTTTCTTGAGGTGTAATACAAAAGTCCATTGGAGTCGTATTTGCCCAGATCCCCTGTTCGGTATATTCTCTCATAATAATTTGTATTGAGCGGATTCTGAACAAAGGATTCCTTTGTCTTCTCAGGGTCTTTGTAATAACCAATGGAAAGACAGGTACCGCTGACACATATTTCGCCTTCTGTATCTTCGGAACTGATTAATCGGTCATTTTCATCCAGAAGGAATACCTTTTCATTTGCAAACGGAATTCCTATGGGAATAACCTCATCGTTTGTGTAATCTCTATCTATAATATGATAAGTGCAGTTGCATGTAATCTCCGTTGGCCCGTACAGATTGACATATGTTGCATCGGGAATATTCTTTACCCATTTGCTCAATTGTTTAACAGGCATTATCTCGCCACTGAACATAATCAGCCGGAGATTGTGGGGGTTACGGTAATCGAAACCGTTCATAATTGATATGAAACACATTGCTGTCACTGCCCATATAATGACTGTGACGTTACCGTCACACAGATAATCCATAAGTACAGTCGGATTGGAAAAGTATTCCCGGGGTATCAGTCTTACGGTTGCACCGGTATATAGTCCGCTGTAAATATCCTTTACTGAAACGTCAAAATCAAAAGGTGCCTGATTGGCAATGACATCCTCGTCAACAATTTTAAAAGTACCGGTGAATACTTTTATAAAATCAATAACAGATGAATGAGATACCGCAACACCCTTTGGCATTCCGGTACTACCGCTGGTAAAGTTAACATACAGAGGCAGTTTATCATAGAATAAAGAACGGTACCGGGCAATAGACCTGTTATCGATAGTGATTTTATCAAGAAAAGAGTCATTGGTAAGGTCTTCAATCATTAAGTACTCCGAATCGTTTCCGATGATCTCCTCCAAACGCTGCCGGTTTGATTTGTCGGTGACAATTACAGAGGGATTGACTCTTTCTATAACATTCAGAGCTCTTTCATCAGACTGCCTGATGTCTACAAAGCAATAAAATGCATTGCAATACACACCTCCGAACATTACGGGAAGAGCAGGAACACATTTTTCCATAAAAAACAGAATGCTGTGTTCATCATCGTTCATATAATCATTATTAATAAGATAAGTTGCGATTTTTTGGGAATTAATAAGAAGATCCCGAAACGTGATTTCTGAATCGGGATCTGAGAATGCAACCTTGTCCGGAAATTTTCCGGCAGTTAATTCAAGCATTTCACAAACATTAATCATGTTGCTACTCAGTCCTCCTGAAGCCTTTCGATCATTTCATACATAGCCTCAATAGAATTAAAGTTTTTAGGGATAATGGAGGTTGCGGGAATTTCCACATCAAATGTCTCGTTTATGGCAGATATTATCTGCAATATATCAAATGATGCAAGAATACCGTCATCTATAAGAGTTTTGCATGTTTTAAAATCTATATCGTCCCTGACATCCTGTAAAAGTTCCAATAATTCATCCATACTTTGTACCTTTCTGTTATTAATTATTCTTGAGTTTTTCAATTACACCGGCCAGATAATCAGTTGCTTCTTCGACGTACTCTTCACTGATGTGTTCCCAATCATAAAAGTATTCGTCAGGAAGTGTAGTATGAAGATTTTGATCTTCTTCAGTATTATAATACAAAAAACCACGTTTAGATATAAAATCATCCAAATACGAACTAATATACCAGGTACTTTCACGAAAGCCCATATATCTGTCGAGATAGTCTGACCGATGAGGGGTAACAATAACCATTAATTCGATATTGTTATCTCTGCAATAAGAACAGATTTCAGAAAGAAGTGTCAGTTTATCTTCAGCCATCAATTCGGCAGATATCGGAATATCGGAAACACTAGATATATCATGCTGCAGCATATCTATATCATTTTGGTTTAACTGGCCCGGCACTCTGTCATAAATAACATTATTAAGATCAAATGCAATCTGACTTCCGAGAGGATCACGGTTGATGAACCGTAAAAATCTTCTACTTAAATTGCTGTATACATTGGAAAATCCATGGTGTGTTTCATTCTCCCAGGGAATCCACAGATTAATAGAATGTTCCGTTACAAACTCTTTAGATGAAAATGATTTTTCGATATTACGTTTAACCGATTTGATTATTCTTGTATGAAAGGGACTCGACGAGTCCACAACCCGATCGTATAGATGGTCAATCGCGTCGTAATCTTCGGAATTAAGTGTATCGAAGGTCATGAGCAGGATGACTTTGTTAATATTATGATGAGAGCAGGCAAGTTTGATATTCTTCAAAGAGACCGACAGTCCCTGAGATGGAGTACACATATTAAAAGCACTATTACCTGAAAGACGGGAAAAAATATCCGAATCAACCATTTCCCCTGCCGAGTTTCCTACAAAAACCGTATCTAGATCAGAATGATTGGAATATGAAGTCAGCATGGCTTCCGTAGCACTTTCATCCAGCTCATAAGCAGCGTTGAATAAAAGTGTAAGAAGGATAAAAATGATAATAAACAAAATTGCTTTTAGAAGTCTTTTTATATTATCAGAAAGCTGCATACATAAACCCTCGGATTCCGGAAGAGACTGTAAACGAATATAGTAAAATCATAATCAGAGAAAGGCAGACAATCCATCTTATGTAATACTTATGGGAGCAGATCCGCTTCAAAGGAGAATGTCCTCCTTCTTTGAATAAACTATTTATAAACAGTAAAACCACAGATACGGCAACGGTCGAAATTGCCTGAACAGATGTAATATTATCCGTAAACAGACTGTTGATCATCGCCCTGCCCCCGGCTAATTCAAAATGGAAAAATGTATTGATAAAACAGGATAATCCAGTTCGAATCGGACCAATTACATCAAAATATCCGGCAAATACAATTATAGTGAAGGTTCTGAGAATTCTGAAGAATCTGAAAGACCGTCCCTTTTCATTGATTTTGAGAAGGCGGTTGAGGGAAGAAAAGGCGGGAGCAAGGGCATCGCTTAATGCAATGATAATGCCGTTATACAGACCCCATGCCAGATAATGCTTATCCGGTCCGTGCCATAATCCCACAAGTGAAAAAACGATTAGATTGCTTATTCCTCCGGTTAGAGCTCTGCCGGCATGATTTCCGAATCGTTTGCTTATGAGCTTTGTAAGATTGGAGACCGGTTTTGTAGTAACAAAAGGATAAAATACATAATCTCTCATCCAGCTTCCCAGAGATATATGCCATCTTCGCCAAAATTCAGCAAGTGAAGTGGAAAAATACGGCTGTCTGAAGTTTTCATTCAATCTAACTCCGAAAAGGAGGGATGCTCCCATGGCCATATCTATACCACCTGAGAAATCCGCATATTGCTCTATAGCAAACAAAACAGCGCCAAACAATACGAATGATCCCGGTAAGCTTCCGGAATTATCGTTAAGTGCGGAATTTACAATAGGAGCCAGAAGGTCACCAATGGCATATTTTTTTATGGCTCCAAACAGAAAAATATAAAAAGCATATCTGAAATCACGGGCATTAATCCTATATGTTTTATACAGGTCGGTATTTATAAGGTCATATCTGTTGATAGGCCCCTGTATAAGCTGCGGAAACCAGCACAGGAACAGAAGTAGTTTTCCGAAATTTTGCTGGGGTTCATATTTTTCTCCGTAAACATCAACAAGATATGAAATAGCCTGAAGCGTATAAAATGATATTCCGAGAGGCAGCGCGATCGGGTTTAAGAAAACAGGGAACAGATATTTTACTGTGATCAGAAGGGCCAGATTAATAGCAATAATGAAAAAAATATATATTTTCTGTGTTTGCTGGCATTTCTTTTTCGATAACTTCTTTTCCTCTTTTGTGAGTTCGGAATTCTTCCGGTAGCTTTTGTTTTTTTCGGAGATTTTGCGGACATAAATTGCTCCGCCCCAGACAGTAAATGCAGATATGAGTAAAAAAACGATCTTGTAACCGGATATCAGGAAAAAAAAGGAAACCCCAGCTATAAGACGAACTACCCACTGATATTTCGGAAAGAAATTACCTGCGATTTCATGAAGACAAACAAATATTACGATAAAGCATAAAAATGCCATTGAGTAGAAAGCCATGTTATTCCCTGTCCTGAATATTGATCTTCCACGATTCCAAAGGTTTACGAAGCATCACAAGTTTATCATCACGGTGCGCTATTATTCCCGGAAGAGTTCTGCTGAGAAATAGTCCCATGGATTCGGTTACCGAATAAGCCCCGATGTTTGAAAATACAAGAACATCCCCTATCTGGAGGGATTCCAGTTTCCTGGAGCGTACAAGGATATCATTGGTTGTACAAAGGGATCCGCATATGGCATAGTTTTTTCCACATGAATCATCTATTCTTTTATCCTTTTTATAGTGTGCAATCACGGGATTTTTCATTCCCATCATCTGGCCTAAATAATTAACGTGATTGATTCCACCATCGGTTATACACCAGTTGTCCTCGCCGGAATTTTTAATATCGCAGACGGAAGTAAGATAATAGCCGCATTCTGATGCGAGAAATCTTCCCATTTCCACTGAAAGAAGGCACTTTTCAGATGCCTTGCGGAGGCTGTCGGATATGTCCTTTAAGGGTTTAAGAGTATCTGAAAAATCATCGTTCTCAAAATAAGGGAAATATAAACCCGGCCCGTATTCAAGCATGGGCAGTTCCAGGCCGTATTTATCTCTTAATTCACAAATCAGATCCGTAAGCATAGCCAGCTCTTCACGATGCTTATCTGTCTGTTTCCGACCCGTACCGGAAAAATAGTGAATTCCGATAATATTAATATTAGATGACGGATCAGAGAGTATGGATTCCATGTCTTTGCGGGACATTCCGAACTGACTCTTTGAGGTCAGACGCAGTATCAGATCAACAGAGGTGTTCAGATCTTCGGAAACTTTTCTGATTATCTCAAAGTGTCTTTTTGACTCGGCTGTAAGAATCGCGGCTCCGTATCCGACTGCCTCTTTAACATCGGCCGTTTCTTTGTGAACACCGGAATATATGATCATATTTCCCGGTACATGCAGTTCTTTACAAATTGCAAGTTCTCCCGGACTGCACACCTCAAAATAATCAACAATAGGAATAAGAGAAGGTATCAAAAAGGGATTGGCCTTTACCGAATAACAGAAGGAAATATTTCCGAGAATTTTCCGAATTTTTAAGGCACGTTCAATCAGATCGTTTTCGTCAAAAACGAAGCAGGGCGTAAGATGTTCATCTGATATTTGCTTGATGTTATACTCTGTTATCATGATTTTATGGTCTTAGAACAATTAACCAGTCTATTATACATTAATAACGGAAAATGTGATAGCAGAAAAATATTCTCCGACAATAAGTGATGTGGTAAAATTACTCTGTATGCAAAAAAACAGAATTAAATACAAAATAATTATATGGATCTTTGTATTCACAATAGCCGTCATGCAGCCGGCTATTAGTGTATATGCGGTTGATACGCTTCCGACCGAGGAATATGTTACACAATGGGAGGCAAGAAAATCATTACCGGTTGACACAAATTCCATTACGGGATGGCCCAAGGGCCCTGAAAACGGTGCTGAGTCGGCAATCTTAATGGAAGTTGATACAGGGACGGTTCTTTATGCAAAAAATATTAACGAACCATTATATCCCGCCAGCACAACAAAGCTGATGACAGCACTTCTGGTTGTTGAAAACTGTCAGATGGATGAAGTCGTTACGTTTTCGGATGAAGCGATTGACAATACCGAGTGGGGATCATCCCGAATAGGCATTATGAAGGGCGAACAGCTGACCGTGGAACAATGTCTGTATGGTCTGCTCCTAGGATCCGCCAATGAAGTTGCATACGGATTGGCAGAACATGTGGGAGGAGATCTTGAATCGTTTGTCGGTATGATGAATGCCAAAGCAGAGGAGCTTGGCTGCTCAAATACACATTTTGTGAATGCAAGCGGTCTTCCGGATCCTGATCACTATGTCAGTGCATTTGATCTTGCAACTATAGCAAGAGAGTTCTTTTCCAACGAAACACTATGTATGATCTCCGGCACGGCCAGATATGTGATCCCGTCAACTAACAAAACAGATGAAGAAAGACCTCAGGAAAATCATCATAAGATGATACAGGGAGGAAAATATGCCTATGACGGAATAGTCGGAGGAAAAACAGGCTTTACAACAGATGCCAGACAAACACTTGTAACCTGTGCACAGCGGGACGGAATGAAGCTGATATGTGTGGTAATGAAGGATGAAAGCCCGTATCAGTTCACCGATACAAAGGATCTGCTGGATTACGGCTTTGCCAGTTTCCAAAAAATAAACGTTGCCGACAATGAAAAAAGATACAACATAAGAAGCGCAAATTTCTTCAATACAAAGCTTGATGTTATGGGAAGTTCAAAAGATATACTGTCGCTTAATAAAGAAGGCAGCATAGTTATTCCGAAAGGAATGGATTTTGAGGAACCGACCGTAACGGTTAATTATGATACCAAAACAGAAGGAGCTGTTGCCAGACTGGACTATTATATAGGGGATAACAGAGTAGGGGGAACCACTCTTGATTATGCAACCAATGAGAGAAGGCTGTTTGAATTTGCCAATATTATAACCGATGGATCCGAGGAGCAGCCCGTAACTTATGTTCCGAACCATAAAACCGTTTTTGTAACCGTTTCTGATGTTGTAAAGAAGCTATTTCTCATAGTCGGAGTATTATTTTTTATAATTCTTTTTGCCACTTTGTTTATGCGGTTTATCAAAAGTGCGCAGAGAGCCAAAATGAAAAAGAGAAAACGATACAAAAAGAGAAGTGAGAATAAGAGGTATAATTACAGAAAAAGAAGTGAGAACAAGCGGAGAAGAAATCCCGGGGAACAGCTTAGTACAAGAGATATGTATACGCAGCCCATATACAAGGAACTTCAAAAGAGAAGTGCCGATGCCTCCGGACAGATTCCGGAGGAGTACTATGACGAGGAAGATAACGAAGATATCCCATATGATGAAGAGCAGATGATAAGAGACTTTCCCGAGATGGAGGGATACGGGATCGAACTGCTTCCGCTCGACCACCCGGACAGATGGAAAATGTAGATAGGGGGGACCCATCGAAGATGGGGAGAACCTGTCTACACGTGGAGCCCCAATTCGGCGAAGCCGAATCCAAATGGGCGACACACCTTGGAAAATGTAGATAGGAGGGATCCACTATTATTATAATGAAACCATACGAACGATTTCTTGAATACATCAGAATCAACACCCAGTCAGATGAGACAAGCGGACTTCATCCGAGTTTTAAGGGAGAATTTGACCTGGCAAACAGGCTTTTGTCTGAACTTGAAGATATGGGGGTAGATGCAGTACTTGACGATAAATGTTATCTGATGGCGCACATTCCTGCGACAAAAGGATATGAAGAATGCATAACTCTCGGATTCATAGCGCATTTGGATACGTCCCCGGCTTTTAGCGGTTGCAATGTAAATCCCATTATTCATGAGAATTATGACGGGGGTGATGTCACATATCCCTGCGGAAAATTCATGAAAGCCGCTGATCATTTGCATCTTAAAAATCTTGCGGGAGAAACACTGATTACAAGTGACGGAACAACGTTACTCGGTGCGGATGACAAAGCCGGTGTATCTGAGATAATGACAGCTGTTGAGAGAATTATCAGAGAAGATATTCCCCACGGACCGCTTGCCATTTGCTTTACTCCTGATGAGGAAATCGGAGAGGGAGCAGATAATTTTGATGTAAAAAAGTTTGGGGCGGATTATGCGTATACCGTAGATGGTGGAGATGTTTGTGAAATAGAATATGAAAACTTCAATGCTGCCGATGTTAAGGTAATGGTTACAGGATTGTCAACTCACCCCGGGACAGCCAAGAATGTGATGATCAACGCGATAAACGTTGCTCAAGAATTCCACTCTATGCTGCCGGAAAATGACAGGCCGGAGCATACCGAAGGATATGAAGGGTTTTACCATCTGACGGATATGTCGGGAGATTGCAGCAGAGCAGACCTGCATTATATTGTAAGGGATCACGACAGAAAGAAATTTGAAGACAGAAAAGAATTTCTGAAAAAGTGTACCCGGAAGATCAATGACTTATATGGTAAAGACACGGTAACAATCACGATCAACGACAGTTATTACAATATGCTTGAAAAGATTATTCCTCATAAGCATCTGATAGAAACCGCAAAAAAAGCGGTATCCGCTGCAGGTATGACACCGGTTGCGGTTCCGATAAGAGGAGGAACAGACGGAGCCAGACTTTCATATATGGGTCTGCCGTGCCCGAATCTCGGAACGGGTGGTTTTAATTTCCACGGTCCGCTTGAACATATAACGATTGAAAGAATGGATAAAGCCACTCTTGTCATACTCGGAATAATCGAAGAATACAGCCACTTTATTAAGAATGGGCAGTAATTGCGTGAATATGACTTGTGAAGTATAATAAATAAACTATGAAATATCTGATTCTCGGGGCCGGACCTGCCGGACTGACATTTGCAAATACACTTTTAGAACATGGTGAGAAGGATTTTCTTATACTTGAGAGACAACCGGAAGCCGGAGGACTATGCCGGAGCGCAGAAGTAGACGGAAGCCCTTTTGATACGGGAGGAGGACATTTTCTTGATGTTAAGGATCCCGGGGTAACTTCGTTTGTATTCCGGTTTTTACCCGAAAGCGAATGGGACAGGTATGAAAGAGATTCCCGAATAGATCTGTACGGGGATATTATCGGAAGCCCTATTGAGGCCAATATATGGCAGCTTCCGGAGGACAAACAGAAGCGCTATCTGGATGCGATAGAATGTGCAGGTTGTAATACAGGCAAGGAAATGCCGGTCAGGTTTACCGAGTGGATAGAGTGGAAGCTCGGCAGGGCCATAGCGGAAGATTATATGTTTCCGTATAACCGAAAAATGTTCGGCGATGATCTTGACAGCCTCGGTACGTACTGGCTTGAAAAATTACCAAATGTTTCCTATGAAGAGACAAAAATGTCCTGTATCAATAAAAAGGCATATGGCAAGCAACCGGGCCATGCAAACTTTCTTTATCCGAAAAAATACGGATACGGAGAAGTGTTCCTCAGGATGGCTGATGCTTTGGGAAGCAGAATACAATACAATGAAACAGTAACGAGCATTGATTATGAAAACAAGGTTGTTAACGGTAGTTACAGTGCCGACAGAATAGTTGTCACGATACCGTGGAATAGTATTGATAAACATATCAATCTTCCCCAAAAGCTTTGCGAGGATCTGGATTCCCTGAAATATAGCTCAATAGTAACTGAGTATGAGCCCCGGGAACTTGATACAAAAGCACATTGGATATATTATCCGGATCTGCAGAAAAGCTATCACCGGATTTTGGTACGGCATAATTTCTGTCCGGGATCAAAAGGTTACTGGACAGAGACCAACCTTACAAGGTTTGATGAGGATAGTGCAAAAAAAGCGGAAAAATCATATTTTATCAATGATTATGCTTACCCTTTAAATACTATAGGTAAACAGGAGATCATCAGAGATTTCCTTGAATATACATCATCGGAGAACATATACGGACTCGGAAGATGGGGGCAGTGGCAGCATTTTAATTCGGATGTGGTTATGAGACTGGCTATGGATCTTGCGAAGAAAATGCTGATTAAATAGTAAGGACAGGTTCCTTATTGTAAATTGTGGTGGATAGATGAATCGAATACGTGATTATTTCAGTGAAGAATTAAACAGATACAGATTTTTTACAATTCTTGTCTTTGTTGCAGTTGTTACATTGTTGGCCTGGCAAAGTGATGACAGCTATCATGCCTATATCATGGCAAAGAATCTCGTTGACGGAAACGGATTTGTATACAATATCGGTCAGAGAGCAACAGCCTCCTCCTGCCCGCTATATACGCTTGTAATAGCAGGTGCCTATTTTGTGATAAGGGATATGTTTTTTGTGTCACTTCTCGTAAACATTATCTTTTCGGGTGTAGCCTTCGGTATTCTTATTCGCAACTTCTGCAAGACAAAAAAACAGATTATATTTTGCTTTTTGGCATTGATAGGGTCGGCGAGTTTTGTAAGCTATACCACATCGGGACTTGAAAACAGCATGCTGTTTATGCTCGGTGCGATTTTTATGAAGCGTTTCTTTTCTTCCGAAAGATACAATGCGAAAAGCATGTTTATACTTGCATCTCTTGTTGCTCTCATAGCAATGACGAGAATGGATGCCGTACTTATATTCGTACCTATGGCGTTATATGTGTATCTGTCCAAGCGTGACGGGGTTTCCTTCAAAAAAGCTGTGGGGATAGGGATTTTGGGACTTCTTCCTTTCGTACTGTGGGAGATTTTCGCAACATGGTATTACGGATTTCCATTTCCCAATACCGCATATGCAAAACTCGGAACCAATATCGGAATAAAGGACTATATCATAAGAGGAATAAGGTATTACTTAAATGCTGCGATGTGCGATCCAATAATACTGATCGTTCCGATATTAACTGTAATAGCTGCACTGTCTGTCAAAAAATCACAGTATATTGCTTGTATGGCGGGACCCGTACTGTACGGACTGTATCTGCTGTATATAGGCGGTGATTTTATGATGGGAAGGCACTTTACACTTTTGTTCTTTATATCGGTTATCTGCTATATGGATATAAAGAACCGGGAATTCAGTGAGCTGGGACGGGGAGCATCCTTTCAGCGTTTATTTGCCGGTTTTGTTATTGCGGCTCTTGTTTATACAGGAACTTCACGTGTTCTTACGGATGAATTTTTGTTTGGAAGCGTCTTCGGATCCTCGATATCGGATGAGAGAGCGGGATATTTTAATACGACCAGCCTGTTTAACAATATGTATTCTCTTATACGGACGGGAGACCTTTGCATAAGGAACACATGGAATGAGGATGCTGTACAGGATGTAAGGGAAAACAATATGCCCGGATCCATTCTCGAAAATGTTCCGGGAATCGTCAAGTATTACAACAATGACCTGTATCTCAATGATCTTTACGCACTGGGTGATCCGTACCTTGCCCATCTTCCGGCGGTACATGAGGCAGGATGGAGGATAGGACATATGTGGCGCGATACACCTGTAGGGTATCTGAATCTGGTCAGATACGGATGGGATTACGGTGCCATAAAGAATCAGGATGCCAGGGAATACTATGAAATAATAGATGAGATTACAAGGGGTCCTCTGTTTGACAGGGACAGAATGATCAAGGTCATAAATATAAATCTCGGAAAATATGACTACTTGGTTGAAAACTACAAACAGTCGCTGGATGAAAACGGAAGAGTTATCAGAGGGGAAGAAATGTCGGACGATTATTTTGCCGGATACTGACGGCATCTTCAAAGGAGGTAGACTATGTTTGATTCCAAAAAGAAGATTGAAAAAGAGTTGAAAGAAGAGCAGAAGGAACAAAGAGAAAATCAGCTGAAATGGCACCATTATCTGATATCATTCTTATTTGTTTTGGTTGGTGCTGTTCTTATCGCGTATAAGGAAATAGATATTCCCTTCATTTGCCGATTCTTCTCCTGTGTATTTGCCATAGCGGGAGTTATATGTGTCTTATCTTACTGTGTAAAGGATGTATCAACAGGTTACTATAAGCTCGACCTTGTATATGGTGTAATGCTCCTGTTTGGCGCACTTTTGTTTTTCACGAAAATGGATGCGGTAGGTGAGTATTTCCCCATTATCGCCGGTGCGATACTCTTTGCAAACGGAGTCGTAAAACTTCAACACTCCATAGATATGAAAAGGATCGACAAGAAAATGAAAAAAGTCACGGAAATGTGGCTTGTAGTCATGATCTTTGCCCTAATGTGTATTGCTGCCGGTTCGGTTGCCGTGTATCTTACACCCCAGAATCCTAGGACGCTGTTTATTTTTATCGGAATATCAATCATAGCCGCAGGAATCACCGATGTGTTTACGCATATTGTGTTTAACCGGAAAGTAAGAATATTTAAGAGCGGAGTAACTGATACGGAAGAGACAGAGAATACGAAGGATTCAAGAGAAGCTGCAGAGAATACATTACCGGATGATACTGCTGAGGCTGTAACAGGATTTGAAGAAGAGGCTGTGCAGCAGCCGGTTGAAGAGGCAGTAGAAGAGGCGGTAGAAGTAACAGCGGAGGAGACAGTGGAGGAAACAACGGAAGAAGCGGCAGATGCGACTGATTGAAGCATTAAAAGAAAACAGGGATAGTGGACCATATCCTTTTCATATGCCGGGTCATAAAAGAGTTCTTTCAAATGATGACCTCCTTGCCGAAGTATATGGAATAGATATTACCGAAACGGAAGGTTTTGATAATCTTCATGATGCACAGGGTATTATTAAGGAAGCCGAAGAACGTGCTGCCGCGTTATTTGGAGCCGATGAGACACATTTTCTCGTAAACGGTTCAACAGGAGGAATACTGGCTTCCGTTTGCGGAACCGTTACATGCGGCGATATGATCATCGTTGCGGGAAACTGCCATAGATCTGTGTACAACGCGGTTATGCTAAGCGGAGCAAAGCCGTATATTGTTACACCGGATAAGGAAAAACTGTTCGGGATATTCGGAGGAATAACAAAGGAACAGATATCCGGGGCATTAAAAGAGACAAAATGCGAAACAGGCAAGGTGGCGGTTGTTATCACAAGCCCGACTTATGAAGGTATTACAAGCGATGTTGCCGGGATAGCAGCAATATGCCATGAAAGCGGAGCTGTTCTTATAGTGGATGCAGCTCATGGAGCACATTTCGGATTATCGGATGCTTTTCCGGCAAGTCCGGTAAGTGAGGGTGCGGATGTTGTTATTGCAAGTGTTCACAAAACCCTTCCTTCAATGACACAGACTGCGCTGATACACATTAGCAAGATGTGCCGCTCAAAGGAACATATACGGAAAATGCTTCCGGTATTTTCCACATCAAGCCCTTCATATGTTCTTATGGCATCAATAGATTCCATGACGGCGCTGTTGGAGGACCGGAAAAAGGAACTTTTCGATGACTATACAAAAAAGCTGAATGATTTTTATAAAAAAGCAGGGAGATTTAAGAGCCTTGCTGTTTTGACGGGAAGTAAACTAAGTGCCCCCGGATCCTGTGACCATGATATGGGGAAAATCGTTGTAGGGGATTCTACGGCAACATACACGGGGGAGCGTTTAAGCCGGACATTGCGCGAAGAATACGGAATATGCGCCGAGATGGCGACGAAGGAATATGTGATACTGATGACAAGCATTGCAGATTCTGCCCGGGCGTTTGAAAAACTGTATGATGCACTTTTCAGGATTGATGAGATAATAACAGCGGGGGGCCAAGTAGCTCCGACAGAAGTATCCGATACCGGGATGAGCACATATACCGGATTGTTGGATGGTAATATGAAAGAGGCGATGCTTTCGGAGGCGGAGTCAGTTCCGGTAGGAGCTTCCGAAGGCAGGATTGCCGCGGATTTTGTATCCGTATATCCTCCGGGGATTCCCGAACTGATCCCGGGAGAGAAGATCACGAAGGAGTCGGCCGGCAGAATACTTGAAGCAATTAATACAGGCCTTGATGTAGTCGGATTAACAAACGGAGAGATTTCGGTAATATGGGAAAAATCTTCTACCTGATCGGCAAAAGCTGTGCAGGGAAAGACAGTTTATACAACATTATAATAAGGGATGAAACGCTGGGACTTAATCCGGTTATCCGTTATACCACAAGACCTATCAGGGACGGAGAGACAGACGGAGAGAGCTATCATTTTGTGGATATCGAGGGATACAAAGATTTCAAGCGTTCCGGAAAGATTATTGAGGAACAGGTGTATCACACTGTTCACGGCGACTGGTATTATTTTACCGCTGATGACGGAACCCTTGATATAGATAATAAGAATTATCTTGCAATAGGTGTTTTGGAATCCTTCGCCGGAACAAGAGAGTATTACGGGAGAGGAAGAGTTCTGCCGATATATATAGAACTGGATGACGGAGAGCGACTTATGCGGGCGCTGACGAGAGAAAGACTTCCGGAGAACGGCAGATACGCGGAAATGTGCAGGAGATTTTTATCCGATGCAAATGATTTTCGCGAAGAGCGGATCAGGGAACTGGGCATAACAGATGATGTCAGATTTGAGAATGACGATCTTGAGGCTTGTGCCAAGAGGATTAAGGAATGGATATTAAAGTCAATCAGGTAATACAACCTACACAGATTACGGATACCAATCAGGCAAATGCTCCGACAGATGAAGCATTCCGGTTCACACTGATGAGTGCGATCGAGGAAGAGGGCCTTCAGGAAAGGCTCGGGCTCATGTATGAAGATATTACCATGCAGGGCAAGAAAATCACAAAGCATATGGACGTTGCCGATATGAAGAGGTATCGTACACTGATCAAGGAATTCATGAATGAGATTGTCAACAGATCCCACAAATTTTCCCGTGAGAATTTCCTGGACAGAAAGGGAAGGCACAGGGTATACGGTATTATAAGGCGGGTTGATGAAACCCTGGATGAACTTGCACAGGAACTGATGAAGGATGAGAAGGATCATCTTGCGATACTTGCCAAGGTCGGAGAGATTCGCGGACTGCTGCTTGATATACTTACCTGACGGGTAACGGACATGAGTGATAATTTTGACAGTATAATAGGACAAGAGCATATTAAAGAACATCTTCGTATGTCTATTTTGTCGGGAAAGATCAGCCAGGCATATCTGATTACCGGTGAGAGCATGCAGGGTAAAGAATTCATTGCACGTATATTTGCAAATGCACTTGTATGTGAACATCCCGTGGACGGGGTCAATCCATGCGGAAAATGCAGATCCTGCATACAGGCCGCTACCCATAATCATCCCGATATAATCACGGTTACCCATGATAAACCGGGAACTGTATCGGTGGATGATGTCAGGGAGCAGATCGTTTCCGATGCACAGATTAAGCCTTACCAAAGCAAGTGGAAGATATATATCATGAACGAGGCCGAGAAGATGACGCCTCAGGCTCAAAATGCCCTACTTAAAACACTTGAAGAGCCTCCGGAATATGTTGTGATCATGCTTCTTACAACATCCAAAACAGCGATGCTTCCCACAGTTATATCCAGATGCGTGCAGCTTGACATGAGGCCTGTGGAAGATAAAACGGTTAAGAAATACCTTATGACAGAGGTGGGTATTCCGGATTATCGGGCCGATATCTGTACTGCATTTGCAAGAGGAAATATCGGAAAGGCAAGAAGCCTCGCAATAAGTGAGGATTTTGAAAATATAAAGGAAGAGGCGGTAAGGGTTTTGAAATTCATCAAAAAGATGGATACAGCCGATATGATCAGAACTCTTAAAACACTTGAGGAATATAAGCTTAATGTTAGTGATTTTCTGGATATAATGATGATCTGGTATCGGGATGTGCTTCTGTATAAGGCCACGATGGATTCCGATGCGATCGTGTTTTCCGATGAAAAGGAGAGTATAGCAAAAGAGTCTGCAGACAGTTCATATGAGGGAATAGAAAAAATACTGCAGATTCTCGACAAGACAAAGAGCAGGCTTAAAGCAAATGTAAACTTCGAACTGGCAATGGAACTGATGCTGCTAACAATAAAGGAGAGTTAGAATGACCAAAGTTATAGGAGTCCGATTCAGAACGGCGGGAAAGATTTATTATTTCGGACCGAAAGACATAGAATTCAAACGCGCCGATCACGTTATAGTGGAAACTGCAAGAGGGGTAGAGTACGGGACTGTAGTGCTTCCGAATATGGAAGTTGATGACAGCAAGATAACGCAGCCTCTCAAGAATGTTATCAGAAAGGCAACCAACGATGATGACGAGCGTGAAAAGAGAAACAGGGAAAAAGAAAAGGATGCATATAAGGTATGCCAGGAGAAGATCCTTAAACATGGCCTGGAAATGAAGCTGATCAATGCGGAATATACCTTTGACAATAATAAGGTATTGTTTTATTTTACAGCTGACGGAAGAGTGGATTTCCGTGAACTTGTAAAGGACCTTGCGGGAGTATTTCGTACAAGGATCGAACTTCGGCAGGTAGGAGTAAGGGATGAGACCAAGATACTCGGCGGGATGGGTATATGCGGTCGGCCTCTTTGCTGTCATACATATCTGTCTGATTTTGCGCCCGTATCGATCAAAATGGCCAAGGAACAGAGCCTGTCCCTTAATCCGACTAAGATATCGGGAATATGCGGGCGGCTGATGTGCTGTCTTCAGAATGAAGCGGAGGTTTATGAGGAATTGAATTCCAAGCTGCCGAGAGTGGGAGAGATGGTCACAACCCCGGACGGGTTAAAGGGAGAAGTAAGAGAAACCAACGTTTTGAAGCAGCTTGTTAAGGTTGTAGTGGAAATAGATGATGAGAAGGAACTTAGGGAATATGCGGTTTCAGATCTGAAGTTTAAGCCCAGACATAAGAAATCACCGGATGAAAAAGCCGAAAAGGGTCAAAAACGGGGCAAGAACAAAGATAATAAAAACAGGAAATCACATGAGGAGCTAGAAGAAGAGCTTGAACTTGAGGAGCTTGAAAGATTAGAGCAAAAAGATGGCAAATCCAAACTGGACGACGATTGAATTAAAAGAGGGCGAGAGGGTAGATGATCTTGAGCGCTGCGGATTCAAAATAATTCAAAACACCGAAAAGTTCTGTTTCGGAATGGATGCGGTACTTCTGTCGAGTTATGCATCGATAAGACGGCAGGATAAGGTTCTTGATCTGTGTACGGGAAACGGGATCATACCGATCCTTCTGGCAGCCAAAACCGGAGCGGAGAGGATAGTAGGAATAGAAATACAAAGAGATATAGCGGATCTGGCAAAAAGAAGTGTAGAAGCAAATGATTTAAGCGACCGTGTAAATATACTGTGTGCAGATATTAAAGATGCGGAAGAGTACTATCAGGCAGGAGCTTTTGACGCTGTTACGTGCAATCCGCCATATATGATAGATAATCACGGAATCAAAAATCCCGATTCTCCGAAAGCTATCGCAAGACATGAAATATTGTGCACATTCGATGATGTTGCAAGAGTAGCTTCCAGAATGTTAAAGCCCGGAGGCAGGATGTTTCTGATCCACAGACCATTCAGACTTACGGAGATATTTGAAACACTGACAAAGTACAGTCTGGAACCAAAGCGGATGAAACTGGTATATCCATATGTTAACCGGGAGCCGAATATGGTGCTTATAGAGGCGGGACTCGGAGGCAGGCGAAGACTTACCGTTGAGCGTCCGCTTATCGTATATGAGTCGCCGAACTGCTATACGAAAGAAATCTATGATATTTACGGATACTGAACATGGAAGAAACAGGAAAAGAAGGTATACTTTATCTTTGTGCGACACCGATCGGAAATCTGTCCGATATAACGGAAAGGGTGGTTGATACTCTCAGAAGTGTCGATCTTGTCGCTGCGGAAGATACGAGAAACAGTATTAAGCTTCTTAATCACTATGGGATAAAGGTGCCTTTGACAAGCTATCATGAATATAATAAGTACGATAAAGCGAAAGAGCTTATAGATAAAATGAAAAACGGTTTATCGGTAGCACTTGTAACCGATGCCGGAACCCCATCGATCTCGGATCCCGGGGAAGTCCTTACCGATATGTGCCATAAGGAAGGAATACGGGTTACTTCCCTGCCCGGTCCCTGCGCATTTGTTACCGCTCTTTCATTGTCGGGACTGGCTTCAAGGCGTTTTGTGTTTGAGGGATTTCTTCCTTCGGACAAAAAATCAAGACGGGAAGTGTACGAAGACCTTATAAACGAAACAAGGACAATTATACTGTATGAGGCGCCGCATCACCTAAAGAGTACGCTTGCCGAGATGTATGCCCGGCTCGGAGACAGGAAGATTGCCATATGCAGGGAACTTACCAAGAAATTTGAGGAAGTCAAACGAATGCGCCTTTGTGAGGCGTTGGATTATTATAATGAACATGAACCCAAAGGCGAATTTGTTCTGATACTTGAAGGAAGATCACGCGAGGAGATAGAAGAAGAGAAAAAAGACGAATGGAACCGGAAGGATATCAATGAACATATGGCAATATACGAAGCGCAGGGTTATGACCGTAAAGAGGCAATGAAAAAAGTTGCGGCAGACAGAGGCGTTTCAAAAAGAGAGATATATAAGGAGCTGATATAATGGAAAAAGAAAAATACTATTTAACAACCGCTATCGCGTATACTTCGGGGAAACCTCATATAGGCAACAGCTACGAGATAGTTATGGCTGATGCGATTGCAAGATTTAAAAAGCTTGAGGGAAAAGATGTATGGTTTCAGACCGGAACCGATGAGCACGGACAGAAGATTGAGGAAAAAGCAAAGGCTGCGGGTATTACTCCCAAAGAGTTTGTGGATAAGATTGCCGGGCAGATAAAGGATATATGCGACAGCTTAAATGTTGGATATGACCGGTTTATCAGAACAACCGATACTGATCACGAAAAGCAGATTCAGAAAATATTCAAGAAGATGTATGAAAAAGGAGATATTTACAAAGGCTCCTATGAGGGGATGTACTGTACTCCCTGCGAATCATTCTGGACACAAAGCCAGCTGGTGGACGGTAAATGCCCTGACTGCGGCAGAGAAGTAAAGCCTGCAAAGGAAGAGGCGTATTTCTTCAAGATGAGCAAGTACGCCGACAGACTGATAGAGTATATTAATACCCATCCTGAATTTATACAGCCTGTATCACGTAAAAATGAAATGATGAATAATTTCCTTCTACCGGGACTTCAGGACCTGTGTGTCAGCCGTACATCATTTAAATGGGGTATTCCCGTTGATTTTGATGATAATCATGTTGTTTACGTTTGGCTGGATGCGCTTTCAAACTATATAACGGGAATAGGATATGATGCCGACGGGAATTCTACGGAACAGTTTAACCGGCTGTGGCCAGCAGACCTTCATCTTATCGGCAAAGATATAATCAGGTTCCATACAATATATTGGCCGATCTTCCTGATGAGTCTTGACCTTCCGCTCCCGAAGCAGGTGTTCGGACATCCCTGGCTTTTGCAGGGCGGAGAGAAAATGAGTAAATCCCGGGGAAACGTTATTTACGCGGATGATCTTATAAGGCTCTTCGGTGTTGATGCTGTCAGATACTATGTTCTTCATGAAATGCCGTATGACAATGACGGAACGATCACCTGGGAGCTTATGACTGAGAGGTACAATTCTGATCTGGCAAACGTTTTGGGAAACCTTGTCAACCGGACGATAACCATGAGCAACAAGTATTTTGACGGGTTTGTGAGCAGTACGGGAGCGACAGGTGAATATGATGATGACCTTAAGGCTGTGTGTACAGGGGCTGCCGAGAAGGTCAGAAAGAAGATGGATGAGATGCATATGGCTGATGCCCTCACGGAAGTCTTCAATATATTCAGACGATGCAATAAATACATTGACGAGACAGAGCCCTGGGTTCTTGCAAAGAATGAAGCTGACAGAAACAGACTCTCCGAAGTAATGTACAATCTTGTTGAGGGAATATGTATAGGAGCCAATCTGTTAAAGCCGTTCATGCCCGAAACCGCGGATAAGATCCTGATGGAGCTGTACGGTACCGAAAGAGATTTCGAACTTCTTTCGGAATTCGGAATCTACAGAAGCGGAACAAAAGTCACCGATAATCCGGAAATGCTTTTTGCCAGGAAAAAGATCGAGGATGTAATGGAAGAGGTTTCCAAAATACAGGAAGCCCAAAGAGCGGAATATGAAAAAGAAAACGGAATCCTGCCGGATGAGGATGCTGCAAGTTCCGAAATGCATGTAGAGGCAAAAGACGAGATTGAATATAATGATTTTGCAAAGATGCAGTTTGTAGTCGGTGAGATAATAGCGTGCGAGGAGGTTCCGAAATCCAAAAAACTCCTGTGCTCAAAGGTTAAGATCGGAGACAGCGTTAAGCAGATAGTTTCCGGGATCAAGGCTTACTACAAGCCCGAAGAAATGGTGGGGAAGAAGGTAATGGTTTTGCTTAACCTAAAGAGTGCAAAACTTGCCGGCATCGAGTCGGAAGGAATGATTCTCTGCGCAGAGGATGATGAAGGAAACCTGTCATTAATGACACCGGAAAAGGACATGAAATCAGGTTCAGAAATTCTTTAGAGTTATTGACTGATTTGTTTAAACATAGAAGGGAGAATAAAAATTATGAAAAAATTTATCAGTATGATTACTATTATGGCACTTACACTGGGAATGACCGTAAGTGTCGGGGCAACGCAGACTATAACATTTGATGATTCGGGGAACGGAACGGTTACCGAAAAGGCCAAGGAAGCTACGACAATCATCACCGCAACACCGACCCCTACGCCTACGCAGGCACCCTCTAAGAGCGGCGGGATCACTTCGATCATAGATTCACTGTTCGGTGGGTCAGACAAAGCGGATGAAGGATCAAAGAAGACTGATAAAAAGGGGTACATAGCTCTCGGAGCAGATCTTACACCTGAGCAAAGGACAAACGTTCTGTCGCAAATGGGTGTATCGGAATCGGATCTTGGAGATTATGAAGTTGTAATCACCACCAATGCCGAGGAACATGCAGCACTTGATAAGTATATAGCATCTTCAATAATAGGAACAAAATCTCTTTCGTCGGTACTTGTCAAGCCCGAAGAAACCGGACACGGAGTTGTTGTTACTACAAACAATATCAATTACTGTACAACGAATATGTACAGAAATGCCCTTATTACCGCGGGAGTTACCGATGCGGATATATTTGTATGCGGACCTACTCCCATATCGGGTACGGCAGCTCTGATCGGCGCCCTGAAGGCTTATGAGAGTATGAGCGGTAAAGAGGTGAGTAATGAAGCAATAGACACATCCCTTAATGAGCTTGTGACTACCGGACAGATAAAAGAGGCGGTAGGTGATGATCAGGCAGAAGAACTTATTGCTTATATCAAAACTGTTGTTGCGACCAACGACCTTAACACAAAGGAAGAGATAGACGCCGCCATCAGAAAGGGAATGGTTGATCTGAAAGTTACTCTTTCGGAAGAGGAGATCGCACAGATAGTGGATCTTATGATGAAGGTTAAGGCAATGGGCATTGATTATAAGGTGCTTGCCGAGCAGGCCGATGATATCTATGCAAAGTATAAGGATGATATTAAAGCAGGGACTTTTGACATCAACAAAGTAGATATCAAGGATCTCGGACTGACGGATATAATCGGAAACGCCATCACAAACACTGCTAAAAGCATAGGAAACAGTATTGCGGGATTTTTCTCGGGATTGTTCAAGAAATGACCTATGAGATCAGACATATAAAAAGAAATGAATGGAATATGGCCATGCAGCTGGCATGGGATACTTTTCTGATCTATGAAGCGCCTGATTATAACGATGAAGGAATAAAGAACTTTCATGAGTTTGTAAAAGGTGATGAACTAAGGAATATGTTTGTGCTCGGTGATTATTATGCACTGGGTGCATTTGATGAGAATGATGTGATTATCGGTATTCTGGGTATCCGTAAACACTGGCACATATCACTTTTGTTTGTGGATGGGGCTTTTCATCATCAGGGAATAGCAACCCAATTACTCAGGACGGCGTTTACGGATGCTGCCGCTGAGGGAGTAGAAGAGATGACAGTGTTTTCGGCACCGTTTGCCGTTGATTTTTATCACAAACTGGGGTTTACCGATCTGGATGAGGAAAAGACCGCCGATGGTATCAGATATACCCCGATGAAGATAGAACTCTTTTGATTGCTTTTTTTTCTACGCTAAATTATAATAAAAAAGGTGTGTTTTCTTGCCTTAAGGTTTGCATAAAATGAGCAGAGCATTTAATTTTGAAGGCCCGGTATTTACATTTTTGTCCAGACTCGCAGATTTGTTCTGGCTGAATCTGCTGTTTATAGTATGCTGTATACCTGTGATAACGATCGGAGCGGCTACAACGGCACTTTATTATGTGACACTTAAGATGGCAAAAGATGAAGAGGGGTATATCACACGGTCTTACTTCAAATCCTTTAAAGAAAACTTTAAACAGGCCACAGTTATTTGGATAGGTTTTCTTGTTGTGGAAATGATAATGATAACAGATCTTCGGATCGTTAACGGTGGTAACACAGCTGAGATTCTAAGCAGCCCGGCTTTGGGCAACGTGATAATGGTTGCTGTTTTCCTGATGGGGATTGTTATTCTTATGGTTGGTACGTATATATTCCCGATTCTGGCGCAGTTTGATAACACCATCAAAAACACAGCCAAAAATGCGTTCCTTATCAGCATCAGGCATCTTCCATATACGATTGCTATGCTGGTCATAACGGCGATCCCGGTTGTGCTTATATGGTTTTTTCCGGCGCTGTTTATACTGGTGCTGATAATGTTTTCCGCGACTGCATATTTCAATTCCAAATTGTTTAATAAGATATTTGTATTATACATGCCGAAGGAGGATAGCAGTTCCGATCCGGCGGAGGATATAAATGGGGAAGGCTGAGAAGAACAAAAGCAATTCCATAACGACCCAGTGGGCTATTCCCACAATTATCCTGATGGTCTTTCTTGTATTTACACTTATCAGCTATAACAAAACCATGCAGGAGAATTCAAAGATAAAAGCGCTTGACAGGGTAAGCCGTCAGGCTGTTTCTGTTGCCGGTTATTATAAGGGACTGTATGAAGGCTCTGTTAACGGAGCGGATGCCATCGCGGATTATCTTATGAATGAAGATGACATTTTCTCAGACAGGGCAGTTGAGCTGATCAAATATCTTGATAATCATATGGGTCTTGTTGACGCATATATAGTCAAGAGTAACGGAAATGCCATAGATTCATATGGAAATACATATCAGACAGTCAATTCATCGGAAGAGTTCAAATCACTTCTTGGTACGAAGGACTATTCAGCGGCGATCGTAGATGAGAAAAACAGAGCTGTTCTTATGGTTTCAGCGCCTATAAGAACCGAAGACGAGTGGCGGGGAAACCTGATTCTGGTCTACAAAGCCGACAAGATCGCAAAACAGATGGATTCAACGGCATACAGTTATGCGCTTGTATATGCGAATGGCATCATAGGAGAGGTGTATGGTGCCGAGTCCGGTATTTACCAGCCCGGAGACAGACTGTCGGAAGTTGTGGATAAGCTGACTTTTGACGAAGGAAGCAGCACAGTGTTCATGCAGAGCATAGAATCCGGAAGGGCCGGAACAGTTCATGTAAACGACGGGAAAGGTGTAAGCTGTTACATATGTCATCAGCCGATAGCAACAACCGGAGCATGTGTTATAGTATCCGTAAGGGATAACCAGATAAACAGAAGCATTCAGGAAGAGAATCAGGATACCAGAAGCATGATAATGAAAGTCCTGATATCAATAGGAATATTTGTCGGACTTATCATAGTCATCTACATTATTAACAGGGTCAACTTCACAAAAGAAAACATGGAACTCCAGAATAAGGCCGAAACGGACCTTCTTACGGAACTTCTCAACAAGATATCAACAGAAAACAAGATCAAGGAATATCTTAGCGGGGAGGGCAAGGACAAGACCTGTATGATGTGTGTTCTTGATATAGATAACTTCAAGAAGATAAACGATACAATGGGACATGCATTTGGTGATGAAGTATTAGCTACTCTGGGTAAGAGGATCAGAACGGAATTTCGTGTTACGGATATTATTGGTCGTACCGGTGGTGACGAATTTATCATATTCCTCAAGGATCTGAAGGATGACAGCATAATAGAGAGAGAGGCCGGAAGAGTTGCGGGATTTTTCAAGGACTTTACGGTTGGCACATATACCAGATATTCGCCTACAGCAAGTATCGGAGCTGCAATTTATCCGCGTGACGGAGTGGATTACGAAAGCATGTACAAGGCTGCCGACACTGCATTGTATAAGGCCAAGAAGCGCGGCAAGAACCAGCTTGCATTTTTCTCCGAGGCTACAGAGGAGGATAAACTTGAAGCCGAGAAAGCCGGAAAGCCCAAGCCGATTGATTCCGACAACAGAGAATAATAACCGATTGGTTAATTTGTACACGAAAGCACAAAATCTTTGGGCAACCTTGGCATTCACACTTTAATAAGGTGTTTGATATAATCATTCCAGCGTGGTGCGGCGCACCAAATGATTAATTATATGGAGGTTACATTAAATGGCAGGTTTATCACTTAAGAACATTTGCAAAGTTTATCCTAACGGATTCCAGGCTGTTAAAGATTTTAACCTTGAGATCGCAGATCAGGAATTCATCATCTTCGTTGGTCCTTCCGGATGCGGAAAGTCAACAACACTTCGTATGATCGCAGGTCTTGAAGAGATATCTTCAGGTGAACTCAAGATCGGTGATCGTGTAGTTAACGATGTTGAGCCCAAGGACAGAGATATCGCGATGGTATTCCAGAACTACGCTCTGTATCCTCATATGTCAGTATATGACAACATGGCTTTCGGATTAAAGCTTCGTAAAGTTCCCAAGGATGAAATAGACAAGATGGTTAAGGAAGCAGCTAAGATCCTGGATCTTACAGCACTTCTTGATCGTAAGCCCAAGGCTCTTTCGGGTGGACAACGTCAGCGTGTTGCCATGGGTCGTGCTATCGTTCGTAATCCTAAGGTATTCCTTATGGACGAGCCTCTTTCAAACCTTGATGCCAAGCTTCGTGTACAGATGAGAATTGAGATCGCTAAGCTTCATCAGAGACTCGGAACCACCATCATCTACGTTACACATGACCAGACAGAGGCTATGACACTCGGAACGAGAATCGTAGTTATGAAGGATGGTGTTATACAGCAGGTTGATACACCTCAGAATCTTTATGACAAGCCTTGCAATCTCTTTGTTGCAGGATTCATGGGATCTCCTCAGATGAACTTCATCAATGCAACCGTTGATGTTGAGGGTGATGTTGCAAGCCTCAAGTTTGCCGGCAAGTCAGTACCTCTTCCTCCCGCTAAGTCTAAAAAGCTTATAGAAGGCGGGTATGCAGGAAAGGTTGTTACTTTCGGTATCCGTCCCGAGGATGTATATGATTCGGAAATGTATATTGAAGCATCTCCTCAGAGCGTGTTCGAATCAACAGTTAAGGTATACGAGCTTCTCGGTGCTGAAGTTTATCTGTACTTTGATCTTGAAGAGTTCCCGATCACAGCAAGAGTTGATCCTCGTACAACAGCAAGACCCGGCGATACTGTTAAGTTTGCATTTGATGTTGAGAAGATCCACGTATTCGATAAGGATACCGAGATGATCATTACAAACTAGTATCATCAGAGTAATTCATATGATTATTATCCCCCGCATTTACCTGCGGGGGATTTTTTGGTAAATTATTATTATGGAATTAAGCGAAGATGAAAAATATATGAAGCAGGCTCTTGCTCAGGCAAGAAAGGCATACAGGCTCGGAGAAGTACCGATTGGCTGTGTGATAGTTTATGACGGGAAGATCATCGGACGCGGATACAACCGGAGAAATACCGATAGAAACACATTGTGTCACGCGGAGATCACAGCCATTAAAAGAGCAAGCAAAGCAATGGGTGACTGGCGTCTGGAGGGATGTACGATGTATGTGACGCTTGAGCCGTGCCAGATGTGTGCGGGTGCATGTGTTCAGTCAAGAATCGACAGAGTCGTGATAGGGTGCATGAGCCCGAAGTCGGGATGTGCCGGATCCGTCATTAATCTGTTACAGATGGATGGATTCAATCATAAAACACAGATCACAAGAGATGTTCTTGCCGATGAATGCAGCGGGCTGCTGACAAAGTTTTTTGAAGAGCTGAGAATAAGGAATAAGGCTGAAAAAAGCATCAATTTGGGAGATTGTAGTCAAAATGATAACTGACAGAGTGATTGAAAGCTGCATGGAAGAGGTATACAGCATTTCCGGAACGGAACTTGTTGTAACGGATACAACAGGCAGAGTGATCGTAAAAACCGGATCAATTGACGCACCCGACAGGGACAGCATTTGTGATTTTGCCATGAGTAATGAAGAATCCCTTGAAGTTAAGGGGCAGACATTTATCAGGGTAACGGATGATGGGGACACAGCGTTTGTACTGATCACAAACAACGGAAGGGAGGAGACAGTTTGTGCAAGGCTTGCGGCATCCGAGCTAAAGAACCTTGTAGCGGCATATACTGATAAGATAGACCGGAATTCATTTTTCCAGAATCTTCTCCTTGATAATATGCTTCTAGTGGATGCTTACAACAGGGCACGTAAGCTTCATATCGAAGCGTCACAGAGAAGATGCGTATTTGTTGTGGAACCTGTTGTATCAAGAGAGAATAATCTTATCGAGATGGTAAAGGAATTGTTTTATACCGAGGCCGGCGATCAGGTGACTGCTGTAGATGAAAATCATGTTGTTGTTATTAAAGCCCTTGATAAAGATGATGATAAGGATGACCTTGAGGAGACGGCAAAAATGCTTGTTGATATGGCAGGATCCGAGGCCATGAGCGATGTCAGGGTTGCATTCGGAACGATTGCCGAGGATATTAAGGGAGTGTCCAAGTCGTACAAAGAAGCAAAAATGGCACTCGATGTGGGTAAGATCTTTTACCCCCTTATGAGGACTATCGAATACAGTAATCTTGGGGTCGGAAGGCTCATATATCAGCTTCCTGTCAATCTGTGCCAGCTGTTTATCAAGGAGATATTCGGTGATAATATACCGGAGGAGATTGATGATGAGATACTGACTACGGTAAACAAATTCTTTGAGAACAGCCTGAATGTATCGGAGACATCAAGACAACTGTTTATCCATCGAAATACGTTAATCTACAGAATTGAAAAACTTCAGAAAGCAACAGGTCTTGATGTAAGGGTATTTGATGATGCTCTCACACTCAAGATCGCTCTTATGGTTGTTAATTATATGAAGTATGTAAATGACGGGGATTAATCCATCCCGCGGATTTCAACGAGATCAATGGATTTTGACAACTCCTGCACGTATTGCAGGAGTTTTTCTTTGGAGACCGCATGGAGGGACTTGTCAGGGACAAATTCGGATTCCACATAACCTTGAAGATAGTAACGCTTTGCCCCCTTTATCAGTGTACCGATGTCGGATATGGCTTCGAAGGGCAGGAATTCATCCACAGCTGTAGTTCTGAATTCATATTCGATATTTCCGCCAAGCAGAAAATCTATGCTCTCTTTAATGGGGGTCAGAATGATGTTTTCAATCCCGCAGGCTTTACCGTAAATTGCAGGAGAAGACTTGATATCCATGGCTACATAGTCAATAAGATTATCTTTAACAAGATTTATAAGCATTTGAGGATTGGTTCCGTTTGTGTCAAGCTTTACCTTAAGGCCAAGCTCCTTAATCTTCGCGATAAAGGAAGGTAATTCCGGGTAAAATGTAGGCTCACCGCCTGTTATGCATACACCGTCCAGAATCCCGCCTCTTTTTGAGAGAAAATCCAGAATACCCCTATCGCTGTATTGCGGCTTCTGACAATTCTCCACAATGTCCATGTTATGACAAAATGGGCAGCGCATATTGCAGCCGCCGAAAAAAACCGTTGCAGCAACACACCCTGGATAATCAAGTAATGTTGTTTTCTGAAGTCCCTGAATATTAAGCATGGTATCAATCACAGAAGTTTCCGACACTGCCGTCCGCAAAAGGGCTTCCAACATCGCATCTGCCATGGTGATGAACTTCCCTGACAAAGTCTTCACGTTCGGTTTCTACCCTGTGAACTCCGATGCGGCTGACTCCTTCTTCTGTTTTTCCATCAAGCATATTGATCACTTCTTCAATTTCTTTATCGGTTGGCATATGTACCCCTTCTTATAATCAAAATTGCGGTTTGTAATTTACTTATATCATTATACCATGTTAATATCTTAATGGAACTATATCAAAGATGCTAAGTATTTGAGAAATATATAAACACTGATCTGAAAGGAAACATGGTGGAAATATGGATAGTAATCAGATAGAAGATGCTGAATTTGAAGAACTTGATCCCGAACCTGAAGCCAAACCCGATAAGCCGTCAGGGAGTGCTTATCCGACCCAGGTTGTATTAACCATCAGAACAATAGTAGGAGGGTATCTTGTTTATCTTGCATACCAGATAATAACATCCGGAAATGAGATAAGTGCATGGATGTGGGCGGCCGTTATTTTGTTTATCGTAGCGGGGGCGGCACTGGTTGTGATGTCGGTCAAACATTTTATCTGCGGTGAATATGAGGGTGGAAAAAAAGACGAAAATCATTGAAGATTAGCGAATTTACGTGTATACTACAAATGCGTAGCCGGCAGGTTGTGTGTTGAGATTCGGGTCTTGCGCAACAGAGCGCCGCGAATCGTGTCAGGCCAGGAATGGAGCAGCACTAAACGGATGTCTTTGTGTGCCGCGAGGGCGCCTGAATTTAGCATGGCCCGTCCGGCTATTGTTGAATGTAGATAGGGGGGACCCTGTCTACTATCCCGAATTTCATTCGGGATGCCACCCTGGCGAAGGGCACGACGAGCCCTTCCAACATCTGCGTAGCAGATGTCGCCGTGTCAGGATTGCTACGCAATCATGACATAAAATGGGCGAGTCACCGCATTAATCTATCGTAGCTTAGGGGGGGACCGCGAGTGGACATCAAAACAATAATCATAATTGTAATCGGCATAGCAGTTCTTGCCCTACTTGCCGTGTGGATCTGGTACATGAGAAGACATTCATCGGACGATGACGAAATGTTCGATGATATGGATGGTGCGGAATTTGAGCAGTATTGTGCCGAACTGCTTGAGGCGAAAGGCTTTGAAAATGTAGAGATGACACCGCCAAGCCACGATTACGGAATAGATATTATTGCGGACAGAGACGGCATAAGCTATGCCATACAGTGTAAATGTTACTCGGATCCTATCGGGATCAAGGCAATTCAGGAGGCGTATGCCGGGAAAGACTATTACAACGCCATGATAGGCGCAGTAATGACCAATCAGAGTTTTACCAAAACAGCAAAGGAATTTGCTGATAAACTGAACATTGTTTTATGGGATGGGGATTATGTTATGGATCTTATCCATGAAGTGGCCATTCCGGAGAAAAAAAGTATGATTGATCTGTTCAGAAATCTAAGGAAAAAAACGAACGATCAGGTTTCGGCAAATAGTAATTTGGGGAATGATAATGACAAAACAGATATTGATGCTGACAAGCACGTGGGACAGTGATTACAGTCGGGACGTTATTTCCGGTATTCTGGACAGGATAGGAAATGATGATGTCGAACTTCACATCTGCAATGCTTACGACAATCTGATGGAAACCGATTTTTTCCGTAAGGGAAGGGAAATCTATTCATTACCTGATCCCGAAAGATATGACGGCCTGATAATTGCACTCAGCAGTCTGGATTCCGTCAAGTACGTAAGTGAGATAACCGAAAAGTTCAGAAACCATAATAAGCCTGTGGTGAGCATTGATACAAGGTGTGATGATGCTCTGTTTTGCGGTCTTGATAATTATCGTTCAATGTACCAACTCGTTGAGCATATGATCACTATACATGATTGCAGGATATTTAATTATCTTGGAGGTCCGGAAGATAATTTTGAAAGTAATGAAAGATTCAGGGCATTCTGTGATTGTCTGAACGAGCATGATATTAAAGTATCCAAGAGGAGAGTACTTCATAAAAGATTCTGGAAAACAGACGGTGCTAACGCTTACAACGAGTGGAAAGAGATGGGAGTTCATATGGCTGATGCGGTTATATGCGCAAATGACTATATGGCTCTTGGCTTTGCAGAGGAAGCATTAAAGGACGGAATCACTATTCCGGACTATATGAAGGTTACCGGATTTGATAATATAGAAGAAGCTCAGATGTATTCTCCTTCAATTACCAGTGTTAACAGAAACCGTAAGGCTCTTGGATTTGACGCTACGGATGCCCTTCTTTTGGCTATGGAAGGGGATATGGATGTTGATACCCGCTTTGTTGAAGGGTATGTAAGCTTTAATGAAAGTTGCGGTTGTGAACAAACAAGAAATATTCGGAACGATTACAATAAACTGATCGAAAGAGGCAAAAAAGAGAACGAAGCCAGACTTATACATTCATATATCAAGCAAATACTGTTTAAATGCAGGACGATGGATGAATATGCGCAGGCAATGGAAGAGTGTAAGGAAATGGTTAAGATCGATGACGTTGCCGTATGCCTTAATCACTCATTCTTTGAGGGTGATCCCGATATGGATGTGGTAGGGTTTGAAGAGGATATGATCCTTTTCTCTGACGGAAATAAAACCGAGATAAAACGGAGAAATGATTTGTATCCTCCTGAGTGGAGAAATAAAGACAGAGTATTTTTATTCGGACCTTTACGCAGTAATAACCAGACATTCGGATACACCGTGATGCCATACAAAGATGACTTTTTCACAAGACTGAAACACAGAAGTTTCGTGGAGAGTCTGTCACTATCGCTTGAAAGTCTGAATCAGAAGCTTGCAATCGCAAGATTGAAAAAGGGGTAATAATAGTCAGCCGAATCTTGATTGATGAAAGGATGGAAGTGTTATGAAAAAGAAGAACTCGGCAGTGCTTGCCGGAATAATCTTCGTGGTAATGGTTATCTTGATCGGTATAGTGTCAGCGGGTGGAGCATTCTCCTTTGAAGGGACATTTTGGGCACTTGTACCTCCGCTTGTTGCAATAGTACTTGCTCTCATTACAAAAGAGGCGTACTCTTCATTGTTCGTCGGAGTGGTTCTCGGAGCATTGATGGCATCCGGAGTATCATTTACCGGAACACTTAACTACATAACTGTTGAGGGATTGTCCGATGCGGTAGCAGGGAATGCGGGTATATTGATATTTCTTGTGATACTGGGAATCATTGTTTCGATTATTAACAAATCAGGTGCTTCAAGAGCATTCGGAGAATGGGCTTCAAAAAACATCAAAACAAAAGTAGGAGCTGCTCTTGCAACATTTGTACTCGGTGTATTGATTTTCATAGATGATTATTTTAACTGCCTGACTGTGGGTTCGGTTATGGCACCTATCACAGATTCAAAAAAGATTTCAAGAGCTAAGCTTGCGTATCTTATTGATGCAACTGCGGCGCCTGTATGTATGATAGCACCGATCTCTTCATGGGCGGCTGCTGTCAGCGGATGCGTTACAAGTGAAAAGTACTCCGGAATTGAGCTGTTTGTAAGGGCTATTCCTTATAATTTCTATTCGATCTTAACATTCGTTTTCATCATAACAATTACACTTTTAAAGTTTGATTACGGCAAGATGAAGAAGTTTGAAGAAAGAGCCGAATCGACAGGAGATCTTGGCATACTGAGTCTGTCGGAAGATGAAGAGTATACGCTTAAGCATGACGGCCCCATCGAATCTCCGAAAGGAAAACTTATAGATCTGATTATCCCTGTTGTTATCCTTATAGTTTTTTGTGTATGGGGTCTTTTATTCAACGGATTTTCCGCAATAGAGGAAGGGGGAATTATCGAAGCTTTTTCATCAACAGACGCCTATGTCGGACTTCCCTGGGGTAGCATTCTTGCTCTTGTAATAATAGTGATCTATATGATGGCAAGAAAGGTTGTGACCTTTAATGAGGCCATGGAATGTGTTCCGAAAGGATTCTGTGCTATGGTTCCCGCTATCACGATTCTTACTCTTGCAACTGCACTTAAAAACATGACCAATTTGCTTGGAGCCAAGGATTTTGTAGGAAATGCAATGGCCGGAGCTCAAGGGTTACAGTGGGCTCTTCCCGCGATTGTATTCATCGTGGCATGTCTTGTTTCTTTTGCCACAGGTACCAGCTGGGGAACATTCGGAATACTCATTCCCATAGTTTCCGCAATCTTCCCGGAGACAAGTTCATTGTTCTTTGTGGGGATTTCAGCCTGTCTTGCAGGTGCTGTCTGCGGAGATCACTGTTCGCCTATTTCGGATACAACGATCATGTCATCGGCAGGTGCACATTGTAATCACATTAACCATGTTGAGACCCAGCTTCCCTATGCGATATCTGTTGCTGCAATCTCATTTGTCTGCTACATATTTACCGGGCTGTTTGATAAGATCGGTGTAACGTGGCTTTCACTGCCGGTAGGAGTTGTACTTACGATAGCATTCCTGTTTTGTATGAAGAAGAGATCACAAAAGGCCTGACCATATATCGGGGAGGACATTATGCTTAAGAGAAAATGGTATGAATGGTTTCTGACAATTGTATATTTTGCAATGGTTATATTATGTATTGCTTTGAATCTTGAGTGGTTCAGGAATATATTTAAGCCGGAGAATCGGGAACCGTTTAATTCATTTACCATGGCAGTTAATGCTTTTTTGTTTCTGATAGTTGCCATAGTATTTTTAGCGGCTGATTTTGGCAGCTTTGCTCCTATGAATGCGATTATCAAGGACCTTAAGGCGGCAACCAATAAGATAAGGTCTGATGCCATGAATGCACATACATACCTTTGGGAGCCGTACCAGTCAAGCAACATCAAACTGTTCAAAAATGAAAAATTAAACCTTCTCTTTACGGATTTCATATTTGAATTAAACCGTGAGGACGATGCGGAGAACGCGTATTACCGTCCGAGCATTAATGACTATATCAATGAAGATCTGGTTGATACGGTAATGCACAGAAACGAACTTAACCAGGTTCCCGGAATGCTGACTGGTCTCGGAATCCTTGGGACATTTATAGGCCTGTCCATAGGACTGCAGCATTTTAATACTTCCGGCAGCATCCAGACGATGACGGACAGTATTGACGGACTGATGAGCGGAATAAAGGTAGCCTTCCACACATCTATCTTCGGTATGGTTTTCTCCCTTACGTTCAACGCCATATACAAAAGAAAACTGTATGAAGGAGAATGTGCAGTTTCCGAGTTTTCCACGGCATTTAAAAAGTTTGTTCTTCCCGACACCCAGAACAACGGTATGAACCAGCTGATCACGCTTCAGGGAGAACAGCTTACCGCTATGGACAGAATGTATGAAAGGGTTGCTGAAGAACTGGGAAAAATCATTGAGCCGCAGTTTGACAGGCTTAACAGGACTGTTGCCGAATTCGAGACCATTATGGTAAGAAACGAGACAGAGGCAATCAGGCAGATAGTGGACAATTTCATAAAAGAGATGAATACGTCACTCGGAAACAGTTTCTATCAGCTAAGCGAATCCGTAAATGAGCAGTACAAGGCTCAGAAGGAAACAGCAGATATGATGGGACAGCTCCTCGAAAAAACAGGAAGCGGTAAGGATACACTTCATAATATCAATCAGGAAACAGAGAGACTTGTTACTACGCTTAACAGTTATACGGCAAGTATACAGACGATCCAGAATGAGCTTCAAAGAACACTCTCGGGAATGTCGGGAGAGGATAAGGCCGTAAGGGATCTTATCATGCAGGAGAAGAACATGCTCCTTGAACAGGGCAATATGATCATGGAATTCAAGAAATCGGTTACCGATATGGCAAAGTATTCAGCCGAGACAAATGAGAACATGAATGATGCTCTTGAGGAGATTACAAACGGAATCGATTACCTGCGTAAACTGAACGATAAGAGAAATCAGAGCAATTGAGCGGTAGATATTTATGAGATGGCAAAGAGCACATAAAAAAGATGAAGAGATCACATACTGGCTTTCGTATTCCGATATGATGGCGGGGCTGCTATTGTGCTTCGTGCTCATAATTGCTTTTACGATGCTGCGGTCCAAGGTCCAGTATGACGAGAAGCAGAATGAACTTGCGGGAAAAGAGCGTGAACTCATAATCCAGTCGGAAGAGCTTGAAAACGAACGGCTTACTATAGAAGAGCAGGGTGCGAAGCTTAACGCCCAGGAACTAAAGCTTTCCGAGCAGGAGGGAGAGCTTCTTGCCCAACAGAGGAAGCTTGAAGAGCAGTCACAGCTTCTCAAAGAGCTTGAAAAGCTTATGGGAGAGCAGCAGGCAAAGCTTGATAATATCATTGGTATCAGAAGTGAGCTCATAGAAGCTCTTCGAAGTGAGTTCGAGAATTCATCTCTCAGCATAGCTGTTGATGAGAAAACCGGCGCAATCTCAATGGATTCGAATATTCTGTTTGAGTATAACAGGGCAACACTCAAGTCCGGCGGAAAGGATTTTCTCGGAGAGTTCATGCCAAGATACTTAAAGATCCTCCTCAGTCCGAAATACAGCAAATATGTTTCGGAGATTGTTATAGAGGGGCATACGGATACGGACGGAGATTATCTCTCAAACCTTGAACTTTCGCAGCAAAGGGCATATTCCGTGGCGGACTACTGTACACGCAAAAACAGTGATTTTCTGACGGACAGGGAGAAGGAAGAGCTGGAAAAAGTCCTGTCCACGGTGGGAAAATCATTCAGTGAACCTGTATACAAAGCTGACGGATCTGTGGATGCCGCAGCTTCAAGACGAGTGGAGATACTGTTCAGATTAAGGGATGAAGAAATGATCCGTGAGATGATGGAAATACTTAACGAGACATCTGTTAATCAGTAGAAAGGGATTAATATGCAAAGAGCACTGTTTATAGGCGGAACGGGAACAATTTCAATGGCAATAACCAAAGCCGTGGCACAAAACCCGGATTGGGAATTATATCTGATCAATCGCGGAAGCAGAGCGGATGAGATACCCGATAATGTAAATCTTATCAATGCCGATATCAATGATGAGGAAGTGATAGAAGAGGCAATAGACGGGCTTCGGTTCGACTGCGTATGCGATTTTATCGGGTTTTGGCCCGAACAGGTTGAAAGGGATTACAGGCTGTTTCGGGGAAGATGCGGACAGTATATCTATATAAGCTCTGCCTCGGCGTACAACAAGCCTTGCAGGAATTATATAATAACCGAAGGGACGGCGCTTGCGAATCCGTTTTGGGAATATTCAAGAAACAAGATATATTGTGAAAGCTTTCTGATGGATAAATATGAAAAGGAAGGATTTCCGGCAACGATAGTGCGGCCGAGCCATACCTACGATGTCAGAAGCGTACCCCTGGGTGTTCACGGAGAAAAGGGAAGCTGGCAGGTTATAAAGAGAATGCTCGAAGGCAAGCCGGTACTTGTTCAGGGAGACGGAACATCACTTTGGACCATGACTTTTAATGAGGATTTTGCAAAAGGATTTGTGGGTCTTATGGGTAATCCTCATGCAATAGGAGAGAGCTTCCAGATCACAAGTGATGAAACACTTACCTGGAATCAGATTTATGAGGCGATTGCCGATGCGCTTGATGTCGATTACATTCCCTATTATGTATCATCGGAGTTTCTCGCTTCGGTAAGTGATTACGATTATTTCGGATCTCTTCTCGGCGACAAGTCGAATTCCGTAGTATTTGACAACAGCAAGATCAAGAAGGCTGTTCCGGGATTTACGTGTACGGTAAGGTTTGATCAGGGAGTCAGGAAAGCCATAGATTATTGCCTGTCCCATCCGGAATGTCAGGTTCCGGACCCTGAATTTGATCTGTTTTGTGACAGGGTAATAGATGCACTCGAAGAAGCCAAGGACAGATTAAGGTAGATTGTCATGATTATCAGAAGAGCCGTTAAAGAAGATATTCCGGGTGTGTTGAACCTACTGTCCCAGGTATTGGAAGTACATGCAAAGATTCGCCCGGATATTTTCATATCCGGTACGACGAAGTACAGCAGTGATGAACTTGAGGAAATGTTTCTTGATGATAACAGGCCTGTTTATGTTGCTGTTGACGGAGAAAATCATGTAATGGGCTATGCATTTTGCCAGTTACAGCCCCCTCCCTTTACAAGTACCATGATTCCCAGAAAGCTTCTGTATATTGATGATATATGCATCGATGAGAGTTTCCGCGGACAGCATGTGGCAACAGGATTATTTGAGCATGTCAAAACAGAGGCAAAAAAGCTTGGATGTTATGAGCTTACTCTTAATGTATGGGAAGGTAATGACGGAGCACTGGCATTTTACAAAGCCATGGGAATGAAGCCTAAAGAGACTCAGATGGAGTATATTTTGAGTTGATAAAACCAGCAAGAGGAGCCGGAACGACAGCAGAAATGTGAGTTCCGGCTTCTTCGTATTCTTCGGATATATTTACTCCTTCACTGTGTATACGGCTGATGACTTCCCCGTCGGTATAGGGGATGATGACATCGATGCTTTGGCTTTCATGGGAGAGCAGCTCAAACAGTTTATCAAGGAGTTCTTCTATACCGTAACCGGTCCGGGTAGAAATATAGACAGCATTTTCTTCACTGTCGGAGATGGGCCTCGGAATATTTTCGCGTAGATCAGACTTGTTATATACATATATCCGGGGTATGGAATCCGAATCAAGATCCCGAAGAACTTCTTCGGTCACACGTTTATGGTCCTTATGGTGAGGGTCAGCGGAGTCCATAACTATCAGAAGAATGTCCGAGAACTTAACTTCGGACAGAGTTGATCTAAATGCTTTTATCAGGCTGTGGGGTATATCCTCTATAAAACCGACGGTATCCGACAGAAGAAAAGGTCTTCTTCCGGGTATGTCAATCTTCCGGATGGATGTGTCGAGAGTGGCAAAGAGCATATCCTTTTCGAAGACTTTTTTATCGGAAGCCGCATCGGACGATGATTCGCACATGGATAACAACCGGTTCATAAGAGATGATTTGCCGGCATTTGTGTATCCTACTAGGGCAACGTTTATGAGACTGTTATTCAGTCTTCCGCTCCGCTGAACATTTCTCGTTCGCTCTATTTCACCGAGCTCTCTTCTAAGCTCCGCCAGACGCTTTGATATCTGGCGTCTGTCAAGTTCTATCTGCTTTTCGCCGATACCTTTATTTGCCCGGCTTCCGCCACCTCCCGACTGTCTGCCCAGATGCTGCCACATACCGGAGAGCCTGGGAAGCATATATTGCAGATACGCGGATTCCACCTGAAGCTTTGCTTCGCGGGTTCGTGCCCTCCTTGAGAAGATCTCCAGTATGAGCCTCGTTCTGTCCCATACTTCGATCTCTATGATCTTTTGGAGATTTTTCATCTGGTTGGGTGTAAGATTTCCGAGACACACCGCGTAATCTGCCCCGGTCCCGCGGACAAGGTATTTGAGCTCATCTGCCTTTCCCGACCCGATCCATGTGGCGTTTTCGGGGTGGGGAAGTGTCTGCGTAAGAGTTGATCTTACACTTAAGTCGCATGCTTCGGCAAGGCTTTCAAGCTCTTCCATTGAGTGTTGAAATTCATCGTCGGACTCATCTGTCCTTAGTCCGACGAGAATTGCGGGGTATGTACTTGTAAGAGAAGAGTCTTCCGTCATGTTCAGATATCTACTTTGGTATCACCGCCAAGGAAGGTGGGAAGGGATTTGCCGTCTTTTTTCCACTTGGCATATTCTGCGGTTGCAGCAAACATAACGTCACCGGATGAATTAAGAGCTGTCTCAACCGAATCCTGAACAACACCTATGATAAATCCGACACCTACGACCTGCATCGCTACATCAGCCGGAACACCGAACAGTGAGCAGGCCATGGGAATGAGAAGCAAGGACCCTCCGGCAACACCGGATGCTCCGCAGGCTCCGAGAGTGGCAATAAGACTAAGTACAAGTGCGGTAGGAAGATCAACGGATATACCTACAGTATTTGCTGCAGCAAGGCTCATAACCGCTATGGTTACAGCTGCACCATCCATATTGATCGTTGCCCCGAGTGGTATGGATACCGCATACATCTCCCTGTCCATACCAAGCTTTTCACACAGTTCCATATTTACCGGAATGTTGGCCGCCGAGCTTCTTGTGAAGAAAGCGGTAATACCGGATTCTCTTAAGCACCTGAACACAAGGGGATACGGATTCTTCTTAAGTGTAAGAAACGCAATGAACGGATCCACGACAAGGGCAACCGTAAGCATACATCCTACAAGGAGCAGAAGAAGTTTTCCGTAGTCGGTAAAAATGGATAATCCGTTTGTGGAAACATTGCTGTACACAAGCCCCATAATACCGAAAGGAGCAAGATTGATTATCCATCTGACTGCGCATGATACTATTTCTGCAATGTCTTCCATAAATTTCTTGCTTGTATCTGAGGCCAGCTTTTTGGCAGCGATTCCGATTACAGCTGCCCAGAAAAGTATTCCTATATATCTTCCCTCTGCGATTGAATTGATAGGATTTCCTACCATTCCTTTGAGCAGATTGCCAAGTACCTCGCCGATCCCCGTGGGAACCGACTCTGCCTCAGCACTTGCCGAAAGCTTGAGGGTCTGGGGAAAGATGAAGCTTCCGATAACCGCAACGACAGATGCGAGGAATGTGCTTATCATATACAGTGCAATGACTGTTCCGAACCTGCTGTCAAGCTTGTCGTTGCCCTGTGCGAGAGCAGAAACAACAAGAACAAATACGAGAACCGGAGCAATTGCTTTGAGTGCACCTACAAACAGATCTCCGAGAAGTGCTATAACTCCGAGATTACCGGAGATAAGCCCCAGCACGGCACCTATGACAAGTCCGATGATTATTCTGATAATAAGACTTGTCTTATTGTAGCGGTCTACAATGTTTTTGAGTGTTTTCATATGAATCCCCCTGCAAATTCTTGAGAGCCACGCCATTTAAAGTCCACTTCGTGGAGGCGTGGCCTACGTGCTGCAAAGTTTTCATAGAAAACTTTACACCACCAATGATATTATGTATTACTATATCATAAGTTCGAGCTGTGTTATAGTGGAAAGAGAAGGGCGGAGCAATAAAACGGTACTTTTCCTCTGCTTAGTATCTCTAAGAAATCATATCATAATATTAGCCCATCATCATCATATCTGTAATATAAAAAAAAGAAGGCTTCGAATTATTCGAAACCTTCAAAACACTGAGTCGGCGTGACAGGATTTGAACCTGCGGCCTCTACGTCCCGAACGTAGCGCTCTACCAAACTGAGCCACACGCCGTATGCTGTTAGAAGGGGCCCACCACCCCTATTTATCTTGAAAACAAAACCCCAATTCCGCATTATCGCAAAACTGAGGCCTTAGTGCGCGATCAGGGGCTCGAACCCTGGACACCCTGATTAAGAGTCAGGTGCTCTACCAACTGAGCTAAGCGCGCATCCGATTTGTAACGCAAGTGCTATTATATTATAATGTTTTTTGAATTGCAAGGATTTTTTAGGAAAAATCAGCACAATGATAATATTTGAACAGGACCGGAGATATACATGATCTACGAAACACATACACATTTTGATGACAAGGCGTTTAACGATGACAGGGAAGATGCCATAAGAGGAGCCTTGGCAGCGGGCGTGGGCAGATTTGTTAACATCGGTGCGTCAATGGATTCGAGCCGGGCGAGCGTGGAACTTGCTCATAAATACCCTGAGTTTCTGGCGGCGGTCGGGGTTCATCCGGAAGAGTGCAAAGATCTTACGGAAGATGATATGGCACAGATTAAAGAGTATACGAAAGATGATAACGTTGTAGCAATAGGCGAAATAGGACTTGATTATTACTGGGATGAGCCGGAGCGCGATATACAGAAGAAATGGTTTGCAAGACAGATAAATCTTGCCCTTGAGACAAAGCTTCCTATCATTGTGCATTCAAGAGAGGCAGCAAAGGATACATATGATATTATAAAGGCCGAAAATGCAGAAAAGGTCGGGGGCATTATACATTGTTTTTCATACAGTGTAGAGGTTGCAAGACAGTTTCTGGATGCGGGATTCTATATCGGAGTCGGAGGAGTTGTTACCTTTAAAAACGGCAGAAAACTGAAGGAAGTAGTTGAGTACACCCCTCTTGAGCGTATAATGACCGAAACGGATTCGCCCTATATGGCACCGGTTCCGAACAGGGGCAAGAGGAACACATCGGAGTATCTTCCTTATATAATCAGGGAAATTGCGGATATCAAAGGGATATCCGTACAGGAGGTCGAAGAAGTCACATACAATAATGCGGTGAGGTTATTCGGAAAATAATGGCAGATCTTGGAAGCGCAAAAAGTACGGCAAATATAATAAATAAATACGGTTTTTCATTCCAAAAAAGATTCGGGCAGAACTTCCTGATAGACGAGCATGTTCTTGATAAGATAGTTGATGCGGCTCTTATCGGGGAGGAAGACGGGGTCATTGAGATAGGCCCGGGAATCGGGACTATGACACAGCGACTGTGCGAAGCTGCATCAAAGGTCGTCGCAATAGAGATAGATAAGGAGCTCATCCCCATACTGAGCGAAACCATGTCCGAATATGACAACGTTAAGATCATAAATGCGGATGTGATGAAAACAGATCTTGATAAGCTGATAAGAGACGAGTTTTCGGGAATGAGTGTCAAAGTTGTTGCCAATCTTCCGTATTATATTACCACGCCCATTGTGATGAGCCTTCTAGAAAATCATCTGCCTGTTGACAACATTACGATAATGGTACAAAAGGAAGTGGCCCAGAGAATGCAGGCAGGTCCCGGAACAAAGGATTACGGAGCACTGTCCCTGGCTGTTCAGTATTATGCCGATACATACATTGCGGCAAATGTTCCGCCGAACTGTTTTATGCCCCGGCCCAAAGTCGGATCCGGTGTTATCAGATTGACTGTTCGCAAGGAGGCCGAGGTTGAAGTTGCAGATGAAAAACTCATGTTTTCTCTTATTCGTGCCGCATTTAACCAAAGGAGAAAGACCCTTGTAAACGCTGTCACCAATTTTCCCGGTCTTGACTATACAAAAGAAGATATTGAAAAAGCCCTTGCAGGGCTTGGTATTTCAGAAAAGATAAGAGGGGAAGCCCTTAGTTTGCAGCAGTTTGCCGATCTTTCCAATATTTTGACATAGTACAATGACTATGATAAAATAGCGAAATAATGGGCATATGTTGTGCCTAAGGAGTTTTTGTTTTGGATAAATACGAATATCAGGTCTGTGCCGACCAGATAAAATCATTGATCAAAGAGCATCGTTTCCAGGAAGCGATGGACATAGCAGATACGATCGATTGGAGAAGAGTTAAGAGCTTCTCTATGTTGTGTACGGTCAGCGAGATTTATAAAGTCACAAAGCACTACTCGGAAGCCAGAGACATACTTCTTCTGGCTTATGAAAGATACCCCGACAGGGCAAATGTTGTCTATGCCCTTTGCGAGCTTGCCATTAAGCTTGATGAGATTCCCGATGCGATCGACTACTACAGGGAATACGTTCACCTAAAACCCCACGACACAAACAGATATGTTCTGCTTTATAAGATTTATGATGCTCAGGATGTGCCCCTTGAAGAGAAGATTTCTCTTCTGGAAGAGTTCAAAAGGGCGGAATATACGGAAAAATGGGCTTATGAACTTGCGCTTTTGTATCATAAGGACGGGCAGGAAACAAAATGCGTTGAAACCTGTGATGAACTTGCGCTTTGGTTCGGGGACGGTCCGTATGTCAGGAAAGCTCTCGAATTAAAGATGCAGCATTCTCCGCTTACAAAAGAGCAGCAGCAAAAATATGACGGAGTATACGATGCTCCGAAGATTCCCACAGGGGAGACAGAAGAGACTGTTCATATATACGAGACACAGTCGATGCCTATATATGCAAAAGGTGCGAGCCCTTATGAAACCGCACCTATGGATGGTAGTACGGGGTCAATACTTCCGAATGCAGGAAATAATCCGCAGGGAATGGGGAACCCTATGCCTGCACAGACTGCTCAGCCCGTACAGCCTGTACAGACGCCTGTACAGCCTGCACACAGTGATTTTACGCAGACATCGGATATTCAGATCGCTCCGTACAGTAATGACAAGTACTCCACAATGAACCTTCAGGAAGAATTGGCCAGAAATATGGAAGAGTTCTACGCCAAGGAGCAAAATGTCATTCCTACTCCTTATTACGGAGTGACTTCACAGCTATATGACCAATCCCAGGAACAATTCATTCAGCAGCTTAATCAGGCAGGGCCTGTCTACCAGCAGCCCGCATATGAACAGCAGCCTGCATATGAGCAACCCGCTTACCAGCAGCCTGTATATGAGCAGCCTGTCTATCAGCAGCCTGTCTACCAGCAGCCCGTATACGAACAGCAGCCGCAGCCTATAGAGCAACCTCAGGAACCGCAAATTCAGGAATCACAGCCCCAGCAGCCGCAACCGGTTCAGCAGATTCAGCACCCCCAGCAGCCGCAGGAGACAGTCAATCCGGAGGACGAGCAGGTTCCCGGCCAGATCGATCTCAGCGATTTTATGAGAGACTGGGAGGAGAAAAAGAAAAGCGGGGAAGAGCAGCGCAAACAGCAGATACTTAATAAGACAAAAGAACAGACTCAGGATATAATGGCACAGCTTGCCGGAGTTATCCCGGGTATTGAAAATGCCGTAAATACAGAACCGGAACAGGCTAAGTCGCCTGAGCAGACACAGGCGGACAATCAGGGCGGTAAAGTTAAGGAAGAGGAAAACAGAGTTACCGAAGAGGTTATCAAGGATGACAAGAAAGGTGTTGTAACGAGAACAACAATACCTTCTCCCGTATTTGAAAGGGAAAATGTCAAGAGAACAGAGTCGGGAGCAAGGATCAACGGTCCCGCAACCACTTCAATTACCGAAGCGATCCCCGATATTTTGCCGGATGCAAATATACCTCTTTCCGGGGATGTACTTCCTTCGGGTAGAAAGCTTACGCTTGCCGAAGAATACGGTGGAAACATTGCCCAGATCAGAAAAGAGGATGTCGAACTTGTCAAGCGCATGACAGGAGAGCTCCCGGAGACGGAAGAGAAGATTCCGGAGCCGGAAGCAAGCGAGCCGGAACCGGAGGATTACGGGGAAACCGAAGAGATTGAAGAAGTTGAGCAGCCTGATCTTCCGGAAGACGAGGTCGTGGAAGAGGTTGTACAAGAACCGATACGCGAACCGGAACATGAACAGATGCCTGAGGCTTCAGAACCTGCTAAGCCGCTGACAGAAGAGGTTCCGGAAGAGAAAGCGGAAGAACAGATCAAAGAGAAAGAACCTGAACCTGCAAAAAATGAAGCTTCGGTTATACGCCACGGACTGACTGCGCCTATTCAGTATCCGTATAATGTGGATGATCTTGGTGAGGTTGAGGAGCTTGAGACAATTGACCAGCCCGATGAAGTTGATGATATGCTCAAGACCCGTCCTATACCTCAAGAAGAGATCGAGGCCAGAATGCGCTATGAAGCCGGGATCGAAGAGGAGTACTCGGCAGAAGAGGAAGCGCCTAAGAGGGCTAATCATCCTTCATGGATGAAGCTTGAAGAAAACGTAACAAGCCGTCGTGAGTTTGATGATACCGAAATGGCTATTTTCGGAAGATTTGAAGGAATAGAATCTCTTAAAGCCCAGATCGTGGATGTTATGGATGATATGAAAATGGAAGCATCCCACGGTAATGTAATTGTTATGGGCTCTGAGAACTTTGGAAGAAAAGGACTTGCGATCGATATTGTAAAAGCGATCCAGACAATGGATTCAACATTCTCTGGTAAGGTAGCCAAGATTTCCGGAGAGGCCCTTAACAAGAAGAACATTCCGATGACGCTTCAAAAACTGCGTAACGGAGCGCTTATAGTTGAGAATGCAGGCGGTCTTACTCCCATTACTGTAAATGCCATTACAGAATCATTACAGAATGAAGTTGACTACATTCTTGTGGTATTTGAAGGCGAGAAGGAAACTCTTGAGCCGCTCCTTAACGGATGTGTCGAGACAAAGTCGGTTTTCGACGCAAGAATAGTAATAGATGATTTTTCCAATTCGGATCTTGTTGCTTATGCAAAGGGTTATGCAAGAGAGCTTGAGTACAGCATAGATGATATGGGAACGCTTGCTCTTTACAACAAGATCGGTGATATGCAGACAATAGATCACGTAGTCACGGTAGATGAAGTCATCGAGATAGTGGATAATGCCATACATCATGTTGATCGCAAGAATATGGCGCATTTTATGGACTTCCTCCTTGCGAAGAGATATGACGATGATGACTACATTATTCTGAGAGAGAAGGATTTTCTGAACTAAATATATAACAGATCAAGGGGGTTTGAAATGGCGGAATCCAAGAAGATCAGTCCGTTTGTTTCGGATATTGACATGTACTATTTCGGTACAGGTACTCATTATGATATCTACAAGAAACTTGGTGCGCATCCGTGCACAAAGGGCGGTAAGAAGGGTGTATATTTTGCCGTATGGGCACCGAATGCAAAGGAAGTTCATCTGATCTCGGATTATAACGGATGGAACGAAGACGAGTACCGGATGAGCCGGCTGGAGCCTGCGGGAATATATGAGACTTTTATTCCGGGAATGGGCATCGATTGTCTGTACAAATTTCTGATTACCACAAGCAAGGGAGAAAAACTGTACAAGGCCGATCCGTTTGCCAACAAAGCGGAGCTTCGCCCGGGAACGGCCAGCGTTACAACAGACATATCCAAGATACGCTGGAGTGACTCGGCATGGATGAAAAAAAGAGCCGAGGCAAATCTTTTCGAATCACCTATTGCTATTTATGAATGTCATATCGGATCATGGATGAGACATCCGGGTCGTGAAGATGAAGGATTCTACAACTATCGTGAGTTTGCCGACAGGATGACGGAATACCTTCTTGATATGCATTATACTCATATCGAGCTTATCGGCATTGCGGAGCATCCCTTCGACGGATCATGGGGATATCAGGTTACCGGGTATTATGCACCTACTACCAGATACGGATCGTGTGAAGACTTCGCATATATGGTCAATAAATTCCACAAGAACAACATTGGTGTGATACTTGACTGGGTTCCTGCACATTTTCCGAGAGATGCACACGGGCTGGCTGATTTTGACGGACAGGCGTTGTTTGAATATGCGGACCCGAGAAAAGGTGAGCATCCGGATTGGGGAACCAAGATATTTGACTACGGAAAATCAGAGGTCAAGAATTTCCTCATCGCAAATGCAATATTCTGGCTGAAGGAATACCATATCGACGGATTACGTGTTGATGCGGTTGCATCCATGCTTTATCTTGATTACGGCAAGAAGGACGGGCAGTGGATACCGAACAAGTATGGCGGAAACTATAATCTTGAGGCGATAGAGTTCTTCAAGCACCTGAATTCATATGTAAAGGGTGTTTTCCCCGGCGTTATGATGATAGCGGAAGAGTCGACTGCATGGCCGAAGGTTACAGATATTCCGGAAAACGACGGTCTCGGATTTACTTTCAAGTGGAATATGGGATGGATGCATGACTTCTGTGATTACATGAAACTGGATCCCATATTCAGGAGAGATAACCATTATAAGATGACTTTTGCCATGAGTTATAATCATGCGGAAAAGTATATCCTCGTACTTTCACATGATGAGGTTGTGCATCTGAAGTGTTCAATGCTGAACAAGATGCCGGGATTCTATGTTGATAAATTCGCAAATCTCCGCGTGGGATATACATATATGCTGGGACATTCCGGCAAGAAGCTTTTGTTCATGGGTCAGGAATTCGCCCAGGATTCGGAGTGGAGCGAAGAAAGGGAGCTCGACTGGCCTCTTCTTGAAGACAATCTTCATTCGGGAATGCAAAGCTATGTCCGTGAGCTCTTAAAGCTTTATAACGAGTATCCCTGTCTGTATGAGCTTGATCATGAAGAGGGTGGATTTTCATGGATCAATGCGGATGATACTTACAAGAGTATATACTCATTCGTCCGCTATGACAGATCCCGGAAAAAGAGCCTGCTGTTCGTTCTAAATTTTACACCTATAGAAAGAGGCGATTACAGGGTGGGAGTTCCAAAAAGCGGAAAGTACAAGCTTCTGCTGTCATCGGATGATAAGTGCTTTGGAGGCAATTCCGAACCTTCGAAGAAAAAGGTATTTACGGCTGATAAGGTCAGCTGGGACGGCAGGGATTATTCGATTGCATATCCGCTTCCTGCATACGGTGCGGCAATCTTTGAGTTTTAATGTATAATACTGCATATGAGACCTCTTCAAGCGTGAAGAGGTCTTTTAGTATAAAGTTTTCGGGAAAGATGTCCGAAATATGTATTGAAAATATTAAATCTGTACACTAGGTGGTGTAAAGTTTTCTATGAAAACTTTGCAGCACGTAGGCCACGCCCGAGCGAAGCGAGCTTCTAATGGCGTGGCTCTCGAGTGAGTAAAGGGAAGCTTATGAATATTGAAATGATTAATAATCATAACGCGAATCGTACAGATATGGATATTACATATAGCAAACCCTCTTCTGACATATCAAGGATGAGAACGCAGGAGATGGGATTTTCCTTAGACATTACGGGCAAAGTTAGGGAGAACGCTGCATACGGTAAGGAAGAGCTGAAATCTGCGGAAGAAATTGCGCAGATGGCCGGTATGACAGATGTTTCCGTACAGAGAGATTACATGGCCGTAATGTCTAATTCCATGTCTGACGAAGATTTCGCAAAGCTGATGGAGGACGGTGTCAACCCGACAAGTATTCCTGCGGGTGAGACCGTTACGAATCTTGACAGGATCAAGATCAAAATGGCGGAGAGCGGTGTTACTATCGCAGGCTATAATGATGATCTGACTGAGGATGATATCAAGGCTGTCCTCGGCAACTCGATAAATGCGGGAAAAATCATTGCCGATACACTTACGGCATCCGATCTTCCCGATACCGGAGACAATATTTCACAGATTAAGGAAACCGTCATGATGGCGCAGAATCTGAAACCTCTTTCAGATGAAGCAATGGCTTTTATGATAAGGGAAGATATGGCACCAACGGTTGATAATCTGTACAGAGCAGAGTACTCTGCCGCAAATGCCGCACTTACCACGGGCGGAGTACATTTTGACGGTGCCGCAACCTATGCCGGATCGGAATATACGAAGTCAAGCTGGGATGACCTTAAAGATCAGGTATCCGAAGTTATTAAAGAGGCAGGACTTGAAAACACGGAAGAGACCATTGAGGACGCAAAGTGGGTAGTAATGCATGATCTTCCGTTAACGAAGGAAACGCTTGGTGCATATGAAGAGATAAAAGATATCGAAGTTCCTGCCCGTCCCGAAGATCTCATAGCGGCAATAACCGTTGCAATAGAAGAAGGCAGAAGCCCGAAGACGGCAGATATAACTAAGACACAGAGCCTGTATGAGAAGGCTTCGGAAATAGTCGAAACATTTAAGAATATGGAAGATCCTGCTGACCTGACACGGCGCAGACAGCTTGAAGAGGTAAGGCTTGTTATGACGAAGGAAGCAAACCTTACACTTCTTCGAAAAGGGATCAATGTTGAAACAGAACCGTTGGAGCAGCTCGTCGAGGAGCTCAAAAAAGCGGAAAGAGAATTCTATGCCCCGCTTCTGACAGATAACAACGGGCAGAATGAAGGGGTAGATACCCGGGAAGCCGATGCGGAACTTGATGGCAGGATAGATCTGTACAAGCAGACGGTTTCCGTATTAAATGAGATCCCTTCGGTTCCCTTAAGGACGATCGCCGAGAAAGTATCATCGGATGATTTTACCCTCGGAAGTATAGCAAGGGACGGTGCTGTTACTGCGGCAACCTATCAAAGGGCCGGAGAGTCATATGAAGCTCTTATGACGGCGCCGAGAGCCGATATGGGAGATTCCATCCGTAAAGCATTCAGAAACGTTGATGAGATACTTACCGACCTTGATATGGATCTTAACGATGCAAACCGTAAAGCTGTCAGAACTCTCGGATATGCCGGTATGATGATTAACAAAGAATCGGTTGATGAGATAAGAGAGGCTACACATTCCGTTGAAAGAGTAATATCGCTCATGACTCCGGCAAGAACGCTGTCTATGATCCGAGAAGGCCATAATCCTCTTTCGGAGAATATATTTGATCTTGAAAAATCACTTTCCGAAGAGTCATTCGAAGAGACAGGGGAAAAATATTCAAGGTTCCTGTTAAGGCTTGAAAAGAGCGGTAATATCACCGAAGACGAGAAACAGACTTTTATCGGAATGTACAGACTGTTTAATGCGGTTGAGAAGCAGGACGGAAAGGTTATAGGAAACGTTCTCTCCTCCGGAAAAGAACTTACTCTGGAGAATATGCTTGAGGCATCAAGGTCAAACCGCAGAACGGGCGAGGAATTTGTTATAGATGATGATTTCGGATTCCTGGAGGAGCTTACACAAAGGGGAGATTCGATTACCGCTCAGCTAGCAAGAACATTTACGCAGCTTATGGATTCGAAGCCCGATAAAGATTATGTTGAGGAAAAACAGCGCGAGATAAGGGCTGCAGGCAAGATCAATAAGGAAGCAACAGATATCCTTACCGCAATATCGGAGCCGGTTACGGTTGATAATATAGTTGCAGCGGGCGCTATGACCGGGGGAATGGGAAAAGGCTATAAGAAGCTGTTTTCAGGCGGCGGATCTTTGGAAGAGGATGATAAGAAGACGGAAGATCAGATTCTTTCCTCAGAAGATGCCGAAAAGCTGGCTGACAGTCTGAATGACAGGGAAAGTGCAGCGGCTACCTATGAAAGATTTCTGGAAAAAGCGGAAAAAGCCGCTAGGATAAATACTCTGAATTCGGAATCTTACGAGGATGTGCGCACCTATTCAATGATCTATAAGCAGATAGGATTTGCCGCATCGCTTGCAAAAAGTGAGAGCTATGAAGTTCCGGTTAAGCTTTCCGACGGCTGGACGAGTGTGCACTTAACGATAGTTCATAATGAAGACGAAGCAGGAAAAGTCAGAGTGTCTTTTGAGTCGGAAGATTACGGAAGAGTTGAAGCCTCATTCGGACTTAAAGCCTCCGGAGTAGACGGATTTATCGTATCCGATTCACGTGCCGGGGTTGATAATTTGAACCGGATTGACGATAAAATAAAAGAAGGCTTTAAGCGTGAAAATATGGAAACGGCAAATCTGTCATATGTATTTTCAAGAAATGCAAGAAATGACGGATATGTACCGGCAGGCAGCCAGCAGGTTACTGACAGCAGGCTGTACAAAATAGCAAAAGCGTTTATAGGTGCAATACAGTAAGGTAGGGTAGGTGGTGTAAAGTTTTCTATGAAAACTTTACAGCACGTAGGCCACGCCCGAGCGAAGCGAGCTTCTAATGGCGTGGCTCTCAAGGTATCATATCGGAAGGAGATAACTTATGAAGATCAACTCAAACATGCAGGCACTCATAGCACAGAGCGTACTTAGGACCAACGAAGAAAAGAATGCCGCTTCGACCGAGAGATTATCGTCAGGCTTCAAGATCAATCATGCCAAGGATTCACCGGCGGGAATGGCTGTTTCCAACAGGATGAATGCACAGATCAGGAGCCTTTATAAAGCAAAAGACAATGCAAGCAATGCCGTAAATGTTGTTCAGACAGCCGATGGATCACTTACGGAAGTTCATAACATGCTCCAGCGTATGAATGAACTTGCTGTTAAGGCTTCTAACGGAACACTTACCACATCCGACAGAGAGGCTATACAGAAGGAAGTGAACGCTCTCAGAAACGAGATCGACCGTATAGCAAAGGACAGTGAGTATAATACACAGAACCTTCTGGGCGGTGAACAGTCAATGAAGGGGTATATAACTAATATGCTTACCACTGTTAAAGTTGTTGATTACGATGTTAATTTTCCGAAAGGACAGTATAAACTCAATATCGCCAATTTGGATAATCCGACTTTAACAGATAAGGACGGTCATCCGGTTCCGAACCTTAAGAGCGTTGTATGTGAGGACGGTCGCTGCACGGCTACCCTTGATGACGGATCAAAGCTTATGCTGTCATATACCAAAACCGACCATCCGGACGGATTGGAGATTGATATTACGGGAATAGGCGGAATGAAAATCCAGGTCGGAACAAAGGCCGGACAGGAAATACAGGTTGTGATACCCAAGATGGATTCAAAGTCTATCGGCATAGGAGTAACAAAGGACTCTACAGGCAAGATAATTGATGATCCTATAGATATGCGTACGGAAGAAGGCGCAAGAAAGTCTATTGAAGCGATCAAAGATGCAATAGAATATGTTTCATCGGCCAGATCGGGACTCGGAGCATACCAGAACAGACTGGAATCAACGGTTGCATCCCTTGCGGAGACAACGGAGAATCTGGAGAATTCCTATTCCACGATCAAGGATGTTGATATGGCTGAGGAAATGGTAGAATATACAAAGCTTCAGGTTCTTGTTCAGGCGGGAACAAGCATGCTTTCCCAGGCCAATGAACAGCCTCAGCAGGCATTGCAGTTATTACAATAATGAAATTATTGTAATGACTGCACGACGAGCGCCCATCCGACGAAGTCGGATTCTAATGCGCGAGTCACCTTAGCGGCGGAGCGCAGCGGGTACGGTAAATATATATAGAGAGGACACCACATGACCAAAGAACAGATTCGCGAATATACCCTTAAGATCACTAATGCATCGCCCACAGGCATAATCGTGATAATGTACGATCTTGCAATCGACTATATCAGGGAAGCGCAGAAGTGTTTTGATGCCAATGACCACGAAGGTGCAAGGAGCAGCTGCACAAATGCCGGAAGAGTTCTCGGAGATCTTATTTCATCTCTTGATTTTACTTACGAGATATCGTTCCCGCTGTTTCGGATATATGAGTTTATCTCCAAGGAAGTATCGATGTCTGTAATAAAGAATGACGGAAGCGCACTTGCTTCGTGTATAAAGCTTCTTGGTTCATTAAAAGAGTCATTTGAAAAGCTTGCCGCGCAGGATGAATCGGGCCCGGCAATGAGTAACACTCAATCGGTGTACGCGGGACTGACGTACGGAAAGGGTACATTGAACGAGAGTACATCATCCGATAACAGAGGTTTTACGGTCTGAGTTTACACAGACAGATTCTTGTGAATAATATACAAAAAACAGGTCTCCCAATCGAGCAGCGGGACCTGTTTTTTATGTATTATCACGAAAAATGATTTTTGCCCCTCCGGGCATTTACAGTTAATGATTCGTATCTTATAATTCCGGTTAACAGATCATATAATTTCTTGATTTATGTCAAAAGCATTTCATGAACCGGTCGGTTCGGGAAATCGCAAAAACAACAGTTATATAAATTGAAGAAAAGGGGGATAAGTGACAATTACAAAATCATATGCCGAAATCAAGGCGGCGGTTTATGCGAAGGTATGCGACAGATTGCTAAAGTATTCTGTTCCTGATGATGAACAGGTATTAAAGACTGTCAGGGAATGCATAATAGCCGACATTGATTCTTCGGCTCTAACCTCCAGACAGCGAGGGCAGATGAGCCATGAGCTGTTTAACAGAATACGAAGACTGGATGTTCTGCAGGATCTTCTGGATGATGACTCGGTAACGGAAATAATGGTAAACGGGATTGATGAGATATTTGCGGAACGGGAAGGGAGAATAGCCGGATGCGGCATCCGGTTTGAATCCAAGGAAAGGCTTCTTGACATTATAGGCAAGATTGCCTCCGGTGTAAACAGGACCATCAACCTGTCATCTCCGATTCTTGATGCAAGGCTTGCTGACGGGTCGAGAGTTAACGCGGTTCTTGATCCGGTTGCCATAAACGGCCCTATACTCACAATCAGAAGATTTCCGAAACGTCCTATAGATTCGGATATGCTTGTGCGCACAAACAGTATAACTAAAGAGGCTCTTGATTTTTTAAGGAGTCTGGTGCGTGCAAAGTACAACATACTTGTAAGCGGATCTACCGGCTCAGGCAAGACAACGCTTTTAAATGTTCTGTCAGGATTTATTCCGCCGGATGAGAGGATAATTACCATCGAGGACAGTGCGGAGCTTCGGATAATGGGTATTAGGAATCTTGTGAGACTTGAGACTAGAAATGCAACGGTAAACGGGAGCGGCGAGATCACCATCAGGGATCTGATCAGGAGTGCTCTGCGAATGCGCCCCGACCGTGTCATAGTAGGGGAAGTTCGGGGAGAAGAAGCTATAGATATGCTTCAGGCATTTAATGTCGGTCAGGACGGGTCACTTTCAACAATTCACGCAAACAGCGCACAAGATGCCCTTTCACGTCTTGAAACCATGATAATGCTCTCTACCGGAATACCGATGGAGGCTCTGAGACGACAGATCATATCGGGAGTGGATATTATCGTCCATCTCGGAAGGTTTCGGGACGGAAGCAGGCATGTACTGGAGATTAGGGAAGTGGTCAAATCCGATGCGGGAGTGATCGAAACAAGCCCGTTGTTTAAATATGAGAAAGGAAATCTGATCAGAGTAAATGAGGTTACATACACAGAAAAACTTGAGCGTCAGGCTTGATGCGAAGGAATGGATCATAAGCACTGCTATCTACATTGTAATATCCGTAACCGTCGCGTGGCTGTTCTATGATTCGATCATTGTCGCTTTTATATTTGCGCCGCTTTACCTGTTATACAAAAAAGCGGTAATTGCCGTATGTTCAAGGAGAAAGAGTGAACAGCTAACGGACGGATTTATCAAGTCGCTGAATTCGGTAGCATCTTCACTTGCCGCGGGATTGTCCGCGGAAAATGCATTTATCGCTGCCGGAGCCGATATGGAAAAAATGCTGGGGTACAGGGCAGGGATAGTAAAAGAGTTAAATATTGTGAATTCACACGTGAAGACCGGTGTCAGGGTTGAGGATGCTCTGTTTGAGATGGCAAAAAGGACAAGGATTACGGAAATATATGATTTTGCACTTGTATTTTCCGTTGCTTCAAAAAACGGAGCGGATTGCCCGGCGGTAATATCATCGTGCACGCAGATCATGGAAGCAAAGAGACGGGCAGAAGAAGAAGCACGTATAATGATCCGCTCTAAACAATACGAGCAGAGAGTAATGTGTATCATCCTGCCCGGGATACTTGCGTATCTGCGCCTATCTTCCGGATCGTTTATAAGTGTGCTGTATCATAATCCGTTAGGGATTCTGATAATGAGTGCATGTCTGGCTGTTTATATTCTTGCGGTTTATTTGGCTGAAAAGATAGGAGATATAAGAGTATGAGATTATCTGACATATTTGTTTCGGGAAGATCAGAAGAATTCATCAGGCAGATTTATCCGAAGGCAGATGCAGGCAGGATGATACGTAAGCACGGGAAGAGAAAATCATGGATATTCATTTTGGTGATCGCAGCATCAGTGATACTCTCGATACCGGTATTTGTATCAGATCGAAGGCAGTCCCAAACGCCGGTGAGGGAACTTGGCAGAAATGAAGCCGGCTACGGAAGCAGGTCCGTTACACTTGATGTAACGGCAGAAGACGGATATTCTGACAGGATAACTGTTAAAGTTAATGAAAGAGTATACAGTGACGAAGAGCTTGAAAAATTTTCAGCAGATTTTGATGAGGTTTTGTGGAAGGCAATCCTCGGAGAAAACGAGAGTGCTTCATATGTAACTTCCAAACTTAATCTGACAGACCGGATAGAAGGATTTCCTTTTGATATTACGTGGAAAACGGATAATCCCCGAATACTTGGGGCATCCGGAATAATAGACAAAGCAAAGCTTAAGGAGGAAGATCCCGATAACGAAGGGATACAGGTGCAGCTGTGCGCAACATGCAAATACAAAGACTATCGGGTGGACAAGATGGCATATGTTGAGTTACATTCGATACCCAAAAGTGTCCGTGACATAACAGAAGAGAGCATTGACCTGTCAATAAAGGAGAGTGATAACAAAAGCCAATATGATCATGATCAAAAACTGCCCGAGTATGCCGGCAAAACTCCGGTCAGGTTTTACAAGCCGTCAGCAAACAAAGGCTGGGCGGTTTTGTTTATAGGTATTGTATCGGCATTTTTATTAATGGCTGTATCCGACAGGAAGATAAAAGATAAGGCCGAAACAAGAAAAAAGCAGATAGAAGCTGATTATCCGAATATACTGAGCCAGTATGCCTTATACCATACAGCGGGGATGAATCCCCGTGCCATATGGTACAACATCTGCGGAAGGTATGAGGAAAACCTTGATGTGGCCGGAAAAAACAGAAGATATGCGTATGAAGAGATGATAACAACAAAAAAGATGATGGAAGAAGGGTGCGGAGAGTTAAATGCATATGATGAATTCGCACATCGCTGTCAGAGCATAAAGTACAGGTCATTTGTGTGCCTAGTCAAACAAAGTGTGATAAAAGGTGGACGGGATCTTGATAGTATTCTTGAGGAGGAGCTTGGCAAAGCCCAAAGGGACAAGAATAACACTGTCAGAATGCAGGCATCGGAAGCAGAGACAAAACTGCTCCTACCAATGTTTATGATGCTTATAACAGTTATAGCAATAGTCGTGATACCGGCATTTATAGGGCTTAAGGGATAATTAAGACTTATTGATTTATCTTTACAAAAACCGATTCATGGAATAAACTTTTTCATTGACCGGAGCTTTAATCACAAAGGAGAATCATATGTCGGAAAGCGAAATTAAGATCAAAGAGCAGATATGTGATATAGGAAAACGGATATATGACAGAGGAATGGTTGCCGCAAATGACGGGAACATTTCGGTTAAACTGAATGACCATGAATATCTTTGCACACCGACCGGTGTTTCAAAAGGATTCATGACACCCGATTATATATGCAAGATCAATGAAAAGGGAGAGCTTATTGATTCAAATGACGGATTCAGGCCGTCAAGTGAGATTAAAATGCATATGAGAGTGTATGAAAAGAGGCCCGACGTAGGAGCAGTGGTCCATACGCATTCTAAATTTGCAACCTGCTTTGCCGTATCAGGTCAGCCTCTTAACCGACCGATCATGTCAGAGGCCGTTGTTATGCTCGGGTGTGTGCCCCTTGCGCCCTATGCCACACCGTCAACATCCGGTATTCCGGATTCGATAGAGCCTTATCTGAATGATTTTGACGCAGTTCTCCTTGAAAATCACGGGGTGCTTACATGGTCGGATGATCTTATGAGTGCCTACATGAAGATGGAATCATTAGAGTTTTATGCGGAGCTTTTATACAGGACAAGTCTTATGGGGGGAGCAGATGTGTTTACGAAGGAACAGATAGAAGAGCTTGTAAAGGTCAGACATAAAATGGGTATATCCGGAAAATATCCTGCTGACAGAACGGGTGAAAACTGTTATAAGTGTAAGAAGTGCTTTTGGAAAGAGTAAAGAGAGCTTAAAATACATAAGTTATGAGTATTTGGGTCGTACAAAAACAAATGATCATTATATTTGTGCTGATTTTGGTCGGTGTATATCTTTACAAGAGTAAACACCTGTCAAATGAGGCCTCAAGACAGTTATCGTGGTTGATAGTCAACATTACCAACCCGATAACTCTTTTGTGTGCGGCACTTTCTGAGGAGCAGAAGGTTGGTGCCAAAGAGGTAGGTCTGGCTCTTGTGTGCTTTGGCGTGATGTATGCGATTCTGATTCCTCTGGCATACTTGATTCCGATGCTTCTCGGGGTGGATAGGGGCAGAAGATATGCATATCATATGCTTGCAATATTCGGAAATGTAGGTTTTATCGGGATACCCTTTGCATCGGCGGTGCTCGGGACAAGTTCGCTGATATTCGTATCTTTATGCGGACTGACTTTTAATATGATATTCTACACATACGGAATCATCGTATTCCAAAAGGAAGCAGCCAGGCAGAACCCCGACAGAGAGACCACGGTAGGCCATTCGCTTAAGAATATGATCAATTCCGGAACGATACTTGCGATAATAACGGTGGCTGTTTATCTGTCAGATCTTAAGGTGCCGGATATGGTCAAGTCAACATTCACTTATATCGGAAACTGTACGACATTTATGTCGATGGTAGTGCTCGGGGTATCCGTGGCACAGATGGTTCCGAGGGAAGTGTTCACAAGATGGAGACTGTATGTGTTTGTGCTAATAAGGCAGATACTTGTTCCGATAATGTTGATCTTTATCCTGCGGCCTTTTATCAGAAACGAACTGCTTCTAAGTACTGTTGCGGTAATGTCTGCGATGCCTGCGGCCAACCTTCCGCTGATGACAGCGAAGCAATACGGGGTTAAGGAAGATATGATATCCGCGGGGATCATACTCACAACTCTAACATCAATAATTACCATACCGATTGTAATGTCTTTTCTGTGAACAGGCGATTATAAAAAGAATGTAGAAAAACAGGACCGGATATGTGCCGGTTCTGTTCTTTTTTTGTTTAAGTTTAACAGTTTTGATAGGAAGAGTTTTACACGGAATTTGTACAGAATCACGGTATTAAAAAAAGGTATTTACAAGAGCAAAAATCATACCGTATAATCGGTCATATCCAAGAACCGCAGTCGCGGTTTTTAAAATACAGTTCATGCCGTATCGGCATAAATTCAAACTTATTATTGTTCAATGTCTGTTTAAAAAGGAGGAAGAGTTGAATGATCATTAAAACAATTGCAGAAGTCCTGTCAAGGATTGGAAAAGGGTTGGTTTTTGCAGGAGAGGACAATCGTGGAATCGGAGTTGTGGAGGTAATACTGATCCTCGTTGTACTCATTGGCCTTGTGGTGATCTTCAGGGATCAGCTTACCGGGATTATGAACAGCATTTTCGGGAGGATAGCGGAAGATGCCAATGCCCTATGAGGGGAGGAATCACAGTATTTCTGACTCTGATACTGTCGGTTCTGTCAGGGTTTATCATAGCCCTTACCGGTTTGACAAAGCGGTATATTGCAAAATCCGAGGCGGTGTATGCGGTGGATAATGCTGTAAGGTCCTGTTTTGCAGAGTATAACAGGGAGCTATTTGACAGATACCATATCCTTCTGATCGACAGTTCCTACAAAGGATATGAAAAGGGGAGGGACAGGATTGCGGATCACTTTACGCTGTATCTCGAAAACGGGATATACAGCAACGAACTGTGTTATGTACAGATTCCGGATGCCGGGAGTGTATCAGAGATGAACTGTGAGTATCTGTACGAATCCGGTGTCGGATATGCAAAGGAAGTGACGGGGATAGACGAAAGGCTTTCGGGAAAGGATGATGATGCTTACTTTCTTTCATACATATTAAATGTATGTCAGGATGAGGGAGATATAGAGTATTTATTATATGAATCTGATTCCGATGAAGAAAACTTAAGGCTTGCCTCTGTTGACTACGAGAGTTGTGCGGAAAATGAAGAAATGACATATGATCTGTATCTGTGCAACCGTCTCGAAGCCGAGGAGATAATGCTACTGAGGCGAAGGTTTGCCAGACGACTTACAAAACACATGCATATAAACGGAAGCCCGGGATTTGATCTTAATGAGTGTTATTACAAGGTAACTTTTACGGCAACACTTAAGAGCCGGAATTTGGGTGAATACAGTGTAGAGAGAGAATATGCGTATAATACAAAAATCTGAGAATGGAAGCCTTACGGTTGAGGCAGCCGTTATTCTCCCGGTATTTATGTTGGGTTTGCTGACGCTTGTATCCGTACTGCTTATGGATCTTGCAGGCATGCGGATGCAGGCGTCCCTCCTTCTAAAGGCGGAGGAATTGGCAGTAAGCCTTGCGGACGGTCACAATGTTTCAGCCCTTACGGTAAGGGATGAGCTGACAAGGGAACTTGCCACAGAAGATGTCAGGCTGATAGATGGAGGTTGGGAAGGTGTGGATATGTCCGCATCATTCCTTGATGATCCCGAGTATGTTGAACTGTGCATGGACTGCAATTTTATTCCTCTGGGGAACTATTTCGGCGTATTAAAGGTTCCCTACAGGCGAAGATGTATATCTCATGTATGGTGTGGGTATGACAGGGGCTTTTTTAAGGATGAAGAGTATGTGTATGTGACAGAAGGCAGTGAAGTATATCATCTTGACAGGGATTGCAGCCATTTAAGACTGACTGTTACCGGTACGGATTCAGCCACGGTGGGGACACTGCGAAACAGCAAAGGTGCAAAGTATAAGCCCTGTGAAATCTGTCACAGCAGTCTGTCGGAGGGAAAGCTGTATATTACGCCCGAAGGAGACAGATACCATAACAGTATTACATGCAGCGGGCTCAAGAGAACAGTTCGTGCCATAAGAAAAAGTGAGATAAAGGATAGGAGGCCCTGCAGCAGATGCGGCAGATAAGAGAATTAATTGCGCTGGCTATGCTGGCTGTAAGCTCGTATACGGATATTAAGGAAAAAAGCATATATCCCGTTCCGCTGGCAATATGCACAGCAGGAGGGGTCGCATTATCAGTAACATCCTATGCCTTTGCTCCGCCTATGACAGGGGGAGATATTCTGTTGCAAGAACTCCTCTATCCTTTAGTGGCCGGAATTATAGTTATCATTATCGTAAAAGCCGGAAAGCACTATATAGGAGCCGGGGACGGATATCTTACAGCGGCATTGTGGATGGTTCTGGGACTTAGAGCCGGTATATATGCGGAGATTGCAGGTCTTCTAATATCCTTCGCAGCTTCCGCCTGCCTTCTCATTTCAAGGAGAGGGAGCCGGGGCAGGCTCATTCCCTTTGCACCGTTTATTCTGGCAGGATATTTAGCTGTATTAATAAATGAAATATTTTGAGAAAATCTGTAATATCAGGAAAAGAGGGAGCTTTACCGTTGAAGCGGCACTTATAATGCCTGTGATACTGGGTGTTATAGTGACGGTTATTTATATTGCCATGTTTTGCCACGACAGATGTGTAATAGAATATTCATGCCGCGTATCCTCTGCAAAAGCGGCATACGACACGGATCCTGAGCAAACGGCGGCCGTTGTATCCGAGCAAAACCTGGGCAGATTCCTGATACTTGACTGGGATACGGGTATTGACACGGATTATGACGATGAGACTGTAACGACAAGGGTTGAAGCCACCTGCCCAGTCATTAACAGGACATTTATCCATAGAGCAACGGCATACAGACACTTTCGCCTAAAGTATTAACACAAACGCCTCAATTTGGTATAATCCCACTATGGTTGAGAAAATCCAAAACCTGCTTGAAAAGCAGGGGTATCTTCCAATAGAATCGAATGTTCCGTTTGTAAAACTGTATGTCAGATATGAAATGTCTTTCGCAAAGGTTATACAGCTTCTTGACTGCACCGAAGAGGTTCCGCTGACTGTTGAACAGTATACGGTTTTTTGCGATAAATCGAAGGAACATATCAGAGAAATGGGTTATGAATCAATTGATTTTCTCACTCTTATCGTAACGCCATTCCTCAATGAGGCCAAAAAGTTCATTTTAAACGATAATCACTGCTGGATCGTTAATTCCGGTACAATGACCGTTATAGTGTATGATAATGAACCGGATGAATTCTATGGACTGCGCAGAGCTATAGAGTCGGAATCAATTGCTAAGGAGCCGGAATCTGAAGTATACTATGAACGAAATGCCTCAAGGGGTTATACTGGGTATTATGACAACACGCCGAGACAGACAAAATCATTTGCTCAGGAATTTACTCCGGTCAATACGGCAATGGTTATATTTAATGTGATCGTATTTTTTGCAATGACTTTTGCCGGATCCACCGAGGATATAGAGTTTATGCTTAATCACGGAGCGATGTTTGTTCCGGCGATACTTGAAGACGGGCAGATATACCGGTTTATTACCTGTATTTTTATCCATTTCGGATTTATGCACCTTGCCGGAAATATGGTGGTATTACTGTTTCTCGGGGATAATGTTGAAAGAGCCACAGGTAAGTTAAAGTTTTTGCTTATATACCTGCTGGGAGGCATATTCGGTAGCATAGGATCATTTACATATGCACTTGTATATAATCCGGGAATAGTATCAGCCGGTGCGTCCGGAGCCATATTTGCGGTAATAGGAGCTCTTTTGTGGCTGGTAATACGTAATAAAGGCCGTCTGGAGGATATGACTACTCTCAGAATGTGCGTTCTTATCGCTTATGCGTTATATAACGGATTTACTTCGGAAAATGTGGATATGGCAGCACATCTTTTCGGATTTCTGGGCGGATTTTTGATCGCCGTACTGCTTTACAGAAAAAATGACAGGAGCCTGGCTGTATGAAGATCAACATCTACTACGGAGGAAGAGGAATACTTGACGACCCGACACTGTTTGTGATCGGCAAGATGACGGAAGTTCTGACCGAACTGAATGTTAATGTAGAGAGATTCCCTCTGTATGAACTTAGAAATCAGATAACTTCCCTTCCCGCGTCCATAAACGAAGCGGACGGGATCATACTGGCGACGACGGTTGAATGGTACGGAGTCGGCGGACTGATGATGCAGTTCCTTGATGCGTGCTGGCTGTACGGCAACAAGGAGAAAATAAGCAAGACATATATGTGTCCGGTTGTGATGTCCCTCTCAAGCGGGGAGCGTGAAGCCAAGACAAACCTTCAGGTTGCCTGGGAGATACTGGGCGGACTTCCGTGCAGCGGGCTGTGCGGTTATGTCGAAGACATGACAAGCTTCGAGCTGAATAACGAATACATCAAGATCATTGAGAAGAAAACCGAAAATCTGTACCGTACGATCTCCCAAAAGATGCATTCGCTTCCTTCAAGCAACCAGGCTGTTAAGCAGATTGTGGGAGGTTCCAAGAACATACCGCTGACACCGCAGGAGACGGAGCAGTTATCAAAGTATGCGTCCGACGAGCAGTATGTCCAGCAGCAAAAAGAGGATATTCAGGAGCTTTCATCACTGTTCAAGGGTATGCTCGAGAAAAAGGATATAGATGTAACCAAGCAGTATATCAGGGATTTTGAGGAACATTTCGCACCGGAGGGTGTCATAAACGCATCATACAAGTTTATGATAGAAGACAGGAAAAAATCACTGATAGTCGAGATCGTTGACTCAAAGCTTAAATGTTATTACGGCAATTTTGACGAACCGGATATTCTGTGCAAGATAAAGCCCGAAGTGCTTGAGCAGATCATAACCGGACAGATGAGTTTCCAGAGAGCATTCATGACCGGGGATATGCAGGTTAAGGGAGATTTCAGGATCCTGCTTCTCCTTGATCAGGTATTTACTTTTATGAATGACACATCACTTTAGTAGATGACAGGAGGAATCAATACTTATGAAAAAAGACGACTGTATTTTCTGTAAGCTGGCGAACGGAGACATTCCGACAAACACAATATATGAGGATAATGATTTTCGAGTGTTTCTTGATGCTGCACCTGCAACAAAGGGTCACTGCCTTATAGTTCCGAAAGAGCATTTCGATAATCTTGAGGAACTAAGTGATGATGTGGCATCAAAGGTATTCCCTCTTGCCAAGAAAATGATGAAACTGCTCAAAGAAAAGCTTGGCTGGGACGGATTTAATGTTGTTCAGAATAACGGAGAAGTAGCGGGACAGACAGTGTTCCATTTTCATACACACCTGATCCCCAGATACATAGATGACGGACAGAATCTCAATATGAAACCTTCATCTCCGAAGGAAGGGGAGCTGGAGGAAGTATTGAACCTGATAGTGTCATAAACACAATATAGTGCTATAATTGGTAAGGTTTTGAAACTGTTATTAGGAGGAGAATCAAAAAACAATGAGTTCAAAAGTTACTTATGATTACAGTAAAGCGATGCAGTTTATAGGCGAGCAGGAGATCGCATCAATGTGCGATATCGTTGAGAATGCCAAGGATGTGCTTGTATCAAAAAGCGGTGCGGGAAATGATTTTCTCGGATGGATCGATCTTCCCATCGACTATGACAAAGAAGAATTTGACCGTATCTTAAAAGCAGCTGACAAGATCAAGAGCGATTCTGATGTTCTGCTTGTTATAGGTATAGGAGGATCTTATCTCGGAGCAAGGGCAGCGATTGAGTTTCTGCGTCACAGCTTCTACAATATTATTCCCAAGGAAATCCGCAAGACTCCGGAGATCTACTTTGTGGGAAACAGCATCAGCAGCACATATATCAAACATCTGATGGATGTTATAGGAGACCGTGATTTTTCGATCAACATGATCAGCAAATCGGGAACAACAACTGAGCCTGCGATCGCATTCCGTGTATTCAAGGAAATGCTTGAGAAGAAGTACGGCAAGGAAGAAGCAGCCCGGAGAATATATGCCACAACCGATAAAGCAAGAGGTTCTCTTAAGAATCTTGCAAATGAAGAGGGATATGAAAGCTTCGTAGTTCCCGATGATGTAGGCGGAAGATTTTCTGTACTTACTGCTGTAGGACTTCTTCCCATAGCCGTATCGGGGGCTGATATCAATAAGCTTATGGAAGGTGCCAAGGCAGCAAGGGATATTGCTCTTACAGCTCCTTTTGAAGAGAACGATGCCCTTCAGTATGCGGCAGTCAGAAACATACTCCTGCGCAAAGGTAAGCAGATTGAGATCATGGCCAATTACGAGCCTTCGGTTCATTATATATCCGAGTGGTGGAAGCAGCTCTACGGAGAGTCCGAAGGCAAGGACCAGAAGGGTATATTCCCCGCAAGCGTTGATCTTACAACAGATCTTCACTCAATGGGACAGTTCATACAGGACGGATCGAGGAACATTTTTGAGACCGTTATCAATATCGAAACTTCCAGAGAGACCATCACGATTGAAAAAGAGCCGACGGATCTTGACGGACTTAATTATCTTGCGGGCAAGACGGTTGACTTTGTCAACAAGAGTGCTATGAACGGAACAATCCTTGCCCATACAGACGGCAGCGTTCCGAATACGGTTGTGAACGTTCCGGAAGTAAATGAGTACTATCTGGGCCAGCTGTTCTACTTCTTTGAGTTTGCGTGCGGTGTAAGCGGATACACACTCGGTGTTAATCCCTTCAACCAGCCCGGCGTTGAAAGCTACAAGAAGAACATGTTTGCACTTCTCGGAAAGCCGGGATACGAAGAGCAGAGAGAAGCACTCATGGCAAGACTGTAATGAAGACTATCGTACTGACCGGCGGAGGAACCGCCGGACATGTAACTCCGAACATTGCACTTCTTCCGGCTCTTGTAACGAATGAGTACGATGTTCACTATATAGGATCATATGAAGGGATGGAACGGTCACTGATAGAGGATTATTCCATCCCTTATCATGGTATCTCAACGGGAAAACTGCGCAGATATTTTTCACTGAAGAATTTCACGGACCCCTTCAGGGTAATAAAGGGATTCTTCGAAGCAAAAGCAATAATAAAGGAACTTAAACCGTCGATAGTATTCTCCAAGGGCGGGTTTGTATCGGTTCCCGTAGTCTGGGCTGCGAAGAAAAATCATGTGCCGGTTATCATTCATGAGTCCGACATGACCCCCGGCCTTGCAAATAAACTGAGCTTCTCGGCGGCAACGAAGATTTGCTGTAATTTCCCGGAAACACTGGAGACTCTGCCAAAGGATAAGGCGTGTCTTACCGGGTCACCCATAAGAGCCGAGCTTATGCTCGGAGATGCATCGGCAGCTGAAAAAATATGTAATTTCGAAGATCCGGACAAGCCGGTTATCATGGTTGTGGGCGGAAGTCTCGGAGCTGCCTCGGTTAATGAGATCATCAGAAAGATACTACCGCGCCTTACAGAGAAGTTTAATGTTATGCATCTGTGCGGAAAAGGCAAGCTTGATGAAACGCTTGTAGGAACAAAAGGTTATTTTCAGATGGAATATGCCAAAGACGAGATGAAGGATCTGTTTGCATATTCAGAGATAGTGGTTTCGCGTGCCGGAGCAAATGCAATATGTGAGCTTCTGGCTCTGCATAAGCCCAATCTTCTCATTCCCCTGCCTGCATCCGCATCAAGAGGCGACCAGCTTCTGAATGCCGAGTCGTTCAGGAAGCAGGGATTTTCACTTGTGCTAGACGAAGATAAGGATCTTACGGAAGACTCACTGTTTGATACGATCTGTGAGTTGTACGATAAAAGAGAAGAGTTCCGTAAAACGATGCTAAAAAGCGACCAGACAAATGCAGTATCCACGATAATCAAGCTTATTGAAGAGAACAGTCTCGAATAAAGTGTCTATAAACATTGTATATGAAGACAATTCAATAATTGTGATCGAAAAGCCGGCCGGCACAGCCACTCAGTCCGCAAACGTACGACAGAGCGACTGTGTCAGTTTTATTAAGGATCACATCAGGAAGACGGATCCGCACATATCCAAGGAGCCCTATGTAGGGATCATCCACAGACTTGACCAGCCGGTGGCCGGACTCCTGGTATTTGCCAAAACAAAAAAGGCGGCAGCATTATTATCATCTCAGGTTCAAAGCGACATAATGAACAAGCATTATCTTGCTATGGTTGAGGGAATTATAGATGTTCCCGAAGATACCGAGCTTGTGGATCTTATGTACAAAGATCCGCAAACAAGCAAGGCTGTAATAGCAGATGAAAAATCAGAAGCCGGAAAACTGCAGGAAGCCCGCCTTATATATCATACGGACAGGATCATCGAATCACAAAACCGCACGATTCTGTCGATAAGGCTCATAACTGGCAGGTTTCATCAGATAAGGGCTCAGCTGTCACATATAGGGCACCCTATCGTAGGGGACAAAAAATACGGCGCAAAGACATCATATCCCCGGGGAATAGCTCTTGTTGCCGATAGACTTGAATTCCTTCATCCCGATACCGGCGAAAAAGTTGAAAAAATCGTTGACTTTTCTTTTTTGCTTTGATAACATATACAAGTCGCAAGACAACAGATAATGCGCGAGTGGCTCAGTTGGTGGAGCGCGACCTTGCCAAGGTCGAGGCCGCGGGTTCGAGTCCCGTCTCGCGCTCGATAAGAGAGATACGGAAATGCTTATTTAATAGGCACTTCCGTATTTTTTTGTTTTTATTTGATTTGATTAACAATGATTAACACTTTAGAAAGGAGGAAGTGGAAACCATATTATTCACTAAGAAATATATGCCTTGAAAGGTCATTTGATATGAAAGATTAATGCTCAATACTAAGTGTTTGTAATACGGAAGAAGAAGTTAAACACGAGTTTGCAAAGTATTTCAAATATAAATTGGATACAAAGGAAAGAATAGATTTATACACAGAGTCTATTCTATTTGAGTTTAAATATGACGTTAATATGAAGAGTGTGAGAGAGAGAGCAAGAGTTCTGGCACAATCATTATATTAGGCGATTGAAATATGGCAATGATCCGCGTACTCCGAGCAGATGGATTTGTGCGATTGACAAAAATGAAGCGATTCTTATAGAAGCCATGGATTTGAAGAAATACTATTATTCTTCAATGACTGCTGATAAATATGATTGGGATTTAAGGCCAAGTTAGCTCTCAATCTACAAGCGGTCTACATTTGGTATACAAATGGTTTCGAAAAACGACCGATCACCATCGGCTGCCTTGGGAAAAACCCCGCCTGCAAATAGTATGTATTATTCCCTTCCAAATTATATACTATCACCCTGTCAACGCTTAGGAAAGATGAAACATGGTGTAAAACAGGGGGATATCCGGTGCCGATTGGTGCTTTTTGGTGCCACGTGGTGCCATGGTGCCGCTAATAATTATTATCAACAAAAAGCAATAATATAGTCATTTACATTCTGCAGTCCATCCTTGCCTGGTCAAAGGAGTATAAACGGGTAATAAATCAAAAGAAAAACAAGATGATGAGAGGAAGATGAATACCATGTGGGATACGGCACTTTATTGTGATTTTCGACGTTTCAAAGTATAATATTATTGTTGTGGTTTTGGCTGAGAAATGATGTAAGTAGGAGGCAACTTTTGGATAAATTTGATATATCAGCATCACAAACTCCAGGTGTCGTAAGATTTGATAACTATGATGAACTCAAGGCGGGATTAATAAATTATGTTAAATCCTTTGAAGGTGTCGATTATGATAATTTGGGGATCAAGGTTGCGGAAGAGGATAGAGACGAATTAAAACATCGTAAAGATGAAATCACAAAAGTGAAGAAAAGTCTAAAGGAGGCATATTCGAAGCCTTATTTGGAAGTTGAGGAAAAACTTGACGAACTTGCATCGATTCTAGACGAACCGTATAAATATGCCAAGAACTATGTAGACGAGGCTGAAAAAGATCAAAAAATACGGGATATTATGGCATATGCCGAAAGTAAATCATCTGTGTTAGGAGATGCAGGAAAGAGAATCATTTCCAGTCCGGTTTTTTTTAACCCGAAATGGTTGAATAAGGGATATAAACCAAAGAATTATCAGGATGATATAGATGCGATAATTTCAGCTGCATCAAGAGAATTGGAATCAATCCGGATATCCGCTGGAGATAAAGCATCCGTTTTACTTGCCCGTTATTATGAAACTCTTTCAATGGATGGAGTCAAGAGTTTTATGGAAACATTGACTTCTGATCTGGAGACAAGTGATGTTTCTGCTGTTGTATCTGAAAAGAATGCTGTCGGTTATAAAGTATTAAAGGTTACGGCCACAGAAGATCAGATGGCAGCATTGCTGGATCAGATGGAACTCATGGGTTTAGAGGTGGAGGAGCTCGAGGATGGGATGCCCAAACCCATGAACGAGCTTACAGAGCCATCGTTTGAGTCATTTGTCGCTTTTGATATTGAAACAACCGGAACGAATGGAGCGGCAAATGGTGATGAAGAAGCAAAGATAACGGAGATTGGCGCAGTCAGAGTTGTAAATGGAGAAGTCGTCGATACATTTGATGAGCTGGCAAATCCAGGTCGCAAGATAGTACCTAGAATATCAAGACTCACACATATTACAGATGATATGCTAGCCGATAAGCCACCGATAGATGAAATTATAAGGAAATTTAAGGAGTTCGTCGGTGATAGTATATTGGTGGGGCATAATATCAAAAGCAGCGATCTGAGATATATAGTTAAAGCTGCAGATAAGGCGGGTGTCAACTTTGATAATGAATTTTTAGATACCTATATCCTGGCAAAGCGATTTAAGAATAGTAAAGGCTGGGAGAAAGTGAATCTTGGATATCTGGCTGACAGATATGGATTTGAACATAAAGAAGTGCATCGTGCATGGAGTGATGCGGAAGTAAATGCACAGGTGTATTTCGAGTTAAAGAAGCTTTCGGGGGTGTGATGAAATGCCTGTTGACAATGAACAAAAACATATTAACTATACAGAACAAATGGGACGCCTGAAAAAAGCGTTGAAGTATGAGTTTTACATTGAAGCGATAGCCATTGAGTATGCTGTTATGGAGGATAGATTAGAATCCATTTTAAGGCATGAAGGGGTGTTTAATCCTGAAAAGCATGGTTCGCTGGCGAGAAAACTCTCGCGCGTCAGGGAATTGAGACGTAGAAACAAGAGTCTTGAGAACAAATATTTGTCCGAGGAGTTTCTTGATTCTATTGACGCTTGGAAGGAAAAGAGAAATGTGTTTATTCATGCACTGTTAAAGCAAAAACTTAATACGGAAGATATAAAAAGTGTGGCGGATCAGGGAAATGACATAGTAAAGAAACTGACAACTGTAGCAACATCCATACGCAGAAAGCTGGAGAAGATAAATGAGCTATAAAGCATGGCATTTAGGCGCGATTGAAGAAGCTGGATATATGGATACAAACGATGGGTTGATAAATCGTGTAGCGAATTATTTGGCTCAAAGTCCAAATCAAACCATTGAGACAGAGGAATTCAGAGAAGCATGCATAAGGTGTAATGTTGATCCGGATTCTTTTACCCAAAATGATTTGGAAAAGTTACAGCGAAGATTAAACTATACAACGTAAAACAAGTAGGAGGACACTATGCTTATTTTTCAAATACATCACAAAGGCGGAGAGGAAGAAGCGGTAAAACTAAAAGATTGTTTAATAAACTTTGACGATAGCTTTAAGGATGACGAACCATCGACGGAAATAGATGTAGAAGAATTATATGGTCATATCGATGCAACGGATGAATTGGTTAATCTTGCTGTAAATATAGCCAAATCCATACCCGAGAGTAATTTTTCAATAGAAGGATGTATCGATTGTAGCGAAAGATCTGGAGAATATCAGGATTTTTTAATTGAGTATACCGATGGAAAGCTAATAGAAAAGCATTCATGTTGGTATATCGAGATGTTTGCGGAGGATTTTGAATCCTTTGAAGAGTTCTGCGAAGAATATGTGAATGAAAACAATGATCCGAGGTTTACAGAAGAGCAATTCGAGGACTTTAAGAAGGAGCAGTACTATATTTTGGAAAGCGGAGATGGAGATTGTGTGAAAGAGGTTCCACTTGACTACGTTTGTGAAGTATCTCTAGAAGAGCAGATGATTTGTCCTGTATGTGGGGAAACTCTTATGCAGGGCGTCCCGATTTGTGTTGATTCGGATGGTGTTAAGTATCATATTTGGTGTAGCGAACAATCTGGGAAAGAGACAACAATAATATAGAGATTGAAGTAATCATCTCGGAGGCTTATTTATATGCTTATTGGATATTGCGATAGTTGCAGGTACTTAGATCTTATCAATGAGAAATCGGAGTGTAATTGTCCCCGATGCTCGAGGACTTTGCGTTCTTTGGGCATTAATTCAGCGGAATGGAATAAGCTTCCGGATGAAGAAAAGTATGATCTTTCAAAGATTGCAGATAGAGTTGATAAAATCAGAAAAATAGATGAGGAAAAAAAGCAGAAGGCAGTTAAAGCAGAGGCAGATGTTATAGAAAAAACTGCTACTTCTGGTAAGGCAGGAACGACAAAACAGACAGAATTAGTAATGAAACTGATGACATATGGTATTCCCCAAAACATACAAGATATTATAGGTGATAAACTGCAAGAGTATAAAGGCTCTGGCAAATCCGAGGAAATAGCTTCAAGTCTTATTAATATTATCGAAAGCCCTGGAGATACTAGTGACATTATCGAAAAGATTAATAACTTAAGGATTGAATAGGTTTTCTGTTTGTCTAAAAAGAATAGAGAGAGAATTATAATGGCAGATGTACAGAAGTTGGTCCAAAGAGGATAACTTTGATGATATCAAGGAAAATATAGAAAGTCTGAGTATTCCGGAAGTTGATGAGGGATGGCGATAGAAATGTTATAAATGGTAAGAGTTTGTGACCAATTGAAATACAAGAGGACTATCGTTATTATATAATTACTTCAAGGAGGTTTGATATGGGAAGACTAACATTTGTGTTTAATCAGGATAGATTAAGAGCTGAGAATAAGACAGAGAGTGACCTCTTATATCCTATGAGAGTATTTGCACAGCAACATGGTATTCAGGAAACAAATAACGGAGTGTTTGAACTTGATGGAAACAATGCTTTTGCTCTTTTGGGTGGATTTGTAGCAGATATTACAGACGAGGATCATTCCTATGTTAAGTTCCTGGATAAATGGGAATTGGATGTCGGAGGAATTGTTGATGACTGTATAGAGGATACCCTTGACTGGTACAAAGAAGAGGGAATCGTGGTATGAGTTCTCAGAGTGAAGTGTATCGAAAAGAATTTATCTTTGATATAGACACGAAACAAGGGGACAAATACTATGGTAGTTATCGCAAGATTTACCCTATTATTGGAAAGTATCTAAGATCTAATGGGTTTGTACGAGTTGAAGGAAGTGCATACAGAAGCGTCGAGCCTATGAAACGTGAGAGATTTCTTCGATTGTTCCGAAAACTGTTAAAGCAGGAGAAAAACCTGGCGAAATGTATCAAAGAAGTGCATCTTGCGGAAGTAATCGATGATTATTCCCTTAATGATTATGTAAAAAACTTCAAGTAAAGGGCATTATAAAATGCGTTGCCTTTGCGTTGCCATAACGAGGAAGTGTCCGCAAACCTCCTATTTATCAGTGTTTTCGGACTCTGTGAATGTTCGAGTCCCGTCTTGCGCTCTTGCGAGGATACCATAATTTTATCGTTCGCGGCTACATCTTGACTATCCAGCAAAGAGATTGCAAAATATGGGTGTACCCATTTGTAACATACAGGAGGATTCACTTATGGCAGCTATGGTTCGGGAATATGACGCTAAGCTTGATTCTAGGCGGCGTATAACTATACGAAATACACCGTATGAGTATTATCACGTGGAGGAATTTGAAGACGGGATAATTAAATTGGAGCCCCGGGAGCTTACAGTTCCATTTCAGATATCAAAAAATACGCTCCAAATGATGGATTCGGCTATGGAAAACTATAATAAAGGTATTGTTTCCGAAGCTGTAGACCTCTCTGAATTTTGAGGGGATATCGGTTGTTTAAGATACATATGGGCCTAAGCCACAAATTATAACGGTTATTGGTCTTGAGCCTCATCCGGAAGATAAGCAGGGTGCATACGAGAAGATAACATTATCCGAAATGGAATAAGATTTATGAAAATCAAAAACCTTAAGATCACATTCAACGCCCCGGTAGTACTGGGAATAGTCGGGATAAGTTTTGTTGCAACACTGCTTGGGTACCTCACAGGTAACTTTACTTCCCGGTTATTATTCACAACATACAGATCGGCTATATGGTCGCCGATGACATGGATACGGGCATTTACACACATATTCGGACATGCGGACTGGACACATTTTGTCGGGAACATGAGCTATCTGCTCCTGCTCGGTCCTATGCTTGAGGAAAAGCATGGGTCAAGGACACTTGCCGGTGTTGTTGCTGTAACAGCCTTTGCAACAAGTCTTGTTAATTACATCCTCTTTCCCAACGTTATGCTGTGCGGAGCCAGCGGAGTAGTATTCGCATTCATTCTGTTGTCTTCGTTTACAAGCTTTAAGCAGGGTGAAATCCCACTTACTTTTATTCTCGTGGCGGTATTCTTTATCGGGCAGCAGATATTTGAGGGAGTATTTATAAGGGACAACATATCCAATCTTTCCCACATCATCGGAGGGATAACAGGCGGACTTTTGGGATATGGATTTAATGTCAGATCTGAATAATATACTCATCTATCGTCGTATAGATCATTCCGTTTTTGCCCCTGTCCGAACGCATAAGAGATATATACCCGACATCCATTGCAGCAGGAAAAGGTGAGTCTGTAGGAAAACCTTTCTCGTAAATAACCTTTCTCGCTATGGTTATATGCGGATGGAAGTTCTTTTTATCAAAAGGAATATTGTTATCCGACAGGGCATGTCTTATACGTTTTACATTTTGGGATATTCCGTCATCTTCTTTAATCCCTATCCAAAAGGTGTCGTTAAAGTATCCAAATCCGTCAAGAGTAATTTTCATCGGATCAAAATCCATGGCTGAGAGAGCATCGGATACATGCATAGGATCGCTGTATTCTCCGATAAAAGCAAGAGTCAGGTGAAAATTCTCGCGAGGAGTATAGTTTCCTTTAACACCCTGCAACTGAAGTCTTTTCTGGGCAAAACAGAGTTCGTCTTTTATGTTGTTGTCCGGTTCTATGGCTAGAAACAATCTCATCCGTAACCTCTTTCTAGTTCTTCTGTTTTAGATTCAAAACGATCACAGCTGACAAAATCAGAAGGATGCCTATTCCCGACATAACGGTTAATGGCTCGGAAAATACAAATATTCCGATCAATGTCGCTACCATGGGTTCGATAGTAGCTATTATTCCGGCTTTGCTTGCTTCCACACTCTCAAGCCCGAGAGTATATGCAAGAAACGGAATCACTGCAGTGATTAAAGCTGTAAGGCAGCACAAAAATATGAGAGCACCAAGATCCGGTGCGCCTGAAAACTTATTAATCATATCTGCCGGGCGGCATATAACCCAGGAACCAACAGCGGCAAACACGAATGTATAAGTAGTAACCGTATACGGAGAGTATCTCCGCAATGCTATTGTACCTAAAATGCTGTACAGTCCGTAGCCGATTCCGGACCCGAGTCCCACCAGTAATCCCGTCAATGTCATTCCTTCGCCTGAGATTCCGGAAACCAGTACACAACCTGCAAACGCCAGAATAAGCGCTGTCAGTTTCCGCCTGTCCAGCTTTTCATGAAAGAACATTATCGACATGAGCATGATCCATACCGGCGATGTATAGAGCAGGATCGCTGCGGTAGAAAGTGACATCATTGTAATGGCAGTAAAATAACAGACCGTAAAAAACAGAATGCTTCCAATGCCAAGACCAAGAAACAAAGGTATATCTCTTAATGAAATTCTGAACCCTTTACGATCCTTAATACACAGCACCAGCGCGAAGAATATGGCAGCCAGTGTCACACGTATCGAAACGATCTGTATGGAATCAAACCCGTATATTCCCAATCTTCTTACAAAAATCCCCATGCTTCCCCAGAAGCATCCCGCTATGATAATCAGTATTGTACCGATTACGGCTTTATTATTCTTTTCCGACCGATCCATAGTTTAGAATAATCTCCATAAATAAGGTCGCCAAAGGCGCCGCACATTATGATAGCACAGTTGTTCGCCTTTGCCCATCCATTATAAACTGTCTCCAAACAGTATGCCCGTTATTCCACCGCTGCAAAAAGTGTGCTATTATCCTAAATGATTTTAAAGAGATGATTCTGAAATGATGAGTTTGTTTGAAAGAATACACAAATATATAAAATCCCCGGATAGCGAAGCTGAGGAAGTTAATGAATCTTATGAATACTGCCCTCGCTGTCAGGCAAATCTGACCTTACAGAAGGGTTACAGTAACAAGCTGCCTTTCTGGAACTGCAGGGGATGTGGGGAAATGCTAATAAATCCCGAAGTCAAAGCAGACGATGATATAGCCTGGATCTGCGATAAATGCGGGGAAATGTTAAATATCCAGCCGGGATTTTCCGATGATTGCAAAAAGTGGACGTGCACAAGGTGTGGATTTGTAAATAAAATCGATAGGAGCGAGCTGTATCTGTCGGAGGATGAGTACCAGGCAAGTCTTCGGGATCCGTATAAGGGATTATCTGATGAGGGTGTGTTGAAGCTATCTGCATATAAAGAGATCAAACCGGTAGATGGCAGGGAGGATGTCATCCTTGTGGAGGAGCAGGGCAGCAGGCTAAAATTCATCAAGAAGCTCCTTACAACCTATGACCGGAGCATATATGAGTACCTTAAGGAAAACCCGGTCATGTATATGCCGCAGATAAAAGAGATATTTGAGAGCGATAACTGCCTGATCGTTATAGAAGAGTATATCGAAGGAAATACGATTGCAAGGCTCTTGGAGTCCGGCCTGTTTGACAAAAAGCAGGCGGTTTCTGTTGCTAAAAAGGTCTGTCTTATCCTTGATAAGCTTCATAATCTTCCGACACCTATTATCCACAGAGATATAAAGCCGGCAAATGTCATCATAGATCCGGACGGCGGTGTATATCTTCTCGATATGAATGTTGCCAAATGGTACGATCCGAACAGGACGGATGATACAAGACATATGGGTACAGAGAATTTTGCAGCTCCGGAGCAGGCAGGGTACGGGCTTGTCGCATCATCCGCAAAATCCGATATTTACGCGGTCGGAATGCTGCTGAATGTAATGGTCACCGGGAAATTCCCGAAGGAAGAGCGGGCAGAAGGTGCCCTGTGGGATATAATAGAGCGCTGTATCAGCTTAAATGCCGATGAGCGATATACCGCAAAAGAGCTGTATGATGCCTTGGAGAATGCAGACATTGGAGCATAAACCTACAAACGAACTGAACAGCATACTTGAGAATACTCATCCCGATCAGCTGAATGATTTTCTGAGAGAAAACAGCAGATTCATGGCTGATGACAAGAAGGGATTCTATTACTATTTCAAAGATGTTATTGATGAAAAGAGTATAAAGTTGAAGGACGTATATTCCTTTGCCGGTGTATCGGAATCCTACGGCAGCAAAATTCTGACGATGGAAAAGCATACAAAGAACAGGGATCTGATAATCAGGCTGTGTATAGCAGGGCATTTTTCATGGGATAAGACGAACAGAGCCCTGAAGCTGTACGGTATGAACGAATTATACGCCAAGGATCCGAGAGATGCCTGCCTGATCGTTGCCATAAACAACAGAAAATATGACCTTTCGGATATAGATGAGATCTTAACCGGACAAGGTATGAAAAAACTCACAGATGATGAATAAATAATTACAGGAAGTAAATTTCCCCACCGTTTTGGTGGGGATTTTTTTGTTTGCAAACTGTTAGGATAAAAGCGTGAAACGGGGAATGATTACGCAGAGTAATCAAAGAGTGCTTTGATATCGAAAGGTCAAAATCATAGGATTTAGGTAAGGTGGTGGAGGAGGTGAAGTAATGGATGACAAGACAAGCCTTGGGAAATTCATTTCGAAGCGAAGAAAATACTTAAGAATGACTCAGGAAGAGCTGGCAGGTAAGATTGGCGTATCAAAGTCAGCTATAGCCAAGTGGGAAACAGATCGGGGAATCCCGGACAGGGATAATCTGGCGAACCTTTCGGAAGCATTAACGGTTTCTATCGGAGACATGCACAGAATTATAAGGAATAAAAACATTGAGGACATTGATCTTAACGTTAATATCACACCGGAAGTCATATCGGCACTGGAATCGTATGGGTATAAAGTCATAAAGCCTGAAAGAGAGGGGGAGGGATCATGATTCTGTTTCTGTTTCGAAAACTTATAGGGCTTGGCATCATAGCGGGACTTGCTATTACCGCATTTGACATACATGAAGATGAAGCTGCTCTGTATCCCTGTTGTCCGTATTGTGAAGCGGATCTTTCGGAACAGAGGGGTTTTTCTGAAGATCTTAGTTTATGGGAGTGCAGGGAGTGTGGAGCTATGCTGTTACCACCGGATTCGGACTGTGAGCATGCGTGGTTCTGTGATGAATGCGATGCTTTCCTGAATGATCAAGAAGGGTTTTCCGAAGACTGTGGAAAATGGAAATGCAGCGAATGTGGCGGTATTAACTATATCGATGTAAGCGAGGTGGAAGACTATGGCTATACAGTTTGTAACAATTAGATGTCCTGAATGCGGTGCCGATCTTCGGATTGAAGATGGTCGGGAATACGCCTTCTGCACCTACTGCGGTGCAAAAGTCATGATCGCAAATGATAATGAGCATATCTTGAGAAGCATCAATGAGGCAATCAGAAAAAGAACGGCCAGGTAGAGATGGTAACCTTTAACGGAAATAATGAGTTTGATGAAGAGGATGTTTATCCGAAGACAGCTAACATCCTGATAACATATCACTGTGCATGAAAGGGGGATCTGATTATGAGAAACAAAGTAATTGTTTTAATGATTATTGCAACGTCTGTCGTACTTGCAGGATGTTCATCTAAAAAGGAGGTATCTCAGGATGCCGGAGAAATAAAGGTTGAAACAATACAGAATGAAAATGTTTCAGCCGAGACTTCGACGCCAACGCCTACCCCAACACCAACACCGGAGCCAACACCGACGCTTCAAGAACTTGTTACGGTTGTTTGTACCAATAAAACCAATGTTCCAGCTGATTATATGAATGGAAAGTATTCGGATCGCTGTGATCTGACATTTGATCTGACAAATAACACGGATAAACCAATACAGGGGATTCAGGGATTACTTATCATAGATGACCTGTTTGGTTCGAATATCACCAAGATCACCTGCAATTTTACGGGTCAGATTATTAATCCGGGTGAGACAGTCGAAAATGACGAAATGGGTAAGGAAATCAATGAATTTGTTGATACGGATGTAAAAATATGGAATGAGAACTATGAAGATTTGAAATTCTCATATCTTGTTAATTCGGTTGTATATGCAGGAGAGTCCAGTGATGATACAAACAAGACGTCCGGATCTAAGGATGTAACCATAACCTGTACCGGAAAGAAAAACATAGAAATAGATATATATGCGGGGAGGTTTAATCCCAATGTCCAATTTTTCTTTACCATAGAAAATCATACTGACAGGGATATACGCGGAATTCAGGGAACAGTAACTGTAAGCGACCTGTTTGGGGGTGTAATTGACAGGTTCAATTGTGATTTTACCGGAACTACGATAAAAGCAGGAGATCAGGCCGAAATATCAGATAAGTATCTGGAAGTTCCGAGCTATGATGACGCAGCTGTACAACTCTACAACGAAGATTTCGATGATCTTAAGTTTGAATATGAGGTTAAAAACATAGTTTACAGCGAATAGGGATTTTACAAGGAGAAGAGGAAGTATAACCAAAGAATTCAAATATATTGATCACGTATCAAAGCATGAAAAGGGGAATAGCTATGAATCAACATAAAAATATGTTTATGCAGGTATCTGTATTACTTGTATCCATTCTTTTCATATTAATTCTTACGGCCTGTGACGAAGAAGAGCAGCCTGTTATTTCTGCCGAAGAGATACCTGTAGAGGTAGAGTTGTCAGAGGAAACCGAAGTAAATGAAGCAGCTAGTACTGGAGAAACCCTGCATGAATCTGATAATAAAGCCGAGATTAATGAAACATCTTTCGATGACGAGAATGAAAACAACGCTAAAACAGGTAGTACAGCGGCAAATTCGTCTGATTCTGTATCAGAAAATACAACTTCTGTAGACACAACGATTGCTGATTTGCCTACTTTGACACCGACGCCATTGCCCACTCAACAACCGGTAGCGAATATAACTTCTCAAAACAATTCGTCATCATCCGGATCGACATATGAACAGATATTTAATGAATATAAGCAGAAGTTGACGGATTACTATAATACTGCAAAAGGAGAGCTACAAGGCGAGGCTTCAAGCGGAAAGAGTATAGATGCCCTAGCGACATCGTGTTCAAATAAGGTAAGCAGACTCGCTGAAATCAGCACGGAGGGAGTAAACAAGATGGCTGATCTGTGCGTAAAAAGAGGTGGATCAGCAAGTGAATACATGAATTACGGGACAAAACTTGAGAGTGTATACATGGATTATGGCACCAAGCTTGAGGGAGTATATATGTCGGGAGCCATGAACAGTCAGACTAAGGCAGTGGAAGATGCCATGAAGGATCTGGGATTATCCGCTGATATCTCCGGACAGTACAGCGAAGAGGTGAACAAGGCCATGGACCAATACAATGATGAGCTTAATAAGGCAATGGATGACTATAACCAGCAGATGCAGGATATGCTTAAGCAGTATGGATTGTGAATCGGATGAATTCAATCAAATAATCAACATACGTGGGAGGTTAATATGTTATTTTGTGTACGGTGTGGGACACGGAACCCCGATGAAAAAAAGTTTTGCTCTAATTGTGGAGCGCCGCTCGGCATTATCAATCGTGTGTTAGATTCCGATCAGGATGTTGAGGAATACTTGAAGAACAATACTGAAATCGAGCAGATTGATTATATAAATCTGGAAAGGGAGAACATAATAGAACGGAGACCTTTCAGAAAACTCACAAAGGTAATAGAATTGTTCCATTTCGCGGATGCAGTTAGTCTATTTTTTAGGATATAAAGACTTTATCCGGCTTGCACCGGAAAGATAATCCACAGAGACATCATAATACTTTGCAAGTTTTAGAAGGCTGTCAATAGGGATGCGCGTTCTCCCACTTTCATAATCCGAGTAGGTACGCTGGCTTATATGGAGAAGATCTGCTATATTTTGCTGCGTTAATGATTTGTCTTCCCGTATCTCCCTAATACGCTCGTAATATTTCATTTACTCATCCTTCTATAGTGATCGGAGAAAACAAAGATTTTCTTACTCTCCGTAATCAAATTACAACTGTCAGTATAATGAAGGAATTGTAAACAATGTTGGTTTAGTGTTATAAACACTAGCACGTAAAGTAGTAGGAATCTTCCATACTGTTATTTTATGGTTGCGGCGTAGTGTAATATACACTAAAATATTAATCAGATTTTTAAACAATACTTGAAAGGAGACGGAAGAAATGAAGAAGTGTTTGGTGGCTTTTCTTTGCATATTCTGTTTATTTGGTTTATGCGGTTGTGTTTCACAAGATGAATACGATGCAGTCGTAGCCGAGAGAGATGATTTAAATGCAAAAGTGACTGAACTGCAAAAAGAATATGGTGAATTAGTCAGCAAGAATACAGAACTAAGCGCAGAATTGAAGGAAAGTCAAAAGATAGTGGAGGAGCTTAATGCCACAAATGAAAAACTGAAGACGGAAAATGAAAGCATTATAGCAGCACTTGAAGAAGTAAAGAACTCAAAGGGTTCTTTAAGCGGAATATGGGATTCCATTATGAGCAAGTTTGAAGATAAAGAATAGGGGTGATTGTATGAATACAGAAAATGATAGAGAGCATAATCCAAGGCGTGGACGTAGAAAAGGAAATACGGGACTTATAAAAATCGCGATTATTGCTATCGTTGTTGTGATCGCTGTCTTTGTAATAGCATTTTTTATCGGTAAAAAATCTGGGACTGATACGGATAAATCTCTGATAGAGGAGTCTACGGAGATTTCAGAAACCCTTTTGAGAGAAAACTTAGCAGATATTGGTGAAATGGCAACTCAGGAATATTACTTTACTGAAATCGGAACGTATGATAGTTCTAAAAAGATTAAGAATTTTGAGGTGCCATTCACAACAACTAGGTTTGTATATAGTTATGACGGAATGATAAAGGCAGGGATTGATTTTGCTTCTGTAGAAGTTGAAAAAAATGACTTGACAAAGATTATTACAGTAAAGGTGCCTAAGTCAAGAATACTAAGTTCGGAAATAGACGAAAATAGCTTCCAAATCTATGATGAAGAACAGAGCATATTCAATCAGTTGTCGATTTCCAACTTTAATGATACCACGGCTCAAATGAAAGCAAATGCTGAGGAGAAAGCAATAAAGAAGGGACTTCTTGACAATGCAGATGCTAATGCTAAGCTTATTATTAACAATTTTATAGCTTCTTTTGATATTTCGGACTATACAGTAACAGTAGTAACCGCTGAATAGACATAAAAGAGTTGATATCTAAAGATTGGAGATGAATAATGTTATATTATTCCATTCTCCCAATAGTATACTCTATGTCTAGGCTAAATGAGATTCTTAAGAATATTAATGAAGTGAGATAAATATTCATTAGTTTTAGCAACTTGTACAACTTGAGCAACAACAGAACGACATTCGATTATCTCATTAATATGGTAAAATCATAAGGTACCCATGATAGAGTATTTACTAGGGGAGGGCAAAAATCATGAGTTCACTATTTGAGGATCTTCGTGAAGGATTACTGGAAGCTATCGATTACGAGAAAGGTTTCGGGAAAGCTAAAAGAACGGTATCAAAGAAAACTGTCGAGGCTTGGGAACTTGGGCGTACACATCCTACAGGACCGGCATGCAGACTATTGGATATCCTCGATCAAGGTAAGGAGAACGAGCTATCTTTCGTATCTGTTAACACTAATTAGCACTGTAATATTATGACAAAAAGAACCGTCCCTATTGACATCTATTATTGAGTATCTGATTCTTTATTTTTTGATTTGAATTTATTCATGATAAATCCGACTATAATGAATGCTACACCTGCTACAGTCATTATTAGTCCTGTCTTGATGTCGGCAAACCCAAAACAGAAGTAAAGGCCCAGCACAAACAGGATAATGCCAACTACGATAGCAGTAATGTGAGAGTTTTTGTTTTGAAAGTTTCTCTGTGATCGATTACTCATGATAGGACCCTCCAGTTTGATAGTGAACTTTATTATACCATAGATAGCTTTTTAGCACATTATTTAGCCATATTTGCTTTTAAATTCCTATTTCGCCGTTTTAGAGAAAATAACACATCTTATTCCGCTTATCTTGCCATATATTCTTTATGATACATAGACTATACTGTGATCATAAAGGAGGTGGCTCAAATGTTGGAGCTCATTACAACAATCATTTTCATAGTTATGTTTTTCAAGATCGGAGTTTTCTTCCTTAAGTTATTCGGAAAGCTCATGGGCGGTATATTAGGATTCATAGCGTTGCTGATTTTTGCCCCGGTAGTACTTGCGATACTTCCGGTCATCGGATTTGCGTTTGTGATCATCGGAATGTTGATCGTAACGGTTATCGTATCACTGATATCGGCGGCGGTTGGTGCTTAGAGGAAGGTGGAAGTAAGGAGGTTATTGCGATGAATGGATTAATTAAATGGCTTATAATCGGTGCTTTGGGCTTATATGTGTTGTCACCCGTTGATCTGGCTCCCGGACCGATTGATGATGCGATCATGGTTCTCATATATTTTGTTGCTGCAAGAAGAAAGCGCCTCGCAGCGGTTGTGGATGATCCTGATATCGTTGGTCCGTCTGATGATTTGTAAGATAAACATGCCTCTCTATTTTCGATAGAGAGGCAGTTTGTGTATATGAGAAAATACGGTCATCCGAGCAGAGATTTATCCAATTTGCCGGTTGCGACCGAGTTATCGATCCACAGTTTCAGGGAATCGATGGTATGAGATATCTTTTCAAGCTCAGATTGGATATTCCGAAAATCTGCCATTTCATCTTCGGAGATTTCACCGTCAACCGTAATCTCCATGAGTCGGTCTCGTTGCTTGTTGAGATTGTTCAGTGAGACCATCATTTCAACAGTGATCTGGGACAGATCCTTGACCTTGATCTCGGGAACATATTCCTGACCTATAGGACAGACCTGAGAGCAGTAGTGATTACAAAGGGACGGATTCTTGTATCCTGCGGCCATGGCAAGGACTTCCTCGGGATGGGGAAGGGATTTCTCGCTCTCGATTTTTTCAATCCGGTCAGCCGATATGAATTCCAGAAGATCAGCGGCTGCTTCCCGGGTCAGGCCCAAAGCTTCCCGGCTGGTCTGATATATATTTTTGTTTTCCTTAATTGATTTTCTGCCCATATCAGGTGCTCCTTGTATGAACTGATTGATTACGAATACGACTTTATTATAACAAAACCTTATTTCACATTTCATCCATTTATTATTCTTATCCTAAGCACCATCATATGATATACTTCCAAGAGCAGGATTTAGAGCATAGATGCCTTATGAAGGAAATTCGAATGAATTTGAGACTGGACAAATATCTTGCCAATTCGAGGGCAGGAAGCCGAAGTGAGGTCAAAGAGTATATCAGAAAAGGGCGGGTAACGGTAAATGGTACGGTTTGCCGTGATAATTCCCGATACATTGAAGAAACGGATGAGGTATGTCTGGACGGGAGAAGGATAGTATACAAGGAGCATGTGTACTACATGCTCAACAAGCCCGCGGGAGTTGTCAGTGCTACCGAGGACCCCGTTGAGAGAACAGTAATTGATCTGTTTCCTCCCGAACTGCGAAAGAGTCTGTTTCCTGTGGGAAGGCTTGATAAGGACAGTGTCGGGCTGCTGATAATTACCGATGACGGAGAATTCGCCCATCGGTTTACATCCCCTTCGGGACATGTTGATAAACGGTACCTGATACGGACAGATCAACCTCTTTGCGTAGAAGATGCGAAAAAATTCAGTGAAGGGATAACCCTTGCAGATGGAACAACATTAAAAAGTGCAAAGCTTGAAATATCGGAAAACGACCCTTGTCAGGCCGAAGTTACCATCAGTGAGGGTAAGTATCATCAGATCAAACGTATGATCGCAAGCTGCGGCAAAACGGTGACATATCTTAAGAGGCTTTCCATGGGTGATATTACCCTTGATCCGGACCTTGAAGAAGGTGAATTCAAGGAACTGTAAGACCTGTCAATGTTTAAACAGCTTCTTGAGCGTCAGTACATATGAGCCGTCATCGGCAGTCTCATAACCGATCTTTTTAAGGTAGGGGATATGATTTTCTGCCTTTTGTCTGAAAATAAGCGACTTGTATCCGTCCCCCGCAAGGCTCTTATACAGAAAGGTTCCGACTGAAGTGTCCCGATAGGGGGGAGTTGCATAGTCCAGCAAAACTTCAATTTCGCCGGGTCTAATCTCTTTTCCGAGAAACAGGCACGCAGGCTTGGACTCACAGCATATAAGGCAGGCGATGTCCGAATCCGAGTTTTCTATTGAAAATTCCGGGAACCAGTGATTGATATCGCTTATATAATCATTCAGAAGGTAAGAAAAATAACCGTCATTTTTATCGGTTTTGATCCGGGAGTACACCCTTTCTTCTTTCAGGATTTTGAAGAGATGATAGGCATTTATTCCGGCAAGACATATATTCATTATTGCCGTCGGATATGATCTGATCGCCAGCGCGTATCCCGCGAAGATAACGCTTCCGATAAGATTGATGATACGAAGCCGTACCACAGAGGTCATAAGCATCGACACAAGCACGAGTGCAGAGCCGATATAGCCGATTATTTCAATGATTACCTTGGAATCCATAAGCGGTATTTCAATCCTTTCAAAAAAATTAAAAAAATTTCAGTTTTGCTATAAAGTATTATAACATATTGCCGATATAGAAAGCCGCAACTCGCGGCTGCTCCGAAACGGATTTCGGATATATTATCTCAACGGAATGAGAGCTCAAATACAGATGCTTACGGCATCTTCCTGTCTTATCTGTTCGATAATGATTCCCTTATCCGAATTGTAATTCATATGTTTTGATTTAGTTGTAACAAATGGTTCCTTATGTGATATAATATTCAAAGGAGGAAGGTAAAATGAGCGATATGAACGTAGGAAGTGTTTCAGGCGTATACAGTGCCATCAGTACAAGTACACCTGTTGTTTCGGATTCTGCAGCAAGTGCAGCACAGACACCGGCAGCAAACACCGCCGATGTAGCAGCTGTTTACGAAAAGAGCGAGGGGGCAGCAAATAAGGCTACATACTCGATCAACAAGATGAGTGCGGAAGACAGAGCGGCACTGGTACAGCAGCTTAAGCAGGATCAGGTTGACAGACAGAATCAGATGGTGGATCTTGTTCGCAAAATGTTTTCCGATCAGGCCGGAGTATCAAAGCTCTCAGAACTGTTTACTCCCGAGAATCTCAAGAATGTTACACAGGCTGATATAGACAAGGCTAAAGAGGATGTTTCAGAGGACGGATACTGGGGTATCAAGCAGACATCCCAGAGACTGTTTGATTTTGCATCTGCACTTGCCGGAGATGATCCCGACAAGATGAAAGAGATGCAGGCAGCCATGGAAAAGGGCTTCAAGGAAGCTATGGGTGCATGGGGAGACGAACTTCCCGACATCAGCAAGGATACACTTGCAGCTGCCAACAAGATGTTTGACGAATACTATGCGTCCAAGAACCAGTAATTGTTTTTAATCATTTAGGAGGCGTCTGAATGTTTGACATTACTTCAATGCTCGGCAATTCCAATACGAACTCGAACAATTCGTTGGGGTCGTTCAGTTTTACGGATTATGCTGCTATCAAGAACGGAAGTTACGGGAAGCTTGTAAAATCATACTATAGCGGTACCGACAAAGCCAATTATGAAGCAAAGGCTGCATCTGCCAAATCATCTGATTCGGCGAAGACCAAAGCCTCAACGGAAGTTGACAAGACCGGACTTACCCAGATCAAGAAAGATGCCGACGAACTTAGGGCTTCGGCAGAGGCACTTAACAAGGATGATCTGTGGAAGGGAGCAGACGGAAAAGCTGATACGGCAAAAATAACAAGTGCGGTTAAGGATTTTGCCGACAAGTATAACAAAGTAATAGACCAATCATCAAAGGTCAGCTCCAAGGAAATTGCCCAGGATATGAGTTACATGACGGGCATGACGGATACTTTCTCGAAGGTACTCGGCAAGATCGGGATTTCTGTAGGAGAGGACGGAAAGCTTTCGGTTGATGATGAGAAACTCAAGAAGGCCGATACGGCGACACTCAAGACTCTCTTTGACGGGTTCGGGACATATGGTTCACAGATCGCCGACAAGGCAGGAAGCATATATCGTGATGCTGATATGAGTTCAACAATTTACGGAAGCAATGCGACAACTTCAAGCGCATTGTCAAGTGTGTACAACCAGTTTATATAAATCCTTTATCAAATTAAAACCTTTACCTAAAGAGACCCGGAGCATTTGCCCCGGGTTTTCTGATTATGAAATTAAGGTATTTGTCATAATTGGCTATGGATAGTTGAAAAGGATAGGTACCTTAATAACAACGACATGTTAGCATACGCTAACGCGAATGTCAAATAGTTTTTATGAATATAAAATGTACTTGATGAAATTTATGTAATTGTATAAACTGACTGATTGAGGGGATAGGACTGAATTCATAGAAAGGAGGTCTTCTATGACTGATGTTATACAAGGTTTAATGATACCGTTTATAGGAACAAGCCTCGGAGCTGCATGTGTACTTTTTATGGCAAAAGAACTGAATGTAACGGTTCAGAAGGCTCTCACGGGCTTTGCAGCCGGAGTTATGGTTGCCGCATCCATATGGAGCTTGATCATTCCCGCCATGGATCAGTGCGAAGGAATGGGAAAGCTGTCGTTTGTTCCCGCGTTCATAGGATTCTGGATCGGAACAGCTTTTTTGCTGCTGCTTGATCATGTTATACCGCACCTTCATATGTATGCCAATAAGGCGGAAGGTCCCAGAAGCGATCTTACCAGAACGACAATGATGCTTTTTGCCGTCACACTTCATAATATTCCGGAAGGAATGGCGGTCGGTGTCGTATATGCCGGAATGCTTGCCGGAAATACAGAGATTACGGTAGGAGGAGCATTGGCTCTTTCAATAGGTATTGCAATACAGAATTTTCCGGAGGGGGCTATTATTTCAATGCCTCTCCACAGCGAAGGAGTGAGCCGGGGGAAGGCATGCCTGTATGGAATACTGTCCGGGGCGGTAGAGCCTGTTGCCGCTCTTGTTATGATAGCAGCTGCATCATATCTTGTACCTACAATGCCGTACCTGCTCTCTTTTGCGGCGGGCGCAATGATGTATGTAGTTGTTGAGGAGCTGATCCCCGAAATGTCCGAAGGAGATCACTCCAATATTGGAGTAGTTATGTTTGCGTTTGGTTTTACGCTTATGATGGCGCTTGATGTAGCGCTCGGGTGATCATATGAAACAGTTTAATGTGACCGGGATGAGCTGTGCTGCCTGCCAGGCAAGAGTTGAGAAGGCGGTGTCGCAGGTTCCCGGAGTCAGTTCATGCTCGGTAAGTCTTCTTACCAATTCAATGGGTGTAGAAGGAGATGCCGATGAAAACAAAATAATAGAAGCGGTTGAAAACGCCGGGTATGGTGCATCGCCCAAGGAGGCCGGCACCATATCAGTAAAGTATTCGGAAAAGCTGCGGGAGGAAGAGGAGTCACTAAAAGACAAAACAACACCTGTCCTGAGAAAACGGCTGATAGCGTCGGTAGCGGTTCTGATCGTACTGATGTATTTCTCAATGGGAGTTCATATGCTCGGATTCCCGACGCCGGCTTTTATGAGAGGCAACCATGTGTCAATGGGGCTTATGCAGCTTCTGTTGTCGGGAATTATTCTGGTGATCAATCAGAAATTCTTTATCAGCGGATTTAAGAGTCTGTTTCACCTTGCCCCTAACATGGACACGCTGATCGCCCTGGGAAGTGCGGCATCATTTGTATATTCGACGGTAATGCTGTTTGCGGCAAGTTATGTACAGTTGCAGGACGGTGCAAAAGCTGCGGCCCGTTACATGGATGAGTATTACTTTGAGTCAGCCGCAATGATTTTGACCCTTATTACGGTGGGCAAGATGCTTGAGTCATACTCGAAGGGCAGAACGACGGATGCCTTAAAGAGCCTGATGAAGCTTGCGCCCAAAACAGCTAATGTAATAAGGGATGGCATTGAGAAAACAGTCGACATTGATGAAGTTGTAATAGGAGATGTTTTTGTTGTAAGACCCGGAGAGAACATACCTGTAGACGGAGTGGTCATTGAGGGGATATCAGCTGTAAACGAGTCTGCGCTGACGGGAGAGTCGATCCCGGTTGACAAGGAAGAGGGAAGCAGAGTCAGTACGGCAACCCTTAATCAGTCTGGGTTCCTAAAATGCCGTGCCACCCGTGTGGGAGAGGACACGACGCTTTCACAGATCATATCAATGGTAAGCGATGCCGCAGCAACCAAGGCCCCTGTTGCCAAGATAGCTGACAGAATATCGGGAGTGTTTGTGCCTGTCGTTATAGCAATAGCTGCTATTGTGATTGTTGTGTGGCTCTTAATGGGACAGACTGTGGGATATGCTCTTGCAAGAGGAATATCGGTTTTGGTCGTATCATGTCCGTGTGCGCTTGGCCTTGCGACTCCAGTGGCAATTATGGTAGGAAACGGTGTCGGTGCAAAGAGCGGAATATTATACAAAACCGCTGAAGCTCTGCAGGAGACAGGCTCCGTTAAGATTGCCGCTCTTGATAAAACAGGAACCATTACAAAGGGATTGCCCCAGGTAACGGATATCTGTGCACAAGCGGGAGTATCCGATGAAGAGCTGATCCGAAAGGCATTTTCAATAGAAATAAGATCCGAACATCCGCTTGCAAAGGCAATTACCGGGTATGCGGAAGATAAAGGGTATAAAGCAGACGAGGTTGAAGAATTCCAGGCTCTGCCCGGTAACGGACTGGAGGCAAAGCTGGACGGGAAGCGTATTTTAGGAGGAAGTGTCGGTTTTATATCGTCAAAGCTGCCGGTTCTGTCCGATATTCAGGGTCTGGCCGACAAGATGTCAGATGAAGGAAAAACTCCGGTAATGTTCGCGGAAGATGACAGGATACTGGGACTTATTGCTGTGGCGGACATGATAAAGGACGATTCCGAAAGAGCGATCAGAGAGCTTAAGAACATGGGAATTCATGTGGTAATGCTGACGGGTGATAACAGGAGAACGGCAGAGGCCATAGGAAAACTTGCCGGAGTTGATGAAGCTATAGCAGGGGTTCTGCCCGGACAAAAGGAATCGGTTATTAAGAGGCTTCAGAAATACGGAAAAACAGCAATGATAGGTGACGGTATAAATGATGCTCCCGCCCTTACAAGAGCCGATATCGGCATAGCTATAGGCGCGGGAAGTGACGTTGCGATAGATGCAGCGGATGTTGTGCTTATGAAATCCAATCTTACGGATGCCGCTGCGGCGGTCAGGCTGTCGAGAAAGACTCTTGTAAATATCAAGGAAAATCTGTTCTGGGCTCTCATATATAATGTGCTTTTGATCCCACTTGCATGCGGAGTATATGCACATTGGGGACTGACGATGAATCCTATGTGGGGAGCGGCGGCAATGAGTATGTCGAGCCTGTTCGTGGTAACAAATGCGTTAAGACTTAATCTGTTCAACGTATATGATACATCCCGTGATAAAATGGGTGGTGAGATCATAAATATAACTGAACACAGTGAAGAGAATGAAGGAGGAAACACCATGACGAAAACAGTTAATATCGAGGGAATGATGTGTGCCCACTGCGAGGCAAACGTCAAGAAGGCGCTGGAGGCGCTGGACGGTATAGAAAGTGCCGTTGTAAGCCATGAGTCCGGAACCGCAGTCATAGAGTTGTCCAAAGATGTTGATGATGATCTTATCAAACAAGCAATTGAGGATAAGGATTACAAGTTTATTTCAATCGGCTGACGGATGGGTACGGCATCTGTATATTGACCGGTTATGCAAGGAACCTGTTGAACAGGTTCCTTTTTTTGTAAAAATAAAATAAATTCTTGACAATCATTTTCAAAGTGATATAGTGAGTTAGCGGAGGGTAACATATACGTTAGCTATATAAAACACAAACTAATGGATCCAAAGGAGTTTTTCGGCATGACTGGTTCACAGGTCATTGAGGAAATGAGAAAAAAAGGCTGCCGCATTACGAAACAGCGGAAACTGATAGTTGATATCATCATGAACAATGAGTTTACTTCCTGCAAGGAAATATATTACAGGGTCATTAAAGAGGATCCGACTATCGGAATGGCAACTGTATACCGAATGATCAATCAGCTTGAAGAAATGAATGTGATCCGAAGGATTGAAAGAATAGAAGTTGTGAGGTGAGTTATATGCCATTAACTATGGTAAATACGGGTGAAACGGTAACGATTACGGGAATAACCGGAAAAGACGAAGTAAGAAGTCATCTTGCCGAGCTCGGATTTGTGGTGGGAGCAACCGTTACGGTGGTCAATTCCATTGACGGAAATCTGATAATAACCGTAATGGATTCCAGGGTGGCACTCGATAAGAGCATGGCTGCCCGTATTATGGTTTCTTAGCTTATTGGAAAGGAGAGGAGAATCAATGCGTACGTTAAAAGACGTAGGAGTAGGTGAGACGGTAGTAGTGAAAAGCCTTCGAGGAGAGGGGCCGGTAAAGCGTCGGATTATGGACATGGGTATCACAAAGGGAGTTGAGATTCAGGTGCGTAAAGTGGCACCCCTCGGCGATCCTATGGAGCTTAATCTGCGAGGATACGAATTGTCAGTCAGAAAAGCTGACGCCGAAATGATAGAGGTCGAATAAGAAAGCATTAGTCAGAGATCAAAAGAAGAAAGAAGGTAAACCGATGGATATCAAGATTGCATTAGCCGGTAACCCCAACAGCGGGAAAACCACATTGTTTAATGCCCTGACAGGTTCCAGGCAGTACGTCGGAAACTGGCCCGGAGTTACTGTTGAAAAAAAAGAAGGAAAGTTAAAAGGTGAAGATAATGTAACCATTCAGGACCTTCCCGGTATTTATTCCCTTTCCCCTTACACACTTGAAGAGGTTGTAACAAGAGATTATCTGGTAAAGGAACGTCCGGATGCGATCCTCAATATTATTGATGGAACAAACATTGAAAGAAATCTGTATCTTACGACACAGCTCCTTGAACTTGGTCTTCCTGTTGTAGTTGCCGTTAACATGATGGACCTTGTCAGGAAGAACGGTCAGACCATTGACATGAAGAAGCTTGCCGAGGACCTGGGCTGTACCGTTGTTGAAATGAGCGCTCTTAAAGGTGATGGAAGTGACCGTGCGGCAAAAGAAGCGGTTGCTGCAGCCAAGAAGGCTCAGAAGCAGCCCCTTCCCCATGTGTTTACGGGAAGCGTTGAGCACGCCATTGCTCATATAGAAGAGTCAATAGAAAATGTAGTAGACAGGAATTACCTTCGCTGGTATGCGGTAAAACTGTTTGAGCGCGACAGCAAGGTAATCGAGCAGCTAAACTTAAGTGCTGACCTGAAGAAACATATAGAGGAGCATATAGCTGACTGCGAAAAAGAACTTGATGATGATTCAGAGAGCATTATTGTAAATGAGCGTTACTCATATATTCATAATGTAATGGCAAAGTCGGTCAAGAAGCAGGGCAAGGCACACGATATGTCAATGTCCGACAAGATCGATAAGATCGTGACAAACAGAATACTCGGTCTTCCTATTTTTGCGGTAGTAATGTTCCTTATCTACGCTATTGCCATGGGAGGCTGGTCTGTTTCAATAGGAACCGCGGCAACCGATTTTACCAATGATGTGATCTTCGGTGAGTGGGTTCCCGGATTATTTGATACGATTCTCGGCGCGCTTTCCATAGAAGAGGGAACTGTGCTGTACGGACTTATTCAGGATGGTATCGTTGCGGGTGTCGGTGCTGTTATCGGTTTTGTACCCCAGATGCTCGTTCTCTTCCTCCTGCTTGCCATCCTTGAAGATATCGGTTATATGGCAAGAGTTGCGTTTGTAATGGACAGGATTTTCCGTCAGTTCGGATTATCGGGCAAGTCATTTATCCCCTGCCTTGTTGCAACAGGGTGCGGCGTTCCGGGGATAATGGCTTCACGTACGATAGAAAACGACAGAGATAGAAAGCTTACTGTCATGACAACAACATTTATGCCCTGCGGAGCGAAGCTTCCGATTATCGGACTGATTGCCGGTGCCATCTTCGGAGGATCTCCGTGGATCGCAGCAAGTGCATACTTTATCGGGATCGGATCAATTATCCTTTCGGGTATAATCCTTAAAAAGCTTAAAGCATTTGCCGGAGAGCCTGCTCCTTTCGTTATGGAGCTTCCCGCATACCATATTCCTTCGTTGGTAGGTGTTCTTCGTGCTACATGGGAGAGAGGCTGGTCGTTTATTAAAAGAGCCGGTTCTGTCATCGTGATTTCTTCGATAATCATCTGGTTCCTTTCCTCTTTCGGAAGCGTAAACGGACATTTCGGACTTGTTGATAATCTGTTCGGAGACGAGACAATAGTAACGGACGAGTATGTTGCCGATCTTGCGGCACAGATGGATGTTCCGGAGGAGGACGTTAACGCAATGGATGCTTCTATCCTTGCGAAAGTCGGAAACGGACTGTCGTTCATCTTCAAACCTCTGGGATTCGGAAACTGGAAGCCCACCGTGGCAACCATCACAGGACTTGTAGCCAAGGAAGAAGTTGTAGGAACCTTCGGCGTACTGTACAATTATGATGACGGCGAAGAAGAGCTCGGAGAAGAGGGTGAGCAGATCTGGGACAGAGTTGCAGCAGATTATACACCGGCAGCAGCATTTGCCTTCATGATATTCAACCTTCTGTGCGCTCCCTGCTTTGCAGCAATCGGTGCGATCAAGAGGGAGATGAACAATGCTAAATGGACATGGGCCGCAATCGGTTATATGACCCTTTGGGCATATGTGCTTGCGTTCATCGCCTATAATGTCGGAGGACTCTTTACCGGAGATGTTACATTCGGAATAGGTGCTGTTCTCGGCATAGCTCTTATAGCATTAATCATCTACATGCTTGTAAGAAAGGGTTATGTTCCGGAAGAAGGAAAAGCATCACTTACATCGGTGGAGGCTCGTGCATAATGTCGGCTGTGATGGGAAATATAATAGTAATAGCAATATTGGCTGTTATCGTATTCTTCTGCGCTAAAAGTGTCATCGGATCAATAAAGGGTGAACTTTCCGGCGGAGGATGCGCAGGATGTTCCCACAACTGCGGATGCTGTGGTGGCTGTACCGCACAAAAATCTTCCAGAGAAGGCCTACTTGACAATAATTCTCATTAGATGTTAGAGTTTATCTGTTGCGATAAATGTAGTCGAGGGTTTTATCATGGCAATGCTTGAGTCCGGTGAGGATTATATCGAGACAATCTACAGATTGAAGAAAAAGAACGGTGTTGTATATTCAATTGATGTGGCCAGAGAACTCGGGTTTTCAAGACCCAGTGTTTCCCGTGCAATGAGCATCCTCCGGGAAGAGGAATACATTACTATGGATGAGGTCAGCAAGGAGATTAATCTGACCGAAAAAGGCCGCAAAAAAGCCGTTGAAGTATATGACAGGCACAAGACCTTAACGGCGTTTCTTCAGAAGACAGCCGGTGTTTCGGCTAAGATTGCCGAAGCAGATGCGTGCCGCATCGAACACATAATCAGCGCATCGACTTTCAGAGGGATTAAAACCTATATGAAAAGCAACGCATAGTATGGTATAATTCTTTTTGCAGTAAGTGGTAGCTTGAAGTTTGAAAAGGAGAATACGACTATGAAATGGGTTTGTCAGGTATGCGGTTATGTACATGAAGGTGATGAGCCTCCCGAGGCATGTCCTCAGTGTAAGGCGCCTGCTTCAAAGTTTACAAAGCAGGAAGGTGAAATGACATGGGCAGCAGAGCACGTTGTCGGTGTAGCCAAAGGGGTTTCGGAGGATATTATTGAGGATCTCAGATCCAATTTCAATGGCGAATGTTCGGAAGTAGGTATGTATCTTGCCATGGCAAGGGTGGCCTTCCGCGAGGGATATCCCGAGGTCGGAATGTATTATGAGAAGGCTGCTTACGAAGAAGCGGAGCATGCTGCAAAGTTTGCCGAACTTCTCGGAGAAGTTGTTACCGACTCTACCAAGAGAAATCTTGAACTCAGAATAGAGGCAGAGAACGGAGCAACAGCCGGCAAGACAGATCTCGCTAAGCGTGCCAAGGCAGCAAATCTCGATGCTATACATGACACGGTTCATGAAATGGCAAGAGATGAGGCAAGACACGGCAAGGCATTTAAGGGTCTGTATGACAGATACTTCGGATAATTGAACATAACCTGTAGGTTTACAAGAGAGCGGATTATTCCGCTCTCTTTATTTTTGCCGCTATCAGCAGACGTGGTATAATATGACATTATGAAGAATGAAAGAATTAAAAGCGATAAAACCGAGCTTTTGTATGAAACCGACGGAATGATAACGGAATTTGAAGCCGTTGTTACAGGGTATTTACATGATCCTGACAGTGACCGAGATTATGTAATACTTGACCGGACGGCCTTTTTTCCGGAAGGCGGAGGACAGCAGTCCGACACCGGTGAGATAATAACCGGAGATGGTAAAAGTGTCAGGGTATATGATGTTCAGAGTGTGGACGACTCTGTCAGGCATTATATTGACGGTACTTTGTCGGAGAATGACAAGATAACCGGAAAGATAGATGCCCCCATTAGGTTTTCTCGTATGCAAAATCATGGGGCGGAGCATCTTCTGTGCGGATTGATCCACAGCCGCTTTGGATATGAAAATGTAGGATTTCATATGTCGGATGAAGGAGTAACCTTTGATGTGGACGGGCCGCTTACCGAGGAGGATATCCGTAACATCGAAAGGATGGCAAATGAGGCGGTGTTTAAAAATGTTCCGGTAACTGTAAGCTTTCCCACGTCAGAAGAAGCAAAACATACCAAATACAGAAGCAAGCTTGATACATTTGAGGATATCAGGCTTGTTACGATCGAAGGATATGATGTCTGTGCCTGCTGTGCGCCCCATGTTGCGTTCACGGGACAGCTGGGTGTCATCAAGATACTGTATCATATGCCCCATCGCGGAGGAGCCAGACTGTTTATGATAGCGGGAATGGATGCATATAACGATTATGTATATCTTCACGATGCAAACGCCGCCATCATGGAAATACTGTCGGCAAAGCGTGATAAGACCGCAGAATTTGTCAGAGATTTTGCAAACAGACAGGTGCTGCTGAAAGAGGAAAACGGGACCCTTAAATCGGAGCTTACAAGCGCTGTTGCTGAAAACATTATCGAAGGGATCAGGGGCAGAGGTTTAACAGACCACGGACCGGAGGTTATATGGGAGAACAGGCTTGATGAAACAGGACTTCGAAATCTTATCAACGAGTGTACCGGAAAATATGAAGGGATAGTATGTGCATTTTCGGGAAATGATAATGAAGGATACAGGTATATATTTGCTGTTAGCAAAAACAGGGCAAAAACTGCGGGGCTGAAAGCTTTTGCAGATGATTTTAACAAGGCTTGTCACGGAAGAGGCGGAGGAAGTGATATCATGGTTTTCGGAAGCACATCCGGTACATCTGGGGAAATAAAAGCCTATTTTAATGAAAGAGCCGAACAAAAAGAGTAAAACATATGGAATAGTAATGCAAAAAAGCGTAAAATATAAGAGTTAATTTGATTTTCAATTGAGGAGTATGTGATATGCAGGACAAAAAGATGGTTGAGCAGATCACTTCCATGGAAGTGGATTTTGCACAGTGGTACACGGATGTTGTCAAAAAAGCTGACCTGATCGATTACACCAGCGTTAAGGGATGCATGGTGTTCAAACCCGCGGGTTATGCCATATGGGAGCTTATTCAGAAGCAGATGGATGAGAGGTTCAAGGCAACGGGAGTTGAGAACGTTTATCTTCCCATGTTCATTCCGGAAAGTCTGCTTGAGAAGGAAAAAGACCATGTGGAGGGGTTTGCGCCCGAAGTAGCATGGGTAACTCAGGGGGGCTTGCAGCCGCTTCAGGAGAGAATGTGCGTAAGGCCCACATCGGAAACACTGTTCTGCGATTTTTACAAGAACGAAGTTCATTCGTACAGGGATCTTCCGAAGGTCTATAACCAGTGGTGCTCGGTTGTGCGCTGGGAGAAGGAGACAAGACCCTTCCTTCGGTCAAGGGAGTTTTTATGGCAGGAGGGCCATACGATACATGCCACGTTTGAAGAGGCCGAAGAGAGAACAATACAGATGCTTAACCTCTATGCCGACTTTTGCGAGGAGGTTCTTGCAATTCCCGTGATCAAGGGACGCAAGACAGATAAGGAAAAATTTGCCGGTGCCGAAGCAACCTATACGATAGAGGCTCTTATGCATGACGGCAAGGCACTTCAGTCCGGAACCAGCCACAATTTCGGTGACGGATTTGCCAGAGCTTTTGATATACAGTTTACGGACAAAGACAATAAACTTAAATATCCTTTCCAGACATCATGGGGTTCGACGACAAGACTGATCGGAGCCATCATTATGGTTCATGGTGATGACAACGGACTCGTTCTTCCTCCTAGGGTTGCCCCGGTTCAGGTTGTTATCGTACCTATCAGACAGCAGCAGGAAGGTGTACTTGACAAGGCAAATGAAATCAAGGGAGCACTTACGGGGAAGGGTATGAGAGTTAAGATCGACGATACGGACAAGAGTCCGGGATGGAAATTTGCTGAGGCCGAAATGCGCGGCATTCCCGTCAGAGTTGAGATCGGACCTAAGGATATAGAGGCAGGCAAAGCCGTTCTGGCGCGCAGGGATACGGGCGAGAAGACAGAATGTGCCATAGATGAACTGCCTGAGACTATCGAAAAGCTTCTTGATACGATCCAGAAGGATATGCTTGAGCGTGCAAGAGAGCGCAGGGATTCACAGACATATACTGCGAAGACAAAAGAGGAATTCGACAAGCTTTTTGCCGAAAAATCCGGATTTGTCAAAGCAATGTGGTGCGGTGATGTGGAATGTGAAAATAAGATTAAGGAAGAGATGTCGGTTACGAGCCGCTGCATGCCTTTTGAGCAGGAGAAAATAGCGGATACATGCGTATGCTGTGGCAGGCCGGCCAAGAAACTGGTTTACTGGGGGAGGGCGTATTAGATGCAAATAGGAGGGGCCCACGACAGTGGGAAGACCCTGTCTGCACGGCGAGCCCCTATCGACGAAGTCGATTCTAATGGCGAGCCTCATTAAGTGGTTAGGAAAGGAGAATTATAGTGAACATACTAGTTATCAACTGCGGCAGCAGTTCTCTTAAATATCAGCTGATCAATGCGGATACTGAGGAGGTTCTTGCAAAGGGACTGTGTGAGCGTATCGGTATTGACGGAGGAATGCATACATATCAGCCTAAAGGTTCCGACAAAATAAAGACACAGGTCGATATGCCGGATCACACAAAGGCGGTTCAGCTTGTGCTTGATGCACTTACGGATAAGACTTCTGGAGTTATAGCGGATCTTTCGGAAATAGATGCTGTAGGACACCGTATAGTCCACGGAGGAGAGAAATTCTCCAAATCGGTTCTTATCGATGATGATGTGATCAAGGCTATTGAGGAGTGTAATGACCTGGCACCGCTTCACAATCCGGCCAACCTGATAGGGGTGAACTCCTGCAAAAAGCTTATGCCAAACGTCCCTATGGTTGCTGTGTTTGATACGGCATTTCATCAGACTATGCCCGAAAAAGCATATCTGTACGGAATACCTTACGAGTATTACAGGAAATATAAAGTTCGCCGTTACGGTTTTCACGGCACAAGCCACGAATATGTTGCCAACAAAACGGCAGAGTTTCTCGGAAAAGATATTAAGGATATGAAGATCATCGTATGCCACCTTGGAAACGGTGCATCCGTAAGCGCAGTAAACGGCGGAAAGTGCGTAGATACTTCAATGGGTCTGACACCTCTTGAAGGACTCATTATGGGAACGCGAAGCGGTGACCTTGATCCGGCCATTCTGGAGTTTATCGCAGGTAAAGAAAATCTCTCGATCAAAGAAATGCTTAATGTTCTGAATAAGAAGTCCGGTGTGCTGGGCCTCTCTGACGGTGTATCAAGTGATTTTCGCGATCTGGGCGAAGCTGCGGATTCAGGGAATACGCGGGCAAAGGTGGCGCTTGAGACATATGCGTATCATGTTGCTAAGTACATAGGTGCTTATGTTGCGGCAATGAACGGTGTTGACGCGATTACGTTTACAGCAGGTGTCGGTGAAAACAATATATCAGCCAGAGCAATGATATGTGAATATCTGACCTATCTCGGAACCAGGATAGATCCCGGCAAAAACAATATCAGAGGCGAAGAGACTATAATCTCAGAGGACGGATCGAAAGTCACCCTGCTTGTGATACCGACTGACGAAGAGATGTCCATAGCAAGACAGACGGTTGCGTTATGCAAATAAATCCTCCAAAAAGCGTTAAGACGGTCATAGATACATTACAGGATAATGGCTATGAGGCATATGCGGTGGGAGGATGTGTAAGGGATTCCTATCTGGGAATCCTTCCCAACGACTGGGATATTACGACAAATGCCAGACCCGAAGAGGTAAAATCATTATTCAGAAGAACTGTTGATATCGGAATGCAGCACGGTACCGTTAAAATTATGATGGGCCGTGAAGGTATCGAGATTACAACCTACCGTATAGACGGAAAGTACGAAGATTCAAGGCATCCGAAGGAAGTAACCTTTACGGCGGATCTTCGCGAGGATCTTCGGCGCCGTGATTTTACGATAAATGCAATGGCATACAGCGACAAAACGGGAATGGTTGACCTGTTCGGAGGAGTGGATGACCTTGAGGCAGGCATAATACGTGCCGTGGGAAATGCCGAAGAAAGATTCTCGGAGGATGCCCTCAGAATGCTCAGGGCTCTGCGATTTTCAGCAAGATTCGGATATGAAATAGAAGAGGATACTAAAAAAGCCATAGTAAAGCTTGCCCCAACCCTCTCCAAGATCAGCGCGGAAAGGATCAGGGAGGAAATGGAAAAACTGATCTGTTCCCACAATCCGGATAGAATGCGGTGGGCGTATGAGCTTGGTATCACCTCTGTTTTTTTACCTGAGTGGGATAGGATGATGGAGTGCGATCAAATCACGCCGCATCACTTTACCGATGTCGGAGATCATACGATTGCAGCCATGGAGTATGCTGTCAATAATTTCAGTGATATTTCAGATGAGGATAACCGGATACTGAGGCTGGCATTACTGCTTCATGATATTGCCAAACCGGTGAAAAAGTTCAGGGGGGATGACGGAGCGGATCACTTTATGGGACATCCCGAGGAAGGGTCCAAAATGGCTGAGATAGTACTGCGAAGACTTAAGTACGATAACAGTACAATCTCAAAGGTAAAAAAGCTGGTAAGATATCATGATGATATGCCGACCCTTACTTATCCGGGAGTCAGGCGGTTCATGGTTGAAGTTGAAGTATCAAACATGGATAATCTCATGCGTCTTAAGGAGGCTGATCTGTACGCTCATACAAAGTATAAATGGGATGAGAAGTTCAGCCGTATGAATGAACTCGACAGGATGTACCGGAAGATAATCGAAGATAAGGACTGTTTGGCGATCAGGGATATGCAAATAAGAGGAGATGACCTGATAGAGTACGGGATCAAACCGGGTCCCGCAATGGGTGAAATTCTCCAAAAGCTGTTTGAGACAGTGCTTGATGATCCGAAAATGAATGATCATGAGAAGCTGACGGAAGCGATAAGCGGTATGATCTGATGAAAAACATCGAAAAAGTAGTAATTCCCGTTATTATCATAATGCTTGTTACAGTGCTGGGGATATACTACATTTCAAGAGAATACGAAAAGCAGCAGGCGCAGAAAAAAGCCGCACAGATACAGGAGGAGCTTCAGGCACAGGAAGAAGAGAATCCGGTAGACAGTGATGAGCTGGTGTATGAGACTGTTGCGATGCTTGTGGGAAAAAGCGAAGAAGAGAATAAGCTCAAGTTCATTACAATAGAAGGCGACAAGCTGTTTGAGCTTGAGTACAAAAGCAAAACCCCTTTTCTCGGAAAACACGGCAATTCACTTACACTTTCCCAGATACCCCTGGGCGAGATACTTGATGTTACTTACAGCATCCATAGCAAGGAGCTTATAGAAGTCCGTATAAGCAGTGAGGCATGGACATTTACCGATGTTACCAGATTTGAGATAGTTCCCGAAGAGGGCAGGATGGATATAGCGGGAAGCACGTATAAGCTTCCCAAAACGGCAATCGTATCCTACGGGGATGAACTGGCAACATTTATGGATGTAACGAATGTTGATACTCTTACTGTTAAAGGCTACGGGCGCAAAGTCTGTTCGATAATCGTTGACAGGGGTCACGGTTATCTCCGTCTTCTGAATGATTCATATTTCGAAGGCGGATGGATAGAGATCGGACAGGAGATCATCAAGACTGTAACGGAAGATATGCTGATTCCCGTGCCGGAGGGAAACTATCACGTCAGACTTACAAACAGAGGGTATGCAGCAGAAGAAGATGTAGTTATAGAAAGAGATAAGGAATCCGAGATCGATCTATCCAAGGTAGATATCAAGGAAGTTGCCATAGGGCATGTCACTTTCACAATCGTTCCGGACTATGCCCAGTTGTTTGTTGACGGACAAATGACGGATTTTGAAGAAGGAGTCATCCTTGAATACGGCGTACATCGTATTCACGTTGAACTTGCGGGCTACAAGAGTGTAGATACAAACATAAGGATATCGGATAAATTCGCTAACGTTGATATTGCTCTTGAAGAAGAGGGTGAGGATTCAACAACATCCGGAACAAACAAAACCGCAACAGACAAGTTTTCTGCTACCGCCACATTAACACCTACACCGACACCTACGCCTACTCCTGCTCAGGCATCAAGTACAGGATATACCATACCGCATTTTTCGGGGACTGTACCCAGTCCGTTGATACCTGACAGAACTACTGCGGCTACCTCAAGTACGGCTACAACGGGAAGTACGGGATCTACGGATGTGATCAGTGACACCAGAAAGATGTATGTGGAATCCCCTGAGGGAGCGGAGGTTTATATAGACGGAATATACACGGGAATTGTTCCGGTATCCTTTGCAAAACCGGAAAAGGGTTCACACGTTATAACCCTCTCTCAAAACGGGCGTGTTACCAAGAGTTATACGATAGCGGTTTCGGATGATGACAGGGATGTTACCCTCTCGTTCTCGGAGCTTGTCAGTGAATAAGAGCAATTTTATGAGAAACAGATTAAAAAAACGGGAAAATCAAATAACGCTTATATTGTTTATCATAACAATGATAATTGCGTGCAGTCCTTTGATATCAAGGTATTGTATAAACGGACATGATCTTGATTATCATCTGCTTCGAATAGAAAGTCTCAAAGAAGGAATCCTTATAGGACATCCTTTTTCAAAGGTTAACACTTTGTTTTTCGGAGGAGCCGGATATGCAAGCTCCATGTTTTATTCCGATCTGTTTATGCACATCCCGGCATTACTTCGCGTATTGGGTGTAAGTATAGGAAAGAGTTTCCATATCTATACCGCCATGATTTTTGTGCTTTGCTATCTTTCCACATTTTATTGTGTCTGGAAGATGAGCCTGTCTAAATTTGCCGGATCCGTTGCCGCGATGCTGCTGACGCTGTGTCCTTATCATATGGATGATATGGTTGTACGAACAGCCTGCGGTGAAAATGCCGCATTTATCTTCCTTCCCTTTGCCATATACGGGATCTTCAATGTTTTGTATGAAGAAATGGACAAGCCATGGGTGTTCGGACTGGGCTTTGCAGGGCTTATAGTTACTCATCCCGCTACCTTTGTTGTAATGGTGGGTACAGGAGTTGTTATGCTCCTGATCAATGTGCGAAAACTGATCAGACAACCGTCGGTATTTATAAAAATGTGTATAGTGACTGTTCTGGCTCTTCTTGTTACTTCTTATCAGTGGATGCCTATGCTGGAGCAGTTCTCGAATGCGCAGTTTTATGTTTCAAATAACTGGACGGATCTTCTTGATAAATCGGTTGGTTTTACCGAAATAGCGGGATCGGATTTTCCGTGTGTAGGAGCAGTTTTGCTGGGACTGCTTATTCCGAGAATCTTTATATCGAGAAAGGACTATCCCATACTTGAATATGTTGACCTCATGATAGCGGCAGCTCTTGTATTTGCGGTAGCTGCAACAAATATAATGCCCTGGGAGAGAGTAGCGTGGATGTTCGGATTTTTGCAATTCCCGTGGAGATTCTTTATTATGACGTCGACCCTCCTTGCCATGGCAGATGCAATAATTATCAAGCTTTTTATCAACAGGATCGGAGAGGATAAAAGGGGCATTGCAAAAGAGCTGGTTATGACTGTATTGCTTGTGGTCACCGCACAGTCAGCCATCACTCACCATAACAAAGGTTCAATGGGTTATTATGATTACAGTGATGACTATTACAGTTATAAACCCTTTACCGTTAATGTAATCGCCGGAGAGTGGCTTCCGTTAACGGTGGAGGATCACGAGAGACTTGTAGATCAAAGCGAAGAATTGGTATTTGATGACGGAACCCGTGGAGATTTTGAAAGAAAGGGCGGAAAAGTGATCGCCACAATTGATGGAGATCACGAATATGCAGATGTGCCTTTTTTGTATTATAAGGGGTACGGGGCAACAATCACCGACAGTAAGGGAGATAAAACAAAGCTTGAGGTAACGGGAGAAGGAGACAACGGCCTGTGCAGGGTTTATTTGAACGGAGCCGAAGGAGTGCTTACCGTAAACTACAAAGGAACAATAATTCAGTATATTTCTGCCATTATTTCGATAGTGTTTATGCTGTTGATATTTGATATATGGTATCTTCGGAACAAGTACAAGAAGAAACTGAAATTGCGTGCGGTGGCAGCAGGCGCCAATCTCGGCAGGATCGCGTGTATCCTTGTCTTTGCCCTATGTGCATCGAACCTGTGCGCGTGCAGCACAATAAATATCCAAAACGTCACACAGTCATCCGGATACAGTGATCCCGATGCGGTGATAGATTATCTTAAGGACAAGAACGGGGATGAAGATTCCGAGGATGAGATAGACAGCAAGAGCCTTGTTAATGTTCACTTCAGCCAAAAAGGATATGATAAGGACGGAAAATCATATGCCGTGCTTGTGGACGAATCGACGGGTGAGCAGGTTATAAGGGTGATATCCCTTGAAGAGGCAGCCGGGATAACGGAAGAGGAAATTCCGGTCACAGCCGGATTGTATGATGAACTTTTGAGGGAGGATGTCCAAAAGGTTCTTGCCAATTACAGGACCGACAGTTTAAAAGATCGTATCATATGTGAGACGGATGCCCTTCTATGTATGGAGGTATTTCCGGATAAGGCTGACAGGTTTGGGATTACGGAACTGTCAGGACAGCTGGCTGATGATATAGTTAATATACCGGAAAACAATATTTCCGACATATTGGAGAAATATGATTATGCCGCTGTGCTTGCAAAGGCCGCATATATACTTGAAGACTGGGAAAGTGCGGATATAGCGAAGGAAAAAGCCGAACGATTCTTCAAGGAGGCAGAAACCGAACAGGCAGATGAAGGGGAACCTGTTGCCGCCCGTCTATGGGCTGCGGCTGAGCTTTACAGACTGACAGGCCAGAAAACATACAGGTCGGTAGTTGATGCGATTGCAATGGATGTGGTACCGGAGGGGTTTACCTTTGAAGAACCCGGATACTTCGGGTTGTTTGCTTATCTTATGGCACCGTACCCGACGAATTATAATGTATGCACAAATATGATGAATGAGGTATTTCTTGAAGCAAATGAGCTGATTAAAATACCGATAGATGAAGAATTTGCAGACACAAGAATAGACGACAAGACGGTGGCAAATGATGAAAAGACAGCGATGAGAATGCTCGAAGAAGCATTCCTCGTTACCATGACGGACTATGTGAGTGTAAGTGTTGAATACAAAGGCTTTGCTCAGAACAGACTGAATTATATATACGGTGCAAATCTTTCGGGCATTGATTTTACGGGAGAGGATCAGTCTCTTTGTGATTTTCCGAAGCTGTTTGTGCTGACAGGGCTTGTTAAGGAGGGAGTATGAAGATAGCGGTTTTGGCCGGTGGCACCAGTACGGAAAGGGATGTATCCCTTGTTACGGGACGTGAGGTGTACAAGGCACTTAGAGAAAACGGACATAAAGCAATACTGCTTGATGCTTATCTCGGATGTGATATGGGACCTGATGAGGTATTTGACGCAGATATTGACTGGGCTTTACAGGTAGCCCCTATATCTGAGGCAGCACCTGATATTGAAGAGGTCAAGGTATTAAGGGGTAAGGATAATAAGGAATACTTCGGGCCTAACGTCATAAAGATATGCCAGGCTGCGGATATTGTATTTATGGCTCTTCACGGAGACTGCGGTGAAAACGGCAAGGTACAGGCTACTTTTGACCTTATGGGAGTAAAGTATACCGGAACGGACTCTTTTTCGTCTTCACTTGCCATGGATAAGGCAATTTCAAAGCAGATGTTTAAGATGTACGGTGTCCCGACACCCGATAATTATATGCTTAAGGGTGCAGATGATGATTACAGACCTCAGTTTCCCTGTGTAGTCAAGATCTGTAACGGCGGATCATCCGTCGGGGTTTATATAGCAAATAACGAAAGCGAGTATAAGAGTGCCGTAAAAGACGCCTTTAAATACGAATCGAGAGTCATGGTCGAGGAGTACATCAAGGGACGGGAGTTTACATGCTGCGTCATTGAGGGTAAAGCACTTCCGATAGTTGAGATAGAACCCAAAATGGGATTTTATGATTACAAAAACAAATATCAGGCCGGATCTACAATAGAAACCTGTCCGGCAAATATTGACGAGGCAACTACTGCCAGGATTCAGGAGGAGGCGGTAAAAGCTTATAATGCCCTGGGGATCAAAACATATGCCAGAATGGATTTTCTGATGAACGATAAAAATGAAATATTCTGCCTGGAGGCAAACACGCTCCCCGGGATGACACCTACGAGCCTGATTCCGCAGGAGGCAGCTGCCGCAGGAGTAAGTTATAACGATCTGTGTGAGTGGATTATCAGAGTATCATTGCAAAAGTGGGCGTAAAAATGCGTAATATGACACTGGAAGCGATAGCAGAGGCTGTCGAAGGAAAACTTGTAAATACGGGGAAATGCGATCTGTCGAAGGAAGCAACATGCGTGGTCATAGATTCCAGACTCATTGAAGAGGGCGGAATTTTTGTTGCCACAAAAGGGCAGCGCGTCGACGGACATGATTTTATCGGACAGGTCTTTACAAAGGGAGCACTTGGGGTAATATGTGAGAAGCTTCCGGGAAAGGCAGCCGGACCTTGCATAATTGTGGAGGACAGTTTTGCGGCACTTAAGAAACTGGCAAAGTATTACCGTGACCAGTTGTCCCTTAAAATAGTGGGGATCGTAGGAAGTGTAGGCAAGACAAGTACAAAGGAAATAGTTGCCTCTGTTCTTTCTTCGCGTTTTGAAGTTCTGCGTACCGAAGGAAACTATAACAACGAGGTAGGTGTTCCTCTTACGATCTTTAAGATAAGGGACGCACATGAGGTCGCTGTTATTGAAATGGGAATTAATAACTTCGGGGAAATGGACAGACTCGGTGCGATTGTCCGCCCTGATATAGTTTTGTTTACAAACATCGGTCCCTGCCATTTGGAGTTTTTGGGTGATCTTGACGGGGTTCTTCGTGCAAAAACAGAGATAATCCCACATATGTCGGCATCGGGAACGCTGGTCCTTAACGGCCAGGATGAAAGACTTGCACAGATTGATGAGACCATGGCGCAGGGGCGTAAGATCATAAGATACGGCAAAGAATCAAAAAGAGATGATGTTTATGCCTCGAATATAGAAAACCTGGGACTGGACGGATCGAGATTTACCGCAAATTTCCCGGATGAGAGCCATTATGAAATGACAGTTCCCCTTCCGGGCTATCATATGGTTGATAATGCAATTGCAGCCTGTGCGGTAGGATTTCTGATGGGACAGAACCTTGAAGAAATAAGACGGGGATTATCGGGAGCACAACCGCTTTCGGGAAGAGGGCATATTATACACTCGGAGAAATACACGATAGTCGATGACTGCTACAACGCCAACCCCAAGTCAATGTGCGCAGCAATAGATACCCTCGGATACGCTCTCGGAAGAAAAGTTGCGATCCTGGGAGATATGTTTGAGCTCGGAGAAGAATCTGATAAACTTCACGGTGAGGTCGGGGAATATGCTGCAGCTGCCGGAGTTGATTCGCTCATATTTATCGGAGCGTCGGCTAAGTATATGTATGAGCGGGCAAGGCTTCACGAAGATGTGGAAATAAGGTATTATCCAAACAAAGAGCTGCTTATCGGAGCACTTTCGGATACCTCGAAAAATATATTAAGACAGGATGACACAATACTCGTTAAAGCATCTCATGGAATGGGATTTTCCGAAATAGTAGACTTTTTAAACAAATAAGGAGAAAATCATGGCATTTACTATTTTTACGGACAGCGGTGCAAATATCACAGATAAGGTAAGGGATCACTACGATATCAGGATCATATCCCTCACACTGGTAATGGACGGTGAAGAATTCCAGTTTACAAGTTCGGAGGGTTTTGACTATGAAGATTATTATGAAAAGCTGAAGGACGGGCTCAAGGTTTCGACTTCACAGATCAATCCCAATCAGTTTATGGAAGCATTTGAGCCGGTGCTTGAAAAGGGTGATGATATTCTGTACATCGGTTTGTCGGGAGGAATTACAGGAACAATCAACTCCGCCAAAATAGCCGCTTCGGATCTTATGGAGGACTTCCCGGATCGAAGGATAGTTGTTGTAGATTCACTCGGCGCATCTTTAGGAGAGGGGATACTTGTTACCGAGGCGGCGGAATGCCGTGAAAAGGGAATGACTCTCGAAGAGACTGCAGACAGAATAGAATTCCAGAAATACTGTATGTATCAGGTGTTTGTTGTTGATGACCTGAAGCACTTAAAGAGAACGGGCCGTATCAGCGGGGCACTTGCGTCTCTTGGTACGATGATGGATATCAAGCCCATACTGAAGGGAAACACCGAGGGCAAGATAGTTGTGGAATGTAAAGCAAGAGGCCGTAAACAGGCCATAAAAGCCCTTGCGGAAAAATACAGGGATCTTGTTGTTAATGCCGAGGAACAGACAGTCGGTATATCATACGGCGGAAGACGTGAGGATGCGGTGCATCTTGCCAACCTTATTTCAAAGATAGCACAGCCGAAGAAGATCTGGCTTGTGGCACACGAGCCGACTACGGGTTCCCATGTTGGTCCCGGAATGCTTGGACTGTATTTTAAGGGCGCGGACGATGTCAGGGCATTTTGATGACGAATGAATTCTTAAGATTAAAGAGGTAGATATTTTTGATAAGATTTGTTCTTCTTGTGCTTGTTGTGATTATCGATTTTATCGTTATCATTCCGTTTGAGATAATAGGATACGCTATTGGTCTGTTCTCCATGAAGGCCAGAAATGCATATATGAAAGTGCTGATGACTGTTGTTTTATCGGTGCTTCAGTTCCTGTCGGGCGCAAAGGTTAAGTTTATCGGAATGGAGAAGATACCGCAGGACCGGGCGGTATTATATGTTGCAAATCATCAGAGTTTTTTTGATGTCATACTTACAATAACGAAGCTTCCGGGGCTTGTCTGCTTTGTTGCCAAGAAGCAGTTCAAAAAAATCCCCATATTCTATCAGGGGCTTGATCTGTACAATACTCTTTTTATCGACAGGGATAACGTTAAAGAAGGGCTGAAAACAATTCTTGAAGCGATAGAACGCATCAAGGGAGGAATGTCGGTTTTCATTTTTCCGGAAGGCACCAGGAGCCGTGACGGAAATATGAATGAATTCAAGGAAGGCAGCATGAAGATCGCCACGAAAAGCGGCTGTCCCATCGTTCCGGTGGCAATAACCAATACTGCGGAAGTGTTCGAAAACCATTTTCCGAAGGTCAGAGGTGTTCCGGTAATCGTTGAGATGCTGGATCCCATATACCCCGAAGATTTCGATAAAACAGAGCAGAAGCATCTCGGAAAGCTGTGCAAAGAGCGTATTGAAGCTGCAAGAGATGCTAATTACGAAAAATTATGATCTGTAAATGATCCTGCCGTTGGCAATCGTATACTTTATTCTGCCCGAAAAAGTTCTTCCGAGAAACGGAGAGTTGGAAGATTTTGAAAGGGATGAGGTGTATGTAGTCTCTTCATCCGGAGAGAAGATCATTATATCCGCCGGAGCACCCACAGACAAAGTTCCGGCATCAAGTCCGTAGAGTTTCGCCGGGTTACTACTCATCAGTTCAAAGAGCCTGGTCATATCAATTATGTCCCTTTTGACGAGAATTTCATATGCAAGTAAAAACGAGGTTTCAAGGCCGATAATCCCACTTGGAGCCAATACGAAATCCCGTGATTTTTCCTCAGGTGAGTGAGGAGCATGATCTGTTGCTATCATATCTATCGTTCCGTCGGCAAGCCCCTCCCATATGGCTTCGCGATCATCGGTTCCACGAAGCGGCGGGTTCATCTTGGCGTTTGTATTGTACTGCTGTACAGCCGAATCCGTAAGTGTAAAGTGATGGGGTGTAGCCTCCGCGTGGATGTTCGGGTTGGTCAGTTTCGCAAGTCTTACGGCATCAACACCTCCGGCTGTACTGATATGCTGTATATCAAGTATGACACCGGTTGCGGACGCGATCTTAAGATCCCGCTTTATCATTGATATTTCCGCCTCAGGATCCGAGCCTGTAAGGCCGAGGAGCTTTGCGGCCGTACCTGAATTGACACCGTTTTCACTGATATATACCGGGTCTTCTTCATGAAGGGATACCGGAACGTTAAGCTTTGATATTTCCCTGAATGCTTCCGTCAATAGAGCGGCATCTTCTATCGGCTTTCCGTCATCCGTAAAGCCCACGGCTCCGGCATTCTTAAGAGCCGCAAAATCATTGAGCTTCCGACCTTCCATTCCCTTAGTAACGGTGGCACAGGTATATATATGAATGTCCTCTTTTGAGGCGCGCAAAAGCACTTCCCGCACCAGCTCGGGACTGTCTAAAGGAGGATTTGTGTTTGCCATCATAACAACCGATGTAACACCTCCGGCAGCTGCAGCAAGAGAACCTGTATGGATATCTTCCTTGTGAGTCTGTCCCGGGTCGCGGAAGTGAACATGAACGTCAACAAGACCGGGTCCGGCTATGAGACCGCTTCCGTCTATGACGGTATCTTCATTGTTATCTAAGTTCGATTGAGCATATTCCGGTTGCGACACAATCCGGTTGTTAACGATATAAATATTTCCGATTTCATCCCGCGCATTTGCGGGATCTATAATCCTTATGTTTTCTATTCTCATTTGTTATGTATCCCTTACCTTCGATGGTAATCATTATACAATATAATTTTCATTTTTGTGTACTATTTTACCTGTGAATATAGTATAATTTACATAACTATACTCAATTTCAGCAATGAGGGTTAATAAAACAGTCTGACATATTTGAGAGCATTTATCAGTTATCGGAATAATTCCGGGAGGCTAATATGATCAAAAGCCAGCATAGCCAGAATGAAGATATATTAACCGCATGGGTTAAGGTAGGACTTGTTCTTACGTTTGCCATAACGCTTTTAATGATGTTCATCGCCGCAGTTGACGGTAACACCAAGGGAGAAGCCTCCGTAGGATCTTTTGGTACGAAAGATTTTAACGAGGGATGGTTGCTTACGCAAAACGATATTACAAATACCGTATCACTTCCGGCTTACGTTGATTCTTCCTTAGGCGATGAGATCATAATCAACAATACTCTTCCATCAAATATTTCAAACGGAATGAGCCTTATGGTGAGGACATCGATGCAGGATGTGGTCATATACATTGACGGAAGACTCAGAGAAGAGTATTCGTCCAATTCCACTTTCGACATGAGTCAGTTTTTGCCAAGCGCGTATGTTGTTACAGAACTCAATGGCACAGATGCAGGCAAGGATATTACAATACATATTACCGTCAAGAACAAAGGAAGCATAAATGCCATCAGCTACGGTCACGGTAATAACGTGTGGTTTCCCGTTATCAGGAACGGGCTGTGGGTGAACATACTGGCTGTTATAGAACTGGTCAGTGGCGCATTGGCATCACTTGCGGCATATGCTCTTAGAAGGAAGTACAAGACGCAGGCTACGGGATATTTAGGGCTTCTGATGATGGACGTGTCCCTCTGGATGCTCAGCGAGTCAACTCTGCGCCAGCTCATATTTACAAGACCTTCCATGTCTCAGTATTTTTCGTATATGACACTTGAGCTTCTCGGAGCCCTGGCTTGCATGTATTTTGACGCGGTGCAGCACAGGATTTATCACAAAAGATATGTGATAGCAGAAGCTGTAGTTCTATTTCAAATACTTACAAACATCATACTTCATATAACCGGAACAGCGGAATTCTATCAGACACTTGCATTTACTCACGTTTTAGAGGCGGCGTGTGCAGTGCTTGTTATAGTAAATCTGGTTACAGATGCAAAATATGGCAGGATCGCAAGCTACAGGATGAGTGCAATAGGTGCTTTGGTGTTTGTAGGCTTTTCGGTATGCGAACTTATATTCTTCTATGCGTCAAAGTTTCGGAATCATTTCGGAGTATTTATTTGTTCCGGCCTGCTGGCACTTTTAATATTCACGGTTATCCAGATGGTTATGGATGTTCTTGCCATGTTTCGTGAGAAAGACAAAATACGTATGGATATGACGGGCAGAACCATAGAAACAATAGCCGGTGCAATTGATGCAAGGGATGAGTACACCGGAGGACATTCCGAGAGGGTAGGGCTTTACGCACAGGCTCTGGCCCGTCAGATGGCTGATGAATATGCTTTTAGCGAAGAGGATATCTTAAGAATACATTATATCGGACTGATTCACGATATGGGAAAGATCGGTGTGGCGGACAGTGTGCTTAATAAGGCCGGAAAACTTACGGACGAGGAATTCTCTCTCATGAAGAAGCATTCGGAGATCGGATATGAGATCATGAGTTCTCTTGGGGAAGAAATAGAGGGGGCATTGGATGGTATACGATATCATCATGAGAGGTTTGACGGCAGGGGCTATCCTGACGGGCTGTCAGGAGAAGATATCCCACTTATCGCAAGGATACTCTGTCTTGCTGACAGTTATGATGCCATGACTTCAAACAGGGTGTACAGAAAGAGGCTTACAAGAGAAGAAGTTATAGGTGAATTGAGGAAATGCTCAGGTACACAGTTTGATCCGAAGCTTGCGGATATTTTTATAAACCTTCTTGAAAGCGGTAAGATTTCGGAAGTTACGATTGACGGGCTGGCGGCAGGAAGCATGGGAGAGGCTCTTGAGTCGGCAAAGCTTGAAGGACGGCTTCAGAGCGACCTTCAGGCCGGAGAGAAAATCATTCACCCTTCACATGTCAGAATGCTGTGCTACATGATCAAACTTATGGAGAAAAAGGACAAGCAATACACGGTCATGTTTATCGGTGTGGATGATAATCCCCAAAAGAATGAAAGTGAAGTTGCATCCGCAAGAAGGAAGATTACATCCATTGTTACCGAGAGTATAACTGAGCATGATATAAATATACGTTACAACGAGCGCCTTAATGTAGTAGCTCTGTTTGATAGAACTGATGAAGAGGTTGAGACATTTGCGGATATGATCCGCGCAAGATTTCCCGAGAGCTACATCGCATAGAGCCACAACCTTTAGCGCATGATATAATATGACCACCATCTTATGGAGTGATTATGGGATTTGATTATTTTGTATTCTATACTGAAGCAAGTCTGATCTGTGTGATAATACTGTCAACGATTCTGGTAGCCGACAGGATGTACAACACAAAGCAGGAAAAACAGGTATGGTTTAGACGGGCTATTGTTGCGTTTATGCTGTATTTTATTTCCGATGCCTTCTGGGCAGCAATGCTCAGCGGAGAGTTTACGGTAAAACGTTCTTACGTTGTGCTTGTTAACCTGTCAAACTATATTCTTCTGGGTCTGATGGCGTACGGGTTATTTATGTTCATAGCCGCATCCGAAAAAATGCCATTCCGTAAAGATGCAAGGATAAGACGGCTTATCTTTCTCCCTGTAATAATTTCCACGCTTGCAATTTCAATCGCTTATGTGAAAAACCCTTTATTCTGGGTCAACGAACAGAACGAACTTAACAACCTGTATTTTCCGTTAATGATTGCGGCTCCTTCACTCTATCTTTGGGCCGGCTTTGGTCTGTCTGTCAGATATGCAGTAAAATCAGTATCCAAGATGGATAAGCGGCGATTCCTTGCTATTGGAAGCATTCCCGTGATTGTAATGGCGTTCGGGATGATTCAGGTTGTTGTGCTTAATGCCCCAACATTCTGCTTTGGATGTACTGTGATGTGGCTGTTCTATTATCTTGAGAATATGCAGACCATGATCTCTGTTGATGATCTGACACATCTGAATAACAGAGGACAGATAAACCGCTATCTGGAGCAGATTCATTACAATAAGGATGTCAGGGTCATTATCATGATGATCGATATCAATAAGTTCAAGACGATCAATGACACATACGGTCATGCGGAGGGAGATCGGGCACTTGTGATCGTGTCGGAAGCACTCAGGCAGACCTGTGAGCAGATAAAGGCATCGGTATTTCTTGGCAGATACGGAGGGGATGAGTTTACTATCGTTATCAAGAATCCGGAAGAAGATATAATGCCCGAGCAGCTGGTTTCTCTGATGCGAAGTATTCTTACTCAAAAGAAAACGGAAAATCAATTGCCATATGATCTGAATGTAAGTATAGGTTATGACTTGATAAGGGGTAGTGACGATGATGCAAATGAGTGTCTGAAGCGTGCGGACAAGAACCTGTACATAGACAAGCAAAGAAAAGGAGAATAATATGGAGCCCCTCTTTTCACCTGACATTCACGTACTATATGAACACAGCTCAATACCGCTTGGCATTTTTTATGAAGAAGGTGGAAGATTCCGTGCATATCTCGTCTCAGAGGGTGCATGTAAAATGTATGAATCCACTGCTGACGAAATGTTGACGAGACTCAACAGCGACGATCCTTTTGCCAATATAGTCGAGAAGGAAGAAATGCTCAGTGCGGTGCGTAATTTTTCACGAAATGATGCACATTACAATGTTGTATTTCATGAATATGTCGGGAAAAACAGAAAGCTTATAACCATACATGGGATAGGCGAGCACGAATACACAAAAGACGGAAGAAGATACAGCATAATCCGGTATGATGAGATATCGGACAGGTCAAGACGTTTTTTGTTCAAGGATGAAGAGAAGGAGATTGCCGAGCGTGACAGGTTAAATGCGGAGATTGATGATGCGATCGCCAGAAGCTATACTTCCGTACTGTATGTAAATACCGACGACCTCACGGTTGAATATGTCCGACTCAACAAGCACGGAAAACCGCTGGAGGAAGAATGCCGCAGAGATCCCCATCTTCGTCATGTTATGGATGTCTATGTTAACGCGCTTGTATACCGGGATGATATGAAGGGTGTACTTAAGTTCGGTGACTTCGATTATGTAATAAAGGCGCTTGAGGAGAATAACCCTCTTTATCATACGTACCGCACGGTAAGGGAGGGGAAAATAGTTTACTACAGGCTCAAGATAATACCGTTCGATAACGGAAGAAAGCTTGTATACGGTTTTGAGCACTTTGATGATCAGATACGTGAGAAGATTGCACGCAAAACCCAGTATGAGACTCAGATGACATTACTTGCCGGATTATCATGTGAATATGAATCTGTCTGGCTGGTGGATGCTGCCCTGCATCACGGAAAACTGATCCGCAGCAATATGAAATCCGAAATTTCAAATATTATGAACAGGGATTATGAGGGCGCATACGAAAGCATTCTCGGTAACTATATAGAAAAATATGTTGTACCCGAAGACCGTGAAAGAGTATATTCCATGGCCGATATCAATAACCTTATGAGAAACACCAAAGAGGATGAGATATACCATATTAATTATTACAGGGTCAACCCAAACGGGGAGAGAAATTACATTCAGCTCTGCATTGCAAGAGTCACGGATGAAAACGGTGTAGTCAGATTCGTGTGCGGATTCCGAAATATTGATTCGATAATCGAGGAGGAGAAGACCAAGAACCTTCTGTTCTCCATGGCACACATAGATAATATGACTAACGTCAACAACAGAAGAACATTCGATGAATACATGGATTCAAATGAAGACAAAGAGGTACCTGATGATCTTGTGTTCTTCTCGTTTGATCTTAATAATCTCAAGGAAACCAATGACAGTTTAGGTCATGAAGCGGGAGATGAACTTATAAGAGCCGCAGCAAAATGCATGAAAGATGTTCTTGGTTCCTACGGGAGCATATACAGAACAGGAGGAGATGAATTTGCCGCTATCATCAATGTGCCCGGGAGTGAAAGAGCTGCTCTCATAGTAAAACTGCGTGAGAAGTTTGAGAAGTGGAAAGGGAACTCATCATCCGTTCTGTCTATCTCTATGGGATACGTTACAGCCGGTGAAAATCCCGGAATGGCACTTCACGATATGAGGCGGGAAGCCGAAAAGAGGATGTACGCCCAAAAGAGCGACTATTATATGCAGGAAGGAAATGACCGGCGCAGAGGCCGGGCCGGTTATATCCCTTGAAAAACCCACGAAAATCGCCTATACTTTAGACAAAGTGGGAGATTGTATGTATCAGTAAGAGAACCATGAAGATTAAGGAAACAGCAACTGTTATTTCGCAGGAGTGCCTATGTAATGGCATATACTCGATGTGGATCGAAACAAATGCCGCAGAATATGCATCTGCCGGGCAGTTCATATCGTTATATTCAAACAGTGATGCAAGGCTGCTTCCGAGGCCGATCAGTATATGCGAGATTGACAATACAATAAATCCGGGAAGGTTACGTTTGGTATACAGAGTTGCCGGAGCGGGAACAGATGAATTCTCACATATGACAGCAGGTGACAGGCTTGATATATTGGGGCCGCTTGGAAACGGATTTTTGGCACCGGTTACGGAAAGAATAACGCCGGAAACGGTCGCGCTTCTTGTCGGAGGAGGTATAGGAATTCCTCCGATGCTTGAGTTGGCAAAGAGCCTGCAGTGTAATGTTACGGCAGTTGCCGGATACAGAAGCGATAAGGAAATGTTTCTCACAAAAGAACTGGAGGATGCCGGCAGACTAATCGTTGCAACAGACGACGGAAGCTTTGGAACAAAAGGTACCGTTATAGATGCCATCAGGGCTGAACAGATCAAGGCGGATATGATTTTTGCCTGCGGCCCGAAACCCATGCTGAAGGGCATAAAAGATCTGGCTGAGGACATGGGTATTCCGGCATATATTTCAATGGAAGAGCGGATGGCCTGCGGAGTAGGTGCGTGTCTCGGTTGCGTGTGTGAATCCACTCATATTGATGATCACTCCAAGGTCAACAATAAGCGCGTATGTGTGGATGGGCCTGTATTTAATGCATCGGAGGTGGAACTTTGAACACTTCTGTTAGCATTGCGGGTATTACATTTAAAAATCCGGTGATGACTGCATCGGGTACATTCGGATCGGGAATGGAGTACTCCGAATTTGTCGATCTTAATAAACTTGGAGCTGTTGTAACAAAAGGTGTCAGCCTCACACCGTGGAGCGGCAATCCTACACCGAGAGTAGCGGAAACCTACGGCGGTATGTTAAATGCAATAGGATTGCAGAACCCCGGAATAGATACGTTTATTGAGCGCGATCTTGCTTTTTTGTCAAAGTACGACACAAGGATAATAGTCAATGTTTGCGGCAAGACAACCGGGGAGTATGTCGAAGTGGTCGAACGCCTGGCGGATACAAACGCGGACATGCTTGAGATAAATGTTAGCTGCCCTAACGTTAAGGAAGGCGCTATCGCTTTCGGACAGGACCCCAAAGCACTTGCTGACATAACAAGACAGATCAAAAAGAAGGCCAAACAGCCGGTGATCATGAAGCTGTCTCCTAATGTTACGGACATAGCACTTATGGCGAAGGTTTGCGAGGATGCCGGGGCTGATGCCGTTTCGATGATAAATACGATAACGGGAATGAAGATTGACGTAAACAGACGCAGATTTGTTCTCGCCAATAAAACGGGAGGTCTTTCGGGACCGGCAATTAAACCGGTTGCGGTCAGGATGGTATATCAGGCAGCTTCGGCTGTGAAGATACCGGTAATCGGAATGGGAGGTATAGCATCCGCGGGGGATGCACTTGAGTTTATTATGGCAGGGGCTACGGCTGTCGCCGTGGGAGCCGCAAATTTCAGGGATCCGTACACGACCGAAAAGGTCATAGAAGGTATCGGACAATATATGGCAGACAACAAGGTATCGGACATAACGGAACTTATAGGATGTGTTAGATAGCAATAAGCGGGAGGGTTTTACTATGATGCAGATAGGCGGAGTCGATAATCTTGTATTAAAGCAGGTAAAACTGCCTTCGGATTACGAACAGGAAGAAAAGAAGGTTCAACTTCAGAATGATGACAGGAAAGTCATCGAGGATACAAAAGTACAGACCGGCAAAGATAATGGAAGTATGGATGAGGCCGAGAAGGCAATGTTTGGCGATGTGGTAGGTCGTTCGTCTGACGGTGACACAACCCGTGTTAAGCAGGATGCCATTGAAGCCCTTGAAACCGGAATGGTGTTCCAGAAGGATGAGAGGGAAGGTAACCTTATGGAGTGGAGCCGGGATCAGCTGACAACAATGCTTGACCGCGGTGACATTACCAATAATGAGTATGAACGTGAGATCGCCAGACGTGATGAAATAATGGAAAAGGATGAGGAATCCGCAGCGGCCAAGACCAATGCCGAGATGATCGAAAAGCAGAGAAAAGAGGCTGAGGAAAAAGCAAAGGAAGCCGCAAAAGAGCGACTTGAAGAGATGCAGGATGCCGGGAACAAGGACAAGGAGACTGAGGGCATCGGTGTACAAAACGGTGAAGAAGACGAGAACCGTGTCAATACACAGAATGAGGAAGAGGACGAAAACATCAGCAGGCTTGAGAATGGAATGAACATGCTTGCAGCCGGTGAAAGGAGTCTTGAGATCGAAGAGGATGCGGTTAACATCGCCGCACAAAACGGCAGAAGCGAGATCATCGATCAGATACTCAATCCCGAGGATGGATCTCTTAAAGTTATCATTCAGTAAACACTGCAATGGAAATTAATGCGTATGCAAAAATTAATATCGGGCTGGATGTCATAAGACGAAGGCCTGACGGATATCATGAAGTCCGCATGATAATGCAGCAGATAGGGCTTCATGATGTTCTGTATATTGACAGAGAAGATGTTCCGGGAATCCGAATCACGACCGGCAAAGAAGAATTATCCTCCGGAGAGGATAATCTCATTTATAAGGCCGCAAGGCTTATGATGGATGAGTATAATCTGAGCGGCGGGGTAAGGGTGGATCTTCAAAAGAATATCCCCATTGCTGCCGGACTTGCGGGCGGAAGCACGGATGCGGCCGCAACACTGATTGCAATTAACAGGCTGTATGACCTTGGACTTTCGCAGGAAGAACTCATGAAACTGGGGGTGCGCATAGGTGCGGACGTACCCTTTTGCATTATGGGGGGCTGTGCCATGGCGGAAGGGATAGGTGAAATACTTACACCGATAGAATCGCATGTTAATTTCAAGGTACTTCTCGCAAAGCCTTCCGAGAGTGTGTCCACGAAGTATGTGTATGAACATCTTAACTTCGGTCATATGGTCCATCCGGATATTGATGCAATAGCAGACGGGCTTGCGGGCGGTGATGTCGGGAAGGTTGTCCGCAACATGGGGAACGTACTTGAGACCGTTACTGCTTCAGAGGTTTCCGCAATAGGTAATATAGAACGTATAATGGCCGGCTGTCCCGGAAATCTTAAGGCTATGATGAGCGGAAGCGGACCTACGGTTTACGGCCTCTTTGATTGCAATTGCCCGGAAGATGAGATTAACGGAGCATACGGAAGCGTTGAAGCTTCGGGGTATGCCCGGGAATTGTATATGACTGATTTTTACTATCCGTAGAATTAAGGAGTATTCATGGACGAATTAAAGCTTCAGATGAATGTGGATGAATATCTGCCTCTTCGCGATGTTGTATTCAATACATTGCGACAGGGCATACTCACCGGAGTTCTCAAGCCGGGCGAGCGGCTTATGGAAATCCATCTCGCAGACAGACTTGGGGTTTCGAGAACCCCGATAAGAGAAGCAATAAGGATGCTGGAGCTCGAAGGGCTTGTAACGATGATACCGAGGAGGGGTGCAGAGGTTGCGAGGATCAGCAAACAGGATATAAGAGATGTTCTGGAAGTTAGGCTGGCACTTGATTCCCTTGCAACGAAGCTTGCCTGCAAGAGGATTACAAGCGAGCAGGCAGAGGAGCTTAAGATAGCACAGAAGGCATTTGAGGAAGCAACGGGAACGGGCGATGTTACTCTGATAGCACAGGCAGATGTACGTTTTCATGATGTGATACTTGCCGCATCCCACAATAAACGACTCGTTCAGATGGTCAATAATCTTGCCGAAAGGATATACAGATACAGGCTTGAATATATCAAGGACGCCGCCAATCACGCCAGACTGATCGAGGAACATGCCAAGATTACGGATTGTGTTATTAAAGGGGATGAGGGCAGTGCATGTATAGCGGCTGAGATACACATAGTGAATCAGGAAAATGATATGCTCAAATCTCTTGACCTTTAGAAATTACAGGAAGACGGATATGGATAAAGATGTATGGGTATCTGTTGCCGGATTGCAGTTCGGCAGCAATCCCGAAGGAGAAAGAATAGAAATTCTGACTCCGGGAAGTTATTACAAGAAAAAAAATCACCACTATGTACTCTATGATGAGATAGGGGAAAACGCGGACGAGGTTACCAAAAACGTTGTCAGGTTCGACGGGGATATGTTTTCGATCAGCAAGTCAGGATTTACAAATGTGGAGATGATCTTCGAGAAGAACAAGCGTAATATGACAAACTATGTCACTCCCTATGGTACTCTGCTTGTTGGAATAGATACAGACAATATAGATATAAGGGAAAACAAAGACTCCATCAATATTGATATAGATTACGCGCTGGATATTAACTATGAACATCTAGCAAACTGTAAAATAAAGATGGAGATTAAAAATTCGGTTTCAATGGGCGAAGGTATGTGATAAAATCATTTGGATTGTTCCAAAGATGATTATATAAGGAGAGTTGTGTAGATGAACGGTATTTTATTGATTTCGACAGCGACGATAGTAATGCTGGTAGTACTTGCTGTTCTTGTCGGAATCGTTATACTTTTGTATTTTCTCGGGAAAAAGGCACAGAAGAGGGAAGCCCAGCAGCAGGAGCAGATCGATGCAATGAAGCAGACTGTTTCTATGCTGATAATAGATAAGAAACGGATGAAAATCAAGGAGTCCGGGCTTCCGCAGGCGGTGATTGACCAGACTCCCAAGATGATGAGATGGACAAAGCTCCCTATTGTCAAGGCAAAAGTCGGACCGCAGGTAATGTCGCTTGTATGCGATGACAAGATATTTGATAATGTACCCGTTAAAAAGGAAGTTAAAGCAACTGTCAGCGGTATATATATTACAAGCGTAAAGGGTATACACGGACCGATAACTCAGAGTGGCGGCGGCAAGAAAAAGGGCAAGTTTAAACAGTTTGTTGAAAGAATGCAGGAAAAAGCAGGAGCAAAACCTGTTAAATAAAATCTTTTTGTGCCTGATAGTGATCCTTTCGCTTTCAGGATGCTCCGGAGCAGGTGAGCTTGATCCCGACGATTATGTAAAACTGGGGCAGTATAAGGGCTTAAAAGTTGACAGGGCGTCATATGAAGTGACCGAGGAAGAACTTGCACAAGAGCTTGATATGCTTGCGAATGCATATGCCGAACCTGACGGAACCATCCCCGAGCTGACGGATGATTTTATAAGAGAGATATCCGGAGGTCATTACAAGGATATGGCTGCATATACGGCAGCGCTTGAGGATGAGATGAAATCGGAATACGAAGAGTTCTACGAACTTCAGTATTACGAGGATATATGGAACAAGGCAGTGGATAACGCAACGGTTATCAGGGATTTTCCGCCCGAATATCTTCAGAAGAAGACGGAGAGATCGATCATATCCGCACGCAAATACGCACAAAGCCTCAACATGACATTTGAGGACTTTGTGAATGAGAAGATGGGGCTGACCGTAGAGGAGTTCAACTCTCAGGCAATAGAATATGCAAAGGTAGCCGCGAAGGAGAGCATGGTACTCGCCGCAATAGCCAAGGCAGAGAACATTACCGTATCGGATGAGGATATAGAAAAAGCAATAAAGGAATATGTTGATCTGGGTGCTTTTGAATCCGAGGAAGCCTTCAGGCAGGAGGGCGAAGAGAGGATGGAAGAGCTTAAAGAGTACATCCTTACCTCAAAGGTTCAGGATTTTCTGGTCCAAAATGCCGATAAGGAATAATACATATAACAGGAAGAAGAAAAAATGGAGCAGTTAACAACAGTCAGAGAATTATTTAGGAACAGGGAAGAATATCTTGACAAAGAAGTCAGTATCGGTGGATGGGTAAGAAGCATCCGCGATTCCAAAACATTCGGCTTCATAGTGCTTAATGACGGTACTTTTTTTGAACCGATTCAGGTGGTGTACTCCGATGCGCTTCCTAATTTTGCCGAGATAAGCAAGACAAACGTGGGAGCGGCTCTTATAGTTAAGGGAACTTTGGTGGCAACACCTTCCGCTAAGCAGCCCTTTGAGATACAGGCAAAGGATATTTGCATCGAAGGTGCATCGACGCCCGATTATCCGCTCCAGAAAAAGCGTCATACAATGGAGTATCTGCGTACAATAACGCATCTACGTGCGAGAACCAACACATTTTCGGCGGTTTTCAGAGTGCGTTCTCTTATAGCATATGCCATACACAAGTTTTTCCAGGAAAGGGATTTTGTGTATGTGCACACTCCGCTTATTACAGGATCCGACTGTGAAGGTGCCGGTGAAATGTTCAGGGTAACAACACTTGATCCTTCTGATCCTCCAAGGCTTCCTGACGGCAGCGTTGATTTTTCGAAGGATTTCTTCGGCAAAGAGACCAACCTTACCGTAAGCGGACAGCTTAACGGAGAAACATTTGCAATGGCCTTCAAGAACATATATACATTCGGGCCTACATTCAGGGCTGAGAATTCCAATACTACGAGACATGCGGCAGAGTTTTGGATGATTGAGCCCGAAATGGCGTTTGCGGATCTTGATGATGACATGGCTCTTGCAGAGAGCATGATAAAGTACATCATTAATTATGTACTGGAAAATGCTCCGGAAGAGATGCAGTTCTTCAATAATTTTATTGACAAGGGTCTTATTGAGAGGCTTCAGCATGTTGCTTCATCGGATTTCGGCCGGGTGACATACACTGATGCCGTGAAGATACTTGAAAAGCATAATGATGAATTCGAGTATAAGGTAAGCTGGGGATGTGATCTTCAGACGGAACATGAGAGATTCCTTACGGAAAAAGAATTCAAGAGGCCTGTGTTTGTAACGGATTATCCGAAGGAGATCAAGGCCTTTTATATGAAGCTCAACGAAGACGGCAAGACAGTTGCCGCAATGGATTGTCTCGTACCGGGGATAGGCGAGATAATCGGCGGCAGTCAGAGAGAAGATGATTATGATACTCTTCTTGCAAGAATGAATGAGATGGGCCTTAAAAAAGAAGATTATGATTTTTACCTTGATCTTCGTAAGTACGGATCCGCAAGGCATGCGGGATTCGGACTCGGATTTGAGAGATGTGTCATGTATCTGACGGGAATGGGCAATATAAGGGATGTGCTTCCTTTCCCGAGAACTGTAGGAACAGCGGAACTGTAATTGCGCGGATTTCTTGTGCGCGAGTCACTTTGATAGTAATAAGGGGATGATAATATGGGGAGATTTGCATTAAAGGGGAATGCGGCTCTTCTTGCGGCGTGTCTGATCATTACAGGCAGTACATTTAGTGTCAGTGCTGCAACTCTACAAGAGATCAGGGACGAGAAGCAGGAAGCACAAAACAAAAAAAGCGAGGCCGAAAGCAATCTAAAAAACGTTAACAAGGATATAGAGAGTATTTCCGAAGAACAGGAGGCAGTGGAAGCCGAGCTTGAGGAACTGGATGCGGAGCTTGTGGATCTTCTGCTGTCGGTAGACCTTCTTGAATCCGATATCGGAAATAAAGAGCTGGACATAGAGAGGACAAAAGAGGAACTTGAGGAAGCCAAAGCAAGAGTGGCCGCTCAGGAGGCAGCAATGGCAAGACGGATCAAGTTCATGTATGAGCGTGGCAGTTCTACCTATCTTGAATTGTTTCTTGAGTCCAAGAGCATGGCGGAGGCTGTAAACAAGTCCGAATACTCCGAGAAGCTTTACAAATACGACAGACTGATGCTTGAGAAATACAGACTTGCCAGGTCTGAAGTGGAGGACAAGGAGGCCCAGCTCGAAGAAGAACTGCATGAACTTGAGGAAATCAAAGAAGATCTTAATACCCAGAAGGACGAGCTTAATGCGCTGATAGCCGAGAAGCAGGAAACTGCCGATAATTTTGCTGCCCAGCTGTCAAAGGCAAAATCGAAAGCCAGTGAATACAAAAATCAGATATCACAGCAGTCTGCCAATCTGAAGAAGCTTAATCAGGCAGAAGCCGAAAAAATAGCCGAGGAGGCTAAAAAGAAGGCTGAAGAAGAAGCTAAAAGAAAGGCCGAAGAGGCTGCAGCGAAGAAAAAGGCTCAGGAAGAGTCGAGAAATAGCGAAGAAAGTGAATCGTCAGATGATTCGGATGATTCCGATGACTCGGACAGTGACAGCGGATCCCATTCGGAGAGCAGGCCAAGCGGCACAAGTGTCAGGGCGAGCGGTTCGGGTACAGGAGCTGATATAGCTAATTATGCACTGCAGTTTGTGGGATGCCCGTATGTAGCCGGAGGAACATCGCTTACAAACGGATGTGACTGTTCCGGATTTACACAGGGGGTGTATTCTCACTTCGGGATTAGTATTCCGAGAAGCTCATATGCCCAGTCTGCGGGAGGAGATGAAGTATCCTTTGATCAGGCACAGGCAGGCGACATCATATACTACGGCGGACATGTGGGAATATATATCGGCAACAATATGATCGTACATGCGAGCACTGCCGCAACCGGTATCAAGATAAGCAGTGCATTTTACAGATCAATAATTACAATCAGAAGATATTACTGAAGATTTGTCGGTCAGATCGGAGAATTAATATATGAGTTTATCAAAACTTAAGGTAAAAGGGATTAAACTTACGAATGAGACTGGTGAAGCCGTACAGCTTCGCGGTATCAGTACGCTCGGACTTCGTTATCCCGAGTATATCACAAGAGAGTCATTTGAAACTTTCAGGGATGAGTGGGGAGCCAACACTATCAGACTGGCTATGTACACCGATGAGTCCGGAGGATACTGTACTGACGGAAACAAGGAAGAGCTTAAGGAGATTATGCTTAAAGGTGTTGAAATTGCTACCGGCCTCGATATGTATGTCATTGTTGATTGGCACATTCTGTATGACAAGACGCCGATGCTGTATAAGGATGAAGCTTGTCGATTTTTCGATGAAATATCAGAGAGGCTGGCTGATCATACAAACGTTATCTACGAGATATGCAATGAGCCGCAGGAATCCCCGTTCGGTGAAGTCATAAGACCTTACGCGGAAGAGATTATTCCTGTTATCAGAAAGCATGATAAAGATTCGATGATAATTGTCGGAACTAACAACTGGTCCCAGGATGTTGATGATGTGATCGGTCAAAAGTGTTCCGACGAAAACGTTATGTATGCACTGCATTTTTATGCTTCAACACATAAGGATAAATACCTTGAAAAAGCTAAGAAGGCCCTTTCGGGTAATGTTCCTCTGTTTATAAGCGAATGCAGCATCTGTGATGCATCCGGAGATGGCGTTATAGATTACGAGATGGGAAAGAGATGGATTGATTTTGCCGATGAGAATGATATTTCATATATTGTATGGAATCTCAGCAACAAAAATGAGAGTTCTTCTCTGATCCGCCCGGAAGTAAGAAGGCTTTCCTGTTGGAAAGATGAGGAATATTCCGACACAGCGAAATGGTTCAAAAAGGTTATGTCGGATAAGAAAGATTCATGAAGAAAATAATCATTGTTATGCCTGTTGCCAACGAAGAGGCTACAATGGGACAGGTGATAGACAAAATATTGGCACTTCCGTACGACAATCTCTATCTGTATCCCGTTGTGGATTCATATTCCAAGGACAGAACGGAAGAGATCATACGCAGTTATGAATCTACCGGAAGAGTTAAGTGCATATTCTACAAAGAATCAAAGGGTGTGATCTCGTGTTATCTGGAAGGATATCGTCGGGCGCTTGCCGACGGAGCCGATTGTGTTCTTGAAATGGACGGCGGCGGAAGTCATCAGCCTGAGGAGATACCGCAGTTTGTTGAAAAGCTCGAAGAAGGATATGATTGTGTATGGGGATCGAGATTTACAGCGGGAGGAGAGATGAGTCACCAGCCTCTGTACAGAAGGATCTTAAGTTCCGGCGGAACGATACTCGCAAACCTTGTACTCGGAACAAAGCTAAAAGATATGACAAGCGGGTTTGAGGGATTTCAGGCAGAAGTTCTGCAGGGGATGTTTCTTGATAAGTTCCTGTCCACGGGGCATATGTATCAGACAGAGATGAGGTATTACTGCAGAAATCTTAACTGCATTGAGGTTCCTATCCACTATATCGGCGGTGATTCTTCACTGAAGCTTAAATCCGTAAAGGAAGCACTAAGCATCTTGTTTAAACTGAAAAAACATGAAGCAATGGTTTGGAAATATTAAAAGACTGACGCAATCTGCGTCAGTCTTCTTTGTCTTCGACTTCTCCGGCTACGGCGGATATGACACTTGTAACTGCGGAAACAATTACCGCAACAATTATAACAAGTCCGACTATGCCGGCAAATATAAGCATTCCTGCATCCATAGTTTATTCTCCGATCAAAAACAAGAGTAATAATCATTTTCTTAACTAACAGAGATATTACCAAGAAACGGCAGTTTTGTCAAAAACTGTCAAAATCTTTTGGAATATGCGTTGTTTAAATTTCTGAACTGGGTCGGAGTACAGTTTCTTACGATCTTAAACATACGCATGAAAGCAGATATACTGTTAAATCCGCTTCTTATAGCCACCTCAGTCACGTTGATCTCCGGATCTAGCAACAGCTTTTCCGAATAGGCTATCCGCCTTGTGTTCAGATATTTGTAAAACGGCATTCCGGCAAATTCCTTGAAGAGTCTGGAAAAATGGTATTTTGAGAATCCGGCCATATCGGCAACTTCCTCAAGAGTAAGGTCTTCTGTGCAGTGCTCGTTCAGATAATTGCATATTGAGAGGAATTTCTCGGTATATTCCTGCTGTTTATTGGGCTTGATCCCGGCAAACCGGTCAGGGCTTGCGGTATAGTATCTGGCAACCATAACGAGCATCTGCAGGAATTTTTCCACAATAGATACATTTTTAAGCGGGGCGTTTCCGAAATATTCATCGTATATACCCTTCATAAGATTTACGCATTTATCATGAATCTCCGGAAAATCCTCGGGTGTTATGACTATGGCAGGTTGCATTATAGAAAAAATGGAATTGTATTCATTGAAAGACTGGATCATTGACAGGTCGACCTGAAAAATGATCCTTCTGCCCTTGTGGGCATACAGATGATGGAGTACTCCGGGACATATTATTATAATGTCATCAACACGCAGATTAAAAGGAATGTCGTTACACTCCATGGTATACTCACCCTCGAGAGGCATTACGATCTCTACGGCCGGATGCCAGTGGTTGGGGTATTCTTCATAATCCGTGTTATTGTAGAGCAAAAGGGTAGATTCATACTCGAAACTGACCGTTTCTTTTACTCCGTCAAGTATCTTGATCAATTCTTGCTACACCTTATCCAAAATTTGATAATTATTTATCATGTATTTAGTTCCGAATAATTGCAAAAAAATCATACAATAAATTAGAATGCTCTGTAAAGAAACAATTGAAATTTAGGTAATATGTACAAAAATAGGAACAATAATAAGTAGAAAACTTACAACTTAAACGTTTTCGTAGAAAAGACGGTTACAATAAATAGCAATTTTTGATAATCAAAAAGCAATAATTGTGTAGTTAAAAATAGCTAACGGAATTAGAGTGGAATTACCAAGTTTTTAAACTACATTTTCAAAAGGAGGAAAACAAATGAAAATGAAAAAGTTTTTGGCAATTTGTCTTTCTGCAGCAATGACAATGAGCCTTCTTTCCGCTTGTGGCGGCGCAGCAGCTCCCGCAGCTGATGCAGCACCCGCAGCAACAGAAGAAGCAGCTCCGGCTGATGAGCCCGCAGCAGAAGAACCCGCAGCAGAAGAAGCTGCAACAGGAGATGTTGAGGAGATCAGCTTTATGGTATGGGATGATCTTGAGGCATCAGAAGACCTTATCACAAAAGGTTACAAAGATTCTATCGACAGATTCAACAAGGATTTCGAGGGTAAGTATCACTGCACACCTATCACAACAAACCTTGAAGAGTACTATGACAAGCTTAACGCTCTTGTAGCAGCAGGCGAGACACCCGATGTATTTATCGTATCTCCCGGAGCAAACCTTAACGACTATGCTATGACAGGCGTAGCTGCTAAGCTTGATGATTACCTTGCAGACGGATGGAAAGATACTTTCACATCAGATGCTGTATTCGCAGGCGGCACATATGGTGATGAGGGCGGCGACGGCGCAGGTATCTACGCAGTTCCTCTTAACATCGCAGCAGCATGTGTATTCTATAACACAGAGATGTTTGCAGATGCAGGCGCAGAAGTTCCCAAGACTTTCTCAGAACTCCTCGATGCTTGCCAGAAGCTTCAGGATAAGGGTTACACACCTATCACAATTTCAGCAGGAACAGCTTGGTGCCTGTCAATGGTTGCCGGCTACCTTTGCGACAGAAACGGTCTCAACCTTGACGATATCAAGACTCACAAGACAGACTGGAAGGATGAGAAGGTTATCAACGCTGGTAAGCAGATCCAGGAACTTTCCAAGTATTTCCAGAAGACAGCAGCAGGCGATGACAATGATGTAGCTACAGCAGCATTTTACAACGGAGAGGCTGCAATCCTTATCCAGGGTTCATGGGCAATCGGTCAGATCAATGGTTCTTGCGCAGAAGGCTTCGCTGATAAGGTAGGCGTATTCGCATTCCCTGCAGTTGACGGTTCTTCAGCAGATCCTAACAGAGTAATCGCTAAGTCAGACTCTCTTGCTATGAGTGCTAACACACAGCATCCCGAAGCAGCAGTTCAGCTTATGAAGTACTTCACGGATGATACAGCTCAGAAGTATACAGCAGAAGTCGGTGGTAAGATTCCTGTTACAAATGTACAGTATGACGAGACAGTTGCTCCTCCCGAGCTTAGCTATGTTATGGATGTATTCAAGAGCGCTTCTTCTACATTCGGATTCTACAACGAGTCTCTTGCAGATACAGAGGCAGGTTCAACATTTGATAACTGCTTCGTAGAGATCTTCAAGGGTGAGGATCCCGCAACAGCTCTTGATCCCATCGAAGATTACTATGAGATGAACGTTTGGGAATAATCGATAGAATGCGATAAACAGGCGTTATATCACAATTGGTCAGCACCCTGTTTTGGGTGCTGACCGTTGTTTCAGGGAGGTTATTTATGGACAAGTTAATGAGAAATAAGAAGGCGATAATCCTCTTTATCGCACCGGCGCTGATAATGTTTACGGCAGTGCTGTTCATTCCTGTATGCAAGGCAATTTACTATTCGCTTTGCAATTACAAGATCAATTATCAGCCCAAGTATATCGGCATCAAGAATTATGTGATGCTTTTTACCAAGGACAAGACGATGAAGATTGCATTCAGAAATTCGATGTTCTTTATGATCTTCTCTATTGTGACCCAGCTTGTCTTCGGACTGATACTTGCGGCACTTCTTACCAATATCAAGAAGGGACGAAACTTTTTCAAAAATATTTATTATCTTCCCTGTGTTCTGTCATCTGCGGCACTTGGTCTTCTGTGGATGTTCGTGTTCATGCCGAGACTCGGTATCAACCAGATGCTTGCATCCATGGGTTTCTTTAATGGGGATTGTACATTAGGTCCACAGTGGCTGTTCAGTACCGAAGGGTACATAATACTTCCGATCTGGGTTATCTCTTTTGTGGCATTATGGCAGTATGTCGGTCAGTCGATGATGTTGTATATGGCACAGATCTCAGGAATCAGTTCCGACATTTATGAAGCTTCATATATAGACGGATGCAGCAAGAAACAGTCGTTCTTCTATATTACGCTTCCTCTCATCAAGCCAATGGTGGCAACGGCAATGAGCCTTAATGCTATAGGTTCGCTTAAGTTCTTTGATCTGATCTATAATATGATCCCCGAAGGATTCTTAAGCCACAAGGCTGATGTAATTGCTACACACCTTTATACTCAGGCATTTAAGTTCAGTAAGCTCGGTTACGGCTCGGCAATCGGTGTAATTCTCCTCGCACTTTGCCTTGTCATGACAGTCATTATCAACAAGTTCGTCAAGACAGAGAGCTACGATATGTAAGGAGGGGAAGAAAATGGCTAATACAATGACTATAAGTAAAGAGAAAAAACAGGCGAAAATCGTATCGACACTTATATACGTGTTCCTTATACTGCTCGCCATCATATATATCGTACCTCTTCTGTGGGTACTTATTACGTCTCTTAAAAATGACAGCACTCTAATGCTTTCTCCGTGGGCTATGCCTGCAAAGCTTGAATGGAGCAACTATGAGTTTGCATGGACGAAAGGGCACCTTGGAACCGCAATGCTCAATTCACTCATCGTCTGCGGCTCAACACTTGTTATCTCAATGGTTTTCGGCTCCATGGCTGCGTTTGCCATAGCGAAACTCCGCTGGAAATTGTCCAAGCTTGCAATGTATTATTTTCTGATCGGTATGATGATTCCTATTCATACCATTCTGATCCCGCTGTTTGTTCAGTTCTCGGGATGGGGTATGAGCAATACTCTAATGGGTATAATCATTCCTTACATTACATTTTCGCTTCCTATAACCATATATATAATGGTTGGATTCTTCGAGGGAATACCTAACGAATTGTTTGAAGCTGCATGCATTGACGGATGTTCTGTTTACAAGATGTTCGGAACTGTAGCCATTCCTCTTGCCAAGACAGGATTCATGGTAACGGGACTTATGTCCTTTGTCTCAAACTGGAATGAGCTGCTGGTTGCTATGGTATTTATTTCCAAGGAAGCCAAAAAGACTCTCCCCGTTTCACTGACCAAATTCGTTGGTCCTTATCATACGAATTACTGTCAGATGTTTGCGGCCATCATGATCGCGATCATTCCTACGATCATTGCGTATGTGGCATTTGCAAACCAGATAGTAGAAGGTCTTACCGCAGGCGCTGTAAAGGGTTAGGAAGATGGGAGGAACCTGTCGAAGGTAGCCAGAATAGGAGAAATAATGAGCGAGCAAAGAAAACCACTGGTCAGGCACATGTATACCGCAGATCCGTCGGCGCATGTGTTTAACGATAAGATATATATTTATCCCTCCCATGATATACCTCACGGAGGGGAAGATAACGATAACGGTGACGAATATCAGATGAGGGATTACCATATTTTGTCAATGGACAGTCTTGATAGCGAATGTATAGATAACGGATTGGCATTGTCAGACGGGGATGTTCCCTGGGTAAGTTCACAGCTGTGGGCTCCTGATGCGGCGTATGTTAACGGCAAATACTATCTCGTATTTCCGGCAAGAGACAAGGACGGCAACTTCAGACTGGGAGTAGCTTCGTCGGACTCTCCTACAGGACCCTTTGATCCGGAGGAGAATTACATAGAAGGAAGCTACAGTATCGATCCGGCGGTTCTCGTTGATGATGACGGCAAAGTAATAGTCTATTACGGCGGACTGTGGGGCGGACAGCTTGAAAAATGGAAGAGCGGGAAGTTTGATCCGGATGCTCCGTTTTCACCCGAACCCGACCCCGAAGCGGATGCACTAGGTCCTATGTGCGCCGTAATGAGTGATGATATGAAGTCCTTTGCCGGAAAGCCGGTTATGCTTAAAATACTTGATGAGAACGGCAATCCGCTTAAGGCGGGGGATGAGGACAGAAGATACTTTGAAGGGCCGTGGATGCACAAGTATAACGGGAAGTATTACCTTTCATATTCTACGGGTACGACCCATTACATCGTATATGCGACGAGCGACTCACCCTTCGGACCTTTTACCTACCAAGGAAGGATAATGGAGCCTGTTATCGGATGGACTACACATCATTCCATTATTGAATATCACGGCAAATGGTACATTTTCTATCACGATGCCGAGATGTCCGACGGAATCAACCACAGAAGGTGTGTAAAATATACCGAACTCGTGTATAATGATGACGGAACGATAGTTACCATCGATCCATATAAATAGAGGAAACAGGAGGGTTACAAAATGCTTTATATAGGCGTAGATTTGGGAACGTCCGCCGTTAAGCTCTTGCTTATGAACGAGAACGGCGGAATCGAGAAAATCGTATCAAAGGAGTATCCGCTGGAGTTTCCGTATCCCGGATGGTCACAGCAGAATCCCGAAGACTGGTGGAGCCAGACTGTAGCGGGACTCAAAGAGCTTACAGAGTATGCCGACAGGGATAAAATCGCCGGAATCAGTTTCGGAGGTCAGATGCACGGACTGGTTGTTCTTGACAAGGACGACAACGTAATAAGACCTGCGATCCTGTGGAATGACGGACGTACTACGAAAGAGACTGAATATCTCAATAATGTGATCGGCAAGGACAAACTTTCCCGGTATACAGCAAATATTGCTTTTGCCGGGTTTACCGCGCCCAAGATACTCTGGATGAAAGAGCATGAGCCTGAGCTTTTTGCGAAGATCGACAAGATCATGCTTCCCAAAGACTATATTGCTTACAAGCTGTCCGGTGTTCACTGTACAGATGTGTCTGATGCATCGGGAATGCTTCTCTTTGATGTTAAGAACAAATGCTGGTCCAAGGAAATGATGAAAATATGTGATGTAAGAGAAGACCAGCTGGCAAAGATATTCGAAAGCTACGAAGTTGTAGGAAACATTAAGAGCGATGTTGCCAAAGAACTCGGATTCCCTGAGACAGTCAAGGTTATAGCCGGAGCCGGGGATAACGCTGCTGCAGCTATAGGAACAGGAACTGTAGGTAACGGCAGATGTAATATATCTCTCGGAACAAGCGGTACGATCTTTATTTCCAGTAAGGAATTCTGCGTTGATGAGAACAATGCACTCCATGCTTTTGCGCATGCGGACGGAAATTACCATCTTATGGGATGTATGCTCTCGGCTGCAAGCTGTAACAAATGGTGGATGGAGGATATTCTTAATACGACTGATTACGGCGCTGAACAGAAGGATATCACAAAGCTTGGTGATAATAATGTATTCTTCCTTCCCTACCTTATGGGAGAGAGAAGCCCTCACAACAACCCGGATGCAAGGGCGATGTTTATAGGCATGAGCATGGATACTACAAGAGCAGACATGACACAGGCCATACTTGAAGGGGTTGCTTTCGGAATAAGAGATTCCTTTGAGGTAGCAAAGTCTCTCGGAATCGATATCAAAAAGACGAAGATATGCGGCGGAGGAGCCAAGAGTCCGCTCTGGAAGAAGATAATCGCTAATGTTCTCGGAATAGAAGTTCAGGTTATTGAATCGGAGGAAGGACCCGGATACGGCGGCGCCATACTTGCGGCAGTAGGCTGCGGCGAGTTTGCATCGGTTCATGATGCAACAGAGAAGCTTGTAAAAGTAATAGATACCGTTGAACCGGATAAAGACCTTACGGAGAAATATGAAGCTAAATATCAGCAGTTTAAGAAGCTTTATCCGACGGTTAAGTGCTTATTCTAACAGACAACTGAAAAGGAGAGGATTATTATGGAGATCAGAAAAGTTACGGATCCTGAATTTGCGGACTACGGCAAAGTACTTGAGGGTTATGATTTTAAGGGACTGATTAAGGCACTTGAAGATAAGACACCGTGCCCGGAAGGAACGGTATATGTCGGAAGCTGTCCGGATCTTGAGTATACGGATGCATTCGGAGTACTTCAGAACAACGTATATGGAGGAATGCCTATTCAGATCGGATATTGCAACGGACATAACACGAAGCTTAACTGCCTTGAGTATCATCGTGACAGTGAGATCAATATGGGAACAAAGGATTTTATACTTCTTCTTGGCAAGGAAGGAGAGATTGAGAACGGAAAGTTTGATACTTCCAAAGTAAAAGCATTTCTTGTTCCCGCCGGTGTTGCCGTGGAAGTATATGCCACAACACTTCACTATGCACCCTGCAGTGCCAAAGCAGGTGATGGTTTCAAGGTTATCGTTGTGCTCCCGAAGGGAACAAACGGTCCGGTTCCTGCAATCTCGGCAAAGTGTGAAGAGGATAAATGGATGACGGCTTGCAACAAGTGGCTTCTTGCACATGCTGAGGCATCGGAGGCCAAAGATGGCGCTTATGTCGGACTTACCGGGGTAAATATCGATATAGCCGGAGATATCTGAACCGTAATAGGAAAAATCTTAACCGATTAAAGGCGATTTTTCATTTTACAATCGGTAGGAATTGCAATACAATTATATTTCAGAGGGTATCAATTTCTTAGATGAACCCATATTCGAACATGATATGTTCAGAAATGGTGGTGTAAAGTTTTCTATGAAAACTTTGCAGCACGTAGGCCACACCCGAGCGAAGCGAGCTTTTAATGGTGTGGCTATCAAAAAAAGTCAGGAGGATTACAAATGAATAACACACCCAAAATGAAAATCGGTATCGTGGGCGTTTCCCGTGACTGTTTCCCGGCAGAGCTCACTATCAGAAGAAGAAAGGCCCTTGTAGATGCATATGCAGCAAAATATGATGCAGCTGACATCTATGAGTGTCCCGTTACTATCATTGAGAGCGAGATCGATATGCAGAACGCTCTTAAGGACATTAATGACAAGGGTTGTAACGCTCTTTGCGTTTACCTCGGAAACTTCGGTCCTGAAATATCCGAGACAATGCTTGCACAGCAGTTTAACGGACCTGTAATGTTCTGTGCGGCAGCAGAAGAAGATTACGAATCTGTTACTACAAGCGGACGTGGCGATGCTTACTGCGGTATGCTTAATGCCAGCTACAACCTTGCTCTTCGCGGAGTAAAGGCTTACATTCCCGAGTATCCGGTAGGCGATGCTGAGGATTGTGCGGATATGATCCATACATTCCTTCCCGTTGCAAGAGCCGTATATGCACTCAAGAATCTCAAGATCTTCTCATTCGGTCCCAGACCTCTTAACTTCCTTGCTTGTAACGCGCCTATCAAGCAGTTGTACAATCTTGGCGTTGAGATTGAAGAGAACTCAGAACTCGACCTTTTCGAAGCATATCATAAGCATGACAATGATTCACGTATTGCAGATGTTGTTAAGGATATGGAAGCAGAACTCGGTGTCGGTAACAAGAAGCCCGAAGTACTTCCTAAGCTTGCACAGTATGAGCTGACTCTCCTTGACTGGATCGAAGATCACAAGGGATCCAAGCAGTTCTTTGCTATCGCAGGAAAGTGCTGGCCTGCATTCCAGACACAGTTCGGATTTGTTCCCTGCTATGTTAATTCAAGATTAACCGGCCGCGGAATTCCCGTGTCATGTGAAGTTGATATTTACGGCGCTCTTTCGGAGTACATCGGAACCTGTGTAAGTGATGATATCGTAACACTTCTTGATATCAACAACTCCGTTCCTAAGATCATGTACAAGGATTCTATCGAAGGCAAGTTTGATTACAAGCTTACAGATACATTTATGGGCTTCCATTGCGGAAATACTTGCTCCAAGAAGCTTTGCAAGGCAGAGATGAAGTATCAGGCTATCATGGCAAGAAGCCTTCCTATCGAGGTTACAAATGGAACTCTTGAAGGAGACATCGCTCCCGGCGATATCACATTCTATCGTCTGCAGTCAACCGCTGATAATAAGCTTCGTGCTTATGTTGCGGAAGGTGAAGTTCTTCCTGTTGAGACAAGATCATTCGGCGGTATCGGTGTATTCGCTATACCCGAGATGGGAAGATTCTACCGTTATGCTCTTATAGACGGTAATTTCCCTCATCACGGAGCTGTTGCATTCGGACACCATGGAAAGGCACTTTTTGATGTATTCAAGTATATCGGAGTACTTCCTGAGGAGCTTGAGTACAACAGACCGGCAGGAAACCTCTACAAGACGGAGAATCCATATAAGTAAATAATAATAAGATTTATCAATAATTATTGAGACGAGACCATGGTATATTTTCGGGACGCTCCCGCTCACTGTCCTCGGCGCTCACGTTACTAAGCTCGTGAGAAACCTCGCTAAGTAACGAGCCTGCGGAGTGCCCGTAAATATACACGGTCTCGTCTTGATTATAGTTTGTAATTCATCCGGATTCCCTGTATTTGCTTTGACACTATATGTTACATGCTGTATAATCCCACCTATGAAGATCATGATAAATATTATTCTGGGAAGTCTGATAATCGGCTATGCGTTCGGGTGCATCAATCTTTCCTATATTCTTTCCAAATTAAAAGGGTTTGATATCAGAAAATACGGATCCGGAAATGCCGGAGCTTCTAATGTTGTGATAGTTCTCGGGAAAAAAGCCGGACTGACGATAGCTGTCCTTGATATACTTAAAGCATTTATTGCCTTTCGAATCGCTCAATATGTTTTCCCGGAAGCTATGAGTGGGGACATTAATTATGCAGGTGTCATTGCGGGAGTAGGTTCGGTGCTTGGCCATATTTTTCCCTTTTATATGGGATTTAAGGGCGGAAAGGGTTTGGCCTGCTTTGGCGGAACGGTTCTGGCTATCAATTACGTGATGTTTATTATTCTGTTTATAGCAGCTCTTTTTATAGCCATAATTACCGATTATATCTGTTTTGCCCCGATTACGATGGCGTTTATTGTTCCGATAACCATAGGCATCGTATACAAGACATGGGTGCCGTCCGCGATAATGGCTGTCGCATCTGTAGCAATGCTGTATAAGCATAGGCAGAATATAGAGAGGATCAGATCCGGTGAAGAACTTCGCTTTCATTTTCTGTGGAGACGCAAGGATGAATCCGAAAGATTCGGTGTGATTGATGACGGAAAAGATATTTTCAACAGAGAAGTTAAGTAAAGGAGTAATATTATGGAGGAAAATACAGTCAGTAAGAGTAAACAGAAAAGAGAAGAGAGAGCTCAGAATGCCGCAAAGAAAAAGAGAGAGTCTCTTATATTGAAAATAGTCGGCATCGTTATTGCGGTTGCCGTTATAGGTCTTGCGATTTTCGGAATCGTGAGGGTGATAATCAAAGAAGCCAACACGATAACAGCAAGCGGAGAGTATTCCTCACAGCTTGATGATAACGGTTACATCAAGGGGATCAAGGCTACGGATTATGTGACTCTGTGTGACTACAAGAACATTGAGGTTCCGTTAAGTGAGGTAACCTATACCGACGAAGAGTTCAAGGATGTTATTGAGCAAAATCTGGCTGCTCATCAGGTTCTAAAAGAGGAAGGTGTGGTAGCAGACGGTGACAAGGTTAATATAGACTACGTAGGAACAATGGACGGAGTAGAATTTGAAGGCGGTAATTCCGGTGGAAACGGATATGATCTTACTATCGGAAGCGGTCAGTTCATAGAAGGATTTGAGAGCCAGCTCATAGGACATAAGGCCGGAGAAGACGTTACTGTCAAGGTAACATTTCCCGAGGATTACGGCCAGGCTGATCTTGCAGGAAAACCGGCGGAGTTTGCCGTTACAATACACGGAATTTATGCAGATCCCGAATACAACGATGATTTCGTGAAGGAAAACTATCCCGATATGGGTTCAACGGTTGCCGAGTACGAGCAGACACTTAAGGACGAGTATTATGAGGGATCGCTCAAGGATTACGTTACGAACTATGTGGTTGATAATTCGACGGTTAACAAGTTCCCCAGCAAGTATCTCAAGAACGTGGAGTCAACCACTAAGTATTCCGATGTGCAGTCATATGAGTATATGAACCAGATGTATCAGCAGTACGGAATGCAGTCGGGGACATTCGAAGACTTCATCGGTATGACCGACGAGGAGTATAATGCAGACATCATTGACAGGTCTCAGAAATTTGCCAAGTCGGATCTTGTGTATCAGGCGATTCTTGAAAGCGAAGGCATAGTTTTAAGCGAAGCCGATTCCGAAGCAAATGTCAAGGAAATGTATGGCGGCGACGATTACTATAACAGCTCGGTAGAAACATACGGCAAGGGCTACACCAATAAGAACGCAGTTAAGAACAAGGCGGTTGATATAGCGCTTGAGGGTGCTACCGTCAAGTAAAGTTTTTGTTTTATATAAGAGTGTTTTGCGGTAAAATAGTACAGAGTATTCTGTACTATTTTGTTATACTCTTAAAAAAGTGGCAGTGGAGGCAGATATGCCGGATTACATCAAACTGAAAGATTTGGCAAAACACCTTGGAATCAACAAAGGTGACAGGATATACGTTACCAGTGACGTAAAATCACTTCTATATGAATGCATGCATCATGATGACGACACCGATCTGAACATTCTGATAGACGGTATCATTGATATTATAGGCGAGGAAGGTTCCCTCGTATTTCCCACCTTTAACTGGAGCTTTTGCGGCGGTGAGGCCTTTGATTATTACAAGACCCCGGCCAAGACAGGATCTCTGTGTAAGATAGCGATGGCAAGAGATGATTTTCGCCGTACGAAGCATCCGATATATTCGTTTACCTGCTGGGGAGCGGATACCGATGATCTGTGCGGACTTGATAACAAGAGCTCATTCGGGGAGGATTCTCCTTTTGCCTATATGGTAAGCCACAGATACAGAAATCTCTTCATAGACAAGGATCTTGAGCATTCGTTTGTTTTCGTTCACTACGCGGAACAGTCGGTCGGAAATCTTCATGACAACTACAGGTATCTCAAGGATTTTACGGCAGACTATACGGATGAAAACGGAGTTGTGACCAGGCGCACATATGACATGAATGTGCGGGCGCTTGATAAGGATGTAACCAATGTTATTTATGCTTTTGAGGATGAATTTATCGAGAAAGGCATAATGAAACGTTTTTATATAAACGGACTTGAATACAAAATGATCGAGCTTGCCAAGTCCCATCCGATACTGCAGGAAGATGTGAGGCACAACAGGAGCCGCAGGATCTGCTCATACATCGGTCAGGATAATCCGTATCTTGAAGACGGAAAGGAAATGTTTAGAAGAGCACAGGAGCTGTTTCCCATATGCAGAAGCATTATGGGGCCGGGTGTCAGGGAAACATTTGACATTCTCCTTAAGTATATGCCGGATATGAAGCTCTATGAGGTTCCCACCGGGACAAAGGTATTTGACTGGACAGTTCCCAATGAGTGGACTATCAGGGACGCCTATATAGAAGATGAAAGCGGAAACCGCATAGTTGATATGAAGGTGAACAATCTTCATGTTATGGGGTATTCGACGCCGGTGGATGAATGGATGACGCTCTCGGAGCTTAGAGAACATATATATACCCTTCCGGATCAGCCTGATTTAATCCCTTACTGCACATCGTATTACAAGGAGCGCTGGGGCTTCTGTATGAGTGAAAATCAATTGCAGACACTTCCTGACGGGAATTATCATGCATACATAGATTCGGATCTGGCACCCGGTTCCCTTACTTACGGAGAACTCCTTATACCCGGGGACAGCAATGAAGAGATTTTCTTCAGTTCCTATATATGCCATCCATCCATGGCAAACAATGAATGTTCGGGTCCGGTAGTAATGACGAAGCTTGCCGAATATATACGGAATATGCCGAACAGGCGGTATTCGTACAGGCTTGTTCTGCTGCCCGAGACGATAGGCGCCATTACTTATATATCGCGTAATCTCGATGTGATGAAGAAGAATATAATAGCAGGATTTAATGTGACCTGTGTAGGCGATGACAGGGCATATTCCATAGTTCATTCCAAGTATGCCAATACTCTTGCGGACAGAGTCATGATGAATGTGCTCAAAGGCCATGATCCGAACTTCTGCGAGTATTCATACCTTGAAAGGGGAAGTGACGAAAGGCAGTACCAGGCCCCCGGAGTGGATATTCCGCTTGTATGTTTTTGCAGATCGAAATATCATATATATCCCGAGTACCATACGAGCGGAGACAATCTTGATATCATATCTCCTGACGGGCTGGGTGGGAGTCTTGACGTTCTGCTCAAATGCATCGAAGCACTTGAGAACAACAGGAAGTATAAGATCACCTGTCTGTGCGAGCCGCAGTTAGGAAGACGGGGTCTTATGCCTACGACAAGCAACAAGAACAGTTACAGGGATACTCTTATACTTAAGGATCTGTCAGCATACGCCGACGGGACAAACGATATATTCGAGCTAAGCGATTATATCGGACACAGTGTGGCGGATATGCTGCCTACGTTGCGCAAAATGGTGGAAGCAGGTCTTCTGGAAGCTGTTAAGTAAAGGTAGTAGAAAGGTTACGGAAAATGACACATAATGAAATAATGGAAAAAGTCCAGAGAATATTCAGAGAGGTATTTGATGATGACACGCTTGTTATCGAAGACTCGACTAATTCGTCTGATATAGAGGACTGGGATTCCCTTGAGCACATTACCCTCGTTGTTTCCATGGAGAAGGAATTCGGATTGAAGTTTGATCTTAAGGAAGTTAATGAGCTTGCAAATGTGGGAGAGATGGTGGATCTTATCGCATCGAAGCTGTAATTAAATTCGGGATAATTGTAGCAAATAACAGGATTTTGAATTATTAAGGGAACTAATCTGTACGGATAATTATATGAATGAGTATAAATACGAAGAAATAGAGGTTGGTCAGAAGGAAAGCTTTACGGTTACGGTCACGGAAGATATGATGTCATCGTTTCGAGCTGTTACCGGGGATATCAATCCGCTTCACATCGATGAGGATTACGCATTATCCAAAGGGCATCCCGGAAGAGTAGTATACGGAATGCTTACGGCATCCCTTCTGTCCACACTTGCCGGTGTATATCTTCCGGGGAAAAACAGCCTTATACATGAGGTTAAGATAAAATTTTCCAAACCGGTATACATTGGAGATACGCTTACGACAGAAGGTTTAGTTGAAGAGAAACATGATGTATATTCACTGATTGTGCTTAAGGTCTCGATACGAAACCAAAAGGGGGATAAGGTCTGTAAGGCCGTAATGCAGGTTGGAGTCGCCGATTAATGACACGGCTCTCAAACAGTAAAAGGAGGAGAAAATGACACCACTAGAAACGTTACAGCAATGGATAACAGAGTCGGATAATATAGTATTTTTCGGGGGAGCGGGAGTTTCGACCGAAAGCGGAATCCCGGACTTTCGAAGTGTAGACGGACTTTATAACCAGAAGTATGATTACCCTCCCGAAACAATACTGAGTCATACATTTTACAGGAGTAAACCCGAAGAGTTCTACAGATTCTACAGAGACAAGATGCTCTGTACTACCGCAAAACCTAACAAAGCCCATCTGAAGCTGGCAGAGCTTGAAAAAGCGGGGAAGCTGAAAGCGGTTGTAACCCAGAACATCGATGGCCTGCATCAGGCTGCCGGAAGCCGGGAAGTTCTCGAACTCCACGGAAGCGTGCTGCGCAATTATTGTGAATCATGCGGAAAATCATTTGACGTGGATTACATCATAAACAGCGAGGGTGTTCCGAAGTGCGACAAATGCGGCGGACCCATAAAACCGGATGTTGTTCTGTATGAAGAAGGTCTCGACAGCAATGTAATGAGCAAGTCGGTAAACTATATAGCAAATGCGGATGTCCTTATAATAGGAGGAACTTCTCTTGCAGTTTATCCTGCGGCTGGTCTCATTGATTACTACAGAGGCCATAAGCTTGTTTTGATCAATAAGTCCAAAACGCCGATGGATTCGAGAGCCGATCTTGTGATAAATGACAGTATAGGGGCTGTTTTAGGCGCAATTACGGTTTGATTTTTGTTAGCAAAACCCCTTGAAAAGCTTGATATTATGTGATATCATAGCAAACCGTGATACAATTTATCCTTGCTTTTACTGTATAGTAAAGGCCAAAGTCCAAAAGGAGGTACCAGCATGAGCAAATATGAATTATGCGTTGTTCTTAATGCTAAGATCGAAGACGACGAGAGAGCTGCCATCATCGAAAGGATCAAGAATTATATTGATCGTTTCGGCGGTACTGTAACGGATGTGGACGAGTGGGGCAAGAAGAGACTTGCTTATGAAGTTCAGAAGATGAGAGAAGGCTTCTACTATTTCGTTCACTTTGATGCAGAACCTACGGCACCGATCGAACTCGAAAATCGTGTCCGCATTATGGATAACGTTCTTCGTTATCTCTGCGTTAAGGCAGAAGCGTAATAGAAAGAGAGAACATATGAATAAAGTAATATTGGTGGGAAGATTAACCCGTGATCCCGAAGTAAGATATTCATCCGGTGATCAGGCAATGGCTATAGCAAGGTATTCACTTGCCGTTGACAGAAGAGGCAGAAGAGATTCCGCCGCAGGTGATCAGCAGACGGCTGATTTCATCAACATAGTGGCATTTGGCCGGGACGGAGAATTCGCAGAGAAGTATCTTCGCAAAGGTATGAGGATACTTGTTGAGGGTCATATTCAGACGGGTAGCTATACCAACAAGGACGGACAGAAGGTGTACACAACGGATGTGGTTGTTGAGCGTCATGAGTTCGTGGAAAATAAAGGATCCACGCAGGGCGGATCAGCAGATGCGTTTGTTCCGGCTTCATCCGCACCGTCAGACAGCGGTGACGGATTCATGAACATTCCGGATGGTATAGATGAAGAGCTTCCGTTTAATTGATGGAATTAGGAGGAAAGTAATATGGCTTTTGGCAAACCACAGGGTGACGCTGATAAGGCAGATGCACCTGTAAGAAGAAGAAATACAATGCACAGACGTAAAAAGGTATGTGTATTTTGCGGTAAAGAGAAGGAACTTGATTACAAGGACGTTGCTACACTTAAGAAGTATGTTTCCGAGAGAGGCAAGATCCTTCCGAGAAGAATTACGGGAAACTGTGCAAGGCATCAGAGAGCACTTACCGTTGCGGTTAAGCGTGCACGTCACGTGGCACTAATGCCCTATACGGCTGATTAGGCTGTAAGGAGGGGCCCATCGTAGATGGGAGGATTCCTTACTGCACCGCGAGGCCCCGTCTCCGAAGGAGAATAAAAATGGCCGAGCGACCTTGACTAGGCTGATAGGGAAACCGCGTAGTAAAAGAGACCATTCTATATGGTCTCTTTTGCGTTTGACAATTATATGGCAAAAAGATAAACTTATACTTGTTTGCTTAAACGCGTTGTTGTGTTAAAGCGCAACGATCAAATGATTATCGGAGGAATACTTAATGCCTATTACAGAACTGCTTGAACGGAATGCGACAATGTATCCGAATGATGTTGCACTTGTTGAGATCAATCCCAAGATCAAGGAAAACAGACGTGTAACATGGAAGGAATATGAACTTATAGAAAGTACCAAGAAAGAGTCTTATCGTCGTGAGATAACCTGGAGTGTCTTTGATGAGAAGGCAAACCGCTTTGCCAATTATCTGATTTCAAGAGGTGTAAAAAGGGGAGAAAAGGTAGGAATCCTGATGATGAACTGCCTTGAATGGCTTCCGGTATATTTCGGTGTCCTCAAAACCGGCGCATTGGCGGTTCCTTTTAATTTCAGATATTCTTCCGATGAGATAATGTACTGTGCAAAACTTGCCCAGATAGATGTTCTTGTATTCGGTCCCGAATTCATAGGAAGAATTGAAGAGATATGTGATGAACTTTCAAAGAAGAGGCTTCTGATATATGTGGGAGATAACTGTCCTACATTTGCTGACGATTACAAGGAATCTGTGGCAAACTGCTCAAGTGTAAAACCTGATATTACTCTTACGGACGAGGACGATGCGGCTATCTATTTTTCATCGGGTACAACCGGATTCCCCAAAGCTATTTTGCATAAGCATCGTTCACTGATGCATTCCGCGGTATGTGAGCAGAACCATCACGGTCAGACAAGGGACGATGTATTTCTTCTTATTCCGCCTCTGTACCATACGGGAGCGAAGATGCACTGGTTCGGAAGCTTGTATTCGGCATCAAAAGCCGTACTGCTTCAGGGAACCGCACCGGAGATAATACTTGATGCCGTTTCAAAGGAAAAATGTACAATAGTATGGCTGCTTGTTCCGTGGGCACAGGACATCCTTGAGGCGATAGAAAGCGGGAAGGTCAATCTGTCTGACTATGAGCTTGGACAGTGGAGACTGATGCATATAGGAGCCCAGCCTGTTCCGAGAAGTCTTATCAAAAAGTGGAAGGAGCTGTTCCCGAATCATCAGTATGACACAAATTACGGACTTTCCGAGTCTATCGGACCGGGCTGCGTACACCTGGGAGTTGAGAATATCCATAAGGTCGGCTGCATAGGAAAAGCCGGGTATGGCTGGGAGACCGCAATAGTAGGTGAAGACCGTAAACCGGTAAAACCGGGGGAAGTTGGAGAACTTGCAGTTAAGGGTCCGGGTGTGATGGAGTGCTACTATCATGATCCGAAAGCAACAAAAGAGGTTCTCGCCGACGGTTGGCTTTATACGGGTGATATGGCTATGGAGGACGAGGATGGATTTATAATGCTTGTTGACCGCAAGAAGGATGTGATCATAAGCGGCGGAGAAAACATATATCCCGTGCAGATAGAGGACTTTATCAGGACTAATGAGGCTGTTCATGATGTTGCCGTTATCGGTATACCCGATAAGAGGCTCGGTGAAGTAAGCTGTGCGATAATTGAACTGAAGAAGGATTATGTTATAACCGAAGATGAAATGAATGAATTCTGCATGGCACTGCCCAGATATAAGAGGCCTCATAAGATTATTTTTGCGGATATTCCACGTAATCCTACCGGTAAGATCGAAAAACCCAAGCTTCGCGAACTGTACGGAGGCAAGGGACTGGTAGAGGCCCAGAACCTAGGCTGATAGGGGATTGGAGATAAATAATGGCATATAACGGATCAAAAGAGTCAAGGCGCAGGCGCCGCCGCAGGAGAAAAATCTTACAGGCGGTTCTGCCGGTTGTAATAGCGATAGTACTTATCGGGATCATACTGCTTGTAGCAAAGAGTACCGGATTGTTTGATGACTGGGGATACTCCAGCAAGATGGCTGATCTTAACGGTTATTTCAAGACAATATCTGATGATACCGCTTCCGTTGTGGAAAACGGAGAGGTAACCGATGATAAGATCACTGTCAGGGAAGGGAAATTGTATATTCCCTATGAAACTGTTATTGAGAAGTATAATGAGAATTTTTACTGGGAGCAGACAGATGACCGCCTCCTGTACACAACGGGTGACGGGGTCTATGCTGCCAAGCTTCAGGACAATTATTATACACTTGACGGTAACGGTACCCAGACCGGATATCAGATCTGCTACAAAAACGGAGAAACCCTGATGGTATGTCTTGACTATGTCAGGATATTTACCAACTTTGATTATAAGCTGTACGGCGGGGGAGGAGAACCATACCGTGCCTGTGTCAAAACCGAGTGGGGAACCGATGTAGTAGCGGATGTTATAGAGGATGATATAGCTGTCAGAACCGTTGCAGACAAAGAGGGAGACATATTAAAGAAGCTCCGGAAGGGAAATACGGTTGTTATCGTAGCTTCGGAAAACGAAAAATGGGTAAAGGTCACAACTGATGATCTTATTACAGGATATGTTGAAACGAAGCACCTGGGGGAGAAGTACGACCGTCCGGAAACTCCGGTAACCGATGTTGCTCCCATAACTGTAACCACTGTTGCAGACTACGCGCAGCCGGTGATCCTTGCGTGGCATAATGTTACAAATGAGAACTCAGCACAGTATCTTAAGGAGAATGAAAAATTTCTTCCATATATAAACACGATCTCGCCGACATGGTTTGCATTGGCTGATAATGAAGGTACGGTGGAATCCATTGCTTCATCGTCATATGTGGAAACATGTCACGCAAAAGGATTGAAAGTCTGGGGACTTGTGAGTAATCTGACATATCCGGAAGTGAGCCTGGGTGAGATATTGCCATATCCGGAAAAAAGAGATTATGTGACGGAGCAGCTGTTAAACTATGCGGCACAGTATAATCTTGACGGCATTAACATAGACTTTGAATCGGTACCCTCGGATGTGGGACCGTCATATATTCAGTTTATAAGAGAATTTTCATTAAAGGCTCATGCCAAAAACCTTGTAGTCTCGGTGGATAACTATGTTCCCAAGGAATACTCGATGCATTATAACCGTAAGGAGCAGGGGATATTTGCAGATTATGTGATAATAATGGGATACGATGAACATACGGCTGCGTCGGAAGAGGCGGGTTCGGTAGCATCTCTGGATTTTGTCATGGAGGGGATAGAAAAGACTCTTGAAGAGGTTCCCAAGGAGAAAATCGTAAATGCTCTCCCTTTCTATGTCAGATACTGGATTGTTGATGACAATGAAAATATATTGGATATGCAGACTCTTACAATGACTAAGGGGCTTGAGACCGTAACGGCGGCAGGTGCGGTGCCGGAGTGGAATGAGGCAAGCGGTCAGAACTATGCTGAATGGAAAACGCCGGAAGGAACAAACAAAATCTGGCTTGAAGATATCAAATCAATTCAGGCAAAGCTTGATGTTATGAAGGCCCATGACATAGGCGGAGCCGCGGTTTGGCAGCTGGCATTCGGAACGGAAGAGGCTTTCCAAATTATAGACGAGTATTATAAATGATATGATTTTGGCAGCCGGGCAGTGTAAAAGGTATCGGGAAACTCTGTTTATTGATAATACACATACCCGGCTGCCGGTAAAGGTACCGCAATATTTTCAGGTACTGTGATACAATTTTCATTTCAAGATCGGACTTCGCGTGTGGGTTATACTTTTGCTTTTAGGTTGCACAAGTAAGTTTGAATCTGATTACGGACAACCAATTTACATTATAAAACGGGGAGTTATCGAAAGATTATTAATTGTTCGATTAATTCGGGGATTACCCGATAAGAAACTCCTGATATGTGTAAATCCCCTGTCGTCACAGGAAATCTACTGGAAAAAAACAGACATATATCTTACAATATAGATAAGAAATATGATATTTAGCTACCCTCCTTTCGCCACATATTGCGAAGGAGCGATCTTGAGTTGGATTGTACACGATAAAATACAATATGACAAGTACTAGATATTGTACATTATGGCAGTTCGAATCATAGCGAAGTGATTATTTCACAGAATATACAAATATTTTGTATAAAATAAATATAATTTGACATTTATCATATGACGATATATAAAATATATTAATTCTGATGGAACGGAGGTGACAACATGAAACTGGAACGAGTTAATGACCACCAGATCAGATGTACTCTTACAAAAGCAGATCTTGCTGACAGACAGTTAAAGCTTTCAGAGCTTGCCTATGGGACGGAAAAGGCGAAGAACCTGTTCCGTGACATGATGCAGCAGGCCTCTTATGAACTTGGATTTGAAGCTAATGATATTCCGCTTATGATCGAGGCGATCCCTTTGTCATCGGAATCTATTATACTTATAATAACAAAGGTTGAAGATCCGGACGAACTTGATACAAGGTTCGCAAATTTTGCTCCTAATATCAGGGATGAAGAGGATGATGCCATTTCCGAACTTTTCCGTTCGGTTTCGGAAGATATGCCGGAGGTACTTGATCTTTTCAAGAAACTTTCTCAGGAAGTCACCAAGAATCCCGAGCTTCTGGAAGAAGCCAAGGAAAAGCTTATAGAGCAGGCTAATGCTGCCGTTGAACTTTCAAGGGCATTTGCGTTTGATTCTCTTGCGGATGTTATCAAAGCGGCAGGAGTGGTATCAAAGTTTTACAAAGGGAAGAACTCTCTTTACCATGATGAAAATGATGACTGCTACGTCCTGGCTCTTGCCAAGGGTGATCATACTACCGAAGAATTCAACAGGATATGTAATGTCCTGTCCGAATACGGGACAATGGAGAGATCAACACCTGCAACGGAAGCATTCTTTGAAGAGCATAATAACTGTATCGTTGCCGATAATGCGATAGAGACACTTCTTTCGTAGATAGATTGCCTGTTACAAAAAAGAGCCGCAGACTATGTCTGCAGCTCTTTTTGTTTTGATTTTCTTAAGCGAGTGCCGATATTTTACCCATAAGATCATCAATATCCATTCCATGAACCATAGCAGCCTCTTCAAGAGATTCGCCTCTGGCGGAAGGACATCCGAGACAGTGCATTCCGGCTTCCATAAGAATCGGCGCAACTTCGGGTTTATTGACGATTATCTCGCCTATAGTCATATCTTTTGTGATTTCCATGATATTACCTCCAACTATTCTTGAGAGCCATGACCGAATGATTTTTCGGACAGTTGTAAGGGTAGCATTTTTGTAACTGATAGTCAAGATTAAAGCCTACCCGATCAGCTTCTGTGCAAGATCATGGATTTGCGTCCTGTTTTCTTCGGAGAGAGTTGTTTTTATAGTGATAACATCACCAACGTATTCGATGCCCTGCAGAGGCTCCAGTATTGACTGCATACATTTTGCCGCGGAAGGAGCCCATGTTCCGTTCTGGATGAGAGCTACGCGACGGTTGCAGTATTTCTTGGCGGCAAGATGATGAAGGAAAGTTTCCATGGGAGGGAAAAGACCCGCATCATATGATGAGGACATCAAAACCATGCGATCATATCTGAATGCATCTTCTATAATCTCGGCAACATCCGAGCGGCATACATCAGTAAGAACAACTTTCGAAGCTCCGAGTTCTTCCAGCTTGTCACGCAGATACTCGGCAGCCTTCCAGGTATTGCCGTGAATCGAAGCGCAGGCTATAAGAATACCTTCATCTTCAGGTTTGTAACTGCTCCATGTATCGTATAATCCGATATAGTATTCGAGATTATCCTTAAGCACAGGTCCGTGAAGAGGGCAGATGATTTTGCAGTTATCGACTACCCCGGCATTTGTGAGCTTTTTTAAAAGAGCCTGTACCATGGCTCCGTATTTTCCGACTATGTTAAAGTAATATCTTCTGGCTTCGCAGGCCCAGTCATCGGTATCAGTTTCTATACCGAATTTTCCGAATGCATCGGCGGAAAACAGAATACCTTCCGATGTCTCGAAACTGAGCATTACTTCGGGCCAGTGAACCATGGGAGCAGTGAAGAACTTAAGCGTATGCCCTCCGAGGGACAATTCGGCACCGTCGGCAACCGTTTCATACAGTGAACTTAAATCTTCATCGAAAAACTGGGGAAGCAACTGGAATGTTTTGGCGTTACCTACCAGCTTCATTTCAGGATACAATTCGTGAAGTTTGAGTATCCCGGCGGAGTGATCGGGCTCAAGATGATGAATGATCAGATAAGAAGGTTTCTTATCCTTTAAAACATTTTTTACGTTTGCGATCCACTCATCCACGGCACGTTTATCCACCGTATCTGTAATTGCGATCTTATCATCGAATATTATGTATGAATTGTAGAGCATACCGCTTTGCATTTCATACTGGCTTTCGAACAGATCTATAGTTGCGTCGGAAACTCCAACATATTTAATGCTTTCTGAAATATTCATGATGATACCTTGCTTACTCGATAACTTTCATAAACATATCTTTGGTAATTCCGCAATTAGGGCATACCCAATCATCAGGGAGGTCCTCAAATGCCGTTCCGGGAGCTATTCCGTGTTCGGGATCACCTTTTTCGGGATCATAAGTGTAACCGCAGGGATTGCAAAAATATTTGTCCATATCGTTCCTCCTTTTGCTAATTGAATTTAGAAGCCTGTAACGGCTCCGGGTGGTTTTCATTTTAACATTTATCACATTAGAGGTCAAAGATTACTTTTCCGGGAGCGAGAAGGCAGTCATAAGGAAGTGGTAATATACTAAAAATAAGGCAAAATGTACGGAAAAAAATACAGTTCTCCACCTTGACGTGTATACAATCTGAAAATATAATAACAATTACCAAAAGAAACTGTCCGCATGACGGATTTATAAATTATTTATAACAAATTTTTAGGAGGCGTTACAATGAGATCAGAATGGAATGGTTTCGTAGGCGGCAAGTGGGAAAGCGAAGTCAATGTACGTGACTTCATTCAGAAGAATTACACTCCTTATGACGGAGATGATTCATTCCTTGCAGGACCTACACAGAACACAAAAGACTTGTGGAAGATGGTTCTTGACCTTCAGAAGAAGGAAAGAGAAAACGGCGGCGTTCTTGATATGGACACCAAAGTTGTTTCAACCATCACTTCTCATGGTCCCGGATACCTTGATAAGAGCAAAGAGACTATCGTAGGTTTCCAGACAGATAAGCCTTTCAAGCGTTCACTTCAGCCTTATGGTGGTATCCGTATGGCAGAGAAGGCTTGCTCGGACAACGGTTATGAGGTTGATCCCGAGATAAGCGAGTTCTTCTCAACACACCGCAAGACTCACAATGCAGGTTGTTTTGATGCATACAACCAGGAAATGAGAGCTTGCCGTACATCTCATATCATCACAGGTCTTCCTGATGCATACGGAAGAGGACGTATCATCGGTGACTACAGAAGAGTTGCTCTTTACGGTATCGATTTTCTTCTCGAGGACAAGCAGGCTCAGAAGGATTCAACAGGACGTGTTATGACAGATGATGTTATCCGTCTTCGTGAAGAATTATCAGAGCAGATGACAGCTCTCAAGATGATGAAGGAAATGGCTGCTTCATACGGATGCGATATCAGCAAGCCCGCAACAAACGTTCAGGAAGCAATTCAGGCTACATACTTCGGATATCTTTGCGCGGTTAAGGAGCAGAACGGTGCCGCAATGTCACTCGGACGTACTTCAACATTTATTGACTGCTACGCAGAGCGTGACCTCAAGAACGGCACATTTACCGAGGAGCAGATTCAGGAGTTCGTTGATCACTTTATCATGAAACTTCGTTGCGTTAAGTTCGCACGTACACCTGAATACAATCAGATATTCGCCGGCGATCCCGTTTGGGTAACAGAGTCTATCGGCGGTATGGGTGTTGACGGACGTCATATGGTAACCAAGATGAGCTTCCGTTATCTCCACACTCTCGAGAATCTCGGTACAGCTCCCGAGCCCAACCTTACGGTTCTCTGGTCAACAAGACTTCCTCAGAACTTCAAGAAGTTCTGTGCTAAGACATCAATTACAACATCATCTATCCAGTATGAGAACGATGACCTTATGAGACCTGTTCACGGCGATGATTACGGTATCGCTTGCTGCGTATCTTCAATGGTTATCGGTAAGGAAATGCAGTTCTTCGGAGCTCGTGCTAACCTCGCCAAGTGTCTTCTGTACGCTCTTAACGGCGGTATTGATGAGAAGACCAAGAAGCAGGTAGGTCCTAAGTATCGTCCTTATGACGGAGATGTTCTTGACTATGATAAGGTAATGGAGCTCTTCATCGATATGATGGAGTGGCAGGCTGATGTTTATGTTAATACTCTTAACATCATTCATTACATGCATGACAAATACTGCTATGAGAGAGCAGAGATGGCTCTTCATGACAAGGATGTAAAGAGATACTTTGCAACAGGTATCGCAGGTCTGTCAATCGTAGCTGACTCATTCTCAGCCATGAAGTATGCAAAGGTTGAGTGTATCAGAGATGAGGACGGAATCATTACAGACTTCAAGATCACGGGAGACTTCCCTAAGTACGGTAATGATGATGACCGTGTAGACCTTATCGCCAAGGAAGTTGTTCATAAGTTCATGACAGCAGTAAGACGTCATCATACATACAGGAACGGTATTCCTACAACGTCTATCCTTACGATCACATCAAACGTTACATATGGTAAGGCTACAGGTAACACACCTGATGGACGTCGCGCAGGACAGCCTTTCGCACCCGGAGCAAACCCGATGCACGGACGTGATACACATGGTGCTATCGCATCACTTTCATCTGTATCAAAGCTTCCGTTCAACGATGCACAGGATGGTATCTCAAATACATTTACCATCATCCCCGGTGCTCTCGGTAAGGAAGACCAGGTATTTGCAGGTGATATAGAGTTAGATCTTAATAAATAATATTTATATTTGACAGGAGGTGACATTTATGGATCAGATTGATGATCTCGTAGCATTACTTGACGGTTCTGTCGAAAGCGGAGTCGGACATTTGAACGTAGATGTCGATGAAACGCAGACAGAAAACAGAAGCACAGAGACGATGGGGTGTACCGATTGTTCGAGAACGCCGCTCGCGTGCAGTGTTCCGACGCTTCATCAGGGCCTGGATGATTATTCTTGATAGGAGGAAAAAATTATGGCAGCAAACAAAGCTCAGATTGATAATCTTGTAAATCTTTTGGATGGTTATGCAACAAAAGGCGGCCATCACCTTAACGTAAACGTACTTAACAGAGAAACTCTTCTTGATGCTCAGGCACATCCGGAGAACTATCCCCAGCTTACGATCAGGGTTAGCGGATATGCAGTAAACTTCATCAAGCTTACACCGGAGCAGCAGGCAGACGTTATCTCAAGAACGTTCCACGAATCCATCTAAGTGAGATAAGCATACAAAGTGTTGAGCAATTCATGTCTCACAGTAATAATGTAACATACAAGCCCGAAGTATAATCCTTCGGGCTTGTTGCGGTAGTGTAAAGCTTTCTATGAAAAAAAACTACGGAGGACAAAATGACCAAGGGCCGCATTCATTCACTTGAAAGTTTCGGTACGGTAGACGGACCGGGAACAAGATATGTAGTATTTGTACAGGGATGCCCAATGAGATGCCTTTATTGTCATAATCCGGATACTTGGGCTATGACGGGCGGGGAAGAGATGGATCCCGAGTATATTATTGAGCAGTATCTCCATAACGAACCGTTTTACAAGAATGGGGGAGGCTTAACAGTGACGGGCGGAGAGCCCCTTATGCAGGTTGATTTTCTAATCGATCTGTTTACGCTGTGCAAGCAGCACAATATTCACACGTGCATTGATTCTTCTGGAATAGCCTATAGACCGGAGAACACGGATTTTATCGCAAAGCTTGATAAGCTTATGCCTCTTACGGATCTGGTAATGCTTGATATTAAGCATATCGATCCGACACTTCACAAGAAGATAACCGGCCAGCCCAATGATGGGATACTTGCATTTGCACAGTATCTGTCAGATAAAGGTGTTGATATTTGGATAAGGCATGTGATTGTGCCAAACCTTACGGACGATGACAAATATCTCTATGATCTCGGTTATTTTATCGGAGGACTCAAAACCCTGAGAGCTCTTGATGCATTACCCTATCATACAATGGGAAAGCCCAAGTACGAAAAACTGGGAATAGAGTATCCTCTCGGAGATACACCTCCCATGGACAAGAAGGATCTTATTGCGAAGAAGGAAGTGATCTTAGACGGAATAAGAGACCGAAGACGGGATGACGGTGAGAGCGAACATGAGATTTGTAAAAAGGCTTAATGAGGACTACAAGATCGTTCTTGCATCCGCATCCCCGAGGCGGAAGCAGATACTTGAACTTGTGGGAATAGAGTTTGATGTATGGCCTTCATCGGTGGATGAGTCTGTTACGTCCAGCCTGCCCGATAAAGTTTGTACGGAATTGTCAAGACAAAAAGCGCTGGATGTTGCTTCACAAATAGTAAAGTATAATGAATCTCACAGAGAACTTGTGACCCCGACAGATATAATTGTCATAGGATCCGATACAATTGTGGCAAAATGTGATATAATCTTCGGAAAGCCTCTTAACGAGGCAGATGCGATCCGTATGCTTAAGCAGCTGTCGGGAACCACGCACTCTGTCTATACAGGAGTGACGTTTGCCTTTATAAGCAGCGATGGACGTGTGGGAGAGCATACATTCTGTGAAGAAACAAAGGTAAGTTTTTACCCTCTTAGTGACGATGATATAAAAGAATATGTTGCGGCGGAGGATGTTATGGATAAAGCGGGTGCATACGGCATTCAGACCGGTGCGGCGGCGTTTATCAGATCAATTGAAGGAGATTACTACAATGTAATGGGCCTTCCGATAGCGAAACTGATGCAGGAGCTGAAGGAGTTACTGCAATAGTGATAGTCACTGATTGAAAGGAGAAAAGATTTATGAGTTTTATCAACAATTTGAGTGTAAGAGTCAAGCTGCTGATACTTACAGTGCCTCTTTCCATAGCGCTTATTATAGCGTGTGTCGTTATGGGAGTGGAAATGAACAGTGTCGAAGAGGAGGTAACAGGTGTCTATTACGATACACTGTTTACCGTATCGGATAATCTGATCAATGCCGACCGTGATTTTTATCAGGCAAGAGTTGCGGATTACAAGGGTGATAAGCAGGACTTCGACGATAATATGCAGCAGACATATGATCGCGTACATGAGGCTGACTCAGTTGCTTCCAAGTCACCAACACTGTATAACGATGTTCTTGCCGGAACGAGTGACAGCATAGCCAATCTGATAAGCAAGTTTGATCAGCATTATGAGGCTGCTCTTGCTGCCGGAGATGCAGGAGACGAGGCCAAATATGAGGAAGAGTTCGAACTTGCAAGAGAAGTTATCAGTGAGATGACTGACATTACCGAACAGTGGGCTATTGAAGAGCATTCAATTATACAGAATGAAATCAGGGGAAAAATCATAGGACTTTCCATTGCATTCGGTATACTGATCATTGTTCTTATATTAATAGCCGTTATAGTTATCAGACAGATAAGAGGCGGTATTTCCACAGCAACGGATCATCTCAAGGAACTTGCCAGCGGTAAGCTTAATATTGAACTTGTTGATGATGATAAATTAAGTAAAGATGAAATAGGTCAGATGCAAAGTGCTACCAATATGTTGGCAGTCAAGCTCAAAGAGATAATGAGCCGGAGTAATGAAATGGCAAGAAGCTTAACATCTGCCGGCGAAGAGCTTGCAAGTTCATCCGATCAGGCATCCCAGGCATCAGGACAGGTTACTCTCGCAGTTGATGAGATCAGTCAGGGAGCTGTTTCTCAGGCTACAAGCGTTGAAAATGCAGCAGGCAATACAAATGATATCGGAAACGATATAGAAGTGATCGCTTCAAATGTAGAGCAGCTTGATACATTTGCAGGAGAAATGAAAGCTACGTGCAATGAGGCGATGGATGCTCTCGAAAAGCTTGTTGAGCAGACCCGTGAACTTCGCGGATCTGTTAAGAATATTGATGATACAATCCGCTCCACCAATGAATCCGCAAACGGTATCCATGAATTTGTTAATGCTATTACGTCAATTGCCAGCCAGACCAATCTGCTGTCACTTAACGCATCAATAGAGGCTGCAAGAGCCGGTGAGGCAGGCCGTGGATTTGCGGTTGTTGCAGGAGAGATTGCCCAGCTTGCCGAGCAGTCCAACCAGAGCGCGCAGGAGATCGGTCATATTGTAGAGAAGCTCCTCCACGATGCTGCGGAATCTGTTGATGTTATGGCAAAGCTCAATGAGAGCTTTGAGAGCCAGACTGAGCAGATGAGAACTACAAGAAGCAACATGGAATCAATGGCAAGCGGAGTCGAGAATGTTGCAGAGAGTGCACAGGCTATAGCAGAAAAGATCGAAGGACTTACAGGAGCCAAGGATACGCTTGTGGGAATAGTAAGCGATCTGTCCGCTATTTCGGAAGAAAATGCTGCTTCAACACAGGAGACAAACGCATCAATGCAGGAGCTCAATGCTACATTTACGGTTATAACCCAGTCTGCAAACGAGCTTCAGGGTCTTGCCAAGGAGCTTGAGGAGATCATCAGTTACTTTGGATGATGATATTGAGTTTCGGCGGTTTTTGATGTAAAATATTCGTCGGATAAACATATTTGTGATAGTTGAAAAGGAAAACAGTAAAGGAGGTATTTGTCATGGCATTTGTTATCAAAGACGGCTGTATTTCATGCGGAGCATGTGCAGGACAGTGTCCCGTAGGTGCTATCTCCGAAGGAGACGGTAAGTATGAAATTGATGCGGATAAGTGCGTAAGCTGTGGTGCATGCGCAGCACAGTGCCCTGTAGGTGCTATTGAAGAAGGTTAGGAAAATAGGAGGGGCCCATCGCGAAGCGACACTCATTGAGGAAAATGCCGGCTATTCATAGTCGGCATTTTCTTTTTTTGACATATGGGGTATAATATTCCACGATTGTATCAGTTATTACATTACATGAAAACTTATGAGCAGTAACAAGATAAGATTTAAAGGTCAGATTCGAACATATATATTGTGGCCCGTATGGATGACATTATTTGTCGCCGTATTCGCGATAGGGATGTATTTCGTGAATATAAGAGCGGGTGTCTTTGCAACCGTTTTCTTCGTTGTATATGCGTCGGTTGCATATTTTTTATATTTTCGTGACAGAGGCCGCGTTGTCCGTGATCTTATATCATTTGCAACCCAATACGGACAGGTTCAGAAGCAGCTTCTTCGCGATCTGGAGATTCCGTACGCACTGCTGGATGAGACGGGTAAAGTCATCTGGACTAACGATGCTTTCGAGCAGACAATGAATATCACGAAGAAATACAGCAAGAACATCACAAATCTGATTCCGGAGATCACAAAGGAAAAACTCCCCAGGATGGAACATGAGACCGAAAGTGTTGTTTCGGTTGACGGACATGATTTTCGAGCAAGCATGAATAAGGTATCAATGTCCGCACTTATGGAAGCGTCCGATGCTGTGGAGACCGTAGATTATGACAGTTTCCTGATTGCTCTTTATATGTTTGACGTTACCGAGGTAAATGCACTTGCACGTCAGGTGGAAGAGCAGAAGATGGTGTGCGGTCTTATATATATGGACAATTATGATGAGGCACTCGAAAGCGTTGATGAGGCAAGACGTTCGCTTGTAGTTGCACTTATCGAGAGACAGATCAATAAGTATTTCTCCAAGGTGGATGCAATTGTCAAGAAGCTTGAGAAGGATAAGTTCCTGGTAGTAATGAAAAAAAAGGAACTGGATAATATAGTTGACAGCCGTTTCGGAATACTGGAAGAGGTCAAGAATGCAAATATCGGTAATGAAGTATCCTTTACACTATCGATAGGGTTCGGAGCCGGCAGTGATTCCTTTGACCAGAATTATGAATATGCCAGAACAGCCATAGATCTGGCGCTTGGCAGAGGCGGAGACCAGGCGATCATTAAAACGGAAGATGAGATCAGTTACTACGGCGGAAGACGCGAGGTAACAGGCAAAAACACGAGGGTTAAAGCCAGAGTCAAAGCCCATGCCCTGCGTGAGATCATAGAAAGCAGCGATAATATCATCATTATGGGACACAAGATACTTGATGTTGATGCGTTTGGATCATCTATCGGTATTTACCGCGTTGCCAAAACATTTAATAAGCGGGTAAATATAGTCGTAGATGAGGTGACTACATCCATACGTCCGATGCTGGATATGATGATACATGACGGTGCACACGATGAAAGTGTATTCGTATCAAGAGAAGGCGCCATAGAGATAGCGACCAATACGGAATGTACTCTTGTTGTAGTGGATGTTAACCGCCCAAGCTTTACGGGCTGTCCGGAACTTTTGGAACTGTGCAACACCATAGTTGTACTCGATCACCACAGACAGGGTGCCGAGAAGATAGAAAATGCGACCCTTTCCTATATCGAGCCCTATGCATCAAGTGCTTCGGAAATGGTTTCGGAGGTTCTGCAGTATATCAGCGACAGGGTTAAGCTTATGGCAGATGAGGCAGACTGCCTGTACGCGGGAATGGTGGTTGACACCAACAATTTTGTTACCAAGACCGGTGTCAGAACATTTGAAGCAGCGGCATATCTGCGTAGAAACGGTGCGGATGTTACAAGAGTCCGTAAGATGTTCAGGGATGATGTAGGTACATATAAAGCAAGAGCCGGAATAGTCAGCAACGCTGAGATATACGACAAAGCATTTGCTATTGCCGTAACACCGGATACGGTTGTTGACAGTCCGACGATAATCGGTGCCGAAGCGGCAAATGAGCTTTTGAATATCAACGGTATAAGGGCATCCTTTGTGCTTACGCTCCATGATGACGAAGTGTTTATAAGCGCCAGGTCGATAGATGACATTAATGTTCAGGTTATTATGGAGAAGCTTGGAGGGGGCGGTCATATGAATGTAGCCGGTACCCAGATAAAAGGCGTTACGGTTGAGGAAGCAAAGAAGTCGCTTATAGCAGTGCTTGGCGAAATGAAAGAAAAAGGAGAACTTCAATGAAGGTAATACTGCTGCAGGATGTTAAATCAGTCGGAAAAAGCGGAGATGTTGTAGAAGTATCCGACGGATATGCCAAAAACTTTATATTTAAAAAGAAACTCGGAATACAGGCGGATTCCAAAAATCTGAACGATCTTAAGCTTAAAAAAGCCAATGACGAAAAGGTTGCCGCCGAGAATCTGGCTGCAGCGCAGGCATTCGGCAAGCAGATCGAGACCAAAACCATAGTAGTCAAGCTCAAAGCCGGTGAAGGCGGTAAAACATTCGGAAGTGTTTCAAGTAAGGAGATAGCCCAGGAGGCAAAATCCCAGTTCGATATGGATATAGATAAAAAGAAGATTGTTCTTCCGGAACCGATCAAGTCATTCGGTATGTTTGAAGTTCCTGTCAAACTTCACCCCCAGGTTACGGCAAACCTCAAAGTAAAAGTTGAGGAGTGCTAGAAATGGATGAGGCGCTTCTTAAAAAAATGCCTCCCCATCACAAGGAATCCGAACGAGGTGTGGTGGGAGCCATGATGCTCGACAAAGATGCTGCGATTATTGCAATGGGAGCCCTGACGTCCGATGATTTTTATCTGAAGGAATGCGCGTATGTTTTTGATGCGGTAAAGTCCGTTGTCGATGAGGGTGCACCCGTTGATCCCACGATCATATCTAACCGTCTAATCGAAATGAATGCACCGGCGGAGATAGCATCAGGAGAGTTCCTTCGAAATCTGTGCATGTGGGCCTCGACCTCGGCCGTCATTGAGCAGCATATAGAAATAGTCAAGAAAAAATCGCTGCTTCGAAAACTTATCAGGGAATGCCAGACTATCGAGAACAACTGCTATTCCGATTCGGGAGATTCGGAAGATGTTCTTGAAGAGGCTGAAAAGAAAATCTTTGAGATTACCAACAGCCGTTCAACGGGAGAATATGTCCCGATACGACAGATAGTCAAAGATGCTGTTGAACGGATAGGGATTGCTGCCAAAACAGATGGTGTTGTTACGGGTGTTGCAACCGGATTTACGGATCTTGATTACAAGACGGCAGGTCTCCAGCCTTCCGATCTGATACTTATTGCTGCCAGACCTTCTATGGGCAAAACGGCATTCGTTCTCAATATTGCCCAGCACGTATGCTTTAAAGATAAAAAGGGAGCGGTGGTATTTTCGCTTGAGATGTCGAGGGAGCAGCTCGTCAACCGTCTCCTGTCACTTGAATCACATGTCGATTCAAAAGCCATAAGAAACGGTAATGTTACCGCGCAGAACTGGGAGGGAATAATTGAGGCGGCCTCCACTATAGGAGAGTCTAAGCTCATTATTGATGACACTCCGGGAATCAGCATCGGTGAGCTCAGATCAAAATGCCGTAAGTACAAGGCAGAGAATAAAGACCTTTCGGTTATAATCATAGATTACCTGCAGCTTATGTCGGGATCGGGCAGAACTGATTCCAGACAGCAGGAAATATCAGACATATCAAGATCGTTAAAATCACTTGCAAGAGAACTGAACGTTCCGGTTATAGCGCTCTCACAGCTGTCCCGTGCGGTTGAGAAGCGTGACGATCACAGACCGATGCTGTCGGATCTTCGTGAATCCGGAGCCATTGAGCAGGATGCGGATGTGGTAATGTTCCTGTACAGAGATGATTACTACAACCCCGATACGGACAAAAAAGGAATAGCGGAAGTAATAATAGCCAAGCAAAGAAACGGCCCTATCGGAACTACGGAGCTCGTATGGCTGCCTGATCTGACCAAGTTCGCCAATAAGGCAAAAAACTGAGTTAAGGAGATTTGCATGGATAAGCCGATTTTGTATCGTAAACGTATTATTCCCGAAGAGATTGTATTGCTTGATAAGGATGAAATACTGTATTCGGACGAGGCGCATATAGTTACGAAATGGAATGCCATCAAGCCAAAAAAAATACTTCATCACGGCTGTTCATGCTATTTTCTGAAAGAGGGTTTCAAAGTAAGCAAGTTCTATCAGGAGGACGGCACATTAATGTACTGGTATTGCGACATTATCAGTTACACATTTAATGAGCCGGAGAATTCATATGTTTTTACTGACCTTCTGGCGGATGTACTTATCTACCCCGACGGGAGAGTCGAAGTAGTTGACGTCGGTGAGATCGCAGATGCGCTTACAGACGGAACACTTACAACGGATGAGATGATTCCGGCACTTCGAAGCCTTGATAAACTGCTGGGACTTATATATTCGGGAGGATTTGGCAGCATTCAGGATATGATCAACAGGATCGAGAATGGCAGCAACCTTTCAAAATGAAAACAATATATGAAACAGTTGACCCCGACAACATAGATATGTCGGTGATAAATAAAGCGGGAAGTATAATCCTCAGCGGCGGACTTGTAGCTTTCCCGACGGAAACGGTATACGGACTTGGGGGAGATGCCCTTAATCCGGAATCATCCGAGAAAATTTACAGGGCAAAGGGAAGACCGTCGGATAATCCTCTTATAGTTCACATTTCGGATTTTGACAGCATATACGATATAGTCCGTGATGTAAGTGCTGAAGCAAAGCTTTTGGCGGACAGATACTGGCCCGGCCCCCTTACCATGATATTTGATAAAAAACCGGTTGTTCCCAAAGAGACAACAGGAGGGCTTGATACGGTTGCGGTCAGATTTCCCTCCCATCCGGTGGCACAAAAGTTCATTGAAGCATCCGGTGGATTCATTGCCGCACCTTCGGCAAACATATCCGGAAGGCCGTCGCCTACTTACGGAAGGCATGTCCTTGAAGATATGGACGGAAGGATAGAGATGATAATTGATTCCGGGGAGTGCAATATCGGACTGGAATCCACGATCGTTGATTTTACGTCCGATGTTCCTATGATACTAAGGCCCGGATATGTTAACGAGAAGATGTTAAATTCCGTCATCGGTGAAGTTGCAAAAGATCCCGCGGTATTCGGAAATACAATAAGCGGTGGCAGTCCAAAGGCACCGGGGATGAAATACCGTCACTATGCACCGAAGGGAACTATGACGATAGTGTCGGGCAGGACGGAAAACGTTATTGAGTATATCAGTAAACAGATCAGGGAAAAACGTTCAGGTCAACGCGTAGGTGTTCTGGCCTGCTCACAGGATGTTTCCCGATATACCGGAGCCGACATGGTCTTTGATATGGGACGGGCGGATAATGAGATAGAAATATCTTCAAGACTGTATGATGCGCTGAGGAAGTGCGATGAAGAGAAGATAGACGTGATCTATTCTGAAGAGTTTGATACGCCGGATCTGGGACTTGCAATAATGAACCGTCTGATAAAGGCGGCAGGACATAATATAATAAAAGTGTAAAGGGTGGTACGAAGATGAAAGTAGCAATCGGAGCCGATCACGGTGCATTCGACAGAAAAGCGGAAGTTATTGAACACCTTGAGGCGGCAGGACATGAGGTCAAGGATTTCGGAACCTACACTCCGGAAAGCTGTGATTATCCGGAAATAGGAAGAAGTGTAGCGGAAGCTGTAGTATCCGGTGAATATGACAGAGGAATAGTAATGTGTACCACCGGGATCGGAATTTCGATCGTTGCAAACAAGGTCAGGGGAATCAGATGTGCACTCTGTTCCGATGTTACAAGCGCAAAGCTCACAAGACTTCATAATGATGCCAATATGCTTTCGATGGGTGCAGGTATCATCGGCCCCAATCTTACGATGGATATAGTAGACACATTTATGAATACTGAGTTTTCAAACGAAGAAAAACATGTACGGAGAATATCCAAGATAGAAAAATAATACTTTATGGAGGGTTAGCAATGAAACAGTATCCCGGAATCGACAATGTTTATGTAATGGATCATCCGCTGATACAGCACAAGATCGGCTATATCAGAAGGACTGAAACCGGAACAAAGGATTTCAGGCAGACTATCGGTGAGATAGCGATGCTCATCTGTTATGAGGCAACAAGAAACCTCGAATTGGCTGAGGTCAAGATCGAAACACCCATATGCTCTACAACAGCAAAAGAGCTTAAGGGGAAAAAGATGGCTATCGTTCCCATACTCCGTGCCGGCTTAGGAATGGTTGACGGAATGCTTACGCTTATACCGGCAGCCAAGGTCGGTCATATAGGGTTGTACAGAGATCCCGAAACCCTTAAACCGGTTGAGTATTATTGTAAGCTTCCCGAGGATTGTGCAAACCGTGAAGTATTCGTGGTGGATCCGATGCTCGCAACCGGCGGATCATCATGTGCGGCTATTACGATGCTTAAGGAAAAAGGGTGCAAAAACATTCATTTCATGTGCATCATAGCGGCCCCGGAAGGCGTAGCCGCCATGCATGAGGCTCACCCGGATGTGGATGTATATATCGGTGCACTTGATGAAAAGCTTAATGATCATGGTTATATAGTTCCCGGACTCGGTGATGCAGGAGACCGGATTTTCGGTACAAAATGATGAGTGACAAAAGACAGGATTACATCTCATGGGATGAGTATTTTATGGCTGTGGCAAAGCTTGCGGGAATGAGGTCAAAGGATCCCAATACGCAGGTGGGAGCCTGTATCGTCAGCGAGGATAACAAAATCCTTTCAATGGGATATAACGGCTTTCCGAGAGGATGCTCGGATGATGAATTTCCGTGGGCCAGAGAAGGTGATGAGCTGCTGACCAAATACGTTTATACGGTTCACAGTGAACTGAACGCAATACTTAACTACAGAGGCGGAAGCCTTGAAGGTGCAAAGCTTTATGTTTCACTGTTTCCCTGCAATGAATGTGCCAAGGCGATCATTCAGAGCGGCATCAAAACAGTCATTTACGATTGCGACAAGTATGCGGCAACAAACGGAGTGATCGCATCTAAGAAGATGTTTGATGCTGCGGGAATCAGATACTACAAGTACGATCCGACAAACAGGGAAATAGTTATCACGGTATAGTCTATGCTGCATTGGGGTGCGACAAGATATAATTTAATAGCTTGTGCGGTTAGTGCCGCTGTTGCGTTAACCTGTGTTTTTTCGTCAGCCCAAACACCGGTGTTTGCATCTGTTGAGAGTACATCGCAAAAGATCAAGGATGCCGAAAAGCTGAAAAAAGAAACCGAGGAAATGAAAGAGGCCACGGAACAAAAAAAGGAAGGCCTCAAGGATCAGAAGCAGGAACTCGAAAGTTATCTTAGCGAGCTTAATGACAATCTGACTCAGATCACCGAAAACATCAATGATATAGAGGATAAGATTACAGCCAAGCAGGTGGAGATAGAAGCAGCACAGACTGAATTGGAGAATGCCCGTGCAGAAGAGAAAAATCAGTATGAACTTATGAAAAAAAGGATTAAGTTAATGTATGAGCGCGGGGACAAAACAATACTTACCACTTTTTTTTCATCCCACAGTTATGCTGATTTTTTGAACAAAACAGAATACATCGACCGTATAGAAGATTATGATAAGAAGATGTATGATAATCTGATTCAGATAAGAAAAGACATCGAGGATAAGGAAACCGGCCTTAAAACGGAAGAGGAACAGCTGCAGAGCCTCAAAAAACAGGCACAGAATGAGGAGATGAAGGTTAATAACCTTGTAACATCAACCAACGGTTCCATTGCCCAGACGGATGGTCAGATATCAGCAGCAGAACTTGAGACGGCAGCCTATGAGGCGGAGCTTAAGGCCCAGGAAGAGAATCTGGCGGAATTAAAAAAGCAGCTGGCCGAGGAACAGGCAATGATAGCAAAAGCTTCCAAGATGTCATGGAGGGATATTTCGGAGGTTGAGTTCCAGGAGGGTGACAGAGATCTGCTTGCCTGCCTGATATATTGTGAGGCCGGAAACCAGCCCTATGTGGGACAGGTGGCGGTTGGTGCGGTAGTAATCAATCGTGTAAGATCTGCCGCGTTTCCGAATTCGGTTTCAACGGTTATCTACCAGAACAGACAATTTTCACCTGTAGGCAGCGGAAGACTTGCAACAAGACTTGCCCTCGGCGCAACATCATCCTGTTATCAGGCGGCAGATGAAGCTATGAGGGGCGCAACACCTGTCGGAAACTGCCTTTATTTCAGGACTGTGATTCCCGAAATTAACGGAACTATTATCGGAGATCACGTTTTCTATTGATTGTGACGATAATTAAGCATATTTTGTAGACTTTTTGAAAGTTCGCAGTTATAATTATAAAGATGCGATTTATGCGAAGGGGTAATTTTTGAAGTATCAGAAAGATGTATTTGGCGGATTTGCAATGGTTCTGCAGTTCGGCATCAATATGATAGTCCCGATACTGCTGTGTACCTTTGTCGGTATATTTCTGGACAGATTATTTTCCACGTCATTTATCGTAATAATAATGTTTTTTCTCGGAGCATTGGCCGGCTTTCGCAATATTTTCATCTTTGCGAGAAACATGAACAAACACTCAACCTATTTGGGGAGTGATGCCGACGAATCGGTCTCGTCACATCCGGATGAAGACTTTGCCGAAAAGATGGACAGGGTATACAGGGATAATATGAATGAATAGACTTAAGATCATTCTCAAAGAAAATCATACCCTCCATGAAATGATGCTCGGAATAGTTGCCGCAAATATCATTCTTGCGATAGTGGCGGCCTTTGTAAGCAACAGGGACAAGGCATTGATTGCCGTATTGACGGGGACCGTTTGTGCACTTGTATTTGTGATCCATATGGCTGTAACTGTCGATGACGCTCTTTGCCTTGATGAAAAAGGAGCGATATCGCAAATGCGGACACAGATGCTGGTCAGATATCTGTTTGTGGCTGTTGTTGTCGGATTAAGCCTTTATTTTAAAATTGCGGATCCGGTATTTCTGACAATTTCTGTTCTTACGATAAAAGCGGGTGCATATTTGCAGCCTTCAATACATAAACTGTTAAACAGGAGGTGAGATAAGTGAATAGTGTTCTTTTGGCAGCCGATGTCAATTTCATGATCAAAGGCATATTCTCTTATCAGATATTCGGTCAGACCGTATGGATTACAACAACGCACGTGTGTCTTTTGATCGTGCTTCTATTGTTTGCGGTATTCGGATTGTGTGCTCATCATGTTATAGTTAACGCGGATCCGTATGCCAAGCCCGGAACTTTCCAGAATATCGTGGAACTGATCGTGGAAATGCTTGATAACATGATAACGGGTTGTATGGGAAAGAGTGCTTCGAAGTTTCTCGGATATATATCCACTCTGTTTTGCTTCATACTTATCAGCAATTTCTCGGGACTTTTGGGACTGCGTCCCCCGACAGCGGATTACGGAGTAACCTTACCGCTGGGACTTATTACTTTCGGGATGATTTTCTACAACAAGATAAAGCATCAGGGAGTCGGGGGATTTCTGAAAGGTTTGTGTGATCCGTGGCCGATATGGGCTCCGATCAATGTTATAGGTGATATTGCGGTGCCGATTTCGATATCGCTTCGTTTGTTTGCGAATATTCTTTCGGGAACGGTTATGATGGCCCTTGTATACGGACTGCTGTCCAAGATCGCATGGGGCTGGCCGGGATTTTTACATTTGTATTTCGACCTGTTCTCGGGCGCGATCCAGACATACGTATTCTGTATGCTGACAATGACATATGTCGCTGATGCTATTAATGCTGAATAGGGGGAACCGCTTTAGCGGTGGGACCCTGTTCTGCACGATGAGCGCCCATCGCCGAAGGCGATTTGAATGCGCGAGTCTCCATTTTTATGCTGAATAGGAAAATAGGAAATTTAAAATAGACAACAAATTATAGGAGGATTGTTTTATGAACATTTCAGGACAGGATTTTATTTTCGGATGCTCTGCTATCGGTGCGGGACTTGCGGTAATAGCAGGTATCGGTCCCGGTGTAGGACAGGGTATTGCAGCCGGACATGCTGCAGCAGCGGTGGGACGTAATCCCGGTGCAAAGTCAGACGTTACTTCTACCATGCTTCTCGGTCAGGCGGTTGCGGAGACAACAGGTCTGTACGGTCTGCTTATCGCAATGCTGTTATTATTCGTTAAGCCTTTTACGTGATTATTACAAATCGGTAATCGAAAGGAGACAAAGAATTGGAACGTCTGTTTGACCTTGATTTCCAACTGTTACACGATGCGGTCATTACAGCGGTTGCCGTTTTTGTTTTGTTTCTTTTCCTATCCTATATGCTGTTCAAGCCTACCCGTGAACTGCTGCGTAAGCGTCAGGAGAGGATCCAGGCGGATCTTGACAGTGCAAAAGAGGATAAGGATGAGGCTCTTAAGTTAAAGAGCGAATATGAAGCAAAGATGGCCGGCGCGCAGAAGGATGCCGACGCAGTACTTGCCGAAGCAAGACAGAAGGCTGTCAAGAATGAAGATGCGATCATTTCACAGGCCAAGGAAGAAGCTGCGGGTATTATACGTCAGGCTCACAATGAGGCTGAACTTGAAAAACGCAAGGCTGCGGATGAAGTTAAGACACAGATCATTGATGTGGCTTCACTTATGGCAGGCAAAGTGGTTGCAGCGGGTATAGATACAAATATTCAGGATTCTCTGATAGAAGAGACGCTCAAAGAAGTAGGTGAGAGCACATGGCAAAGCTAGTTACTACAACTTATGCACAGGCTCTGTTTCAACTGGCTGTTGAGGAGGGAAAGGTTGATGAGCTCTTCTCACAGGTTGAGGCGCTCATTGCCATTCTTGATGAGAACCCGGATCTTGCCAGGATTATGAGACATCCCGGTGTGGACAAGAACGAGAAGATAGAAGTTATTAATAATATTTTTTCGGGCAATGTTTCGCCGGAGGTGTGCGGACTTCTTAATCAGGTTGTGGTCAATAACCGTTATGAGGAAATCGACGGAATCCTTGCAAGCTTCATAAACATGGTTAAGGAATACAAGAAGATCGGCATTGCTTATGTGCAGACTCCTGCCGACCTTAGCGATGCGCAGAAGAAGCGCATCGAGCAAAAACTGCTTGATACGACCGGCTATGTTAAGATGGAAATGAACTATTCTATTGACAAATCCCTTATCGGCGGAATGAAGATAAGGATCGGCGACAGAGTTGTTGACAGCAGTATTTCAACGAAACTAAACGAATTGGCGAAAGATCTTCGCCGTATTCAGTTAAATACGATTTGAGAAAGGTAAAAGATCCATGAATTTAAGACCAGAAGAGATCAGTTCGGTAATCAAGGATCAGATCAAAAGATACGCGGATAAGCTTGAAGTATCCGAAGTCGGAACCGTTATTCAGGTTGCGGACGGAATTGCGCGTGTGCACGGACTGGAAAAAGCAATGCAGGGTGAACTGCTTGAGTTTCCCGGGGAAGTGTACGGAATGGTCATGAACCTGGAGGAAGATAATGTCGGTGCCGTTCTGCTTGGTGCAGGATCGATCAACGAAGGTGATACCGTTAAAACAACAGGAAGGGTTGTTGAGGTTCCTGTAGGAGATGCGATGCTCGGACGTGTAGTTAATGCACTCGGACAGCCTATCGACGGTAAGGGACCGGTACAGACGGACAAGTATCGTAAGATTGAACGTGTAGCAAGCGGAGTTATTACGAGAAAATCAGTTGATACGCCTCTGCAGACCGGTATCAAGGCGATTGACTCCATGATCCCGATCGGACGCGGGCAGAGAGAACTTATTATCGGCGACAGACAGACCGGTAAGACCGCTATCGCCATTGATACAATAATCAACCAGAAGGGACAAAACGTTAAGTGTATATATGTTGCTATCGGACAGAAAGCATCAACGGTTGCTTCGATTGTCAAGACGCTTGAGGAATTCGGTGCAATGTCATATACGACCGTAGTTGCTTCCACAGCAAGTGAAATGGCACCTCTCCAATACATAGCTCCTTATAGCGGATGTGCGATAGGTGAGGAGTGGATGGAAAACGGAGAAGACGTTCTTGTTATATACGATGATTTAAGTAAGCATGCAACGGCTTACAGAACACTCTCACTTCTTCTTCGTCGTCCGCCCGGACGTGAAGCCTATCCCGGAGATGTATTCTATCTTCATTCAAGACTTCTTGAGCGTGCGGCAAGAATGAGCGAAGAATACGGCGGAGGATCTCTGACGGCTCTTCCGATAATCGAGACCCAGGCGGGTGATGTTTCGGCATATATTCCGACAAACGTTATCTCGATTACAGATGGCCAGATATATCTTGAGACCGAGATGTTCAATTCCGGATTCCGTCCGGCTGTAAATGCGGGTCTGTCGGTTTCGCGTGTCGGTGGTGCAGCCCAGATCAAGGCAATGAAGAAGATTTCAGCCCCGATCCGTACCGAACTTGCACAGTACAGAGAGCTTGCTGCTTTTGCACAGTTCGGATCGGAACTGGATGCAGATACAAGAGAAAAGCTGGCACAAGGAGAACGAATCAAGGAAGTACTCAAACAAGGCCAGTACAAGCCGATGCCGGTTGAATATCAGGTTCTTATTATTTATGTTGTAACGAGAAAACTTCTGCTGGATGTTCCCGTTAACAGGATCGGAGAGTTCGAGGAGTCCTTCTTTGAGTATATCAAGACAAGCTATTCCGAGATTCCCGAATCGATCAGGAACACGAAAGAACTGTCAGAAGATATGGAAAATAAGCTTAAGAAAGCGATAGAGGATTTCAAGGCTGATTTTCTGAAATGAGTTAAAAACAACCCTACAGGGAGGGTGTAGATTATGGCGTCGATGCGAGACATCAAAAGACGTAAAACAGGTATACAGTCTACCCAGCAGATTACCAAGGCAATGAAACTTGTCTCCACGGTCAAGCTTCAAAGAGCCAAGACACGTGCGGAGCAGAGTAAGAATTACACAATGCAAATGTATGATACGATTGTTTCGATCATGAACAAGTCGGGATATATCGATCATCCTCTTATGAAGCCTAATGGGTGCAGCAAGAAGGCGGTTATTCTCATTACTTCAAACAGAGGACTTGCCGGAGGATACAACAGCAATATTACCAAGCTTGTAACACAGAGCGGTTGGAGTGCTGATGAACTGGTAATCTATGCTATAGGTAAAAAAGGCCGTGACAGTGTAAAAAGAGCCGGATATGAAGTTGTGTATGAGAACTCTGAAATGATTGAAGAGCCTATCTATTCCGATGCTTCCGACCTGGCTAAAGAACTGCTTGAGAAGTATACTGAAGGCAAGATCGGGGAAATATACATTGCCTATACGATTTTCAAAAATACGGTAGTTCATGTACCAAGGCTTCAGAAACTGTTGCCTCTCGGTGAAGAGAGTACTCCTACCGAATCTGTATCAGGCAGAGAAGGTGAAGATTCCATTAAGCCCGATGCGGGAGAAGAAAGTGCAAAAAGAGCGCTTATGACATATGAACCCGATTCGGACGAGGCTTTGAATGCAATAATCCCCAAGTATGTTACAAGCCTTATTTACGGCGCACTTATCGAGGCAGTTGCAAGCGAGAACGGAGCCAGAATGCAGGCTATGGACTCTGCAACGGACAATGCGGAGAAGATGATATCGGGACTTGAGCTTCAGTATAACCGCGCCAGACAGGGTGCGATCACGCAGGAGCTTACAGAGATCATTGGTGGCGCTGAGGCAATAAGCTGATAGGCCGAGCGACCTTATGGGGCGACACACCTTACTGGCCGAGCGACCTTTAGAATAATTACAGAAGGAGAATACAAAAGTGGCAGATAACAACACAGGTAAGATTACCCAGATTATCGGAGCGGTGCTTGACGTTAAGTTTCCGGAAGGTTCCTTGCCGGAGATTAACGATGCTATACGTGTGGAGCGCAGTGACGGAACCACACTGGTCGTTGAAGTTGCCCAGCATCTTGGTGACGACACGGTTCGCTGCATAGCTATGGGCCCTACAGACGGACTTGTCAGAGGAATGGAAGCTATCGCTACGGGAGCGCCGATATCGGTTCCTGTCGGAGAGAATACACTCGGAAGAATATTCAATGTGTTAGGTGAGCCGATAGATAACAAGCCTGCACCCGAGGTAGAAAAACGCTACCCGATACATCGCAAGGCTCCCAGCTTTGAGGAACAGTCTACATCGGCTGAAATGCTTGAGACAGGTATCAAAGTCGTTGATCTTCTGTGTCCGTATCAGAAGGGTGGAAAGATAGGACTGTTCGGAGGTGCCGGAGTAGGAAAAACAGTTCTTATACAGGAGCTTATCAGAAATATTGCAACCGAGCACGGAGGATATTCGGTATTTACCGGTGTAGGAGAACGTACACGTGAAGGTAATGACCTTTATCATGAAATGACGGACTCGGGCGTTATCGATAAAACAACAATGGTATTCGGACAGATGAATGAGCCCCCCGGAGCCCGTATGAGAGTCGGACTTGCAGGTCTTACAATGGCCGAGTACTTCAGAGACGAAGGCGGTAAAGACGTACTTCTGTTTATAGACAACATCTTCAGATTTACGCAGGCAGGATCCGAAGTATCAGCGCTTCTTGGCCGTATGCCTTCAGCGGTTGGTTACCAGCCCACACTGCAGACCGAGATGGGTGCCCTCCAGGAGCGTATCACTTCAACAAAGAACGGATCAATAACATCGGTACAGGCTGTTTACGTTCCCGCCGATGACCTTACCGATCCCGCACCTGCTACAACGTTTGCGCATCTTGATGCAACAACGGTTTTGTCTCGTTCGATAGTTGAACTTGGTATTTACCCTGCTGTTGATCCTCTTGAGTCAACTTCGAGAATCCTTGATCCGAGAATTGTCGGTGAAGATCACTACAGGGTTGCAAGAGGAGTTCAGGAGATCCTGCAAAGATACAAGGAACTCCAGGATATTATCGCAATCCTCGGTATGGATGAGCTTTCGGAAGATGATAAGGTTACCGTATCACGTGCAAGAAAGGTTCAGAGATTCCTGTCACAGCCTTTCTTCGTAGCAGGTCAGTTTACCGGTCTTCCGGGAAGATATGTATCAGTACCCGATACTATAAGAGGATTTGATGAAATACTGTCAGGTAAATATGACGATATTCCCGAAAGCTTCTTCTTAAGTGCCGGAGGTATCGAGGACGTAATAGAGAAATATAACCAGAGTCAGAAATAAGGAGTTAACATGGCCGATACTTTTCATCTTCGGATCACAAGTCCCGACAGGGTTTTCTATGAGGGCGAAGTGACAATGGTGGAGATCAACACAACGGAAGGCGAGATTGGGGTACTTCCGAATCATATTCCGCTGACGAGCGTTTTGGCTCCGGGAGCATGCTATATTCATTTACCCGATGCCGACCCAAAGGTATGTGCGATCCACGGTGGATTCATTGAAATACTTCAGGATTCTATGACAATTCTTGCGGAAGTGTGTGAATGGCCGGATGAGATCGATGTGAAACGTGCCGAAGAGGCGCGGATACGTGCTGAAAGGCGTCTTTCGGAAAAAGACGCCGGAACGGACATAGGCCGTGCAATGTTAGCTCTAAAGAGGAGTGCGGCGCGAATAGAAGCAGCAAAAAAATGATTTTAAGTGGCGGCGAATACTCATTCGTCGTCACGATTTTATTTTATGGATCAAAACAAATTCAGAAGAAGAACAATTAAACTCTCGGTAACGTTTGTATTGTTTCTGATATCTCTGTTTGTATCAAATATTGTCCTGAACAGAGGTAATACGGATATGACTGCGGAGATGTCCAAGGCGACACTTCCCATCGTGTATATGAACGTTAATGACGAATATATCAATCCTCTCCATGGGTATACAACGGAAATGGAGGGGAATTATCTACGTGGACCGATAACACCTCTCATGGCTAACAGATCCGTGACATTCCGTGCAGATCTTTATGATGCCGTCATTGCGAAGGTTTCATACGAAGTAAGACCGCTCGATATGTCAAGACTGATTGAAGAGACGGAAGTATCGGATTTTACCTATGAAGGCGACGCCATTTACGCAACGGCAACTCTCAAAGACCTGATCGAAGACGACACCGAATATATGCTTATTATCAAGCTTACAACATCCGGCGGAAGCGTGATCAGGTATTATGCAAGAGTGATCAACAGAGCGGAGCTTTATCTGTCGGAAAAGATGGAATTTGTCAGGGATTTTTCCGACAGGACAATGGATAAGGAAGCAGCCGAGTCCATTAAAAAGTATATGGAAACCAATGCAGACGGAGATAATTCAAGCTATGCATATGTTAACATCCATTCAAACTTCAACCAGCTGACATGGGGAGAGCTAGAACCTGCCCTGATTACGGACAAGGATATGGAGATCCTTGAAATAGATGAGACGACGGCTTCCATTATGTTGAAGTATCAGGTGGAGATAATGTCAGAAACCCATAATGTTTCCGAGTTTTTCCGTCTCCAGCGTGGAAAGAGAATGTACCTGATGGAGTATGAAAGGATCATGGATCAGGTATTTGATGCGGACAAGAATGTAGTTGTAAACGGCAAGATCCTCCATGGAATGATTAATGAGAAGCCGGTGGGGATTGAAAACGATGCCGGAACTATATATGCGTTTGTCCAGCAGAATGCACTCTATTCTTACAATACGTCATCCAATACCATGGCAAGGCTTTTTGCTTTTGCCGACAAGGACAACAACGATGAGCGTACAAGGTACAATGCTCATTCGATTAAGCCTATGATGATCGACGGTGTCGGAAATATATGGTTTATAGTATACGGGTATATGAACAGGGGCTTAAATGAGGGGAAGGTCGGAGTTGCACTGTATTACTACGATTGTACGCTCAACACTATAGAGGAGGAACTGTTCATTCCCTATACCAAGTCATATGAAATGCTTTCGGTTGAGATTGACAATCTTGCATATATCAGTTCGAGAAACAGACTTTATGTATTTCTTGACGGGGGAGTGTATACAATCAATATCACGGCCAGAGAATCCGAGATTATGCAGGCAAGCATAAGCGAAACGGGGTTCTTCTCTTCGGATGATGAAAGCATTATAGCGTGGCAGACAGGAAATTCTGTTGTTGATTTTACACAGATACAACTGTTCAAACTTAACAGCATGACACCCTATACGATACCATCAGGAGCGGGAGAGGTGGTCATTCCTCTGGGATTTATGGACAATGATGTCATTTACGGAGCAGCAAGGGTGGCGGATGTTACAACCGATTACACCGGGAAAACGATCATTCCGATGTATTCCGTCAGGATTCAGGACCAAAATGGTAACACGCTTAAGGACTATCATCAGGATGGCGTATATGTCCTTGGCATCGAAAAGTCGGATAATCTTCTCATACTTTCGCGAGCCACGAAGGATCCCGATAGCGGTGAGCTTTTGCCTATAGAGGATGACCAGATCGTAAACAACAAGACACAGACATCGCTTAAGAACAAATTGTCGAGCGTAGTCACCGAAAAGACGGAAACCACCTACCAGACAGTGTTGTATAAAGGGGGAGACGGGGAGAAATCATCCGTTAAGGTGACAAATCCCAAAGAAGTTGTATTTGAGGGCAGCAGGGATGTTTCCATCAAGGATGACGATACCCTTAAGCGATATTATGTATATGCAAAAGGAAAAATAGCGGGAATATACTCGTCGGCCTCCGAGGCGGTTGAAATAGCCGGAAATCTGTACGGGGTTGTAACAAACAAGCAAATGGCGTATGTATGGGAAAGCAGTAACAGGAAAGCAAGTACCAAGATTACAAGTCTTGAGATAAGTGAGACGACTCCGAAAGCGGATTCTGAAGAAGACACACCGGAAACCGATAATACATCTTCCTATGTAAAGTGTATAGATATGATGCTTCAGTCGGGAGGGGTATATAAGAGCAGTGAAGAGGAAATCCGCAAAAAATCACTTGCAAGGGTTCTGTCGGACAATCTTGAAGCCGATGTACTTGACTTGTCGGGAGTTTCATTGTCCGATGTACTCTATTATGTTTCAAGAGGGTATCCGGTGATGGCGATGACCGGGCAGGGAACAGCAGTGATAATCACAGGTTACGACAGTAAAAATACGATTTTGTACGATCCCGGAGAAGAGAGGGTGTACAAACTCGGGATGAATGATTCAAAGGAACTGTTTGAGAAGGCAGGAAACAGATTCGTTACCTACATTAAATAAAACGCAGAAAAAAGGAGATAAAATGGATCAGAGATTACAGAAACTTGCGAATAATCTTGTTAATTATTCCGTAAAAGTACAAAAAGGTGATAAAGTCTGGATCAATTATATTGGAGAAGATACAGAGGACCTTGCAAGAGCACTTGTTAAGGAAGTATATGCTGCGGGAGGGATGCCTTTTCCGCATTTTGAGAGCCAGCGCGTCCACAGGGAATTGCTTATGGGGTGCAATGACGAGCAGCTCCGGATTATGTGTGAAACGGACAGTGCGATGATGTCACAGATGAATTGCTTCATCGGAGTAAGAGCTGCCGATAATGCATCGGAGCTTTCTGATGTTCCTGCAGAAAAACTATCATTATATAACCGCCTGTATTCATCACCTGTTCATCACGGGATCAGGGTGCCGAAAACCAGATGGGTTGTGCTCAGATATCCGACTGATGCCATGGCACAGCTTATGGATTCAAGCTTCGAGCAGTTCGAGGATTTCTATTATAATGTCTGCAACCTCGATTATGAAAAAATGGGAAGAGCTATGCAGAATCTTGTGGATCTTATGAATAAGACAGATAAGGTCAGGCTTGTGGCGAAGGGTACGGATCTTTCATTTTCAATAAAGGGGATACCCGCAATCGCGTGTGACGGTCATATGAATATTCCGGATGGGGAGGTTTATACGGCTCCGGTCAAAGACTCCGTAAACGGTGTAATAACCTATAATGCACCTTCAAGATACGAGGGATTCACTTATGAAGGAGTCAGCCTTACTTTTGAAAACGGAAAAATAGTAAAAGCAACGGCAAATGATAATGAGAGGATAAACCGTGTATTTGACACCGATGAAGGTGCAAGATATGTCGGTGAGTTTGCCATCGGTGTCAATCCGTATATCACGAAGCCGATGAAGGAAATACTGTTTGACGAAAAGATAAGCGGAAGTATTCATTTTACTCCGGGAATGTGCTATGACGATGCACCTAACGGAAACAAATCGGCAATTCACTGGGATCTTGTACTTATAATGACCCCGGAATACGGCGGAGGAGAGATATGGTTTGATGATGTTCTGATCAGAAAGGATGGCAGATTCGTGATTCCGGAACTTGAGTGTCTGAATCCCGAAAATCTGATGTAATAAAAAGTGGACAGTCAGTTGCTGCCCACTTTGTCATTAATTACGATGAAACTTCTGATGGATTCGATTCCGACTTTTATTATCTTGATAAGATTGATGGAATTCTTACCCCCCTGCCTGGGCCTGAACGATATCGGAATGAAGTGTACCTTCTGCCTCTTTTTCTTGTAGATCGCTGTAAGTGCAACATTTGTAAGGAAAAAATCATCCGGTATATACCTGAGATTATCCCGGAGTGTGTTGGCACTCATAAGCCTGTAAGGTGTATTGGCATCAAGTACATAAACTTTGAAGCAAAGATATACAACAAGCCGGAGAACCTTCGTAACAAATACTCTCATAAGGCCGTCTCTTCTCTTGTTCCTGTATCCGACCGTAATATCGTACTTGTCTCTGGCTATCCAAAAAGGCTCAAATTCGGAAGGAAGGGTCTGACCGTCGGAATCTGTCTGAAATACATAATCGGCTCCGTTATCGAGAGCATATTTATATCCGTACAGAACCGTTGCACCGTGTCCACCGTTAGGCTTGGTAAGAGCTGTAAGCTTCGGTCTGTCATGACTAAGGCCTTTAAGTATCTCATATGTATTGTCACGGCTTCCGTCATCAATGACAACAAGACGTGAGTCAGTGCCGTATTTATCTACAACAGGATACCAGTCCTCAATAACCTGTCTGATATTATCCTGCTCATTATATGCCGGAATTATAATAAATAATCTGTCTGCCATGTTAACTCTCCTTATCAAGGTCGGTATGCTCCGACCCACTCCATTTTACAACAAATCATTTCTCATTTAAAGAGCCTTTTCAATGCTCCGAATGCTTGCCCTATCGTATTTTGCGTGATATACTAACTCATAGTGTGCTGTAGATATTTCAAGGAGATTATTATGAAAAAGATATCAGGGTATTTGGCTGCAGTACTTGCGATCCTGGCTGTTCTGACTGCTCTTGTCCCGCATCAGGTGCGTGCCGATTCGGTGACAAGCGTTGTTATGACATATCAGGACAAGAAGTATACCAAGCAGATTTACGGGGTAGAGACAGACCGGATCAAGGCGGGTGAGAATACGGATTCCCTTCGTGATATCGAAGGACTGCTTAACAACCTGACTTTTCAGACAAACGGAGAAGTAAAGGTAGATAAATCCGCGGTTGTAAACGCTGTTAAGACAGCTATTAATGCCGGACAGACCGGGATCAATATAGATCTCACTAAATACAAGGAAGGTGAAGCTGCCACAACCCCTTCAGTATCTGTGGCAAGCCCCTCAACACCTGCCACAACCGCAGCAGCATCTGCGGTAAATCCGAGTATGTCATCTCTCGGAATTGACTGTATGCTCTCGGAAGCGTCAACGAGATTTCGTGCCAACGAAGACAGAGCGCAGAACATCAGGAATGCGGCCTCCAAGATAAACGGGATGATCATCCTCCCGGGGCAGATGTTTTCGTGTACGATGGCTTTTGGTCCGAGAACGACCGCAAACGGCTACGGACTCGGAAATGTTATATCCGGAGATACATATGTAAAAGGTGTGGGCGGAGGAATCTGTCAGGTTAGCTCAACGCTCAACCTTGCCATGCTCCGCGCCGGAGTTGTTCCTGCCGAGCGTCACAACCACAGTCACCGGTCCAGCTATATCGCATCGGGACTTGATGCCACAATATCGGGGAGCAGTCTGGATTACAAATTCATCAATCCTTATGAATATCCGCTGTACATCTCGGCTGTTACAAACGGCGGAGTAATAAGCATATCGGTATACAGCAACCATGATGCAACAAAAGGAATCATATATGAGCCGGTAGTTGTAGGCGGTAAAATGTCAAATACCACTCATGTTATAGGAAAGCTTGCCGGCATACAGGTGTCCGACAGGGTATGCTACAGCAGCAGGTATAAACAATAGGTATCAACAGCAGGTGACAGATGATGTATAAAGGAAAAACCGCTTTTGTAATACAGACAGTAGTAATAGCGGCATTGTATGTGATTCTTACACATATAGCCAATATGTTCGGAATGGCGAACGGAATAATACAGGTCAGGATATCCGAGGCGCTTACGGTATTGCCGTATTTTACGCCTGCCGCTATCCCCGGATTGTTCATAGGATGCCTCGCGGCTAATTATACGATGGGAAACCCCATGTATGACGTTCTGATAGGGAGCGGAGCTACACTGGTGGCAGCTGTGATAAGTTACCTTTTGCGCAAATACAAATTTGCGGTTCCTATCCCTCCGATCGTAATAACCGCATTTACGATCCCCTTTATCTATAATGTATTGTTAAGGCTTGATGATCATACATTCTGGGCAAGCGTCGGACTTGTAGGGGCAGGCGAGATCATATCGTGCGGAGTGCTGGGAATGGCGGTTCTTCTCGGACTTGATGATTACAAAGATAAGCTCTTTCCGAAGAACAAACCCCAGACATCCGTGGAGGAGAGCAGTAAGATTACGGAAGAGACAGAAGATAGTACAGATAACAACTAATTACAAGAAACAGGAGACAAATGATGTATAACAAGGTATCAACGGATCTGGGCTTCGTCGACAGAGAGAAAGAAGTTGAAAAGTTCTGGTCTGATAACAATATATTTGAAAAGAGTATGAAAAATCGCGAGGGCTGCAATACTTACATGTTCTATGACGGACCGCCGACTGCAAACGGCAAGCCTCATATCGGACATGTTCTTACCCGTGTTATCAAAGACATGATACCAAGGTACCGTACTATGAAGGGGTATTATGTTCCGCGTAAGGCAGGATGGGATACTCACGGTCTTCCGGTTGAACTTGAGGTTGAAAAACTCCTTGGTCTCGACGGCAAGGAGCAGATAGAAGAGTACGGCCTTGCTCCTTTTATAGACAAGTGTAAGGAAAGTGTCTGGAAATACAAGGGCATGTGGGAGGATTTTTCTAAAACGGTAGGATTCTGGGCCGATATGAACGATCCTTACGTAACATACCATGACGATTTTATAGAGTCCGAGTGGTGGGCTCTTAAGACAATATGGGACAAGGGATTGTTATACAAAGGGTTCAAAATAGTTCCGTACTGTCCCAGATGCGGTACGCCGCTGTCTTCTCATGAGGTTGCACAAGGATATAAAACCTTAAAAGAAAGAACGGCAATTGTAAGGTTTAAGATCAAAGACGAAGACGCATATTTCCTTGCGTGGACAACAACGCCCTGGACTCTTGCAAGTAATATCGGACTTTGCGTCAATCCGAATGATACATACGTTAAGGTTAAGGCTGCAGACGGCTATACCTATATTCTTGCCGAGGCCCTTGCGGATTCGGTTCTGTCGGGAATTGAAAGGGCAGAGGGAACTCCTGCATATGAGGTTTTGGAAACATATAAGGGAAGCGATCTCGAATACAAGGAATATGAGCCTCTTTACAAATGTGCCGCAGATTGTGCCGCAGCACAGAACAAGAAAGCGTTCTTTGTGTACTGTGATGACTATGTAACGATGGCGGATGGTACCGGAATAGTTCATATTGCTCCCGCGTTTGGTGAAGATGATGCCAGAGTCGGCAGAAAATATGATGCGCCTTTTGTGCAGATGGTGGACGAAAAAGGTGTGATGAAGCCGGAGACTCCGTTCGGGGGTATGCGTGCCAAGCCGACTCAGAAGGAAATAGACGAAGGTGCTGTAAGTGCAGATCCGGAAGTCCTCAAAGAGCTTGATGCAAGAGGGATACTTTTTAGTGCCCCGAAGGTAGAACATGACTACCCGCATTGCTGGAGATGTTCGACTCCGCTTATCTATTATGCGAGGGAATCATGGTATATAGAAATGACCAAGGTCAGGGATGACCTTATCAGAAATAACAACACCATCAACTGGATCCCCGAATCCATCGGAACGGGACGTTTCGGAAACTGGCTTGAGAATATTCAGGACTGGGCAGTTTCGCGTAACAGATATTGGGGAACACCTCTTAATGTGTGGGAATGTGAATGCGGGAACCGTCATTCTATCGGAAGCAGACAGGAACTTTACGATCTGTCGGGCCGTGAGGATGCGCTTACTGTAGAACTTCACAGACCTTACATCGATGATTTTACGATTACGTGTCCTAAATGCGGCAAACAAATGCACCGTGTACCGGAAGTTATAGACTGCTGGTTTGATTCGGGTGCGATGCCATTTGCACAGTATCACTATCCGTTTGAAAACAAAGAGGTCTTCGAATCGAGATTCCCGGCACAGTTTATTTCCGAGGCTGTAGACCAGACAAGAGGGTGGTTCTATTCTCTACTTGCGGAAAGTACTCTGCTGTTCAATAAAGCTCCATACGAGAATGTTATAGTTCTCGGACTTGTTCTTGATGAGAACGGGGAAAAAATGAGTAAATCGAAGGGCAACGCTGTTGATCCTTTTGAGGCGCTCCGGTCTATGGGAGCCGACGCTATCCGCTGGTATTTCTATATCAATTCGGCACCGTGGCTTCCAAACAGATTCCATGACAAGGCTGTTATGGAGGGCCAGAGAAAGTTCATGGGAACTCTCTGGAATACATATGCGTTCTTTGTTCTGTATGCAAATATAGACAATTTCGATGCAACAAAGTATACGCTTGAATACGATAAACTTCCGGTTATGGATAAGTGGATACTCAGCAAACTGTATTCCACGATAGGAAGCGTTGACTCATGCCTTGATAAGTACCAGATTCCCGAAGCGGCAAGAGCTCTTCAGGACTTTGTGGATGATCTGTCCAACTGGTACGTTAGAAGGTGCCGTGAGCGTTTCTGGGCCAAGGGTATGGAGCAGGATAAGATAAATGCATATATGACGCTCTATACGGCGCTTGTCGAAGTCTCAAAGGCAGCGGCGCCCATGATTCCTTTCATGACAGAGCAGATATATCGTAATCTCGTATGTTCGATAGACCCTAGCGCGCCTGAAAGTGTGCATTTGTGCGATTTTCCGTCTGTTAAGAGTGAGTGGATCGACAAGGACCTTGAGGCGAACATGGACCACGTTCTTAAAAGTGTGGTAATGGGAAGAGCCTGCAGAAATGCCGCAAACATCAAAAACAGACAGCCAATCGCCAAAATGTTCGTAAAGGCCGACTTTACCCTTGATGAGTTTTATAAGGACATAATTGAGGATGAACTGAACGTAAAGGAAGTTGTGTTTACGGATGATGTCAGTGGGTTTACCACATACACTATGAAGCCTCAGCTTCGAACAGTAGGGCCGAAATACGGCAAGCAGCTTTCCGGTATCAGAAGTTACCTTGAAAATATAGACGGAAATGCCGCTATGGGCGAGCTTAAGTCTTCGGGAGCGTTAAAGTTTGATGTCGACGGCACGGTGGTAGAACTTGCCGAAGAAGATCTTCTTATTGAGATGACCCAGCAGGAAGGTTTCGAGTCACTTACGGAAGGCAGCGTTACTGTTGTCATAGATACAAAGCTTACACCCGAACTTATAGAAGAAGGTTTTGTCCGTGAGATCGTATCAAAAGTTCAGACGATGCGTAAGGAAGCCGGATTCGAGGTTATGGACAGGATAGTTGTTTATTCACGGGATAACGAGAAGATAGCACAGGTTCTTTCTTCGAATAAGGAAGAAATATCTCATGAAGTATTGGCTGACGATATAGTGACCGGGGAAGCGGACGGATATGTAAAGGAATGGAACATAAACGGCGAGACGGTTACCCTCGGAGTTAAGAAACAATAACAAATACGAAATAAAAGTCAGGAGGTTGTTTGATGGCAGCACGCAAGGTCACATTTAACAAGGAATCTTTTAAGAAGCAGGTCAAGGAAAATGTTAAGGCACTTTTCAGGAAGACTCTTGAAGAGGCAAACGAGCAGCAGATATATCAGGCCGTTGCCTATGCGGTAAAGGATACGATTATCGATAACTGGCTTGAAACTCAGAAGGCATACGAGAAGCAGGATCCTAAAACAGTTTACTATCTGTCCATGGAATTCCTTATGGGTAGAGCTCTTGGAAATGCAATGATCAACCTGAAGGAATACAAGGAAATTGCGGAAGCGCTTGACGAAATGGGCATCAATATCAATCTTGTAGAAGATGAGGAAAGAGATCCCGCGCTTGGAAACGGCGGTCTTGGCAGACTTGCGGCCTGCTTCCTCGACTCTCTTGCTACTCTTGGATACAGTGCATACGGATGCGGTATCCGCTATCGATACGGAATGTTCCGTCAGAAGATCAAAGACGGATTTCAGGTCGAAGTTCCCGATAACTGGCTTAAGGATGGATATCCGTTTGAACTGCGTCGTCCGGAATACGCCAAGATCGTTAAGTTCGGCGGAAATGTAGCTGTTCATGTTGATGAAAAGGGAGAAAATCACTTCACTCAGGAGAATTACCAGTCGGTACAGGCTATTCCGTATGACCTCCCCATACCCGGTTACGGAAACGGTGTTGTAAATACACTCAGGATATGGGATGCCCAGCCTGTTGAGTGTTTTCAGCTTGATTCATTTGATAAGGGTGATTACCGTCTGGCTGTTGAGCAGGAAAATCTTGCGAGAAACATATGTGAAGTTCTGTATCCTAATGATAATCACTATGCAGGTAAGGAACTGAGATTAAAGCAGCAGTATTTCTTCGTATCTGCAAGCATACAGGAAGCTGTTGACAAATATATGCGTAAGCATGACGACATTCATAAACTGTATGAGAAGGTTACGTTCCAGATGAACGATACACACCCTACTCTCACAGTTCCGGAACTTATGCGTATTCTGATGGACGAATACGGACTCGGATGGGAAGAAGCGTGGTCAATAACAACCAAGACTGTTGCATACACCAATCATACGATTATGTCGGAAGCACTTGAGAAGTGGCCTATTGAGCTGTTCTCCAACCTTCTTCCGAGAATCTATCAGATTGTTGAGGAGATTAACAGAAGATTCTGCCTGCTTATAGAAGCTTCATATCCGGGGAATACAGAGAAGATCCGCAAGATGGCTATTATTTATGACGGACAGGTTAAGATGGCTCATATGGCGATTTGCGCATCTTACTCGGTTAACGGTGTTGCAAGGCTCCATACCGAGATTCTCAAGAAGCAGGAACTGCGTGACTTCTATGAGCTTATGCCCGACAAGTTCAACAACAAGACAAACGGTATAACACAGAGAAGATTCCTGTTGCATGCCAATCCTCTTCTTGCGGACTGGGTAACTGCCCATGTGGGAGATGAATGGATAACGGATCTTACCGTTCTACGGCATCTCAAAGTATATGCGGATGACAAGAAGGCTCAGCATGAGTTCATGAATATCAAATATCAGAACAAGGTAAGACTTGCGAAGTACATTCTTGAGCATAACGGTATTGAGGTTGATCCGAGATCGATATTCGATGTTCAGGTAAAGCGTCTTCATGAGTATAAACGCCAGCTCCTTAATATCCTGCACATCATGTATCTGTACAATGAACTCAAGGAACATCCCGATATGGATTTTGTGCCCCGCACATTCATATTCGGAGCAAAGGCTGCAGCGGGCTACAAGAATGCAAAGCTGACTATTAAGCTTATTAATTCCGTTGCGGATGTCATCAATAACGACGGATCGATTGACGGCAAGATAAAGGTGGTATTCATAGAAGATTACTGTGTATCAAATGCGGAACTCATCGTTGCCGCAGCAGATGTTTCCGAGCAGATATCGACCGCGTCCAAGGAGGCTTCAGGAACCGGTAACATGAAGTTTATGCTCAACGGAGCAATTACGATCGGTACAATGGACGGCGCAAATGTAGAAATGTATGAGGAAGTCGGCGAAGAAAACATATTCATATTCGGACTGTCATCCGATGAGGTTATAAACTATGAGCAAAACGGCGGATATGATCCAAATGAGATATTTAACAACAATGCAAATGTCCGCAAGGTTCTCATGCAACTTGTAAACGGCACTTATTGTCCCGAGGATCCGGAACTGTTCAGGGATCTGTACAATTCCCTCCTCAATACACAATGTACCGCAAAGGCTGACACGTATTTCATTCTTAAGGATTTTGACTCTTATGCAGAAACACAGAAGAAAATACAGGAAGCTTACAAGGATACCAAGAAATGGAACAAGATGGCGATCCTTAACGTAGCAAGCTCCGGAAAGTTCTCATCAGACAGGACTATCCAGGAATACGTTGATGATATATGGCATCTTGATAAGGTAACAGTCAAGAAATAATGTATGAACATACCGCGTGCAAGACAACTGCAGATACAGGGTCCTGACAGGAAGATCAGTTACGGAGGTGACCAGAGGTGGTTTTCGTCAAATACGAGAGCCCTGGGAGGTTGCGGGTCCGTGGCGGGAGCTAATGTGCTGCGCTGCCTTGCAAGGTGTGACAAAGAGTTCGTTGATGCAATAAGAACATCGGGAAAGATTCCTGCACAGATAAAGGATGCATTATGCTCAGATAATCCCGGTCATGAGAACTTCTCACTTCTTATGACCGGGGTATATGAGACGATGGGATCGTTTGAGATATTTCCGCTTAATCGTATCTATGACCGCAAAGAGCGGTCATCAAAAGTTTTTACCAGGTTAAAAAGTACATTCGGCCTTACAAATGTAGGGTTTATTATAGGTATCATCCGGTTTGCCAGAAAGATGGGCCTTGATATTACAGTTGAATACAAGGCTTGTGCTTTTATGTCCAAGGAAGAGGCAAGGGAGTTCATTAAAGAGGGACTGAAAAAGAGCGGAGCGGTTGTTCTGCTTACATGCCGAAATACTCACAATGCGAGACTCTTCAAAGCAGATTCCGACCTTGAAAAGAGGCTTGCGGGGGGATCCGATTCTGCAATTAAGAGTCATTTTACAACAATAACGGACATTGATGGCGACAGGCTTCTAATCACGACGTGGGGAAAACCCGGAATCATTGATCTTAACGAGCTTGCCGGTAGCTGGCGCAGTATCAGGGCATATGAGGCGTCTCTTATGTATATTCTGCCGGGCAGCCGCAAGGAGGCTACATCGTGCATGATGGGTGCGTGGAAGTTGTTTATGGCCGGAATAGGGCATTCTATAGCTCGATCGTAGATGTTATCCTGCACGAAGTGCTGGATGCCACCCGGCGAGGGTGAGCGGCAAAGGCAAAAAAATATTAAAAAAGGTATAAAGATTATTAAAGAATGGTCGATAAATATTATGAAACTTGTAAAATGTTTTATTGCGAAGCCATGGATGGCATCGCGAGGGGAGCACTCCGGACAGGGAAGGAGGAGAAAAAATGCGTATAGAAGCATATAATGCCGTAAGTCAGATTTATTCGGCAAAGAAGACCGGCAAGGTCAACAATGTAGCGTCTGCATACGGAAGAGATCAGGTTCAGATCTCCAGTATCGGGAAAGATATCCAGACAGCAAAAGCAGCTGTTGCAAATTCATCCGATATCAGGAGCGAGATCACGGAGCCTATCAAGGCAGCTATTGCAAACGGTACTTATAATGTAAGCAATGATGATTTTGCATCAAAATTACTTGCAAAGTATGAAGAGAAGCTCGGCTTCTGATCAAATGATCTGATCGGAAGCAGGGCGGCGCTTGGCGAAGGGGATAAACAGTGGCAAGCCTTATTGAGGAACTCATTGATACACTGAACAAGGAAAACAGTGAATACGAAAAGCTTCTGGAGTTGTCCAAGCGCAAAGCGACCGTTATAGTCTCAAGAGACATAGCGGCATTGGAAAAAATCACGGATGATGAACAAATCGTTGTGACGACGATCGGAAATCTGGATAGCAAACGTGCCCAGGTAACCCGTGACATCGCGGACGTAATCAACAAGGATGTTGAGACATTAAAACTTTCTGTGCTGATCGAATTGCTTTCTAAACAGCCTAATGAGCAGCGTGCACTCTCCGAGATACACGATAAGCTGAAGATGACGGTCGAAAATGTACGAATGATAAATGAAAGTAACAGACAGCTGATAGACCAGTCATTGGAGATGGTTGAATTCGACCTGAACATGATCAGAGCCATGAGACAGGCTCCGGAAACAAATAATTACGGACGAAGTGCCGTAAGTACAGGAGAGACATTAGGATCGGTCAGAGGTTTTGATGCAAAACAGTAGTTAGGGTTACAGAACATGAGGTGATTACATGTCGTTGATGAGCGGCCTGTTTTTAGGGGCAACCGGACTTCAGACCAGTCAGAATTCGCTGCATACAACAGCGCACAACCTTTCGAATATAGAAACACCGGGTTATGTCCGTCAGCAGACGTTGCATGCGGACATGTCTTATAACACGATAAGTACGTCCCCGGCTGTTTCAAAAATGCAGATAGGCCTCGGTGTTGAATACGATATAGTAAGACAGGTCAGGGATGATTTTCTTGACAAGTCATATCGCAGAGAAACCGGAAGGTCTAATTTTTATGAAGTTTGTCAGGAAACAACCCAGGAAATAGAAACACTTCTCGGAGAATTTGACGGCGTTGCGTTTCAGGAGTCAATTGCCGGACTGTGGACATCTGTTCAGGAACTCCAAAAAGATCCGTCAAGTTCAGTCACAAAAGGCTCTTTCGTCAATACCGCAGCACAGTTTTTGGAAAGGGCACAGGCGGTATATAACGGACTGACCGATTACCAGGATAATCTTAATGCAAGAGTGAAAGAGTATGTTGACAAGATCAATGATCTTGGAGATACGATACATGCTCTTAACGAAAGAATTCATACGGAAGAATTGGGCGAACAGGAGGCAAACGACCTTAGAGACCAGAGGAATAAGGCACTCGACGAGCTTTCTGCCCTTGCAAATATATCATATTTTACAAACGCTGACGGAGCTACTGAGGTTCTTGTTGAGGGAGTATCTCTCGTTGCAAGAGACAGGGTATTCCATATGGATACCGTTTTTGATGAGGGTACGGGGTTCTACACTCCTGTATGGCCTCAGAACAAGAACGCAGAAGTGTTTATCAGAAACGAGGAGATTGCTACTGCTTACAATACCGATATAGGGCAGCTCAAGTCGGTAATTCTCGCGAGGGGTGACAGAAGAGCCAACTATACCGACATGGATTACAACACCTATATGAACGGTATATATACATACTATAATCCTGATACGGCTACAGACGTGACTCAGAATCTGATCCCCACTTCTTCATCGATCGTAATGAAGGTGCAGGCACAGCTTGACCAGATGGTACATTCGCTCATGACGGAAGTCAATAATATCCTTACGGATGAGAAGGGCCTGATCGATTCCGGCGGAACTCCGACATATGCGTCGGATGAGGATCTTCCGAAAGAGCTGTTTGTAAGACTCGGAACACCCAGATACGAGTATGATTCGGGTTCCGGTAAGTATAAATACGTTAAGGAAGATGATAAACCGTCTCATGCGGATATCGATAGTTTATATACTATATCAAATATGAAGATCAATCCGGATCTGCTCAAGACCCCGTCACTGCTTGGTAATGAGTTTATGACAGAAGACAGGCAGGTTGATCATGCCAAGGCTGATGCTCTGGCGGATGCTTTTACAAATAAGTTCTCCAGCATCTCACCTGAGCTTACGCAGAAGTATGATTACAGGGATTATTATGCAGCGCTTGTAGGCCAGGTGGCAACTGAAGGATCGGTTTACACGAGTATAGTGACAGCCCAGCAGGTGGCAACGCATCAGCTTTCGGATAGCAGAGATGCAATCATGGGAGTATCTTCCAACGAGGAACTTACCAATATGATCAAGTATCAGAATGCATACAATGCGGCGTCAAGATATATCACGGCATGTAACGACATGCTGGAGAGACTGTTAGACAGCGTTTAATATGTAGTGTATAGATAGAAGGAGGCCCTATGAGTACTTCACAATTTTTCGGACTGAATATAGGATATACAGGGCTGCAGGCTGCAAATGCAGCTCTTAATGTTACGGGTAACAATATCTCCAACGTGGAGACTAAGGGTTACACAAGGCAGGAGGCAATTCAGGCGGCTGCCGACGCGCTTCGCACCAACACTTCATACGGTATGGCCGGGGCGGGTGTTGACACCAAGTCTATCGACCAGATCAGGAACGCATACTATGATCTTAAATACTGGCAGAATAATGCCAGCAAGGGAATTTACGATATCAAACAGCAGTATTATCGTCAGATAGAAGACTATTTTACCGATACAGATGATGTTCAGGGATTTAATGTCGTTTATTCGGATATGTTCGATGCTCTTGATGAGGTGTATAAGAGTGCGGGAGACGATACGAAGAAGGCTGCATTTTTATCAAGATGCAAAGCTCTTACCGAGTACTTCAACAATATGCATACGTCCCTTCAGAGACTGCAGACCGATGCCAATAACGAGATCATGAACAAAGTCAATGAGATCAACTCTATCGCATCTGAGCTTGCTACTCTCAACAAGCAGATCAATACTATAGAAGTTAATCATGTCCGCGCAAATGAACTGCGTGACAAGAGAAACCTTCTCATTGACCAGCTGTCGGAGATAGTTGACGTTAAGGTTACGGAAGTTCCCATATACACAACTGAAGGCGGATCGGAAGAATCCGGAATATACAGATATATCGTGGATATTGCAGGCGGACAGAATCTTGTAAACAGTTATGAGTACTCTACCGTTGAATGTGTTGCAAGGAGTGGGGATGAGAAAGTAAATCAGTCCGATGCTGATGGACTCTATGATATTTATCTGGGCGGACTTCCACTTAACCTGTACGGAGGAAGCCTTGGAGGACAGCTTAAGGGACTCATTGAGGTAAGAGATGGTAATAATGGTGAGAATTTCTCGGCAAAAGGTGCTTACGTTAATACTACACCCAGTTCAGTAACAGTCAAGATAGACAAGTCAAACCCGAATCATGATTTTCTGACCGATATGAATAAGGTTACAATGAACGGTTCAGGGACTATTGTAGTCGGAAATGTAAGACTTGTATATGAGTCATGGGTTTATGATGCGGATAAAGAGGAGTATACGTTTAGTCTTGCGCCCGGGACACCCGAGAAGCCAAATGATGCATCAGGTCTTTCCGGTAAGGATGCTTTTGTCGGAGTATCTATAGATTATCAGGGAATTCCTTACTATATGGCACAGATGAACGAATGGGTAAGGTCCTTTTCACAGGCTATGAACAAGATAGAGAAGACTGCTCAGGATTCAAACGGTAACCTTGCCGAGGCTATGTTTACAAGCGGAAGCGATGAGAGAAAGTTTGATGATTACAATTATGAGACCGGCTACGACGGAAGCACGCATCTTGTAAACACATTAAATAACAATTACCTGCAGCTTACGGCGGGGAATTTCAATATAAACAGTGATATGCTAAAAGATGTCAGCCTGTTTGGTACAACAAAGGATATTACTCAGGGACAGGATGCACAGGATATTACTCTTGAACTTATGAAAGTTCGGACTGACAAGTCCAAGATGACATACAGAGGCTGCTCTTCCGAAGAATTCCTGCAGTGCCTCACAAGCGATGTTGCGCTCGGCGCATCATCTGCCAACAACTTCTACTCGAACTTCGACAAGATCAGCAAATCTATCGTTGCCCAGAGAACTTCGGTTTCGGGTGTCGATAACGATGAAGAAGCACTTAACCTTGTGAAGTTCCAGGAAGCATACAATCTGTCATCCAAGATGATACAGATCATGACGGAAATATATGACAGACTGATACTTCAAACCGGAGTATAAGTTGTAGTTAAGATTTAGCCGGATAATGTCGATAAACAATTATATACATCAGGCAAAAGGGAATTTGCCATAGCTATTTACAGTAGGCTGAAAGGGAGTTCGGCTGCCTGTAGCAGTACTTGTTTTGTAAATTCTACGGAGGGTACGGTTATGATGCGAATTACCAACGGCATGATGACGTCTAACACAAAGAATAACATCAATATCAACAAACTCAACGAAGACAGGCTTAATACACAGATTGCAACGGGACAGGTCATTTCGAGACCTTCGGAGGATCCTGTTGTGGCGATCCGTGCACTTCGCTTAAATACAAACCTTTCACAGCTTACCCAGTATTACAAGAAGAATATTCCGGATGCGGAAGCATGGCTTAACGTTACTGAGACCGCACTTAAGCAGACAAACCAGATATTTACCAATATCAAGGAAAATCTTACTACAGGTGCAAGTGATGACAATACGGCTACCGACCGTCAGAAGATACTTGAGAGCCTTAAGGGTCTGCGTGCTGAACTGTATTCATCAGGTAATGCTGATTACGCCGAGCGTACGGTATTTACGGGATATCGTACCGGTGAAGCACTTACTTTCCTTGCGACGGATACGGATCTTAACAGCGAATACATGATCCATGAGACATTTGATGCCAAGGCGCTTGAGACGTTCAACTATATAACTTCGGATACTAATGACGAGACAAAAGTTACACAGAATGAGATAAACAGAATCAGGTTGTCGTACGATAAGCTTATGGGATCACTCCCCGGTGGAAAGATCAGTTTATCGGCAGGTGATCCCGATGCAGTTCCTTCGACTCAGGTGACTGCTGATATTACTGTAACGACGATGTCTACTGCAGGAAAAACTCCTGATGAGATAGATGATATATATACTTCCGTGATAAATGATCCGGCGAAAGCAGTTTTTATTCCCGAGACAGGAGAGATCCTCATGGGAAAGACTGCTGTCGGTACGTATTCAGCCTTTTTTAGTACAAATGCGTCGCTTGTCCCTGCGCCATCGGCCTCAATCGAATACAATAAAGACAACTGGCAGTCAGGGGATCTTCGTCCGGAGCATTATTTTGCCTGCACCCAGACAACAGGAACACCGCCCACGACAACATTTTTTAATTACGATCCTAAAGTGGATGGTAGCGGAAAGCCGGTGATTCCCACAGAACCTGAGCCTACGAAGCCGAATTTTAAAAACCAGAATATGGAAATTGAAATCAGCTTCAACCAAAAAATAACTATTAACACACACGCAAATGAAGTGTATACTCATGATATAGGAAGAGATATCGATGATCTTCTTCGTGTAACGCAGGATGTTGTTGATGCGGAGGAGAAGTTAGCAGCTGCCGAGAAGAAGCTTGCGGCAGCATCTGATGCGGATAAAGCGACAGTACAGAAGGAAGTTGACGCCGCAAACAAGGAGTTCTCCCTTAAAAAAGCAAGAATGCAGAAGACATTCTCCGAAGGTCTCGACAGGTTTGATGCATATGCAGACAGAAACAATGTTGCAATAGCCAATATCGGAAGTATGCAGTCAAGACTTGCGATTACCAAGGAGAGAGTGGCCGACCAGCTTCAGAGCTTCAAGGAACTTGCTGATAACAATATCAATGCGGAGCTTACCGAATCATCGATAGACTTCTCGAATGCGAAACTTGCACTTGAAGCTGCACAGCTTGCAGCCGGCAAGATATCACAACAGACACTTTTAAACTATCTGTAGTATTAATTATATTTACAAGGAGGTTAGGCATGAAGATTACTACAAAACTGTTCGGAGAAATAGAGGTTGATGACGACAAGCTCATTAGATTTCCTCAAGGTATAATAGGATTTCCTGAACTTACGGATTTTCTTCTTGTTCATGATAGTGAATCAGAGGGTGGTATTAGATGGATGCAGTCTATACAGGAGCCTGCATTCGCAATGCCTGTTATAGATCCTCTTATTGTAATGCCGGATTACAACCCCAATATAGAGGATGATCTTCTCACCCCTCTTGGGGATGTGAATGATGACAACACTCTCGTGCTTGTAACTATCACGGTTCCCCATGAGATTGAGAATATGACGGTTAACCTCAAGGCTCCGATAATAATAAACGGGGAAAATCGCAAGGCCAATCAGATAATTACCGATGATGAGAAATATATTGTTAAGTTCCCTATCTATCAGATACTTAAGGACAACATGGAAAGGGCGGGTGAATAATTATGCTGGCATTATCGAGAAAGAAAAACGAAGCCCTTGTCATTGACAATAAGATTGAGGTAACAATATTAGAGATCAAGGGAGACCAGGTTAAGGTCGGAATAAGCGCACCCAAAGAGGTTCCTATCTATCGTAAAGAAGTATACCTTCAGATTCAGGAGGCAAATAAACAGGCTCTTGAAACCGAAGGTCTTGAGGCTCTTAAAAAAATTTTTTAAAAAAGTATTAAGTTTTTATATAATTGCGCCGATATAAAGCATAAGAAACCATCTTTATCGGTTTTTTGTAGTGTTTTGTTTATTGTCACATGGAGGTGATAAAAATGGCAATAGAACCAATTAGTAGTGCAATGACGTTTAATGCACAGCCGGTAGCTCAGCAGATGACTGCGCCGAAGCCGGTGGAAAAGAGTGCAGAGGAATTCACGGAAGGGTCTATGCAAAATGCCGCAGCGCCGGTAGATAATGTAACGTTGTCAGTCAACGCGGCACAGGCCAAGGATGGCGAATCAGGAAGTCAACAGGGTAATCAACAGGAACAGCAGCCCAGTGCCAGTGCTGAAGCTGTGAAAAAGGCTGTTGAAGAGATGAACAAGAAGATGATGAATTCGGTTGCCCAGTTCGGTATACATGAGGAAACGAATCATCTGACCATCAAGATTGTTGATAAAGAGACCAGAAAAGTCATCAAAGAACTTCCCCCTGAGAAGACCTTGGATATGATAGCCAAGGTTTGGGAAATGGCCGGACTCCTCGTGGATGAGAAGAGGTAAGGAGGACAGCATATGGGTAAGATCAGAATAACGGGTATGAATTCCGGGCTTGATACCGATTCTATGGTAAGAGAGCTTGTAAATGCATACGAAAAACAGGGTGAGAAGTATACCAAGGCCAAGGCCAAGACCGAGTGGAAACAGGAAGCTTGGACAAATCTTAACAATAAGATCAAGAACTTCTTCACAAAACAGGCAAGTAACATGCGGTTTTCTTCCTCTTATTCGAAGAAGAAGACCACGGTTTCCGATTCCTCAAAGGCTTCTGTTATAGCAAGCAACAGCGCTGTCAACGGTACGCAGACTCTTGAAGTAAAGGAATTGGCCAAATCTGCATATCTTACAAGCGGTGAGATTACTGTTAAGGATGAGAATGGCAAAGATGTTAAAGCTTCGAGAACAACGACTCTTGCTGACCTTGGGCTTGGTATCTCTGGTGAGATAGAACTCAAGATCGGAAAAGGTGCCAAGGATGCAAGCGGTAACTATACCGAATTTGTTAACCCACCAATCAGAGTCACAAAAGATACAACTCTTGCGGAACTTCAGGGTCAGATCGGAGCAGCAGGCTTCAATTCCAGTTATGATGAAGCTACGGGAAGATTCTTCATCAGCAGCAGGGAGTCCGGAGAGGCGAATGACTTCGGTTTTGTTAGCAATACGGACGCAGGCAGGAAGGTTCAGGAACTTCTCAAGCTTGGAACTGCGAACGGAGCATCTAAGATAGATGGTTCGGATGCTGAGATTAAGCTTAATGGGGCTACGTTCAAGTCAGCGACCAATAACTTCTCGATAAACGGACTGACGATTACTGCAAAGGAGAAGACTAGCGGAGCAATCTCTCTTGTAACCGATATGGATTACGATGAGATCTACGATAACGTTAAGAACTTCTTCAAAGAGTACAACAGTCTCATGAACGAGATGGATAAGCTCTATAATGCCGCTTCTTCAAAGGGTTATGAGCCGCTTACTTCCGAAGAGAAGGATGCAATGACGGATGATGAGGTAGAGAAGTGGGAGACCAAGATCAAGGATTCACTCCTTAGAGGTGATTCCGAACTGGATACTATATCATCTGCAATGCGTCAGGCTATGCTCTCTACATTTGACATTGATGGCAAGACATATTCGCTTTCAAGCTTCGGTATCAATACCCTTGGTTACTTTGAGGCAGCTGACAATGAAAAGAATGCTTACCATATAGACGGAGATAAGGATGATTCATCTACGTCAGGCAATGATGACAAGCTTCGTGCCATGATTGCATCCAACCCGACAGCAACAGCAAGCTTTTTCCAGCAACTGTCCAATAAGCTGTATGATGCAATGAATAAGATTCAGTCAAGATCTGACAGTTATACATCATTTGGTAACTTCTTCTCCGATAAAAAGCTTCAGAATGATTATGTGGAGAAAGATAAACAGGTCACAAAGTGGGAGAAATATGTAGCCGACCAGGAAGAAAAGTATTACAAGCAGTTTACCGCAATGGAATCGGCAATGTCTTCACTTAATTCACAGCAGTCATACATCTCTCAATTGTTTGCCGGATGATAGAGAAATAGTGTATAATATGAGTAATATTTGTCAGCGCATCCCTTATGGATGTGCTGACAGTTTGTAAGAGTTGGCATCATAAAATCACGGATATTTCAACAAGGAGGTTACCCTCATGGCAGTCATGACCGGCAATCCGTATGCGCAGTACAATCAGAGCAAGATCCTTACAGCATCTCCTGCAGAACTGACACTCATGCTCTATGAGGGAGCGATAAAGTTCTGTAATATTGCTATAATGGGAATTGAGCAGGGAGATGTAACAAAGGCTCATAATAATATAATGAAAGTTCAGAAGATCATTGAGGAATTTCAGATCACGCTGAACTTCAAGTATGAGATCGCCAATGATTTTAACAACGTATACAATTATCTCATGAGAAGGCTTCGCGAAGCCAATATGACCAAGGATAAAGAGATACTCGAAGAAGTGGACGAGCATCTTCACACAATGCGTGACACATGGAAAGAGGTAATGAGACTAAACCATAAGGCATGATTGTGAGTTTGCTGTCCAATTATGTATGAGGATACATATATGCCCGTTGATGATTATATCCAGATAATGATAGAGAGCCTGACCAAGAAGTCGGAACTTCTTGACCGGATCATCCGCAATAATGAAGAGCAGCATGATTGCGTTAACGGCAAAAGCTACGATGAGGTTAATTGGGATTCATTTAATCTTATAGTTGCGCAAAAACAGGCATCCATAGACCGTATAGTTAAGATGGACGAAGGCTTCCAAAGCCTGTATGACAGGGTAAAGGAGCAGCTTAACGGAGATAAAGATAAGTATTCGGGACAGATCAAAGAGATTCAGAAGCTTATATCCCAGATAACCGATAAAGGGGCAAAAATCACTACCGGTGAAGAGAGAAACCGCAAGATAATCGACAAGGTATTTGGCAGTCGAAAAAAAGAGATCAAACGAACAAGAAACAGCCTGAAGGTGGCAAGCAGTTATGCCCAGACAATGAGTGGTGATTTCGGAATGGATTATTCAGCGCAGGATATTAAGAAATAAAGGGGACGACGCAGTTCGTCTTCTTTTTTTGCACTAAAGTATGGTAAACTATTGTGAAGAGATACTTGAATTATTGTAAATCAAACAATATGGAGGTAAATCATTGAGTAACAGACCCCACCAACCGATTCAGGTCATTATACCTACAATAACAAAGGATTATCTAAGAATGAGGGATCTGGTGTCGGCAAGAGTATTTAATCATCTCTGCGTCAGTGAATTGATCTTCATAGGTAACAATGAACTTTGCGAAGCGGTAGATAAGGATATTTCTGACAGATACCATGGGCTTTCTGTTAAGGTGCTTAATGAGGAAAAATTGTTGCCAAGAGAGCCGGTTATGGATTATATAAAGGGACGTGTCAGTCAGATAGATCCGGAATTGCTTAACAGAGTCAGGGGCGGCTGGTACTACCAGCAGTTCCTGAAGATGATGTTTTGCTTCAAATGTACTGGCAATTACTATATGTCATGGGATATGGATACAGTTCCGCTTAGAGACATTGAACTGTTTGATGATTTGGGAAAACCCATATTTGGACTGAAGAGTGAACACAATCCTGGATATTTCAAGACCATCGACAACTTGTTGGGACTAAAGAAGAATATAGAAGGTTCATTTATTTCAGAGCATATGGTTTTTAATAAGAGTTATATGGAGGAACTGATAAGTATTATTTGCGGTGAGCCGGGAAAAGAAGACACGTTCTGGAGAAAGATAATAGAATCGATAGATGATGATTATATTTCTTTGGGGTTTTCGGAATTCGAAACTTATGGAACATTCGTAACTGACAAGTATCCGGACTCGTACTGTTATAGCAAATTCAAGTCATTCCGCAGAGGTAGCTGGTTTGTTAATGAGAGTGAATTAAACGAAGATGATATCAAGTGGCTGGCAGCGGACTATGATGCTATAACCTTCGAAAATGCCGAGCAGATCCCTGATATGGTTCAATTATTCAGAAACCCAAAGTACAGAAATAATATGTCTGCCGGAAAATTCTATGAAACCATTCTTGAGAGCGGCTATTTCGGAGAATACTCAGATGGCAAGATTAATGCGGGAGATTGGTATGCGCCTGTCTGAGATTATTACATATGATACAGTTATGAGGATACAGATGGCATGGATGTAGTAATGGCTTTTAATACGGGATTTTTACTTCCGGCTGTAACAGCGATATATTCGTTGTTTGCTAATAATGATGATATACGCTTGCGTATATTGTATGTTGATCTATCAGACAGCGGGAAAGTTGTGCTGAATAGGCTGACAAAACTGGGTAAAAACAACAGCATTGAGTTTATTCGAATTGAGGAAGAACTTCTCAAGAAGATAAAGGTTCAGACCGGAAGATGGAGGCAGGAGGCTTTTTTCAGATATAATACTATAGAAGTTTTGCCTGAACTTGACAGGGTGTTGTGGCTTGATGCAGATATACTGGTCAGAGGAAGCATTAAGGATCTGTATAATACCGACTTTGACGGAAAATCATTTGCCGGGGTATGGGATGTCACAAGTAATCCGTCTGAAAGGCTTGGACTGGATGATTACATCAATTCCGGAATACTGTTAATCAATGCAGAAAAACTAAAAAAAACGGGGCAACTTGAAAAATTCTGGGAATTGGTGGCGTCTCCGGACTATGCAGCCGATCTTCCGGATCAGGATGCGCTAAACATTGTCTTTAACAAAGATATAAAGATCATTGATATTATCTGGAATACATTTTTGTATGTTCCCGAGGAACATGCAGACAATTTGATAGAGAATAGTATTATCATTCATTATATTTCCAAGTATAAGCCGTGGAATATTGAGGATACAGATTATTTTGTCAAAGTATTTGAACATTACAGAGCTGCGGAAGTCTTTGTAAGAGAATATTGGGACACATGTGATAAGGCGGTAAGATTTATTGAAGAATAGAGTTGCGTGCTGCTATCTTACACACGAACATCCGGAAGTTATGGATGAAGTTCTGGGTAAAATATGCAGACCTTATGGCGAAAAGGGTATAGATATTTATGTGTATGACTCAAGCACGGGAGACGATACAAGACGTGTGGTTGATAAATACCGCAAAATGGGGCTGTGTAGTCTTATTTATGTTCCTATGCAGTTTGCAAAAGGAAAAGATGGTGGAAACGAAAAATACCTATATGTATTAAAGGGCTATGGACTTAATAAGCACTATGACTATATATGGCCGACAAAAGACAGGTGCTGGTTTGAAGGTAAAACGCTTGATGATATATGTGACGCGATTGATGAGAATCACGATGTTGTATTCGCCGTAGATGAGCGTGACAGATTTGAGATAATATCAAAACCTATAAAAGGATTATACACGGACGCTGTTGATTTCTTTGAGGATTACGGTGCGCTTACCACAAACTGGGAATGCCTTATCAGGCGGACGGATACAATGATCGAACCGATTGACTGGATATGGTACGAAAAGGAATATAGTGTTGGAGTTAATAACAATTTCAATCAGACTATAACAACTTTTGTAAGATTGTCGGAAATGTCCGAATGCGATATACGTGTGATTTCAAGTGAAATAGATGACAAAAGATATAGTGACAGGGCAAAACCGTTATGGACAGAGTCTGTGTTTGAGGTATGGATAGACAGATGGATACCGGCCATGTTTTCTCTTCCTTCTATTTATGATGGCTATAAACTGAGAGTGATTAAAACACAACTTGGACATGTGTCGCTGTTCGGCTCTAATGATTCACTGGTTGCCATGAGAGATATGGGACTGTTTACAAAGGAGAGATACGGACAGCTGTCGTCAATGTGGGAGATGATATCAAGAATACCGCGATCAAACCTGGACAGAATAATCAATAACGATGAATACAATTTGTTTGAAGAGAATTACGATGCATTTTTAGTCTCATTTAAAGATAGGGAGTATGATAAAGGGTATTATCTGTTTATTCAAAACAGCAATTTTATTGATAAACTAGGCAAAGAACAGTACAGAATACTTGCCCTTTCGTATTACTTGTATTTAAGAGATGCAAGGCGGGGAGGTTATTCATTATTATTTGACGGAGTAGACAGTTTAGAAGGATTGGTTGGTAATTTTGAAAAATATTCAAAAAATTAAAAAATGGGGTTAAGTATTTAAGAATGACTCCGATATATAGTACAGGTAAAGGAAATCACCGGTGATAAAATCACCGATCTTCAAGGAGGAAAAGGTTATGGTAGTACAACACAATATGCAGGCAATGAACGCCAACAGAACACTTGGAATTACGACAGATTCTCAGAAGAAGGTTACAGAGAAGCTTTCATCCGGTTATAAGGTTAATCGTGCAGCTGATGATGCAGCAGGCCTTACAATCAGTGAGAAGATGAGAAGTCAGATCCGTGGACTTACACAGGCTTCGTCAAATGCACAGGATGGTATCTCGTGCGTACAGACAGCAGAAGGTGCTCTTACAGAAGTTCACTCAATGCTTCAGAGAATGAACGAGCTGGCAGTTAAGGCAGCTAACGGAACAAATACTTCCGCTGACCGTCTTGCTATCCAGAAAGAGG
>CADALB010000001.1:0-328840 GCA_902788755.1 uncultured Lachnospiraceae bacterium | reverse complement strand
TACAATGAGCGTCACACTTTGAAGTTATGTTGAACCGCCGTATGCCGAACGGCACGTACGGTGGTGTGAGAGGGGAGAGAAAAATCTCCCCTACTCGATCTTTTTTTATTTGCTTTTTGTCTGTGGGTCTTGTATAGTATTATAAGTTTGAACAGATTATATTCGTTCGCTATACAATAGGAGAAGATGATGGTACACGTTGTACTTGACGCTATGGGCGGCGATAATGCGCCCGGGGAAATAGTTAAAGGGGCAATAGAGGCTCTTAAAGGTTCACAGTCGATCAAAATAACCCTGTGCGGACGTGAGGCCGATATTAAGGCTGAGCTTGAGGGGTGTGATTATCCCCGTGACCGTGTAGAGATTGTTGATGCCCAGGAGGTTATATCAACCGAGGAAGCGCCTGTTATGGCTATAAGGCGGAAGAAGGAATCGTCGATAGTAAAGGGCCTTAACCTTGTGAAAGAGAAGAAAGCGGATGCATTTGTATCTGCCGGCTCATCAGGTGCTATTCTTGTGGGTGGACAGCTTATCGTAGGCCGTATCAAGGGAGTGGAGCGTCCGCCCCTTGCACCGCTTATACCATCAACAACTCCCAAAGGTGTATCACTTATAATAGACTGCGGAGCCAATGTGGATGCCAGAAGTTCTCATCTCGTACAGTTTGCCAAGATGGGCTCCATATACATGGAACATGTTATCGGTGTTAAAAATCCCAGAGTCGCCATAGTTAATATCGGTGCCGAGGAAGAGAAGGGCAACATGCTTGTCAAGGAAACATTCCCGCTTCTTAAGAACTGCCCGGACATTAACTTCATAGGCTCTATAGAGGCACGGGAGATACCTAACGGGGGAGCGGATGTTATTGTCTGCGAAGCATTTGTGGGAAACGTTATCCTGAAGATGTACGAAGGTGTCGGCAAGATGATACTGAAGTCGATAAAGGGCGCTCTTATGGGAAGCACTCTCGGTAAGATAGGAGGTCTTCTTATCAAGCCTTCCCTTAAAGGTGTCATGAAGACTTTTGACGCGACAGAATACGGCGGAGCACCTCTTCTCGGACTGAACGGTCTTGTAGTGAAGGTTCACGGAAACGCAACTGCCAAGGAAGTATCAAATGCAATTATGCAATGCGTTACATTTAAAGAGCAAAATATCAATCAGCGTATCGCTGATAAGATAATAATAAAGGACGAATAGAAAGGGTTAGCACTATGGAACTTGAAAAGCTGAAAAAAATCATCACAGAGGTACTTAACGTTGATGTTAGCGAGATCACCATGGACACAAAATTCATTGACGATCTCGGAGCAGATTCTCTTGATGTTTACCAGATCATTATGGGAGTCGAAGAAGAGTTTGATATTGAGATAAATGTTGATGATGCCGAGTCTATCGTAACCGTTGCGGATGCGATAGAGCAGATCAGGAACGCAATCAGCTAAATAAATAATAATATGGGTATTCGGCGGATAGAGTTCCGGATAAGCGGAACTCTATTTATACGTTGCCTGTATAATCGGTGCGGAGTTATACATGAATAATGAAAGCGGTTTTACAGAACTGCAAAAGCTCATCGGGTATGATTTTCAAAACAGTGATTTTCTCATAAAAGCCCTGTCTCACAGTTCCTACGTGAATGAGTTAAAACTTAACAAACATGATGATTACGAGCGGACGGAATTCCTAGGTGATGCGGTGCTCGAACTTACGGTAAGTGATTTTCTGTATCGGAATCATCCCGAAATGCACGAAGGAGAGATGACAAAGCTAAGGGCCGCCATTGTTTGCGAACCTACCCTCGCATACTGTGCCAGAGAGGGTTTTGACCTTGGCCGGTACGTATTGCTGGGTAAGGGTGAGGAGAAAAGCGGAGGACGCGGGAGAGATTCCATTGTCTCTGATGTTTTTGAAGCGATAATAGGCGCCATATATCTGGACGGCGGAATGGATGCTGCAAAAGCATTTATATACAGATTTGTGCTGTCGGATTATGAGAAGAAGATAGAATTTGTAGACGCCAAGACAATATTGCAGGAATATGCACAGGATCACGGAATGAGCCTGGAATATATACCGGTTGCGGAACTGGGACCGTCTCATGACAGGGATTATGTTATGCGGGCCGTACTCGACGGAAGGATCGCAGAAGAGGCAACGGCAAAAAGCAAGAAGGCCGCCCAGCAGAGTGCGGCGTATGCCATATTGGTTAAGCATCTTAACCGTACGGAGAGGTTTTAATGTATTTAAAAAACATTGAGGTGCAGGGGTTTAAATCCTTTGCAAACAAGATTAATTTCGAATTTCATAACGGTATAACGGCTATTGTCGGACCTAACGGTTCGGGAAAGAGTAATGTTGCCGATGCGGTAAGATGGGTTCTCGGGGAGCAGAGCGCCAAGCAGCTTCGCGGATCTTCGATGCAGGATATTATTTTCTCGGGTACGGAGATGCGTAAGCCCATGGGATACGCTTATGTCGCCATTACACTTGATAATTCCGATCATGCTCTTCCCACCGATTACGAGGAAGTTACAGTTGCAAGGCGGGTGTACCGGTCCGGCGAGAGCGAATATCTGATAAACGGTACGACATGCAGGCTTAAGGATGTTGCCGAGATGTTTTACGATACCGGTATCGGTAAGGAAGGCTATTCCATTATCGGTCAGGGACAGATAGACAGGATCCTGTCAGGTAAGCCCGAAGAGAGAAGAGAGTTGTTTGATGAGGCTGCCGGCATTGTAAAGTTTAAGCGAAGAAAGGCTACAGCACTCAAGAAACTGGAACAGGAGCGTGCCAATCTCGTCCGTGTTTCGGATATATTAAGCGAACTTGAGCGTCAGGTTGAACCGCTGGAGAAGCAGTCCGAAGTTGCCAAGAACTACCTCCAGATGAAAGAGGAGTTAAAGAAACTTGACGTTAATATTTTCCTCATTGATAACGAGAACGCCAAGGCAGCATTAGAGGATTGCGAAAACAAGATAAACATTGCGACAGGCGACCTTGATGCCGCAAACGGGGAAAATGCCAGATTAAAGGAAGAATACGGGGATATAGAGGCAAGGATCGCCCAGCTTGATGCGCAGATAGAGGAAAAGCGCCAGAAGCTTTCAGCGGACAGTCTGCTCAAGGAAAAGCTTGAAGGCGAGATCAATGTATTAAAGGAGAAGATTAATTCCGCCAATATTTCCGCAGATCATTTCCGCGCAAGACAGAATACACTAAATGATGATATAGCCGCCAAGGAGTCGGAGGCCGAAAGGCTTGTTGCCGAACAGACAACACTTGATAAAGGGTGCGGAGAACTTATCAAAAAAAGAGATGAAGCCGTAGCGGAACTTGAAAAACTGCAGGCTGAAATAGAAGAAGAAAACAGTGCTGTCGAGAAGAACAAGAACCTTATAATCGAACTTCTTAACGAAAGAGCCGGTATCAAGACCAAGCTCGGACAGTTCGGAACCATGCTTGAGCAGACGAGGATCCGTGAAGCCGAGATCCAGTCAAAGCTTATCGGGGCAAAGAGCGAGGAAGCCGAGCAGGATACACTTGTAAACGCACTGACCCTTGAACTTAATACTATCTGTGCCGAGATACAGTCGACCGATTCCAAGCGGGAGTCCATGGAAGAAAAGCTCGGTGATTTTCGCGTCAAGTTAGAAGAGCTTGACAGAAAACTGGGCGATGCGCAGATGGCGTATCACGGCATAAAATCGAAGCTTGACACTCTTCGTAACCTTGCGGAGCGTTATGACGGCTACGGAAGCAGTATTAAGCGTGTCATGGAGCAAAAGGGCAAGGTCGCTGGAATAATCGGCGTTGTTGCGGATATCATGCAGGTTGAGGACAAGTATGAGACTGCTATCGAAACCGCTCTTGGTGGCAACATCCAGAATATCGTAACAAAAGATGAGCACGTTGCCAGAAAGCTTATCCAGTATCTGAAGGATAACAAAGCAGGAAGAGCCACCTTCCTGCCGCTTACAACCACGAGAAACAGAGGCGAATTCGATAAACCGGAGGTTAGAAAAGCAGAAGGCTTCATCGGAATGGCCAATGAACTTGTCAGCACCAAAAGCGAGTATGAGGATGTGATCAGTCAGCTCCTCGGTGCCATTATCGTAATGGATAATGTTGAGAATGCTCTCAAACTTGCCAAGGAGTACAACTATACACTTCGTATCGTTACTCTTGAGGGTGAATACTTAACTCCCGGCGGTGCTCTTGCCGGCGGATCCTTTAAGAATGCATCTAATCTGCTTGGCAGAAAGAGGGAGATCGATTCACTTGAGGCGGAAGCCAAGAAGGGACTTCATAATATAGAGTCCATCATGGATGAGATCGATAAGACCAAGGATGAGAGACAGAAGCTTCGTTCCGACATAGAAGAATTCAAGGCAAAACTGCAGGAATTATACATACAGCAAAATACCGCACAGCTCAATGTGGATGCGGCCAACAAGCATAAGGAAGAGATGATTGCGGATCATGCAAACCTTGAGACCGAATTTGCACAGATGAAAGCGGCTGCCGAAGGGATCACCACAGACGAGAGCAAGGCCAAGGAAGAACTTGCCGCATCCGAAAAGTCCGAAGAGGAGCTTAATGCCGCGATAAATGCTGCCGGCGAGAAGCTTGAAAAGTTACGTGATATAGAGACGGAAAAGGTATTTGCCAAGACCGATCTTGACCTGGAAGTTACAAAAGAAAAACAGAAGCAGGATTTTGCGCGCCAGAACGTTGAACGTGTCCGTGCCGAAATAGAGCATTTAAAGAAAGAACTCGAAGAAGTAGTCACAAGCATTAAGGATACCGAAACCGAGATCAGCGAAAAAGAAGAAAACATTACCAAGATCCAAGAGACCATCGAGGCATCAAAGGGCGATGCGGATGAGAACGAAATTGCCATGAAAGAGGCAATTGCCAGTAAGGAAGAGTTTACCGCAAAACAGAAGACATTCTTTGATAAAAGGGAAGAGATCTCGAAGAAGATTGCTGATCTGGACAAGGAATTGTATCGTCTGAATTCCCAGAAAGAGAAGACCGAGGCTGAGCAGGAGAGCCGCATCAATTATATGTGGAACGAGTATGAGATCACTCTTTCACATGCAGCCGAGATGCGTGACGAAACTCTCAACGATCCGCCGGCAATGCGCAAGAATATTTATAAACTGAGGGATGATATACGTAAACTCGGGGATGTAAACGTAAATGCCATCGAAGATTACCGGGTGCTTATGGAAAGATATACTTTTACCAAGACGCAGCATGATGATCTTGTGAAGGCTGAACAGGATCTGCTCGGTATTCTGGATGAACTCGACAAACAGATGCGAGTACAGTTTGAGGAAAACTTCAAACTGATCGCCGAGGAATTCAACAAAGTATTCAAGGAACTGTTCGGTGGAGGAACGGGAACCCTTAAGATAAATGATGATGAAGATATCCTTGAGGCAGGTATCAATATCAATGCACAGCCTCCCGGCAAGAAGCTTCAGAATATGCTGATGCTGTCGGGTGGAGAGAAGGCGCTTGCTGCAATAGCGCTGCTGTTTGCGATACAGAACCTGAAACCTTCGCCCTTCTGTCTTCTTGACGAGATAGAGGCTGCACTTGACGAGTCCAACGTGGGAAGATTTGCAGGATACCTTAATAAGCTTACCGAACACACGCAGTTCATAGTTATAACCCACAGAAGAGGAACTATGGAAAAAGCAGACAGACTCTACGGAATCACCATGCAGGAGAAGGGTGTATCCGCGCTGGTATCCGTTAACCTTATAGACAAAGATTTGGATGATTGATCATGGCCTTTTTTGAGAAATTATTTTCGGGACTTTCCAAAACCAGAAAACAGTTTGACGATAACCTGGCTGAAGTGTTTGACAGAGATGTTATCGATGATGATTTTTATGATGATCTGGAAGAACTGTTTATATTATCCGATATAGGTGTTGTTGCAACCAAGAACATTTTAGACGGGCTGAAAAGGGACGAGTATTACGAGCATATCAGAAAGCCCAAGGCTCTGGGAACTCATATGATGGAAAAGGTCAGGGACTTACTTGCTGAGTGTCCTGCCGATTATGAGTTTGAAGAGAAAAAAAGTGTTGTCCTTGTAGTTGGCGTAAACGGTGCAGGAAAGACAACAACTATAGGCAAACTTGCCATGAATTATATCGGACGGGGCAAAAAGGTTATGATTGCTGCGGCCGACACATTCAGGGCAGCAGCCCTGGAACAGCTCAGAGTATGGGCCGACAGGTGCGGAGCTGATTTTATAACGGGACAGGACGGACAGGATCCTTCATCGGTTGTATATGATGCGGTAAGCGCCGCAAAATCAAGGGATACGGATATTCTTCTCATTGATACGGCGGGACGCCTTAACAACAAGAAGAATCTTATGGAAGAACTCAAGAAGATGAAGAGAATAATCGATCGTGAGTATCCCGACGCATATAAAGAAACTCTTCTTGTTCTTGACGGGACAACCGGGCAAAATGCGGTTAATCAGGCAAGAGAATTTAAGGAAGCAACCGATGTTACAGGTGTTGTAATAACGAAGCTTGACGGCAGTTCAAAGGGTGGAATGGCCATAGCTGTCCAGTCGGAGCTGTCAATACCGGTGAAATATATCGGTGTAGGTGAAGGAATAGAGGATCTGGTAAGATTCGATATCGATGACTATTTAAAAGCGCTTTTCTACAGGGAGGGATATACCGAAGATGCCGACAAAACGCAGTAAAGCAACCGATATGCTGACTCTTGACAGATTCGAAGAGGCGGCGAAGCTTGTTAAGGAAGTTACAAAAGACACCAAGCTTGTGTACAGCTCATATTTAAGCGAGCGCACAGGCAATAAAGTATATCTGAAGCCGGAAAATATGCAGATGACCGGAGCTTACAAGCTTCGCGGAGCATATTACAAAGTTAGTACTTTATCTGCAAAGGAGCGGGCAAAGGGTATCATAACGGCATCGGCCGGAAACCACGCCCAGGGTGTTGCATATGCCGCAAAAGAGTACGGACTCAAGGCGGTTATAGTCATGCCCACAACAACGCCTCTGATCAAAGTAAACAGAACCAAAAATCTCGGAGCTGAAGTTATACTTTGGGGAGATGTGTATGATGAGGCCTGCGAGAAGGCACTGCAGCTTGCCAATGAGAAGGGATATACATTTATTCATCCCTTTGATGATGAAACCGTGGCAACCGGTCAGGGAACAATTGCAATGGAGATATTCCAGGATCTGCCGGTTGTTGATTACATACTTGTACCCATAGGCGGTGGCGGCCTTGCTGCCGGAGTATCGACCCTTGCCAAACTTCTCAATCCCAAGATCAAGGTAATAGGAGTTGAGCCGGAAGGTGCCGCATGCATGAAGGCATCCCTTGAAGCCGGAAAGGTTACGGGGTTAAAAAGCGTTTCAACAATTGCTGACGGCACGGCTGTCAAGACTCCGGGGTCGGTGATTTTCCCCTATATCCAGAAAAATATCGACAAGATCATTACCGTAGGGGACGAGGAACTGATCGTTGCGTTCCTTGATATGGTTGAAAATCATAAGATGATCGTGGAGAATTCCGGACTTCTGACTGTTGCGGCTCTTGATCATCTGAAGGTAAAAAATAAGAGGATCGTATCCATACTTTCGGGTGGGAACATGGATGTTATCACAATGTCATCCGTAGTATCTCAGGGCCTTATCATGAGAGACAGGATATTTACCGTATCAGTGCTTCTCCCGGATAAGCCCGGCGAACTGTCAAGAGTGGCCAGCGTCATCGCCGAGGATAACGGAAATGTTATTAAGCTTGAGCATAACCAGTTTGTATCGACGAACAGAAATGCAGCGGTTGAACTTCGTATAACACTTGAGGCTTTCGGGACACAGCATAAGGAGCAGATACTTAAGTCACTTGAAATAAAAGGCTACAAGCCGAAAGTGGTGCGGACTGTTATTTAGCAATTAACTATTGTCTGTTTACCGAAAAAGTTGTAAAATACATATGTTATTGTATGAAAGCACTGATATTTATTATGAAAATAAACGAAATGAGGTGGAATAATGATTAAAAAGGTAATCATGGCAGTATCGGCGGTATGCGCTGCGGGTATTCTGTTTGTGTCATCGGCGGTAGATGCTAAGGCAGCACTTCCGTGTACTTATGATATTATCAATGATGCAAATACACAAATTGCATATTACGATCAGAATTATAATGCTGCTAAGGCTAAGGAAGCAGAACTTCTTGCAACATTTAATGCAGTTAAGAATAACCCGGCTCATACGCAGTTCGAGTATGAACAGGCTGCATATAATTACACCAATGCTGTTAATATGAGTCAGTGGTGGCTTACCGGACTTAATAATGCAAAAGCATATCTTAAGAACATTACGGACAGAGGTGCTTTCGAAGATAAGTTTGCGGCAAACAAGTCGGCTCTTGCTGACCTTACAACTTTAAAGGCAGCCAAGACAGATGCTGACGGATATTCAAATATTGCCAACGGAGTTGCCGGACAGATCGCTGATGTAGAGAAAGCTATCGCAGGCTATCAGGCTCAGGTTGCGACATGCCCCTCACTTCAGGCACAGATCGATTCGCTTAATGCTCAGTTAGTTGCCCTTAAGGCTGATTACGCTGCAAAGGCAGCGGCTGCAAGCGAAAAAACAGCAGTATTTGACAATTATCTCAATACTCTTAACTACAAGTCATACAGCCTTGGATTTGAAGATTACCAGTTCAGACGTGAGTGGGAAAGAGATAATGAGAAATGGGATCCTTCGGTATATAATTACTAAGATATGAATGTCTTCTCCTAATAAATTGTTATAAAACAGGTGTCAAGAGAAAATACTTGACACCTGTTTTTTGCTGTTGTAATATATCGAATGTTATGGATGATATCGTCAAGAAAAATCTGCTATATGATTTTTACGGAGAGCTTCTTACGGAACACCAGAGGCTCATATATGAGGATGCTGTCTATAACGACTGTTCCCTTTCCGAACTGGCCAGCGAATATAATATTTCCAGACAGGGAGTTCATGACCTGTTAAAGAGATGTGACAGGCTTCTTGAAGACTATGAGAGCAAGCTGGGGCTTGTATCGAGATTTGAGGTGCTGCGCCACCTGGCACAAAGGATTGAAGAGATATCTACCGATGAAGAGGTAAGATGTCTTGCGCATAAGATGATAGAAGCATTATAGCGGTGTTTTTCAGGAGATTATATGGCGTTTGAGAGCCTAACCGATAAACTTCAGAATGTATTTAAGGGTCTTAAGAGCAAAGGAAGACTTACGGAGATTGACGTCAGAGCAGCTCTTCGTGAAGTTAAAATGGCTCTTCTTGAAGCGGATGTAAACTTTAAAGTTGTAAAAGGATTCATAAAGAGCATCGAAGAACGTGCTGTAGGTGCAGACGTACTTAACGGACTCAATCCCGGGCAGACGGTAATCAAGATCGTAAATGAAGAGATGACTGCTCTTATGGGAAGCGAGGGCAGCGAGCTTAAGTTCGAGGCAGGACAGTCAAAAACCGTCATAATGATGTGCGGCCTTCAGGGATCCGGTAAAACTACGAGTGCGGCCAAGATTGCCCTTAAACTGTCAAAAAAAGGGAAAAAGAGCCTGCTTGTTGCCTGCGATGTATACAGACCTGCCGCTGCCGAGCAGCTCAGGGTAAACGCCGAAAAGGTATCGGCTGATTTTTTCGGGATCGAAGGAGAAAAGGATCCTGTCAAAATAGTGAAGGCGGCAATGGATTATGCCGGCGAGCACAATGATAATGTGGTGATAGTAGATACGGCAGGCCGTCTTCAGATCGATGAAGTACTCATGGAGGAACTTCAAAGGATCAAAGAAGCGGTCACTGTTCACAATACGCTGCTTGTTGTGGATGCAATGACAGGACAGGAAGCGGTAAATGTAGCCGAAACCTTTAATGAAAAGGTGGGAATCGATGGCGTGGTCCTCTCCAAGATGGACGGCGATTCAAGAGGCGGTGCGGCACTTTCGGTAAAAGCGGTAACCGGCAAGCCCATACTCTTTGTGGGTATGGGAGAGAAGCTTGAGGATCTTGACAATTTCTATCCCGACAGGATGGCATCGAGAATACTCGGCATGGGCGACGTCCTTAGTCTCATCGAAAAAGCGGGTGAGCAGATCGATGCTGATAAAGAAAGGCAGATGTCCGCCAAGCTCAAGAAGGGTAAATTCGATTTTGAGGATTACCTTGAGAGTATGAACCAGATGAAGAAAATGGGCGGCTTGTCATCAGTGATGTCCATGCTTCCCGGAATGGGCGGAATGCTTCCGAAGGGTGCAAAGCTTGGAGATATTTCGGATCAGATAGATGATAAGAAAATGGCCAGAACAGAGGCGATTGTCCTTAGTATGACAATAGAGGAGAGAAGGAATCCCGATCTTCTTAATCCTTCCAGAAAGCACAGGATAGCAAAGGGTGCAGGTGTGGACATAGCAGAGGTTAACAGGCTTGTAAAACAGTTCAAGGAAGCTCAGAAAATGATGAAGCGGCTTCCTCAGATGATGGGAAAACGCGGTAGATTTAAGCTCCCGTTTTAGCATAAATACTTTTATTATACGGAGGAATTTAAAATGGCAGTAAAGATCAGACTTAGAAGAATGGGACAGAAGAAGGCTCCTTTTTACAGGATCATAGTAGCGGATTCAAGAAGCCCTCGTGACGGAAGATGTATTGAAGAGATCGGAACATATGATCCGAACAATGATCCTTCCACATATCAGATTGATGAGGAGAAAGCTAAGAAGTGGCTTGCAAACGGTGCACAGCCCACTGAAGTAGTAGGAAAACTCTTCAAGCTTGCTGGTATTGAGAAATAAGGGTTTTTGATCATTAATTGAGGAGATATGATATGAAAGAACTTGTTGAGGTTATCGCGAAGTCGCTGGTTGACAATCCCGACCAGGTTTCGGTTACCGAAAAAGAAGATTCCAGATCGATCGTTATAGAGCTAAAAGTTGCGCCTTCTGATATGGGAAAGGTTATCGGCAAACAGGGAAGAATTGCCAAGGCAATCCGCGGAGTAGTCAAGGCTGCATCAGCGGATCTTCCCAAGAAGGTGCTGGTTGATATAGTACAGTAACTTGGAAGATTTATTACAGATCGGTGTGATCACCAGACCACACGGCGTCCACGGAGAAGTAAAAGTATTTCCGATGACGGATGACGTGAGGAGATTTAAAAAACTTAAGAAAACAATCCTTGAGGGCGAAAACGGCAATATAGAGATCGAATGTGAATCGGCAAAGTTTTTTAAACAGTTTGTCATTCTGAAATTCAAAGGCTTCGATACGATCGAGTCGGTCCAAAAATATTGCAACAAAGGTATCTTCGTTACAAGAGCGGATGCGGTAAGACTCGGAAAAGATGAATATTTCATCGCCGATCTTATAGGTATGAAGACGATAGATGATGAAGGAAATACCAGTGGGACTATAACCGATGTGATTGAGACGGGAGCCAATGATGTTTATGATATCATGCTGGATGACGGAAGAAGGCTTTTGCTGCCTGCAATCAAGGAATGTGTGCAAAATGTTGATGTGGATGAGGGCCTGATGAAGATCCACATATTGGATGGGCTGCTTGAATGAATTTTCACATAATGACACTGTTCCCCGAAATGGTTATGAGTGCCTTATCGGAAAGTATAACCGGCAGAGCGATGGGCAGTGGTGCAATAAGTGTTGAAGCGGTAAATATACGTGATTATGCCAACAACAAGCATAATAAAGTAGATGACTATACATACGGTGGCGGAGCAGGCATGCTCATGCAGGCTGATCCGGTGTACCTGTGTTACGAAGATATAACAAAGAATATATCCACACCGCCGCGTGTTGTCTACCTGACTCCGCAGGGCAGTACTTTTGACCAGAGTATGGCCGAAGAGTTCTCACATGAAGAAGATCTGATCCTTCTGTGCGGGCACTATGAAGGAATAGACGAAAGGGTACTTGAAGAGATCGTAACCGATTACGTTTCGATAGGTGATTATGTGCTTACCGGCGGCGAATTGGCAGCCATGGTAGTTGTGGACGCTGTATCGAGATTGTGTCCCGGTGTATTATCGAATTCGGATTCCCCGGAGAATGAATCATTTTCCGACGGACTTCTTGAGTATCCGCAGTATTCCAGACCTGAGGTGTGGCATGAAAAAAGGGTACCGGATGTTCTTCTTAGCGGAGACCATGCAAAGGTTGATGCATGGAGACATGAAAAGGCGCTTGAGCGCACCATGGACAGAAGATTTGATCTGTACAAAAAATATGTGCAGTCACACCCGGAGGAATTCGTTCCTAAAAAGCCGCGGCGAAAAAAGAAGAAAAAGGATTAACCCTTGCAATTGCAAGATGCTTATGTTAATATATCAAAGTTGTTATAAAAGACGGTCCTCTGCCTTGTTTGTAAGTTAAGAACGTCCGGATCAATAGGAGGAATGAAATGAACAACATTATCAAAGAAATCGAACAGGAACAGTTAAAAGAATCCACTCCCGAATTTGCTATCGGTGATACCGTTAAGGTTTACGGTAAGATCAAGGAAGGTAACAGGGAGAGAGTTCAGGTATTTGAAGGTACTGTTATTAAACGTCAGGGCGGATCAAACAGGGAGACATTTACTGTCCGCAAGAATTCAAACGGTGTAGGCGTGGAAAAGACATGGCCGCTTCACTCACCTAATGTAGAGAAGATCGAGGTAGTAAGACGCGGTAAGGTTCGCAGGGCTAAGCTCTTCTACTTAAGAGAACGTTCGGGCAAGAGTGCTAAAGTTAAAGAACTCATTCGCTGACAGGAAGTTTATTTGGAAGCACTTGCATATGCAGGTGCTTCTTGTTTTATCGTAAACAAACAGTATTTGTTCCGTACAAGGATAAAAGGGGAACGGTAATTGGCAAGGAGACGTTCAAAAAAATCAGGCGGACCCACGCTTTCATATATCAATCACGAAAAAAGCTTCAATGTAAACATTCTCTATCAGGTGTTGCAATGGGTTTTTCTTGTTTTTATTGCGGTGTTTTTGGGAATTGCGGTTATTTACGCCTTCGGGATTAGGGCAAGTGTTGTCGGTGATTCCATGGAACCTGCACTCTCAAACGGCCAGGAGGTGCTGATAAACAAGATAGCATACCAGTTTTCTGCTCCGAAGCAGGGGGATGTAATAGTATTTCGACCGAACGGCAACGAGAATGCCCATCTGTCTGTAAAGAGAGTTGTTGCCACTCCGGGGGATACGGTTCAGATCATCCAGGGAAAAGTCGTTATAAACGGTGCGGTATATGTCGGTGACAGGGCAGATGATACCAAGGATGCGGGAGTAGCCGCATCAGAGATTGTTCTCGGACCGGATGAGTATTTTGTACTTGGTGATAACAGACGAAGTTCCGAAGACTCCAGAAGTGCAAATATCGGGAATATCAGCAGAGGAATGATCGAAGGCAAGGCATGGTATCACATGAAAGGAAAGAACAGCGAAGCGGGGAGGATTGAATAATGCAGGTACAGTGGTATCCCGGCCATATGACGAAGGCCAAGAGGATGATGCTTGAGGATATTAAGCTGATAGACCTTGTTATTGAACTGATTGATGCCCGTGTTCCCACATCTTCACGAAATCCCGATATCGATGAGATAGCAAAGGGAAAATCACGTCTTGCGGTGCTGAACAAATCCGATCTTGCTGATCCTCGTAAAAATGATGAATGGCTTAAGCATTATCAAAATAAAGGTACTCCCGCACTTCTTGTGGACTCCAGAAACAGAACCGGATTTGCTCCGATCGGTAAGGCTATTGAAGAGGCTTGTAAGGTCAAAATAGAGCGTGACAGAAAGAGGGGAATAATAAACAGACCGGTAAGAGCCATGGTCGTAGGAATCCCCAATGTTGGTAAATCAACATTTATTAATTCTATGTGTAAAAAGGCAAGTGCCAAGACAGGAAATAAGCCCGGGGTCACAAAGGGCAAGCAGTGGATCAATCTTAATAAAAACGTTGAACTGCTGGACACTCCCGGAATACTGTGGCCACGGTTTGATAATGAACTGACGGGGATGCATCTTGCATTTATAGGTTCCATCAATGATGAAATAGTCGATGAGGTTGAGCTTGCCATGGAACTTATGAATTATCTGAAAAAGTCATATGCAGGCGTTCTCTTTAACAGATATGAGGTTGATGAGAGTAAGGAAACACCGGTTATCTTAAACGATATAGCTATAAAAAGAGGCTGTCTGAAAAAAGGAAACGAGACTGATTATTCCAAAGCGGCAAATATACTGCTTGATGATTTCCGATCAGGCAAGCTTGGCAGAATTACGATCGAAGATCCTGAATAACAAATGAAATTAAACCCTTTTACCGGGAGAGCCAGATGAAAAAAGGAAAGAAGAAAAAGAAAACGGGCGGTATTGTTCGAGGTATTTTGGACACAGGTGTTTTTATACTGACTGTTCTTATTATAGCATTTGTTATGTCGAGATATGTTGTCCGGCGTGTAAAGGTTCACAATCATTCTATGGAGCATACCCTCGAAGAGGGCGATAGTGTCATCATAGATAAGCTTACATACAGATTCCGGGATCCCGAAAGATATGAGATCATTGTGTTTAAGCAGAAGGGAACGGGAGAGGATTTAATAAAACGTGTTATCGGACTGCCATTTGAAACCGTACAGATAGTTGAAGGAGAATTCTATATAGACGGAGAGAAGATCGAGGATGTGGAGGGACTGGACAAACCGGAATATGCCGGATTGGCCGAAAACCCGGTTGAACTTTCGGTGGGTGAATACTTTGTAGTCGGAGATAACAGAAAGGAAAGTATAGATTCCCGATATGACGAAGTCGGTGTAGTGACCTCCACAAGAATAACGGGCAGAATGTTATTTAAACTGGGACGGCTGAACAATGATAACTAGTATTAGTGAAATCAAAGATGAATATAACAGACTTCAGGAAGGCAAGTTCTCGGATTTTATAAAGAAGTATTCCGATGACGGAAGAAGCGGGGTGGCAGCACTTGTGAAAAAGGCTGCTGCAAAGATTGAAAAGTATGAGGCAGAACTTGCGAGAACAGAACGCATGTTATCCTATGAGAAAGAGTACAGCGAATACTCTGCCATATGCGGGATAGATGAAGCCGGAAGAGGACCTCTGGCCGGTCCTGTTGTTGCCGGGGCTGTTATTCTGCCTGTGGAAGACAGAATACTGTATTTAAATGATTCAAAACAGCTTTCGGCCGCCAAACGTGACGAACTTTATGATATTATATATTCAAGAGCTGTTGCTGTTTCGGTTGGTATAGCGGATCACGACCGTATCGATGAGATTAACATACTGCAGGCAACCTATGAGGCAATGCGTATTGCTGTTATGAATCTATCGAAAAAACCCGATATATTATTAAACGATGCAGTTACTATTCCGGGTATCGATATTAAGCAGGTTCCGATAATAAAAGGTGATGCTAAGAGCTGTTCAATTGCAGCTGCAAGTATTGTGGCCAAAGTAACAAGGGACAGGATAATGGCCGAGATGGACAGAGAGTATCCGGAGTATGGATTCGCCCAGAATAAGGGATATGGATCGGCGCAGCATATAGAGGCAATTAAGAAATACGGGCCCTGCAAAATACACAGAAGAACCTTTATCGGTAAATTTATTTAGGCTGAGCTTGCCGGGAGACACTATGCCTATAGCAATCGACGGGAATATTTCAAACAGTGACCAGACACGAATAGGATATAATACTGCTTCTGAGAGTGTACGCGCTGTTAAGGACGGCTCATATACCGCTTCAAGGGCAGAATCTTTGTCCCAGGGGCAGACCGTGACAGGCCAGATCGTTGAAAAAGAAGGCGATCAGGTAACGATAAAGCTTGAAAATGACAGAACCATTTCCGCAAAACTTGCCGGTAACGCTGATATTGAAGTAGGAATGAAGCTTACTTTCGAAGTGGCAAAGAGCGGGGGACAGACGGCACTGCGTCCGCTGTTTTCGAATCTGTCGGGAAGTAATGCCGCTATGAGCGCACTTCGTGCGGCAGGACTGCCGATCAACAGCACAACTATAGCCATGACCGACAAAATGATGTCGGAGAGTATGCCTGTAAACAGGAATGCTCTTGCGCAGATGTTTCGAAATGTCACATCACATTCAAATGTTTCACCCGAGTCAATCGTTCAGATGACGAAACTGAACATGCCACTTACCGAATCCAATGTGATCCAGTTTGAAAACTATCGTAATTTTGAGCACCAGATTACCGGAGACCTTCAGAATGCAGCAAACGGTGTCGCCGATATTCTCGAGGAAGCAATCAATCTGGTTGGGCAGGATAATACTGATGCTTTCGGGTCTCTTTCGGCCGGAGAAGTGGTAAGTAAGGTTCTGGAACTGATAGATACGGACAGCCTTGAGACCATTGCACCGGATGAAGGTAATCAGGCTTTGCTGTTTCAAAACACCGATTCTGAGGGAGCGGTCACAGGTAATATATCCGGAAACGCAGGAAACACAGCGGTAGTAATGAATGAAATACTTCCGGAATCCAACGGACCGGTTTGGGGGATTATGCCGGAGGCTTCGGATCAGGCAGCGGTTAATCCGAATCTGTCACTTACCGCGACCGAGCAGCAGACCCTTGTTTCCGACCTGCAAAGTCTTCTAATTCTTGCGGGAGAAAGCAGCGATATACATGAACCTCTTAATCCTTCCGAAATCATCACTGCCGTGAAAGAACTTGTGCAGGAGTATCCTCCCGATGATATTAAAGTGGTTCAGGCGGAACTTGCAGCGTATTCCGAGGAAAGCAATGCAGGAACCGAAGAAGGAAACCTTTTAAATGCAGCAAGGTCAGATATAAACAACCTTCGAAACGAAAATCCGGATGCAGCCAATCCCGATGCAGCCAATCCTGATGCAGCCAGTCACGAGAGCGCTGCTGCAAACCGGCAGGAGGTCGCACGGCAGCAGCCCCATACCGTATCAACGGTTACCGGGGAGCAGGATCACGCATTAACGGAAAAAACAGTTAAGGCACAAATACATGAAAAGCTGAACGGGCTGCTCAAATCCGATGAGTTTTCAAAACTTGTCAAGGATTCCGTCAAAGCCCAGATGTCCATAAAACCTGAGGATGTAGCAAATCCGGGTAAGATAGAGGAGTTGTATGAAAGGATTCAAAGGACAGCCGGACGCATCAGCCAGCTTATGGAGAGTATAGCAAGACCGGATTCTCCTGTTGCCGCGTCCGCCCAGGGACTTTCCGATAATGTTAGTTTCATGAATCAGCTTAATGAATTCGTCAATTATGTACAGCTTCCGCTCAAGATGGCCGGAGAGGATGCGAACGGAGAGCTGTATGTATATACAAATAAAAAGAGTCTTGCCAACAAGGACGGTAACTTTTCGGCTCTTCTGCATTTGGATATGGAACATCTCGGACCTATGGATGTTTATGTTACAATGCGTGACTATACGAAAGTAAATACAAATTTCTATCTCGAAAGTGAGGAAATGCTTGATTTTATCTCCGCTCATATTGATGAACTCACAAGGCGGCTCACTGAAAAAGGTTATAATACCAGCACAAAAGTAACCCAGAAGGAACCCGGGAAGCCGGTAACTCCCATCACGGACGAGTTCACCAAGGAAGAAGCAAGCACTGCGGCTCCGGTAACAGTGGCAAGGATGCGTTTTGACGTCAGGGCATAGAATGGCAGAAGAAGAGAAGAAGAAAATCAAACAGGCTGTAGCCATTGAATATGATCCTAATGATATGGCGCCCAAGATCGTAGCCACCGGCCGCGGAAAAGTGGCTGAGAGGATCATAGAGCAGGCTAAGGAAAACGATGTCCCGATACATGAGGATGAAAAACTTGCCGGGACACTTTCAAAGCTTGATATAGGTGAGTATATTCCTCCGGAACTCTATGAAGTTGTGGCGGAGATACTTGTATTTGTCGACAATATGGAGAAGATAAGATCCAAGCTGAAGTAGTGCATGAATAAAAGAAAACTGGGATTTGCAAAAGAAGATGAGGCTGCCGGATTTCTTACGGAATGCGGTCTTAAGATTCTGGAACTCAACTATTCGAACAGATTCGGTGAGATAGATATAATAGCAAAGGATGGGGATTTTACGGTTTTTGTCGAGGTAAAGTACAGAAAAAACGCCTCTTCGGGTCATCCCGAAGAGGCGGTAAGTATTTCAAAAGCCAGAACGATCTCAAAAGTAGCCGATTATTACAGGACCTGTAAAAATCTTACGGATGTATCACCTGTGAGATTCGATGTTGTGGCAATAGAAGGTGAAACTATCAAATGGTATAAAAACGCATTTTCCTATACCCGTTAGGCGTTATCATCTGCAAGAAATTCTGTCTCAAGTCTCTGATTGTAACGGCGAAGCACTTCCTGAATCTTTTCTGTAGTGGTGTGTACCTTGGACATGGCAATGTCATGATTCATGTAGTCAACAACGGTAGCCAGAAATTCACTCATATCCACTTCGATAAAATATGGTCTCGAATTGATCTCGGGGTCATGATAGCATAGGTTGGTGCATATGATTTTCTCAAATGTACATTCGTCATATGCCTTATCAAACAGATCTATACCCTCTGTGAAGAGTCCGAAAGTGCAGCATATGTACACTCGTTTTGCATTCATGGACTTGAGCTGTTTGGCCGTATCCATCATGGATTGTCCGGAGCTTATCATATCATCGATGATTATTACATCCTTCCCGTCAATCTCATCGCCAAGGAATTCGTGGGCGACAATGGGATTCTTGCCGTTTATGACCTTAGTGTAATCACGGCGCTTGTAGAACATACCCGTATTGACACCAAGTACACCGGCAAAATAGACGGCACGGTCAAGTGCACCTTCATCAGGACTGATTACAACCAGATGATCCTTGTCGATCGTAAGGTCTCTCTCATAGTGCATAAGAGATTTGATGAACTCGTAAGGAGGTAAGAAATTATCGAATCCGCAGAGCGGGATGGAGTTTTGAACCTTGGGATCATGAGCATCAAATGTTATAACGTCGTTAACACCCATGTCGGCAAGCTCGGCAAGTGCCATTGCACAGTCCAGTGATTCACGAAGAGCACGCTTATGCTGGCGGGATTCGTATAAAAAGGGCATCACAACAGTTATCCTGTGGGCTTTTCCGCCTATTGCGGCTATGACGCGTTTGATATCCATGTAAATGTCATCCGGCGACATATAATGAACAAAGCCGTTGACTGTAAAAGAGTTACTGTGATTTGTTATATCGGCGAGAATATATATATCACGGCCTCTGGCCGTATCCCGAAGCACTGATTTTCCTTCTCCGGTTCCGAAACGAGGCCACTCACAGCCGATAATGTATGAATCCTTTTCGTAACCAAAGAATGCAGAGGTATCACGATGGTTAAGATTCTGATGCTTCCTGTATTCGGATATCTTTTTATCGATTGCCTGTCCCAGCTTCCGGCAGCTGTCATGTATAACAAGCCCGAGGGGAGCCACAGGCATGGTATCTTCTATAATGATATGTTCAGCCATGTAGAGTACCGCCTTTATTTTTTTCGCTTTTAGATGCTACAATAGTTTATCAATATATATGATTTTTTTCTACTGTTATTTTTATCAAAATCATTTATAATCACATAGAATGAATTTTTAGAAAGAGGGATTGTACTATGAGCGTTGTCAGAACTAGATTTGCACCAAGTCCTACAGGCAGGATGCATGTGGGTAACCTGCGCACGGCACTTTACGCGTATCTGATCGCTAAGCATGAGGGAGGAAAATTTCTGCTTAGGATCGAGGATACCGACCAGGAAAGATATGTTGACGGAGCGGTTGACATAATATATAGAACGATGCAAAAGACCGGACTTATACACGATGAAGGGCCTGACAAGGACGGAGGATGCGGACCATATATCCAAAGCGAGAGACAGGCTTCGGGAATATACTTAAAGTATGCCAGACAGCTTGTAGAAGAGGGCAAGGCCTACTATTGCTTCTGCACGAAGGAAAGACTGGAGGGACTGTCAAGGACTGTTGGCGGCAAAGAAATAAACGTCTATGACAAGCATTGTCTGTCCCTTACTCCGGAAGAGGTTCAGGCCAATCTTGATAAGGGAATGCCCTACGTTATCAGACAGAATAACCCCGATACCGGGACAACGACTTTCCACGATGAGATTTACGGAGATATTACAGTTGATAATGCGGAACTGGATGATATGATACTCATCAAGTCAGACGGCTATCCCACATATAATTTTGCCAATGTGATAGATGATCATCTTATGGGTATTACTCATGTTGTAAGGGGAAATGAGTATCTGTCCTCAACGCCGAAGTATAACAGGCTGTACGAAGCCTTCGGCTGGGATATTCCCGTATATGTACACTGTCCGCTGATCACAGATGAAGAGCACAAGAAACTGTCCAAGAGAAGCGGTCACTCATCATATGAGGATCTTATTGATGCCGGATTTGTGTCGGAAGCTGTTGTAAACTTTGTAGCGCTTCTTGGATGGTCTCCCGATGACAATGTCGAGATCATGAGCCTTGAAGAGCTTATACGAAAATTCGACTACACCAAAATGAGCAAGTCGCCGGCTGTGTTCGATTATACAAAACTTAAGTGGATGAACGGTGAATATATCAAGGCAATGGATTTTGAAAAGTTCTATGAAACGGCATTGCCGTATATGAAGGATGTGATAACAAAGGACCTTGATTTTCGCAAAATAGCGGCAATGGTCAAGACTAGAATAGAGATATTCCCGGATATCAAGGATCATATCGATTTCTTCGAAAAGGTTCCGGAGTATGATATTTCAATGTATACGCACAAGAAAATGAAGACGGATGCGGCATCTAGTCTTGCGCTCTTAGAGGATGTTCTTCCGATACTTGCAAAATGCAGCGACTACTCAAATGACAGTCTCTTTGCCCTCCTTTCTGATTATGCGGCAAAGAAAGAGTACAAAACAGGTTTTGTTATGTGGCCCATAAGAACTGCACTCTCCGGTAAACAGATGACTCCGGGTGGGGCTACCGAGCTTATGGAAATACTTGGCAGGGACGAGTCATTAAAGCGTATAGAAGATGCAATAGAAAAGCTTTCCTGACGGTCACAGATCTCCCTTTATGTTTCCTTTTTCCGTTACGACAAGGAGAACGTCATCCGTTGTAAACGGAATTCTGGGATCGACAAAGTGAAACGTCGAACCTTTCTGTTTGACCGCAATGATGTTCAGTTTCATTTTCCCGCGAAGGTCGAGTTCAATAAGGTCTTTGCCGATCCACTCGCTTTTGGGAGTCATTTCTATCATGTACATATTGTCGTCGAGTTCATAGACATCCTTAAATATCGAAGAAAGCATTATGCGGGCCGACCGTGCGCCGCCTTCGCCTTCGGGATCGATTATCTTGTCGGCACCGACTTTTTTCAAGATAGTGGCCATGCGGTCCGTGGATGCTTTTGAGATGACTATCGGAACCCCCTGTTCCTTAGCTACCGTGATCGCCATAATGGATGCCGCCAGATTATCGCCCATTGCGGTGACGACTATATCCATGTTTTTGAGCCCGAGAGCAAGCACCTCGTCCTCATTCGTCAGATTTGCGCATACGGCCACCGTACATTTTCCGGCAAATTCATCAACAAGCTGCTCGTTGTGGTCTACAGCCAGCACATCTGCGCCTATGCGGTACAGATTTTCGGAAAGGCTTCTTCCGTATTTTCCGAGTCCGAGTACTGCTATCGATTTTTTCATGCGAATACCTCCTAACCTACGATAAACTTGCCGTTTGCGTGTTTTATCATGTTATCACTGTTTTTGTTTATGGTGAAAAAGATCGCCATGGATATTGGGCCGACCCTTCCGAGATACATGGCTGCTATGATGATCACCCTTCCGACACTGTCAAGCGTAGGGGTCAGGGCTCTTGACAGCCCGACCGTACCGAGGGCACTTATCACCTCATAAAGTGCATCTGTATGGGATATTCCTCCCCGGCTCATAAGAAGGATGTTGAATACGAACACAGTGGCAAGCGAAAACATTATGATGGCTGATGCTTTCTTCATGACCTCTTCTGGCACGCGCCTTCGAAAGACCAGGTTTTCCTTCTTGGAATGAATGTATGAAAATGCATTTATGAAAAACAGGAATGCTGTCATTGTCTTGACGCCGCCTGCCGTGCCTACCGGTGAGCCGCCTATGAACATGAGTACATATCCGGCAGTGCATGATAGTTCAGTGAGCTTTTCCTGCGGAATGGAAGCAAATCCGGCCGTGCGGAGCGTCACCGACTGGAACAGGCTGTTCACTATCTTGTCCGCAAGGTCCATGCCGCCTAATGTATCAGGGTTGCTGTATTCCGCGGCAAAAATGAATGCCGCGCCGCTTATTATTAAAAACACGGTCATCAAAATAACGACCTTTGTATGCTCCGGAAGATGTGAAAATACCTTGGCCGGAGAATATCTGTAGAGGATGCCTTCTTTTAGGCCCGATATCACGTCAAACCATACCACGAATCCGATGCCGCCGAGCACGATAAGGGCCATGGTGGTGAACATCACCGTATAGGAATCACGAAGGCCTATCATGCTGTCCGGTCCGATGACATCCATTCCGGCATTGCAGAAAGCCGATACGGACTGAAAGAGCGATGTCCATAATCCTTTGGATATTCCCATCATGGGAATGAATTTGACTGCAAAGATCAGAGCGCCGCATGCCTCAACCGTAAACACACCTTTGAACATATCGGTAAGAAAATGCAGGACCCCCTGCCTTCTGTCAAAATTCAGGGAATCGCCGAGCAGCATACGTCCCGACAGGAAGAACTTTTTGCCGGTGATAAGCATGATCATCGAGGCGACGGCGACTACGCCGAGCCCGCCTATCTGTATGAGGATGAGGATCACAAACTGACCGAACAGGCTCCAATAAGCATATGTATCTACTACGACCAGTCCTGTGACGCATATCGATGTGGTTGCGGTAAAAAGGGAAGTCAGAAATCCGGCCGGCTGCCTTGTGGCGGTGGCAAAAGGAAGCATGAGCAGCAGTGTGCCGAATGCTATTGCCATAAGGAAACTGGCGGGAATGATATGGTAGGGTTTGATCCTTGAAGGCTTCAATATGATATCCTCCGAAAATCATTTCATCGCTTTATTATAACACACTTATCCGACAGGTAAATATTTTATATAAAATTACGGAACAGGAGGCGTGAATGAATCTGAATAAAGAACAGTACAAGGCTGCCGTTCATGTAAACGGCCCGATGCTCGTCCTTGCAGGCCCGGGAAGCGGCAAGACGCATCTTCTCGTTGAAAGGATTCAGATGATGATAGAGAAAGCCGGCATCCCGCCGGAGAACATTCTCGTCATCACGTTTTCAAAAAAGGCAGCCGCACAGATGCAGGCAAGATTTGAAAGACGGACCGAAGGGTGTATGTATCCCGTGACATTCGGGACATTTCACGCTGTATTCTTCAATATCCTAAAGGATTATGATCCGGACACTTCAAGGCTTATTACGGAGGAAGAAGCGGAAAGATTTGCGGAGCATCTGAAGCGCTCATATGATATTTTCGAGGATGATACCGAACCCGGCGAGATCATCGGCCTGATATCTTCGTACAGAAACCTGTCGGATGATTTTTTCACAAGAAATGACAGAGGCAGGGGAATAGATGAGCCGGAGAGGGAAGCATTCATAAAGCTTGCCGGGGAGTATGCCATGCTTTGCAAAAACGCCGGCGTCATCGATTTTGACGACATGATACTTAAGTGCCGCGATCTTTTTTGTAAGCATGAGGCGTTCCTTCGGAAGTGGAAAAAGAGATACAGGTATTTTCTGGTCGATGAGTTTCAGGACATAAATGACGGACAGTATGAGCTGCTGCGTTTTCTTGCGGGGGATGAAATGAATGTTTTCGCGGTAGGGGATGATGACCAGTCAATATATTCATTTCGTGGAGCAAGACCCGGGCTGATGAAGAAATTCATGCACCAGTATACAGGATGCAGGCAGGTTACTCTTACAATGAATTACCGTTGCTGTGAGAAAATCATAGGCGCGGCCTATACCGTGGTCAGGAACAATATGGACAGGATCGCCAGACCGATGCAGCGTCATCTTCCTTCCAGATCCGGCGGGATTGTTGAGGTAGTTAATTCCGAAAATTCCGGGGTTCAGGCGGCTTTCGTGTGCGATAAGATCCGGGAGCTTATGAGTAAATGCGGATATGAGGGAAGGGATTTTGCTGTTTTGTACAGAAGTGACCACTGTGCAAAAATGTTTGAGCAGACAGCGGCTTCATACGGAATAAAGCTTAGGATAAGCGGAAGAGCAAGCTATACTCCGAAGAAGGTCAGAATTCACGAAGCATATCTACGGGCAAAGAGAGGGGAGGCATCCCGGTCAGACTGGTTTTTGATTATGAATGAACCACCAAGGGGTCTTTCAAGGGAAGCACTTTGCAATGTAAGCAATGATTTTGTGGCAGCCTTCAGGAGGTATTACTCAAATGATCCCATAATGCTGCAGAAGGTTTATGACCTTGAAAGAACCGTTTCGCAGTATGACACCGGATCAGTACCGGATGAGGCAGGAGATTCTCATGACGCAATTAATGTTATGACAGCTCACGCATCCAAGGGGCTGGAATTCAAATGTGTATTTATAATCGGGCTGCAGGAAGGCCTCTTTCCCCATCAAAAAAGCATTAAAGCAGATCTTGTGGAAGAAGAAAGAAGACTTATGTATGTTGCCATGACCCGTGCCAAAGAGAGACTGTATATGTGTACCATAGGTTCCGAGCATGGTAAACGAATATCCAGATTTGCAAGGGAGGCCTGTGAAAATAAGCTTTATGTTTCCGGGACGATGTGGCTTACAAGGGAATAGTATCAAGTATTTTTCTTGTCGAGGCAAAGGGCGATATAGTATAATATTTGAAAATCATTTGCATGGAGTACAGTATGTACATTAAGACGATCTTTGTCATAGCAGATATTATCGCCGCTCTTACGATGATTCCGACCGTGAGTGCAGCTGACAAAATAAAGAACAAATACGGCAGATGGCTTGCATGTACAATAGTTGCTGCCATAATCGCTACATTTGCCAATATTCTGGTGGCATTGTCGTTTGACGAGATAAGCGCGCATATTGCGTATTGCGTCTATTTTGTGTCAATTGACTGGATTCTTTATTTCTTGAGCGGATTCTGTATGCTGTATACGGAACATGACAATATAATGAACAGGTGGAAGCGTATAATTGCCGTTGTTATGTTTGCCGATTCCGTATCGATCTTTTTAAATATGATTTTTAAGCACGCTTTCTATGTGTATGAGAGCGTATATTCATACGGATCCTTTTATCTGACATCCTTTGATTATCCGTACTATATTCATCTGGCACTTGACTACGCACTGATCCTTATCGCATTTTTCTTTATCATATACAGGATTGCCAGAACATACAGTCTGTACCGGATCAAGTATCTGATCATACTTTCCGTACTTTTCCTGGTTGTTGTTTTAAACATTTTCTACATGGCACTTTCACTTGTGCTTGATGCATCCGTCATTTTCTATGCAGTGGCGGGACTGCTTATTTACCTGTCCATCACGGTCTTTGTTCCTAAAACACTTATGAATATTACCATCGACAGGGCTGTTGATGATATGAATGAGGGTCTTATACTGTTTGATCTGACCAATAACTGCATTTATTCCAATGAGTTTTCCAGGTCAAGGTTTGATATAGATCCCGAGTATTGTGATATGGATCAGGAGCCGATTTCAACTGTTATAAGAACGCTTAATGAACATGACGAAAAGTTTGGAACGGTTGTGTATGAAAGATATGCACAGGCCCCGGGTAATTGGGAAAAAGAGTATTACAATATCCGCTACAATCAGCTCAATGACAAGAAGGGGCGCCCTATAGGTTCATATTTTCTGATAGAGGATGATACAGAAAACAGATACCTTGTAAATGAACTTAACGAGGCAAAGAATGCGGCTGATTCAGCTAACAGGGCAAAGAGTAATTTTTTGGCAAGTATGTCTCATGAAATAAGGACTCCGCTTAATTCCGTGCTTGGTATGAATGAGATGATACTTCGTTCCACAAACGATGCTCAGTTGATAGAGTATGCCGACAATATCAGGCAGTCCGGAGATACACTGCTTAGTCTTATAAACGATATTCTCGATTTTTCCAAGATTGAGGCAAACAAGATGGAATTGTTCGAGACGGATTACGATCCTTACAAGCTGCTTCGTGACTGTATTAATTCATTCTCCCAGCCCCTGGAAGAAAAGCATTTGTATATTAAAGTGGATTGTGATGAGCAGATGCCTTCCGTTCTTCACGGAGATATGCGGCATATCAATCAGGTTTTATCAAATATTGTATCCAACGCGATCAAATACACAAAAGAAGGCGGAATAACAATAAATATGAACTGCCGTAAAAAGGCGGATATGGCAGATCTTATCTTCAAGGTTTCCGATACCGGGATAGGAATTGCACCGGAGGATATAGACAAGCTGTTTGATGCCTTCATACGTGTCAATGAAGAAGAAAACGCAACGATACAGGGTACCGGACTGGGACTTGCGATTACAAAAGAGCTCATCGGGCTTATGCACGGTGAGATTTCCGTAGAGAGTACACCGGATATGGGAAGCTGTTTTACTATCAGGATTCCTCAGAAAATTGTTGATGACAAGCCGATAGGCAGATTTGTCAGGGAACCTTCGGTAGGCGCCTACCGGTACGAAGAGAGCTTTGTGGCAGAGGATGCCAATTTACTTGTGGTTGATGATGTAAAAATGAACTTAAAGCTCATAGTCGCTCTGCTCAAAAAGACAAAGGTAAATGTACAGACCGCTCTCGGAGGTATTGAAGCTATGGATCTGTGCCGCGAGAAGAAGTACGATCTGATACTTCTTGACCATAGGATGCCTGATCCGGACGGAGTGGAAACATTTAAGGTAATTAAACGGGAAGGCCTGAACACCGAAACTCCCGTCATAATGCTTACAGCCAATGCACTTTCGGGTGCGGAGGAAGAATATCTTCAGATGGGCTTTGCCGACTATCTCTCAAAACCGGTCAGAGGTGCTGATCTTGAGGCAAAGTTGTTAAAACATCTGCCTGCAGATAAGGTCACAGTAAACAACAAAGGAGAAGAGAATGCGTAAGGAACTTGAGGCTTTACTCACACCGTGGAAGATCGGAAACTGCGAGATCAAAAACAGATTTGTACTTACATCGATGGGCGGAACGGATCTGTTCGGCTGGATGGAAAAAAATCATTTCGATAAGGCCGGGGCCGATTTCATAATGGAGGTTGCCAGGAATAATTGCGGACTTGTCCTTCCCGGGTGTCAGCCTGTATATAATCCTATGTTCGGACAGTGGCTTTACAAGAATAAAAAAATGTACCGTGATCTTGCAAAATGGATGCCCGAATTTCACAAAACAGGAGCAAAGCTTTTCATTCAGTTGACTGCCGGTTTCGGACGTTCATTTACGGTATCGTCCATGATGGAAACGCTCTATACAAACCCTGTTTTGCGAGTGCTGTCAAAACCTGTTATGGATCTTGATAAGATAACCGCTTCAGCAAGTGCATCGCCCAACAGATGGTCGGATAAGATACCATCGCGTGCCCTTACGGTTGAGGAAATTCATGAATACATAGATGCTTTTGCCAAGTCGGCAAAACTGTGTCAGGAAGCCGGAGTTGACGGTGTTGAGATACATGCTGTCCATGAAGGATACCTTCTTGACCAGTTTACCCTTTTATATGTCAATAAGCGTGATGATGAATACGGCGGAAGCCTTGAGAACAGATACAGGTTTGCGGCAGAGATAGTTAAAGCCATTAAGAAAGAGTGCGGGGATGATTTTCCGGTATCCCTGCGTTACAGTGTGGTATCCAAAACAAAAGGCTTCAGAGAGGGAGCTCTTCCCGGCGAGGATTATAAAGAAGTGGGAAGAGATATGGAAGAGTCTGAGAAGGCTGCAAAGTTTTTGCAGGATGCCGGCTACGATATGCTCAACTGCGATAACGGAACATACGATGCGTGGTACTGGTCGCATCCGCCCATTTATATGCCTGAGAACTGTAATCTTGAAGATGTTGAGCATATCAGGAAGTTTGTTGATATCCCTGTTGTATGTGCAGGCAGACTCTCGCCTGAGGCGGCTGCGGAGTCTATCCGTGAAGGCAGGATTGACGGAGCCGGATTCGCCCGTAATTTCCTTGCGGATCAGGAATGGATTACAAAAATGATTAATGACAGGGAAGATGATATCCGTCCCTGTATCCTCTGCCATAACGGATGCTTTAATATGTGCCATTACAAGGGAGTGGCAAACGACCAGTCTCTGTCAGACAGCCTTGGTCTTGCAAGGTGTGCGGTAAATGCCGAGACAATGCAGAAGGATAAGCATTATATCAGGAAGACCTCTTCCCCCAAAAAGGTGGGCATCATAGGCGGAGGTATAGCCGGTATGGAGGCTGCCAGAGTGCTGAAACTTCGCGGTCACAATCCGATAATCTTTGAAAGAGATGATAAGCTTGGAGGGACTTTTATTGCAGCCAGTGCGGAAAGCTACAAGGAGAAGCTTCGTATGCTCCTTGCATGGTACAGACGGGAAATGGACAGACTCGGTATAGACATTCATCTCGGATCCGAGATCAGATCCCTTGATGAGATGAAGTACGATGCAGTTATAGTCGCAACCGGTGCCAAGCCACGGGTGTTTAATAATGTTCCGGGGTTTGATAAAACCATAGAAGCGTGTGAATTCTTAAACGGTAAAGAAGTGGGAGACACGGTTGCTGTTATAGGAGGAGGTCTTACCGGATGCGAGATAGCATATGAACTCGCACTTTCGGGAAAACACCCGATAATAGTTGAAATGAAGGATGATCTCATATCCCAGACAGGTGTATGCCTTGCAAACAGCTCATATCTGCGTGAGTGGTTTGCACTGAAAAAGACCCCGGTCTATCTTGAGACAAAGCTTAAAGAAGTAAGGGATGGAGAGATAGTCTGCGAATCCAAACAGGGCGAGATAACTATCAAATGTGATTCAGTGATAAGTTCCGTCGGGTATGTACCCAATCCCCTTACAAAGGGCGAAACCAAAGCATACTATATCGGAGACTGTAAGAAGGTTGGTAACCTGAGAACAGTTATATGGGATGCGTATGAGACTGCGATGAAAATCTGAAATTGACGGTAAGATAAAACTTTTCGGAGGAGAATAATGAAACTCACAGAAGAACAACAGGCAATATATGACGGGGCCAACGGTGAAACATATGCAAAGGTAATGCAGACTCTTGTCAGATACGGAGAACTCTTCGGCGCCAGTGAAATGATACCGGTTACCGGCGAGTACGGACATCTTGTTACCAGTTTTGGACTAAAGGTTATTCATCCGGTATATAAGCTTATGGATGAATTGATCAAGGCGGGCGTTACTTCAAAGCAGAAGTTTACAATGGATCCGAGACCTTTGGATAAAAATGTTCCTTCGGGCCCGATAAAAGATCTTGTATTTAAAAAGTTCATGTATTCAATGCAGGACGAATACGAAGAGCAGTTAAAAAAGCTGGGGCTGCTGAGTGAGGATGGCTTTTCCTGCGCATGTTATTTTGATGAACAGGGAAATAAGCCGAAAAAAGGAGATATTCTTAGCTGGGCGGAGAGCTCTGCTGTTGTATATGCCAATTCAGTGCTGGGTGCCAGATGTAACCGGAATTCGGGAATTATCGAATTGTTCGGATCGATCCTCGGAGTTGTTCCGAAGTTTGGACTGCTGACTGATGAAGGGCGAAGGGCGACGTGGCGGATAGAGCTTAAGACTTCCAAACTGCCTTCAGCTCAGGTGCTTGGTTCAGCCATCGGAATGAAAGTAATGGAGGATGTTCCGTATGTGTTCGGCTTGTCTGAGTATCTCGGAGAAGAACTGACCGATGAGGTGTGTGCATACCTTAAAAACTTTGGGGCGGCAACTGCTTCAAACGGAGCCGTGGGTCTGTATCATATAGATAAACTGACTCCCGAGGCGGTGGAAATGGGCGAAGCGCTGATCACGGACAATGCAAAGACCTACGTTATTGACGATGCCGAAATACAGCGTGTTATAGACAGCTATCCGGTGATATGGAAAAATCCTGATGCAAAGCCTAAGATGTGCTTTATCGGATGCCCGCATCTGACAAGGTCTGAGCTTACAGGCTGGATAAACAGAATATATGATGCACTTAAGGAAAGAAATCTTAGTAAACTGGTTATTCCTACGGTTCTTACTTCTGCACCGGGTGTCTTAAAATCGATTGAAGGCTCACAAGAGGAGCGGCGGGCCAAGGAGATCGGACTTACCATCAGTTACATATGTCCGCTTATGTACTGTGACAATCCCCTTGTGCACAGTACTCCGATAATTACCAATTCAAATAAGCTTCGTACGTACACATCCTGCAGGTACTATGAGGATGACAGGATTTTATTAATTATTTGCGGAGGTAATGTGTGATGAGAGAATTTAAGGGAAGAGTAATAGTACCGGGTGAATGCACCGCCGAGGCGCTTGTTACGCATAGCGGCTTTAATACACTTGCAAGTTATCAGACAAGTTTTCTTACGGGAGACAAGAAGGCAACATGCTCGGATCAGAACAATCCGGATCTGTACAAAAAACCTATGGCAGGAGTTGCACTTTGTCTGCCGCAGACAATCGGGTCGACAACAGGAGGTATGATACTTTACACTGCATCGGATTACGGGCGTCAGCCGGCATGCATGCTGTTTTCCAAACCTATCGATTCAATAGGAGCTGCGGGGGTTCTTCTGTCTGACATATGGACCGATGCCAAAATGCCGACGATAGACAGTCTCGGAGATGATTTTCTCGAATATGTCAAAACCGGAATGAAGATTACCGTCAGGGATGGCGGGATAGTTGAATGCGGTTGACAATATTTGAATATGTACGTTGCAAGAAATAACTTGTTAAGCGGCCATATATAGAATAAAATCATGTTATGGTCATATAGTGATAATTGCAGCCAAACAGAAAGGTTTATTGATGGAAAAATCAAAAGTTTATTTTACCGATTTTCGGACACAACTCGATGTAAGTCTGACCGTAAAGCTTCAAAAGCTTATGAAACTTGCCGGTATCGGCTCCATAGATATGGATGGCAAGTTTGTTGCTATCAAGATGCACTTCGGAGAACTGGGAAATCTTGCATACCTTCGTCCGAATTATGCAAAAGCTGTAGCTGATGTTGTTAAGGAAAAAGGCGGCATGCCTTTTTTGACGGACTGCAATACATTATATCCCGGCAGCCGTAAACACGCTCTTGAGCATTTGGACTGTGCGAATATCAACGGATTTAATACGATCACAACAGGATGCCAGATTATTATTGCAGACGGACTTCGGGGCACGGATGATATAACAGTACCCGTACCTAACGGGGAATACTGCAAGGAGGCTTATATCGGAAGGGCTGTAATGGATGCGGATGTCTTTATTTCCCTTAATCATTTTAAAGGGCACGAACAGGCCGGATTCGGCGGCGCCATCAAGAATATAGGAATGGGCTGCGGCAGCCGGGCAGGTAAGATGCAGCAGCATAACTTCGGACAGCCTCATGTTAAAACAGACCTTTGCAGGGGTTGCAAGAGATGTACGAAGGAATGCGGTTCGGATGCAATAGTTTACCAAGATGACAACAAGGCATTTATAGATCCCGATAAATGTAAAGGGTGCGGACGCTGTATAGGAGCATGTGCATTTGACGCAATTGAGAATAATAACGACAATGCTCCTCAGATGCTTGGAAGACTTATGGCTGAGTATTCGGCGGCTGTAATAAGCGGACGTCCGAATTTCCATATAAGCCTTATTATCGATGTTTCGCCTAACTGTGACTGCCACGGTGAAAATGATGCACCGATTCTTCCAGATATCGGAATGCTTGCATCCTTCGATCCGGTTGCACTTGATATGGCTTGTGTTGACCTTTGTCAAAAAGCTGAGCCTATAAGAAACAGTCAGCTGGGAGATAATATGGCGAAAGAGCATTTCCATGATCATGGGAACGTATGGCAGAACAGCAATCCCAATACATCATGGGCCGAAACACTTGAACATGCGGAGAAGATCGGTGTCGGAACAAGAGAATATGAACTGATCACAATGAAATAGAAATTGAATTCATCTGAATTAAAGGAGGGAAACATGGCAGAATTAACAATTACAAAAGATAATTTCGAACAGGAAGTTTTGAAGGCGGATAAGCCTGTGATCATTGATTTCTGGGCTCCGTGGTGCGGCCCCTGCAAGATGATGGGACCTGTTATCGAGAAGTTTGCAGAGAAGTATTCCGACAAATACATTGTCGGAAAGGTTAATGTTGATGAAGAAGAAGATCTTGCCGGACAATTCAACATAATGAGCATTCCGACGATTAAAGTGTTCAAGAACGGCAAAGAGAGCGCTTCTGCTCTAGGAGTACAGCCTATCGAAAAACTGCTTGAACTTGTTGAAGGCTGATCAAACTGATATAATCTTATTATTACTTACTTAATCGCTGGAGGTGGATCATGGCTTGTTTTTTAGTACCGGCTTCGGAAGCCGTTGTAACAACTGTTGCACAGAAGATAATTGAATCAAAAGAAAAAAAGGATAATGTTCAGGGAAATGAATCCGTGAATGAGATTCCGAAAGTCAGGTTCTCGGAAAAATTGTCATGGCTTAACAAAATGCTCTGGGGAGGAAGTGCACTTCTTGCTTTTGAGCATGTATGGCATGGTGAGGTTATACCGACTGCTCCTTTCCTGACTGCGGTTCAGAATGGGGAAATTCCGGAAATGCTTGCCGAAATGGGCACAGCCGGTGTCGGTATGGCAGTTCTTGTTACCCTTGTTTGGGGTGGAATGGTTGCTGCGTCCGGTGTGATTGAGCGCAGAAAAGAGACTTCGGTAAAGGAGGAAGCTTAGCATGACACTTCTTGTAACTGTATTTGCGGCTATAATCAGCACAATTTTATGGTACAGGAAAGCACCCGACAACTTCATGCAGCTTGGAACACTTTGTCTTATGTACTGGGGTGCATCAATAATGTGGCTTGTTGATGCGATCGTGGAATACTCCGAAGTCGGAGCCGAATTCTTCAGGCAAAGCGGAGCCGATATGTTAAACGATTTATACCTTGGCCTATCGGTTGTGGCGCTGGGGCTGATCATATGGCTTGTCATATTGTTTATTAAAGATCCCAGAGGTGTTATCAGAAATTCGCTGATTAAAAACAACTGACTAATTACACGGGCGGTTTTGTTTTTACGAAACCGCCTTTACTTATGGCAAACATAGGGAATTCCGAAAACAAGAGATGAACAGTGATATCAGAGCAATTCTAGAAGATGTAAGAGACAAAAGAATACCGGTGGAAGAGGCAGTCTTAAGACTAAAAGAGATGCCCTTTGATGATATTGATTTTGCAAAGGTTGATACACACCGCAAGCTCCGACAGGGAAGCGCCGAAGTAATATACGGTGCGGGAAAAACAGCAGAGCAGATAAGAGGAATAGTTGCTTCAATGAGAAATAACGGGCAGGACAGTATCTTGATCACCCGTCTTTCGGATGAAGCCTACCGGGAACTGTCTGATATAGATAACATATGTTATCATAAGGAAGCGCGTATAGCCGTATGCGGCAGTATGCACACGCCGGACGGTATAGGAAAGATCGTTGTGGCAACAGCCGGAACAAGTGATATTCCTGTTGCCGAGGAGGCTGCGGTTACAGCCCAGTTTCTCGGAAACGAAGTAGTCAGGCTGTATGATGTGGGTGTATCGGGACTCCATAGATTACTGGCGCATCTTGATGATATAATGAGTGCAACTGTGATCATAGCCATTGCGGGGATGGAGGGTGCACTTGCAAGCGTTATCGGTGGTCTGTCGGATTGCCCTGTAATTGCGGTTCCCACCAGTGTGGGCTACGGAGCGGCATTTGAGGGTCTTACGGCACTTCTTGCAATGCTCAATTCCTGTGCCAGCGGCGTATCCGTTGTAAATATTGATAACGGCTTCGGAGCAGGATATGTTGCAAACATGATCAATCACATCAATAAATGAATTGTCCGATATTATTGACAGAAGGCAGGAAGCATTTATGAAAACGTTATTTCTTGATCTTGGAATGGGCGCTGCAGGCGATATGCTGACGGCGGCTTTATATGAGCTTTTGGATGAAAACGGGAGAAAATCATTTATTGATAAAATGAATTCCCTCGGGCTTACGGACGTAAAAGTATCTGCCGAAAAAACAAGCAAGTGCGGAATATGCGGTACCCACATTACCGTAAGCGTAGGAGGCCATGTTGAAGGAGAGCACGATCATGGGCACCATCATGATCATGAGCATCATCATGAACATGAGCATCATCATGAACATGAGCATTCCCACAGCGGGATGCATGAGATAAGTCATATTATTTCAGACATGCCGGTTTCCGAAAACGTAAAAAAGAATGCATTAAGTGTATATAATATAATAGCCGAGGCAGAGAGCAGGGTTCACGGCGAGAGCGTTGAACTTGTCCATTTCCATGAGGTTGGCGCAATGGATGCGGTTTGTGATGTAACCGCGGTATGTATTCTTCTGGAGATGCTTGATGTTGACAGGATCTATGCCACACCTGTGTGCACCGGCTTCGGAAAAGTGAAGTGCGCTCACGGAATACTTCCGGTTCCGGCACCCGCAACGGCCAATATTCTGACAGGAATCCCGTGCTATGCAGGGAATACCGAAGGGGAGCTGTGCACCCCGACAGGAGCGGCTCTTGTTAAGTTTTTTGTGGATGAGTTTACCCGGATGCCGGAGATGAAGGTAAGTAAGATCGGCTACGGAATGGGAAGCAAGGATTTTGAGACGGCAAACTGCATAAGAGCATCTCTTGGCACATCGGGAGGAGATAAGGACAGTATCACAGAACTGTCATGCAACGTTGATGATATGACCGCGGAGGCCATTGGATTTGCAACTCAGAGATTACTTGAAGAAGGTGCGGCGGATGTTTACACAATTCCCATAGGGATGAAAAAATCACGTCCCGGGATAATGATAACCGTTATGTGTAAAGATGCGGATGCGGAAAAGTTTGTTTCCCTGATGTTCAAATATACAACAACTATCGGTATACGGCAGAATAAGTTTAACAGATATACTCTCACACGTAGATGCGATAAGATCGATACCCCTTTTGGAAAAGTGGGTGTCAAGATATCCGAAGGCTACGGAGTTACCAGAAAAAAATACGAGTATGACGATATTTCAAAAATCGCAAAAGAGAATTCAATGTCACCCGATGAGGTAATAAGGAAAATATCGGATGAATAAGCTTGTATGCATTACAGGGACAAACGCCTCTGGAAAAAGCGGACTTGGTATAGAACTTGCCCGTCATTATGATGCGTGGATCACTTCCGCGGATTCAAGGCAGGTATATAAAGGTCTGGATCTCGGGTCGGGGAAAGTCACTGCCGAAGAAATGAAAGGCGTCAAACACTATCTTATAGATGTTGCCGAGCCGAATGATTTCTTTTCACTGTCGCATTTTCAGAAGATGGCATACAGTGCAATAGACGAGACACTTGATGGGGGGCATAAAGCTTTTCTGGTGGGCGGAACCGGTCTGTATGTAAATGCTGTTGTTGATGGGTACGATCTTTCGGGACCCGCACCGGATATGGACATCCGTAGGAACATAGAACAAAAATCATCCGATGAACTGATAGAAATTATCAAAGAATATAACCCGGAGGCACTTGATAAACTTGACCTTGATAATAAGAGAAGGCTCGAAAGAGCAGCAGAAAAAGCACTTGCCGGAGAACTGAAGGAAAGACAGAACAATCCGCGGTATGAGAGCCTTATAATAGGTGTTACATGGCCAAGGGAAGAACTTTACGAGAGAATAAAGATAAGGCTTGATAAGCGTCTTAATGAAGGTATGATAGAAGAGGTTGAAGGGCTTCGTAAGAAAGGTGCTACCGATGATTTTCTCTATAAACTCGGTCTTGAATACAGATATATACTCATGTATCTGCGCGGAGAATTTGAGGATTACGACAGCTTTTACAACAAACTGTATATGGAGATAAGGCATCTTGCCAAGGAACAGATGACATGGTTCCGCAAGCGTAATGATATAATCTGGATAGACATGAAATCTGATCCGATGGGACGGTGTTGTAGTCTTATTGAAGAATTTTACGGACTGTAATAAGAATTATGAGGAATGGCAGATAGACTATGGATTATTTGACTAAATTTGAGGCCGGGTTTCTGATAATTACTTTTTTGTTCATGGTCGGAAGTACATTCGGATGGACAATTGAACTTTTTTTCAGAAGATTTATATCGACGGCTAATCCACAGAGAAAATGGATCAATCCCGGCTTTCTCACAGGCCCGTGCCTTCCGTTGTACGGGTTTGGGCTTGTTGCACTTTTTGTGATGTCGCTGCTCCCTTTTGTGGGGAGGGGTATAACCGTAAGACTTGAGGCGGAAGAAATAACGGTTGCCATACTTGCCATGGGCGTTATGATGACTGTTATAGAGTTTATTGCCGGGCTCATATTTATTAAGGGTCTGAAAGTTAAACTTTGGGATTATTCCAATGAAAGGTTTAATATCGGCGGGATAATATGTCTCAAGTTTTCACTTATTTGGACAGTCCTTGCGGCAGTGTATTACTTTTTTATCCAGCAGTATGTCATAAAGCTTGTCAAATGGTTTGCGGATAATATTGCGTTTACTTTTGTAGTAGGTATGTTTTATGGCATATTGATTATAGATCTTTGTTACTCATTTAACGTTGTGGGTAAAGTCAGAAGATTTGCCATTGATAATGAGATAGTTGTCAAGTATGAGGCACTCAAAGAAGAGATTCGCCGGGATACGGACAATATCAAAAAGAAAGGAAGATTTCTTCTTGCTTTTAATCCGGAGGGAAAGCTTTCGGATAAGATGGAAGAGAGCCTTGAAAAGATAAGTGAGATATTTACCTGGAGGTAGAAAATGGGATCAATAATTGCGATGAGTCTGGTTGCCGTTGCCGGACTTGTGGCTGTTTCACAGTATTATTCATATGCTCCCGTGGCTGTTTCAAACAGGAGCAGAGTACAGTATATGTTCCTGACATTTTCGGTGGCTGCAATGTCAGTTGTTGCGATCGTGCTTAATGTAATCTATCCGCATCCTGCCGGATTTGTTCTGTACGCACTGGAAAGGTTTCTCAAAGTGCTTATTATGGGCGAGACTATACTTCTTTCCGAAAATATGGTGGAAATTGATAAAAAGTATATCTCGATTTTCATATCAGTCGTATCCTACTCGGCTGTTTTCCTGTTCTTTATTGATACGGTGATGCAGGGAGGAAGGCTGGAAAAAGGGGAATTCGGAATATATTTTGATCCTGTTGCACCGTGGCATCAGGCAATATATTTTGTGTATTATGTTTTTTACGTTGTCATTCTGATAATGTTTATAGTTTACAAAGGTGCCGCAGTCTACCGGAAAAGTGAAAAAAAAGATCTCCTGCTTCTGCTTCTTGTGTACGCATTTTCGGCTGCCGGGTTTATATCCGAGCAGTTCATAATTGTTTACCGTCTGCCGTACATTCCGATTGTGATAGTGTTCAGCCTTATATCCGCAATTATAATGCGAAAGCTTCTCATATATCATGATTCCATAACACTGTCCCCTTCTCATTTCGAAAAGGAATTTGACAAAGGCAGAACAGATGTTGTATTTATTCTGGACAATCAGCTCAAGATCGTATACCAGAACAAAAGGGCCGAAGTGCTTTCACAGCTTCTCGGGGATGAATTTGTGGGACGTAAGCTTAATGAGGTATTTAGTTTTTCTCCAAGTGCTTATTCCCAGATTATTCAGGATAAGGATGAGAATGCATTCGGAATAAGTGCTGATTATCCGGCCAGTGATCGGCATGTCAACATGGTCATAAATCATAAGCTTGACAGCTTCGGTGATGTACTGGCAACAATAGTGTACGTTTATAACATGGAGGAATTTGAAAAAGCCGGAAATCTCATCAGTGATCTTGGGGAAGAAAGCGGTGAAGAGATGATCAGGAATGCTCTCAGGATCACTAAAGATGCGCGCATTCTCATTGTTGATGATGATATTCTCTTTCTTAATGTTTTTCAGCGCCTGCTCAAGCCTTATGAGGTAGATGTAACAAGAGCGGCAAGCGGAAAAGATGCACTTACTGCAATAGAAAATCATGCTTACGACATCATCTTTATTTCGTACGAGATGGAGAACGGCCGGGGAACGGATATAGTTACGAACATTCGTAATACCGGCGGGGATTATTGCAGGAATGTTCCCATCGTGTTTACAACAACCGCGGATATCAATGACGTTTTTGTGGGATTTCTTGAGGCCGGATTTAATGATTATCTTGAAAAGCCTGTATCGCGCAGAGCCCTTAATTCCGTTCTGACCAGATGGCTGTGGGTAAGACTCGAAGATGAGAATTCGGAGGATGTCCAGAAGGATAACAGGTTTTTGCCGCAGTACAACGAACTTAACACACTGGCGAATGATGCGGAAAAGATGTATTCCGACAGGAAATACGAAATGTTCGGATACTGTGTTAAGGGAATCGAAAAAAACAGTAAGCGACTCGGCCTGAACGATATTTCCGATCTTTCATCGGAACTGGAAGAGGCGATTATGTTTGAAGATTTTCAGCGAATGGGACAGTTGTTTAATAAACTTCGTGCAGGAATAAGAGATGCGATCACCATCAGGTGATCGCACTTTTAATCATTCCAGATTCTTGAATGCGGTAGACAACATGAGTTTAATGCGGTTGAGCTGATTGACTTCACTCGCACCCGGATCGTAATCTATGGCAACTATATTCGCTTTCCTGTATTCCCGTCTTATAGCTTTTATAACTCCCTTACCGACAACGTGATTGGGCAGACACCCGAAAGGCTGGGTGCATACTATGTTTAGCACATCGTTGTGAATAAGTTCCATCATTTCTCCGGTCAAAAACCATCCCTCACCTGTCTGATTTCCGATATCAACAATGGACTTGGCATATTCGGCAAGTGTCTTGATATGAACAGGCGGAACAAAATGTTTGCTCTCGCGAAGAGCCTTTACCGATGCACCCCTGACGCGCTCGATAGCCCATATTCCGACTGACGCAATAGCAGCGGTGCTCATTTTAGTGCCCAAGTGATCGGCCTTGTATTTCTGGTTATAGAAGCAGTACTGCAGAAAATCAAGAAGATCGGGCATTACCGCCTCTGCGCCCTCGGCTTCAAGCAGGTTTACAAGATCGTTGTTTGCGGTAGGAGAGAATTTAACCAGTATTTCACCGACAACTCCGACCCGGGGTTTTTTAATATTTTCATTGATCGGAAGCGCATCAAACTCTTTTACGATCTGTTTACAAATCCTGTAAAATGTAGGTATTGAAATGTGATCTGATTCAACAAATTCACAGCATGGTTTTATCCACTTCTGATGAAGGGCATTTGCGGAGCCGGGTTCTAATTCATAAGGTCTCATTCTGTACAGACAACGCATAAAAATATCCCCTATGGCCGCAGCGCATATTCCGCGAAGCAGGAACTTGGGAGTGATCTTAAACCCGGGGTTGGATTCGAGCTTTGATAAGTTTAGCGATATTACAGGTATATCGGGATATCCGGCTTTTGCAAGAGCTCTTCTGATAAAACCGATATAGTTTGTGGCTCGGCATCCGCCGCCGGTCTGGCTCATAATGACAGCAAGATGATCCGTGTCGTATTTACCGGAAAGTATTGCATCCATAATCTGGCCGACAACTATAAGGGACGGGTAGCATGCATCGTTATTGACAAACTGAAGTCCCATGTCTATTGCGGCTCTGCTTGAATTGTTAAGGACTATGAGATTATATCCTTCGGCGGTAAAGGCACTCTGCAACAGATCAAAATGTATCGGAGACATCTGCGGACAGAGAATAGTATATCTGTCGTCATACATCTGCCGGGTATATAACACCCGGTGATATGCGGAAGAATGAATGTCTCTTGCTTCGCCTTTACGCCGTCTTATTTTGATAGCGGCAAGAAGTGAACGTATTCTGATCCGTGCTGCCCCCAGGTTGTTGACCTCATCAATCTTCAGGCAGGTGTATATTTTGTCACCTGAGCTTAATATATCGTTTACCTGATCGGTAGTTACGGCATCAAGACCGCAACCGAAAGAATTAAGCTGTACAAGTTCGATATCATCACGGGTTTTCACATATGTTGCCGCGGCATAAAGTCTTGAGTGATACATCCACTGATCGGAAACAATAGTGGGACGTTCAACCTCGGCAAGATGGGATATTGAATCCTCGGTAAGAACCGCCAGCCCGTATGAATTGATCATTTCGGGAATACCATGGTTTATCTCAGGATCGATATGATATGGACGTCCTGCAAGAACGATCCCGATCCTTCCCGTATCCTCCAGGAATCTAAGTACTTCCTCGCCTTTTTTCTGAATATCGCTTCTGGCATTGTCAAGCTCTTCCCAGCCGGCCTTTGCCGCATAGTAGACTTCATCGGCAGGAATATCCGGGAATGCGGCAATAAGTCCTTTGGCAGCGATCTCAAATGTTGAGAATGCAAGGAACGGATTGTGAAATTCAACCTCTCCCCGGCAGATTTCTTCAACATTGTTTTTGATATTTTCACTGTATGATGTAACTATAGGACAGTTATAGTGATTGCTTGCCTTGGGGAATTCGTTGCGCTCGTAGAAAACACTGGGATAGAAAATAAGGGGTACCCCTTTTTTTATGAGCCACATAATATGTCCGTGTGCAAGTTTGGCCGGATAACACTCCGATTCACTCGGTATTGATTCGATCCCGAGTTCATAAATCCTGTGTGAACTGATAGGCGACAGAACAACGGAGTATCCAAGCTTTGTCAGGAACGTGAACCAGAAGGGATAGTTCTCATACATATTAAGAACCCGGGGTACACCGATAACTCCGCGTTTTGCTTCCACCTCGGGAAGAGGCTCGTAATCGAACAGCCTGTGGAGTTTGTATTCATAAAGATTTGGAAGATTCTCCTCATTTTTGATCTTACCGATACCGCGCTCGCATCTGTTTCCAGATATAAACTGTCTGCCGCCGGGAAACTTGTTGATTGTAAGCCGGCAGCTGTTTGTACAGCCTTTACATTTGGCCATTGAGGTCTCGAACGTAAACGCATTGATTTTATCAAGCGACAGCATTGATGTTTCATGGTTATCTTCGTATCGCTCCCTTGCGATAAGCGCAGCACCGAACGCACCCATGATCCCGGCGATGTCGGGACGGATCACTTCCACATCCGATATCTTTTCAAGAGAGCGCAGAACTGCATCATTGTAAAAGGTTCCGCCCTGAACAACGATCTTTTTGCCAAGAGCCTTGGCATCCGAAACCTTAATAACTTTAAACAGGGCATTTTTGATGACAGAATACGCAAGCCCTGCGGAAATATCGGAAACATCAGCTCCTTCCTTCTGGGCCTGTTTAACCTTGGAATTCATAAATACGGTGCATCTTGTTCCGAGATCTATGGGATGTTTTGCAAAAAGTGCGGCCCTGGCAAAATCTGAAACCGAATAATCAAGACTTCTGGCAAAAGTCTCGATAAATGAACCGCATCCGCTGGAGCAGGCTTCGTTTAGCAGTACGTTGTCAACGGCATGATTTTTGATACGGATACATTTCATATCCTGGCCGCCGATATCGAGTATGCAGTCTACATCAGGCTCAAAGAAAGCGGCAGCATAGTAGTGGGAGATCGTTTCAACCTCTCCTTCATCAAGCATAAGAGCAGCCTTGATAAGAGCCTCCCCGTATCCTGTGGAACAGCTGTGGGCAATAACCGCATCGGAAGGAAGTATTGAGTATATATCCTTTACAGCCCTAATTGATGTTGCGAGAGGGCTTCCGTTATTGTTGTCGTAAAACGAATACAACAGATTACCGTCCTTATCAATAAGTGCGGCCTTTGTTGTGGTTGAACCCGCATCTATACCGAGAAAGCATACGTCGTGGTATTCCGACAGGGGTTTTGTTGTGACTTTGGCTTTAGAATGCCTTGCAACAAAATCATTATATTCACTTTCGTTTTGAAACAGAGGGTCCATACGGGCGACTTCAAATTCCATTTTGATTTTGCCGTCAAGTAAAGAAATAAGATCGTCTATATCAACAAAAGAATCTTCGCGGCTGTTAAAAGCAGCACCCATGGCCGCGAACAGATGTGAGTTCTCGGGAATGAATGTATGCTCCTCGTCAAGTTCAAGGGTTCTGATAAATGCACCCGTCAGTTCAGACAGGAAGTGAAGAGGTCCACCTAAAAATGCCACATGACCCCTTATGGGTTTACCGCATGCAAGACCTGAAATAGTCTGATTAACTACAGCCTGAAAGATGGATGCTGCAAGATCTTCTTTTGTGGCCCCGTCATTGATGAGGGGCTGAATATCCGACTTGGCGAAAACACCGCACCTTGCGGCTATAGTGTAGAGGCTGTGATAATTCTTTGCATATTCGTTAAGCCCGGATGAGTCAGTCATTAAAAGAGAAGCCATCTGGTCAATGAACGAACCTGTACCGCCGGCGCATATACCGTTCATGCGCTGTTCGATATTTCCGTCTTCGAAGTAGATTATTTTTGCATCTTCACCGCCCAGTTCTATAGCTACATCCGTAAGGGGTGCGATTTTTGAAAGGGCGGTTGATACACATATAACTTCCTGAACAAAGGGAATTTTCATGTGATTTGCAAGAGTCAGTCCACCGCTTCCCGTGATTATCGGGTGAAGTGTAATGCTTCCCAGTTCTTCTCTTGCCTGTGATAAAAGTGTTCGTAATGTGTTCTGTATGTCGGCAAAATGCCTTTTGTAGTCGGAAAAAACCAGGTTGTCGTCAGAGTCAAGAATTGCAATCTTTACAGTAGTGGAGCCTATATCTATTCCGAGATTGTATTTATTTGCCATATTATTTCCTTATTCTTATGTATATTGACAGAGAGGTATTATAACGGGTTTATTGTTTTTTTTCAACAGAATACCCATACGCGGCTTAAATGATGGCGATACTTAAGTTTTACATTTCACGGTATAAATGGTATACTTACAAAGATTATGTAAAGGTGTGGGATACTATGACTGGTCTGTTAAACAAACTGGAGAGAAAGTTCGGTAAGTACGCGATAACGAACCTGTCTCTGTACATAATAATTGCATACATTATCGGATATGTTCTCGTCCTTACGGGATCGGTGGAATTCATAAGCCTTAATCCTTATTATATAGCGCGCGGACAGGTCTGGAGAATCATAACATGGATTCTTGTGCCGCCGAGCACTATTGATATATTTACGATAATAATGCTGTACTTTTATTATCAGATCGGATCAGCACTTGAGAGAACATGGGGAGCCTTCAGGTACAATGTCTATATTTTTTCGGGCATAGTATTTACTGTTTTAGGAGCAGTTGTATTATACGCGATCAGTACGGCAAACGGTCTTGATGGTGTTACTTCCGGATATCTTGTCAGCTCGGGCTTTTCCACATACTATATCAACCTTTCTATTTTTCTGGCATTTGCGGCAACATATCCCGACGTTCAGGTGCTTCTGTTTTTTGTTATCCCGGTCAAGATGAAATGGATGGCATACATAGATGCGGCTATCCTTGCATACCAGTTCATAACAAGCGGTACTGCGGGCAGGATCGCGATAGTGATGAGTCTGCTTAATTTCATCGTTTTCTTCCTGTCAACCCGCAATTACAAAAGAGTGTCTCCGAAGGAGATGTACAGAAGAAAGGCTTTTCGGGATGCAATGAATCAGGCTGGAAGCAGGAGCGCAGCAGATGGCTATTCAACCGCAAGAGGTGGCGCAATTACCAAACATAAATGTGCCATTTGCGGCAGAACGGAAAGGGACGGGGATAATCTTGAATTCCGGTTCTGCTCAAAATGTAATGGTAATTATGAGTACTGCAACGAACATCTTTTTACACATAAACATGTAATGTAGATAGGAGGGACCCACAAAGTGGGAGGAACCTGTCTACACGTGGAGCCCCCTGTTCGACGAAGTCGAACCCTCATGGGCGACACACCTTTAAATGTAGACGAAGTCGTACCCTCAAGGGCGACACTCATTAGATTAAGATTGGAGTTTGAAATACAATGAGCATATCCAACATCAACGCATATGATCTTATTACCACCGAGGAGCTCAAAGATATCAATTCAACAGGATATCTCCTCCGGCACAAAAAGACCGGAGCCAGGGTTGTATGTATAGATAATGACGATGACAACAAAGTATTTTATGTGGGATTTCGCACACCGCCCGAAGATTCTACGGGAGTACCGCATATAATTGAACACTCGGTTCTGTGCGGGTCCAAAAAGTATCCGGCAAAGGACCCCTTTGTTGAACTGGCAAAGGGCTCTCTTAATACCTTTCTTAATGCAATGACTTATCCCGATAAAACGGTATATCCCGTTGCAAGCTGCAACGACCAGGATTTTAAGAACCTCTGCGATGTATATCTTGATGCTGTATTTCACCCCAATATTTATGAAAGGGAGCAGATATTCAAGCAGGAGGGATGGCATTACGAATTAGAGGAAGAAAACGGCCCCATAACTATTAACGGTGTGGTTTATTCGGAGATGAAGGGTGCATTCTCATCTCCTGATGATATGCTCTCCCGTGCGATTTTTGATTCGCTGTTTCCGGATACATGCTACGGTGTGGAGTCAGGAGGGGACCCTGACGTGATACCGTCACTTACGTATGAACAATTCCTTGATTTTCACAGAAGATATTATCATCCGTCCAACAGTTATATTTATCTGTACGGGAATATGGATTTCGAAGAAAGACTTGATTATATAGACAAAGAGTATCTGTCTGCATATGATAGGCTTGAAATTGATTCCGAGGTTCGCCTTCAGAAGAAATTCGACAAGGTCAGTGATGTTACAAAAGAATACCCGATAACAAATGATGAAAGCGAAGAGCAGAATACGTATCTGTCGTACAATGCCGTACTGTCAACGAGCCTTGACCCAAAGCTCTATATTGCTTTTCAGATACTTGAATACGCCCTTTTATCATCTCCCGGAGCTGTGCTCAAGCAGGCACTTCTTGATGCGGGAATTTGTAAGGATGTGCAGTCGACATTTGAAAACGGTGTATACCAGCCGTATTTTTCGATTATAATCAAGAACTCGGATATTGAGAACAAGGAGAAATTCCTTGATATCATCAGAGGGGTTCTTAGCGATGTGGTAAATGACGGATTTGATAAAAAAGCACTGCTTGCAGGTCTTAATATTAATGAATTCCGGTTTCGCGAGGCTGACTTTGGCCATTATCCGAAGGGACTTATGTACGGGCTTACCGCCCTTGATTCGTGGCTGTACGATGATTCACTTCCGTTTGTACATATTGAAGCACTGGACACATATTCATTTTTAAGGCAGCAGATTGAGACCGACTATTTTGAAAATCTCGTGAAAGAGTATCTGCTTGACAATAAGCACGCATCTACCGTAAGTCTGCTTCCGGTCAAAGGTCTTACAGCCAAAAAGGACAAGGAACTTGAAGCAAAAATGCGCTCCCTCAAGGAAGGTATGAATACGGATGAAGTGAAGAGACTGTATGAGGATACAAAAGCTCTTCATGCTTACCAGGAAGAAGAGGATTCGGAAGAGATTCTTAAATGTATACCTCTTTTGAAAATATCGGACATTAAAAAGGAAGCAGAGGATTTTGTTAACGAAATAAGCAATGCGGATGGGTGCGACGTTCTGTACCATAATATATTTACAAATGGTATCGGATACTTATATATCGCATTCGACCTTGACAAGGTAACCTCTGAGATGCTTCCGTATGCCGGAATATTAAAAGCCGTTCTCGGTCTCGTTAATACAGAGCATTACAGTTATGCGGATCTTGCAAACGAGATATTCCTTAACACAGGAGGAGTTTCGGCCGGAACCGGTATGTACACGGATGTAAACGATCCGGATGAGTTTCTGCATTATTTTGAAATGAAAGCAAAGATATTCTACAACAAGCTTCCATTTGCATTTGACATCATCAAAGAGATAATCTACACATCCGATTTTTCCGACAGGAAGCGGATGTATGATCTTATCTGTATGTTAAAATCAAGGCTTTCCGCCGCAATGATGAGCAGCGGACATGCTGTTGCGATGCATAGGGCTCTTTCGGGAATCTCCAAGCAGGAAATGATCAGCGAGAAAATGGGGGGAATTGATTTTTACAGGCTGATCGAGGATATTGAGTCTGACTTTGACAACAGGTTCGATGAACTGAAGAGTAATCTTCAAAAAACAGCAGCGCTTATATTTACAAGAGAGAATTTAAGAGTATTTGACTATACGGCGGAGGAGAGCCAGCGAGATGAATTTAACGCTCAGGTGGCAGCCTTTATCAAAGCGGCTCCGGATGTTCATAATGAGATCTGCTCCATAGAATTTGAGAAGAAGAAGTTTGCCGAAGGGTACAAAACAAGTGCGAAAGTCCAGTATGTTGCCAAGGCCGGAACATACTGGAATGAGGAGCTTAAATACAACGGGGCTCTGAAGGTTTTGAGGGTCATCATGGGTTATGATTATCTGTGGAATCAGGTAAGAGTGGTAGGCGGAGCTTACGGATGCTTTTCGGGATATTCAAGAAGCGGCAAAGTAACCTTTGCTTCATACCGTGATCCCAATCTTCGAAGGACACTTGAGGTTTTTGAGGGTGCATCATCTTATCTCAAAGATTTCAAAGCCGGTGAGCGGGATATGACAAAGTACATAATCGGAACGGTATCGGATCTTGATTTTCCCCTTTCCCCGAGTGCAAAAGGGAGCAGGAGCCGTGAAGCCTTCCTGTGCAAAGATACCTTTGAAAATGTACAGAGAGAAAGAGATGAGATTCTCGGCTGTACGGGCAGTGATATTTCGGCACTGTATAAGTATATAGAAGCCGGCAGGCAGGATGAGTGCATATGTGTGCTTGGCGGCGAGGAAGAAATAGAGAAGGAAAAAGATCTCTTTACAAGCATTCAGCCTTTGTTCAGGCAGTAGTATACTTGGTTTTTAAGGGAGGAAAGTCATGATGAAAAGAAAACTTACACTTACAATCTGTTTCGTTGCAGCAGCTGCCGCTCTTGCGGGCTGTGGCGGATCGGCTGCGTCGGATACTTCGTATATGGCTAAATCCGAAGCAGCACCGGCTGCTGCCGCCGAAGAAGCAGCCGTAGACTTCTCGGATGATCTGTATGATTACGATTACGAGGCTGCAAAAGCAGATGTAGAGGAGCCGACAGAAGCTGCGGGATCTTCCGACGTTGAAAGCGTGAGTGACTCCGAGATCATGAGGAGTTCAAACAGAAAGCTTATCAAGACCGTTAATATGTCTGCAGAGACTAGGGAATTCGATAAGTTTATAGACAATATTACGGACAAGATAGAAAGCCTCGGCGGGTATGCTGAGAGTACCGATATCAGCGGTAATTCTTATGATACATATTCCGAGAGGACGGCATACATTGTCGCGAGGATCCCGGCTGATAAACTGGACAGATTTGTGACCGGGGTGGAAGAAGCATCGAATATTACCAACAAGAATGAATCTGTTGAGGATGTAACACTTCAGTATGCAGATGTTGAGGCTCACAAGGAGTCTCTTAAGATCGAGCAGGCAAGACTCAACGAGCTGCTTGAGCAGGCCGATACACTTGAGAACATCATAGAACTTGAGAACAGGCTTACCGAAGTAAGGTATGAGATCGAAAGCTATGAATCAAGACTTCGTATGATGAGGAATGCGGTTCAGTATTCTACAGTACATTTAAATGTACGTGAGGTTAAGGAATACTCACCGGATCCTGTTGAAGAGAAGTCTTTCGGACAAAGACTTGTGGAAGAATTTACGGACAGCTGCGAGACCGCATGGGAGACAATTCAGGATTTTGTTATCGGATTCATATCATTCCTGCCCATACTTTTTGTGCTGCTTATTATCCTGTTTGTCGTATTCATAATAGTGTTCGGTATTGTTAAAGCCATTATCGCTATAGTCAAAAAATCAAACAGTAGAAGTGCCGCAAAGAGGACTGCGAAGGTGAATACGGCTGTAAAGACACCGGTGCAAAAAGACAGTGCCGCCCCGCAGACCGATACATCCGCGGAGAATAAATAATGGACGTGGCCGTCACAAGGGCAGGCTTTGTGGCCGTTATCGGAAGACCGAATGTTGGTAAGTCCACACTTACAAACCGTATAATCGGACAGAAGATAGCGATTACTTCCGACAAGCCGCAGACAACAAGAAACCGTATTCAGACAGTTTATACGGAAGATCGCGGACAGATAGTGTTTCTTGATACGCCCGGTATTCATAAAGCCAAGAACAAGCTTGGCGAATACATGGTAAGAGTTGCCAGGCGGACCATCTCGGAGGTAGATCTTGTGCTGCAGCTTGTGGAGGCTGATGAATATATCGGCCCCTCCGACCGGGCTATAGCAGAGGAACTTGCTAAGATCAAAGTCCCGGTGATCCTCGTCATTAACAAGATCGACAAACGTAAGCGTGACGAGCTCTTTGCGATAGTAGATTCATACAGTAAATTGTGTGATTATGATGAGGTTGTACCGGTTTCGGCACTAACGGGTGATAACGTAGATTCTCTTATAGATCAGATTTTTAAGTATATGCCGGAGGGTGTCCCCTTTTATGATGAGGATACGGTTACAGATCAGCCTGTTCGCCAGATAGTAGCCGAACTCGTCCGTGAAAAAGCGCTTAAATGCCTGAATGACGAGATTCCCCACGGAGTTGCGGTCACGGTGGAATCCATGAATTTCAAGGAAAATATCGTTGATATTGACGCAACCATAATATGTGAGAGGGAGTCACACAAAGGCATTATCATAGGCAAGGGCGGTCAGATGATCAAGAAGATCGGAAGCGCGGCCAGATACGAGATAGAAGACCTTCTTGAGAGCAAGGTAAATCTTAAGCTTTGGACTAAAGTAAGAAAGGACTGGCGGGATTCCGACATTCTGCTCAAGAATTTCGGATATGACCGGTCTTTGGTGGGGAAAGAAGCAGAGGATGGCAAATTATAATCCGGGTCCGGTTATATTAACCGGAATGGTGCTTGCATCTTCTCCGGTAAGTGATTACGACAGAAGAGTTGTAATACTCACAAGGGAGAGGGGAAAGATTACTGCGTTTGCCAAAGGCGCCAGAAGACAGGGGTCCAGACTTCTTGCGGCAACAGACCAGTTCTGTTTCGGATCTTTCAAAATGTTTGAAGGACGAAGCGCATATAATCTTGTAGAAGCATCTATCTCCAATTATTTTGAAGAACTCAGGGCTGATTTTTCGGGCGCATGCCTGGGGATGTATTTTCTCGAATTTGCGGATTACTATACAAGAGAGAACAACGATGAAGTAGAGATGCTTAAGCTTTTGTACCAGTCCGTAAAAGCTATATGTCATCCGTCCCTTGATAACCGGCTCGTCAAAGTCATTTATGAGATAAAAGCTATTGCGGTAAACGGAGAGTTTCCGGGGATCCCGGCAGGAAGTAAACTAAGTGAATCCGCATCCTATACAGTAGGATTTATAGTTGACACCCCGGTTGAAAAACTGTATACGTTTGCAGTAAGCGACAGCGTTTTGTCGGAGCTTGAGAAGCTTAGTTTACAATATATGGATAAGTGTATTGACAGGGAATTTAAGAGTCTGGAAATATGGAATCTTTCGAATCTTTCATGAGAAAAAATATAATAGTATTGATAACAGTTGTGCTTCTTGTGGGCCTTGGGGCCTGCGGGAGCAGTGGAGATGACGACTACGCCGAATCAACTATGGTTGTGGCTAAAAGAGGAAGGGTTTCCGAAAGACTGATTGAAAATTTCGACAAAGATTATTACAGCCTCGATGAACTTAAAGGTGAATTTGAAACATCCATTTCACAGTATAACGACAATATCGGAGGGGAAGAGATCAGGCTCAAGAAGCTGGAGCTTAACGGATCTTTGCTTACTGTTGATCTTGAATTTACCGGTCCGTCGGATTACGAAAACTTCACCGGAGAGAGCCTGTTTGTCGGAACTGTAAAGGATGCATATGACAACGGTTATTCAATGGATGTGACTCTTAAAGGTGTTGATAACGGTGACAAAATAGGAAAAGTTCAGATCATGGGACTTAGCGATAATAATATCATCATAATGAGTGAACACGTAAGAGTCAGGACGTTTGATGATATAGCTTATGTTTCCGCAAATGTTGATGTTGTGTCAGACAAAGAGGCACGGATACTTAGCGAGTCGGACGGACTTGCATATATTATTCTCAAATAGATTTAGATATATATTTCAATATAGTAAATAAAGGAGTCAAAAAATGGAAAAATCAATGGATAAGATCGTGGCCCTTGCCAAGTCAAGAGGATTTGTATATCCGGGTTCGGAGATATACGGCGGACTGGCCAACACATGGGATTACGGAAACCTGGGAGTGGAGCTTAAGAATAACGTAAAGCACGCATGGTGGCAGAAGTTTGTGCAGGAGAATCCATACAATGTAGGTGTTGACTGTGCGATACTTATGAATCCCCAGACATGGGTGGCATCGGGTCATCTCGGCGGATTTTCAGATCCTCTTATGGACTGTAAAGCCTGTCATGAGAGATTCAGGGCTGATCAGCTTATAGAGAACTATGCTGCAGAACATGATATCAAGCTGGATAGTACTGTTGACGGCTGGTCACATGAAGAAATGGAGAAATTCATTAAAGATAACAATGTTCCCTGTCCGACCTGCGGAAAGCATGATTTCACAAGCATAAGGGAGTTCAACCTTATGTTCAAGACTTTCCAGGGCGTTACGGAGGATGCAAAGGATACCGTATATCTGCGACCGGAAACGGCACAGGGTATATTTGTCAATTTCAAGAATGTTCAGCGTACATCCCGTAAGAAAGTTCCTTTCGGTATCTGTCAGGTCGGAAAGAGCTTCAGAAACGAGATAACCCCCGGTAACTTTACATTCAGAACAAGGGAATTCGAGCAGATGGAGCTTGAGTTTTTCTGTAAGCCCGGAACCCAGACAGAGTGGTTTGAGTACTGGAGAAAGTACTGCTATGACTGGCTTCTGAGTCTCGGAATCGATAAGGATCATTTAAGACTTCGTGACCATGATCCCGAAGAACTGTCATTCTACAGCGACCACACAACAGATATTGAATATGCATTTCCGTTTACGGATTGGGGAGAACTGTGGGGTATTGCATCAAGAACAGATTATGATCTTACCCAGCATCAGAACACATCCGGCGAGTCGATGGAATATTTCGATGACGAGACAAATGAGAAATACATTCCGTATGTTGTTGAGCCTTCACTTGGTGCCGACCGTGTAACCCTTGCATTTTTGTGTGAAGCATACGATGAGGAAAACATCGGAACTGAGGATAAACCCGATATGCGTACGGTGCTGCATTTCCATCCGGCTATCGCACCTGTCAAGATCGGTGTTCTTCCGCTTTCCAAGAAGCTTAACGAAGGTGCGGAAAAAATCTATTCGGCACTTTGCAAAAAGTACAACTGTGAGTTTGATGACAGAGGCAACATCGGAAAGCGGTATAGGAGGCAGGATGAGATCGGTACTCCCTTCTGTGTAACATATGATTTTGAGTCCGAGGAGGACGGAGCCGTTACTGTAAGGGATCGTGACAGTATGGAGCAGGAAAGGGTTAAGATAGAAGAACTTGATGCATATTTTGCTGAAAAGTTCACATTTTAATTAAAATGTGATATATTTTTTTCTATAAAACGGAGTGGAACTCCGACTATTTTTAGGAGGATAGAGAATGAATTTACGTAAGAGAAAATGGGTTTATCTGTTTACCGAAGGTAACGCTGAGATGCGTAATCTTCTGGGAGGAAAAGGTGCCAATCTTGCTGAAATGACCAATATAGGTCTCCCGGTTCCTCAGGGCTTTACGGTGACTACGGATGCATGTACTCAGTACTATGAGGACGGCAGACAGATCAATGACGAGATCATGGGTCAGATAATGGAGTTTGTCGGCCGTATCGAGATGATCAACGATAAGTATTTCGGTGATCCCGAAAAGCCGCTGCTTGTATCTGTACGTTCAGGCGCTCGCGCTTCAATGCCCGGTATGATGGATACTATCCTCAATCTCGGAATGAACGAAGAAGTTGTTGAGGCGATGATCAAAGCCAATCCCGACCCGAAGTTTGAAAGATTCGTTTACGATTCATACAGACGATTCATTCAGATGTTCTCTGACGTAGTTATGGGTGTCGGCAAGAAGCATTTCGAAGAACTCATCGATGCAATGAAGAAGAAAAAAGGCGTTGAGTACGACGTTGATCTTACTGCCGATGATCTGAAAGCTCTTGCGGAGCAGTTTAAGAGCGAATACAAGAAGGAACTTGACGAGGATTTCCCTACGGACCCTATTATACAGCTTAAGGAAGCTGTTAAGGCCGTGTTCAGAAGCTGGGATAATCCGAGAGCGAATGTTTACCGTCGTGATAATGATATTCCTTACAGCTGGGGTACGGCTGTTTCGGTAATGCCCATGGTATTCGGTAATCTTAATAATAATTCCGGAACCGGTGTTGCATTTACAAGAGATCCGGCTACCGGAGAAAAGAAGCTTATGGGTGAGTTCCTTGTTAACGCACAGGGTGAGGACGTTGTTGCGGGAATCCGTACTCCCATGAAGATTGATGAGATGGAGAAACAGTTCCCCGAAGCATACAAGCAGTTCATCAAAGTTTGTAAGATACTTGAGAAACACTACCATGATATGCAGGATATGGAGTTTACCGTTGAAAACGGAAAGCTTTATATGCTTCAGTGCCGTAACGGAAAGAGAACGGCTCAGGCTGCTCTGAAGATTGCCTGTGACCTTGTGGACGAGGGAATGAAGACAGAGGAAGAAGCAGTAGCAATGATTGATCCGAGAAATCTTGACACGCTTCTTCATCCCCAGTTTGACGTCAATGTACTTAAGACCTCAAAACCTCTCGGAAAGGGTCTCGGAGCTTCTCCCGGTGCTGCATGCGGTAAGATCGTCTTTACAGCCGAGGATGCGGAGGCGTGGAACAACAAGGGTGAGAAAGTTGTTCTTGTAAGACTTGAGACTTCCCCCGAAGATATAACAGGTATGAAAGCTGCTCAGGGTATCCTGACAGTCCGCGGCGGTATGACAAGTCATGCAGCCGTTGTGGCAAGAGGAATGGGAAAATGCTGCGTATCCGGATGTGGGGACATCGCAATGGATGAGGCTAACAAGAAATTCACTCTTGCAGGCAAAGAGTTTAAGGAAGGCGATTTTATCTCAATAGACGGTACAACAGGTAATATCTACGACGGACAGATTGCCACCGTTGATGCCACCATCGCAGGTGAATTCGGAAGGATCATGTCATGGGCTGATAAATACCGTACCATGAAAGTTCGTACAAATGCTGATACACCTCATGATGCAAGGAAGGCAAGAGAGCTCGGTGCGGAAGGCATAGGGCTTTGCCGTACGGAGCATATGTTCTTTGAAGGCGACAGGATCGATGCTTTCCGTGAGATGATCTGCTCGGATACGGTTGAGGAAAGAGAGAAGGCACTTGACAAGATACTTCCGTATCAGCAGGGAGATTTTGAGAAGCTGTATGAGGCTCTTGAAGGTTATCCGGTAACTATCAGATTCCTTGATCCGCCTCTGCATGAGTTCGTACCTACAGAAGATGCTGATATAGAGAAGCTTGCCAAAACTCAGAAGAAGAGTGTTGAAGATATTAAGACCATCATCAATTCACTTCATGAGTTTAATCCGATGATGGGACACAGAGGATGCCGACTTGCTGTTACATATCCTGAAATTGCAAGGATGCAGACAAGAGCTGTTATAAGAGCTGCTATCAATGTCTCCAAGAAACACTCCAACTGGAGAGTAAAGCCGGAGATCATGATTCCTCTTGTAGGTGACGTTAAAGAGTTCAATTTTGTCAAGAAGATCGTTGTTGAGACGGCTGACGAAGAGATCAAAGCTGCAGGCTTCAAACTTGAGTATGAAGTCGGAACCATGATCGAGATTCCGAGGGCCGCACTTACGGCAGATGAGATAGCAGCAAATGCTGACTTCTTCTGCTTCGGTACAAACGATCTTACGCAGATGACCTACGGATTTTCAAGAGATGATGCCGGTAAGTTCTTGAATGCTTACTATGATACCAAGATCTTCGAAAACGATCCGTTCTCGAAGCTTGACAGAGATGGTGTGGGCAAGCTTATGAAGATGTCAATGGATCTTGGAAAGCCGGTAAATCCCAAGCTTCATGTTGGAATATGCGGTGAGCACGGCGGAGATCCTTCGTCTGTTGAGTTCTGCAACAGCCTTGGTCTTGACTATGTATCCTGTTCTCCTTTCAGGGTTCCGATTGCAAGACTTGCAGCAGCACAGGCCGCTATTGCGCAGAAAAAGTAAGATAGTATTTAATTGTAATATACATGCAAAAAGGATTCGGACCAAACCGGGTTCTTTTTGTATGTTGACCTGATTATATCCGGCTTATGAAAAAACTCTTAAAGTATCTGGACAATTATAAAAAAGAATGTATATTGGCCCCGCTGTTTAAAATGCTTGAAGCAATGTTCGAGCTGACGGTTCCTCTAGTCATTGCACGAATGATTGATATGGGCATCAGGAAGAATTCCCCGGCGGATATAGTGCGCTCATTTTTTCTCCTTGTAGCGCTGGCGGCCATCGGGTTGTGCGTCTCGTGCATTGCCCAGTTTTTTGCGGCAAAAGCCGCTACCGGGTTCTCAAAAGGCTTAAGACATGATCTGTTTGCGCATATTCTCTCTTTCGGATTTACTGAAATTGATAATGTTGGAACATCAACGATGATAACCAGAATGACGTCGGACGTTAATATATTACAAAACGGCGTCAACATGTTCCTGCGGCTGTTTTTAAGATCCCCCTTTATAGTAGCAGGTGCCATGATCATGGCTTTTACAATAGATTTTAAAGCCGCAGGTGTATTTGTCCTTGTTATAATCGCTCTTGCCATCGTTATTTTTGCCATAATGAAGACAAATATTCCGCTCCTTACCATGGCACAGAAAAAACTTGATGATGTTTTGTGCCTTGTTCGGGAGAATCTTTCCGGTGCACGGGTAATAAGAGCATTTACCTTGGAAGACGATCAGATTGCTTCTTTTCATAATACCAATTCGGATCTGACAAGTATTCAAAAGAGTGCGGGTAAGGTTTCCGGTCTTCTTAATCCACTGACATATGTAATAGTCAATCTGGCAATAGTGCTTCTGATTAAAGTGGGCAAGATACAGATAGATGCCGGAAATCTATCCACCGGTCAGGTTGTAGCGCTGTATAATTACATGTCCCAGATATTGCTGGAACTAATTAAATTTGCCAACCTCATAGTAACCCTTAATAAAGCCTTTGCTTCAGGTGAGAGGGTAAATGAAATATTTGCGATAACATCCGGAGAAAAATCAGAAGCCGGATCGCTTGCAATTGACGCAGGCAGTGAACCGGTTGTGGAATTCAGAAACGTTTCCATGAAGTATCACGAAGGTGCAGATGATGCTGTCAGTAACATTTCATTTAAGATTAACAGTGGCGAGACATTTGGAATAATCGGCGGAACCGGTGCCGGAAAAACCACCGTTGCGAATCTGATCCCTGCTTTTTACAGAGCAAGTTCGGGAGAGGTGCGCTTTTGCGGCACACCCGTCAATCAAATTGAGCCGGGAGTGTTAAGGCGCTTTGTCGGAACAGTAATGCAAAAAAGTGTTCTGTTTGAAGGAACAATAAGGGATAATCTTAAGTGGGGAAATCCGGATGCAACCGATGAAGATCTGGCATCCGCTGTAAGTGCCGCTGTATGCACTGAAGTTGTGGAAGAAAAGGGCGGATTAGACGGATATGTGGAAGCAGCTGGACGCAATTTTTCGGGCGGACAGCGGCAGAGGCTGTCTATAGCCAGAACCCTTGCGGCAAAGCCCAGGCTTTTGATCCTGGACGATTCTGCTTCGGCACTTGACTATATGACCGATAAGAAACTTCGTGAGAATATTAAGGGCCTGCCCTTCAAACCTACAGTCATCATTATTGCGCAAAGATCAATATCAGTCAGAGACTGCGATAAGATCCTGGTGCTTGATGACGGAGAACAGGTTGGATTGGGTACTCATGATGAGCTTATGAGATCTTGTGAAGTATACAGGGAAATATATGAATCACAATATGGGATAGGTGGTGAGGAAGAGTAATGGCGATGGACACGTCGGGCTTTGTCCCCAGAGGTAATCTGAATGCTGATGATGCTGCGCTTGCGGACCGCGGACGAAGAGCAACCATTAAAAGGGTAGCTTTTTTTCTGAAGGGCTACAGCGGAAGAATCCTGATAACACTGCTTTTGGCAGCCGTTTCCGTAGTATTTACTCTTCTTGTACCGATTAAAATAGGAAATGCTATTGACTGCCTTCTTACCGATAATGACGGTGTGATTAATAATCTGCTTATTGCTGCTGTCTATGCAGTGATCGTGGGAGTATCCCAGTATGTCATGAATGTTATTAACAATTCCATAACATACAATACTGTTAGGGATGTGAGAAATGCCGCCATAGAAAAAATTGAGCATCTACCCCTCAGGATAATAGATTCATCGTCACAGGGGGATATTGTCAGCCGTATCGTTGCCGATGCCGATCAGTTTGCCGAAGGCCTTCTCCTCGGATTTACCCAGGCCTTTACGGGAATCATGACAATTGTTCTGACACTGGTTTTTATGTTCTCAATGAATGTTGTCATTACCCTTGTTGTTGTACTGATAACACCTTTATCCATTTTTATAGCGAGATTTATTTCAAGCCGTACATATTCAATGTTCCAAAAGCAGAGCATTGAACGGGGCGAGCAGACTTCACTCATAGATGAGATGATCGGAAATGAAAAATGTGTAAAAGCGTTTTCAAAGGAAGAGCAGGTTCTTGAAAAGTTTGATGAGATAAACGATAGATTATCAGTATCGTCTCTTAATGCAATTTTTTTCTCGTCACTGACGAATCCTTCCACAAGATTTGTTAATGCGCTGTGTTACGCTTTGGTGGCGCTTTGCGGATCCTATTTCTGTATAAAAGGGGGAGATGCAGGATATGCCATGACGGTAGGAACACTCACAGTGTTTTTGTCATATGCGAACCAGTATACGAAACCCTTTAATGAAATCTCATCCGTTATCAGCGAACTTCAAAATGCCATGGCATGCGCTGCAAGAGTGTTTGAAATACTTGATGAAGAAAGTGAAAGCAGTGATTCATCCCTTGAGTCTATCCCGGACTGTAAAGGGTTTATAGATATCGAAGATGTTGATTTTTCCTATTCTAAGGACAGAGAGCTTATCAAGGATCTGAACCTTAGTGTTCAGGCAGGACAGAGAGTTGCCATTGTCGGGCCTACCGGAAGCGGCAAGACTACAATGATCAATCTTCTCATGAGATTCTACGATGTTGATAAGGGAAGCATTAATGTGGACGGCAAAGATATCAGGTCGTATACGAGAAGAAGCCTTCGCAGATCTTTCGGAATGGTATTGCAGGATACATGGCTTAAGAAGGGAACAATAATGGACAACCTTCGACTGGCCAAACCAGATGCACCCAAAGAGGAGATCATAGCTGCGGCAAAAGAGTCCCATGCCCATGGATTTATACGAAGGCTTGAAAATGGCTATGATACTATGATAGGCGAGGACGGAGGAGAGTTGTCCGCCGGTCAGAAGCAGCTGCTGTGTATCACAAGGGTTATGCTTAATCTGCCCCCTATGCTTATACTTGATGAGGCGACAAGTTCTATTGATACAAGAACGGAAATGCAGATACAAAGCGCCTTTTTAAAAATGATGAACGGCAGAACCAGCTTTATAGTAGCACACAGACTACAGACGGTACAAAATGCGGATATCATCCTTGTTATGAGAGACGGACGTATTGTGGAATCCGGTGATCATAATAGCCTTATGGCTGCAGGCGGATTTTATAAAAAACTGTATATGGCGGGATATGATGCAGGTTAATTGTGAGACATGTGCCAATTATATATATGATGAAGAATTTGAGGAATACTACTGTCAGATGGATCTGGACGAGGATGAATACGGAAGGTTTGCATTCGACTCCGAATACAAGTGTCCTTATTACAAATTCGGAAATGAATACGAGGTCGTATGGAAGCAGATATAAGAGTCTATGATGTTGTGGACAGCACCAATATCAGGGTAGAAGAACTTGCAAAAGAGGGAGCTGCCGAAGGAACCTGCGTCGTTTCGTTTAAACAGCTGCAGGGACAGGGCAGGAGCGGAAGGTCTTTTTTCTCACCGGAGGGTGGAAACCTGTATATGAGTCTGCTTCTTCGCCCGAAGAATGAGGCAGCCGGTGAACATATTACCGTAGCAGCCGCTGTCGCAAGCGCAGTTGCCATAGAAAAATACTTTGATATACACTGCGGCATCAAATGGGTGAACGATCTGATATATAATGACAGAAAAGTCGGCGGAATGGTGGCGCAGGCGCATAATTACGGGTCGGATGATTTTTACGTGGTTCTCGGTATAGGGATAAACATTTATGAATCCAAAGATATACCGAAGGATATTGAGGGAAGATACGGGAGCCTTATGGGTAAAGGCTGTGATCTTGAAAGGGAAACTGCCGAAAAGGATGCGGTGGAGCTTGCCCGGCAGATCATCCGTGAGTTTTCGGCTTATTATGATGATTTTGAAGGGTCCGGGTGTGCGCAAAAATACAGGGATCTCAGCGTTGTAATCGGACGGGATGTAAGTTATACGGACGGGGGCCGTGAGATAAAAGCGAAAGTTCTGGATATAGATAATGAAGGAGGTATCGTTCTTGATATGAACGGTACTGTAAGAACATACCGGGATGGCGAGATCAGAATAAGGGTAGAAGATAAGTAATCTTGCGCAAAGTCAAATGAAATATTATAATCTTGAACCATCGGAAGGTACACTATGGGAAACAGACTGTTCAAAGATAATGACGGAATCGATGAAGAGGCTTGTCTTAAGATGTATGACGGCAGCTATGATTTTTACAGAATCGTGCTTGAAGCCTTATGCAAGGAGATCGGTCAGACCTTTGTAAAAATGCAGGAGTCCTTCGATGCAAAAGATACGGAGAATTACAGGATTTCGGTTCACGGGCTCAAGGGTTCGGGAGCATCATGCGGAGCCGGTTATCTTGTAAGTCTTGCAACCGAATCAAATGCCTTGCTAAAAGAGGGAAAGTGGGAAGAGGCACAAAAGTTTCACCAACCGATACTTGATGAACTTCAGCGTTTGATGACGCTTATACCGGAAAGATTGGAGGAATACACAAAATGAGTATTATTATTCCCGAGGGATATAGAAGTACATCTTCAATTAAGGAAACGGAGATTGCCATTAAAGAGGTTAAGGATTATTTTGAGAGGATGCTGGCGAAGGAACTTAATCTTACCCGTGTGTCAGCTCCTTTGTTTGTAAAACCGGATTCGGGACTTAATGATAATCTGAACGGGGTGGAGCGTCCCGTTACATTCGGAATACGGGAACAAAATGATGAGATGGTCGAGATTGTCCACTCCCTTGCAAAGTGGAAAAGATGGGCTCTCGGTGAGTACGGTTTCAAAAAGGGTGAGGGTCTGTACACGGATATGACCGCGATCAGGCGTGATGAGGATACCGATAACCTCCACTCATTATATGTTGACCAGTGGGACTGGGAGCTTATTATAAGCAAAAAGGACAGAACCGTATCAACTCTCAAATCCGTTGTCAGGAAAGTATATGAGGCACTGAAGAATACCGAGATTTTTATTAATTCAAGACATCCGGAGATCAAGTGCATTCTGCCTGAGAGCATTAAGTTTGTAACGACGCAGGAACTCTTGGACAGATGGCCGGATAAGACGCCCAAGGAAAGGGAAGCTGCGGCAGCCAGAGAGTACGGCGCAATATTCCTTATGCAGATAGGTGATAAGCTCTCAGACGGCAAACCTCATGACGGAAGAGCACCCGATTATGACGACTGGGCGCTTAACGGAGATATAATTGTGTATTATCCCCTGCTTGATATGGGATTTGAGATATCATCAATGGGAATAAGGGTGGATGAGGATTCCCTGATCGCCCAGCTTGAAAAAGCCGGTTGTACGCAGCGAAAGAAGTTTTCCTTCCATAAGGCTATTCTTGAAGGGAAATTACCGTATACCATCGGCGGTGGAATCGGTCAGTCAAGAATATGCATGTTCTTCCTGAGGCGTGCGCATATCGGAGAGGTTCAGAGCTCGGTATGGCTCGATGCGGATAAAGAAGCTGCACAAAAGGCCGGAATCACACTGCTGTAGAAATCCGGCTTTCAATAAAAACCAGGTAGGTATGAAATGAAACAGTTTACATCAAAAGAACTCAGAAACACATGGAAAGAATTCTATAAAGCAAGAGGGCACAAGGACGTTGGTGCGGTATCCCTCGTATCTGACGGCTCTACCGGAGTTATGTTTAATGTTGCGGGAATGCAGCCGCTGATGCCTTATCTTCTCGGTCAGAAGCATCCGATGGGTACAAGGCTTTGCAATGTTCAGGGGTGCGTCCGTACAAACGATATAGATTCTGTGGGAGACAGATCCCATGTTACTTTTTTTGAGATGATGGGAAGCTGGAGTCTCGGGGATTACTTCAAGGAAGAAAGATGCCAGTGGAGCTGGGAACTGCTTACAGATGTATTCGGATTTGACCGTGATCATCTTGCTGCCACTGTATTTGCCGGAGACGACAACGCACCGAGAGATGAGGAAGGTGCACAGTGCCGTATCAAATCGGGATTTAAGAGTGAGAATATTCATTATCTTCCCGCGGAAGATAACTGGTGGGGACTTGAATACGGACCGTGCGGCCCGGATTCGGAGATGTTCTATATAGCCGATGTTCCCGATTGCGGCCCGGATTGCGGACCGGGATGCTCATGCGGTAAGTATACCGAACTGGGCAATGATGTATTTATGCAGTATGAAAAACACAAGGACGGAAGCCTGACGCCGCTTGAGAAGAAAAACGTTGATACCGGCTGGGGGCTTGAGAGAATACTTGCATTCCTTAACGGTACAAAGGATGTATATCGCACGGATCTGTTTACTGCTGCGATAGATTATATCGAAAAATCATCCGGCGAAAAATACGACGCAAACGAAGAAAAGACACGTTCCATGAGAGTACTTGCGGATCATATGCGTACAGCTGTGATGCTGATCGGAGATGAGGCAAGACTTACACCTTCAAATGGCGGAGCCGGATATGTGCTGAGGAGACTTATAAGGCGTGCCGTACGTCACGGAAGGATACTGGGATTATCTACAGAAGATCTTCTTAAGATCGCATCAATCTATATTGATGATGTATATTCGGATTCATATCCAAACCTTGTATCAAACAGGGAGTTTGTACTTTCGGAACTGAAAAAAGAGATAGACAGATTTACTTCTACAATAGAAAACGGTATGAAGGAGTTCGTCAAGATACTTGAGGGTAATATTTCATCCGGCAACGGGGAGATAAGCGGCAGGGACGCATTTTATCTGTATGATACATTCGGATTCCCTCTTGAGCTGACTGTCGAAATGGCAAAAGAGAAGGGCTTATCGGTTGATGAGGCCGGCTTTGACAAGGCAATGGAGGAACAAAAGCAAAAGGCCAGAGAAGGTGCCAGCTTTGCGCTTAAATCTTCATCCCATGATTTTGAGGCCTTCTCGGAACTTGATGACGGGCTTGTATCCGAGTTTACCGGATATGAGAAGCTTTCGGATGATGGAGTGATAATAGCTATTGCTACCGATGAGATCAAGCAAAGCGTAAGTGTGGGGTGTGAGTGCACCATAGTCTGTGACCGGACGCCGTTTTACGCTACCATGGGCGGACAAAAGGGAGATTTCGGCGTTATAAAATCAGAGGGTGCAACATTCAATGTCAGTGATACGGTTAAACTGTCCGGTGGAAGAGTAGGTCATGTCGGTAAGGTTATCACCGGAGAATTCAAGACCGGGGATAAAGTAACCTTAAGTGTTGACAGTGCCAACAGAAGCAGGACCTGCATGAACCATTCGGCAACCCATCTGCTCCAGGCTGCGCTTCAAAACGTTCTCGGGGACGAGGTAAAACAGCAGGGATCATATCAGGACGGTGACAGGACGAGATTTGACTTTTCCTTCGGAAGAGCACTTACAGATGATGAAATATCAAAGGTGGAAGATCTTGTAAATGAGAAAATCATGGAAGACCTTCCGGTCATTACAGATATAATGTCAATAGAGGATGCGAAAAAATCCGGGGCAATGGCTCTCTTCGGCGAGAAATACGGGGATGTTGTAAGAGTAGTTAAAATGGGTGATTTTTCCAAGGAGCTGTGCGGAGGAACCCATGTATCATCAACGGGAATGATACACTGTTTCAAGATCGTATCCGAGGGCGGAATCGCAGCCGGTGTCAGAAGAATAGAAGGAATAACAGGATCCGAAGTGCTGCGTCACTACAAGAAGATCGAAAATGACCTGAAGGATGCCGCTGCATCCGTAAAGGCCACGCCTGCCACGCTTTCCGACAGACTTGGCAAGATGGTTTCGGAGATAAAAGCGTTAAATTCGGAAATAGAGTCCCTAAAATCAAAGGCTGCAAAAGAAGCGGCAGGAAACTTAGAGGATTCGGCAGTTGATGTTAAGGGTGTAAAGCTTATCGCAACATCCGTGCCCGATGCGGATATGAACTCACTTCGGGATCTTGCGGATCAGATGAAAGAAAAGTATTCAAACGGTGTATTTGTGCTGTGCTCGGATGCGGGCGGCAAGGTTAACCTGATAGTAAGCGCCGCACCTGATGCTATAAAGGCAGGTGCACATGCCGGAAATATTATTAAAAAGCTGGCACCGCTTGTAGGCGGCGGTGGCGGCGGCCGTGACACAATGGCCCAGGCCGGAGGCAAGAACCCTGCCGGGATCGGCGAAATGATAGCCTCGGCAAAAGGTGTGGTTGAGGAAATGCTTTGATTTATAATTTTTCTTGACTATTGGAAAAGTTATGCGTATAATTCATTCAGTGCAAAATTTGAACCTCAGGGTTAGCACAATCTATGAACTGAGGGGAGGTTTGGAAGATGGCAGAAGTAATCGTTAAAGAGAATGAGAGCTTGGACAGTGCGCTGCGCCGCTTTAAGAGAAGCTGTGCCAAGGCAGGTATCCAGCAGGAGATCCGTAAGCGTGAGCATTATGAAAAGCCCAGCGTAAAGCGTAAGAAGAAGTCTGAAGCTGCCAGAAAAAGAAAGTACAACTAAGACTGTTGCCCCCGGTATTTACCGGGGGTTTTTGTTTTTATAATTTTACTCTTTTTTTATTAAAAAATGCGTGCTATAATACCATATGTTGTATTGACCTATGAAAAGGGTTACTAAATATTGCAGAAGGATTTGCCTGTTTGATATATATAATCATTGCACTGCTTCTGGCGGTACTTGCTGTTTTTGTTTATGTTCAGAGCAGCGGATATAACATAGTTGAATATGAGCTTTCCACCTGCAAGGATATCGGTGGTCCCGTAAAGTTTGTTATGCTCTCGGATCTTCATGATACCGATGTAACACATGACGGTAACCGGCGCCTGTTAAGATCGATAGAATCCATCGATCCGGATTTTGTCATACTTGCAGGTGATATGATAACGAGCTATATGCAACCTTCGTATAATTCGGATGTGGCATTTGATTTTCTGCGGGAGCTTGCCAATAGATTCACGGTTTATTACGGAGTGGGAAATCACGAACAGCGTTACAAGGCAGAGCCGGAGCGCTTTGCGGGAAAGTACGATAAGCTTGTTGAATTTGTACAAAAGCTCGGCATTCATTTTTTGTCTGACAGTTACATAGACAGAGAAGAGGACAAGATACGGATATACGGTTTTGATATTCCCATCGATAATTACAGGCGTGCGGTGAAAACATACCTTCCCGATGGGATATTAAATGACAGATTCGGTGATCCGGATGAAAATAAATACAACATTCTGATAGCGCATAATCCGGATTTTTTTGATGACTATGCTGCATTTGGGCCCGATCTTGTACTTTCGGGACACCTTCACGGAGGTATTGTTGCAATTCCAGGCATAGGGGGCGTGATATCTCCGCAGCTGAGACTGTTTCCGAAATATGATTTCGGAACGTTTACCAAGGGTAATACTACGATGATTGTCAGCCGCGGAATAGGATGGCATACGATTCCGGTCAGGATATTCAATAAAGCGGAAATTGTATCCGTTACGATACTACAGGATAAAAAGGGAGAAACCAATGGCAATTAATGTTAAGCTTGAGAAATTCGAAGGGCCTCTTGATCTGCTCCTTCATCTTATAGAGAAGAATAAGGTGGATATATATGATATCCCCATCGCCCTCATTACCGACCAGTATCTTGAGTACCTTAAGCAGATGGAGATAGAGGATCTTAACGTGATGAGTGAATTCCTCGTTATGGCGGCGACTCTTCTTGATATCAAGGCAAGAATGCTGCTTCCTGCAGAGGTTAATGAAGACGGAGAAGAGGAAGATCCGAGAGCGGAGCTTGTTGAAAAGCTTATTGAGTACAAGATGTATAAATATATGTCCTTCGAACTCAAGGACAGACAGATCGACGCGGTGCGTAATGTTTACAAGAGCGCCACTCTTCCCAAGGAGGTGCTCGAGTACGTTGAACCTATAGATTATGAGAAGCTTGTGGGAGATGTGGATCTTGCAAAGCTTAACCAGATATTCAAATCGGTTGTCCGCAAGCAGAGCGATAAAATTGATCCCATCAGAAGCAAGTTCGGCAATATCGAGAAGGATGAGATTAATCTTGAAGAGAAACAGCTTTACATTGAGATGTATGTCAGAACCCACAAGAAGTTTTCCTTCAGGGCACTTCTTGAAGCACAGCCAACCAAGATGGAGATCGTTGTTACTTTCCTTGTGATGCTTGAGATGATGAAGACCGGGAAGATCAGGATCGTGCAGGAGAACCTGTTTGACGACATTATGATAACGTCTTTAGCAGCCTGATTATTCAAATATGGATTATGCCTCGAATGATTAAATCATTCGAGGCGTACATAGGGATAGTAGGATAGTAGGGATAATAGATGAAAAAAGAATTTGAAGAATCTTTAAAAGATAATATGGAAGAGCTTGATATTGCACCGGAATCGGAGAATAGCGGGGATTCTGACGAGAAGGTCAGAGCCGAACATCCCGAAGCGGCGATTTCAGCGATTCTCTTCGCTATGGGTGATTCCGTTGAGATCAAGAAACTTGCCGATGCCATCGGATATGATGAAGACGAAACAAGAGAACTCATCGGAAAAATGAAGGCGAAATACGAGCGTAACAAAGAGTTCGGGCTTACGATAGTTGAACTTGATAACAGTGTCCAGATGTGTTCGAAAACAGAAATGTATGAGTATCTTATCAAGGTTGCCAAGATACCGAAGAATATGCATCTGTCAGATACGGCGCTCGAGACCCTTTCTATCATTGCATACAAACAGCCGGTAACAAGAGCTGAAGTTGAGAAGATCAGGGGAGTGTCATGTGATCACCCTATTAACAAATTGCTTGAGTACGGACTTATTACCGAGCTTGGAAGGCTGAATGCACCGGGGCGTCCCCTGCTGTTTGGTACGACAGAACAGTTCCTCAGAAGCTTCGGTGTCAAGTCCCTTGAAGACCTTCCTGATATTGCCCCGGACCGGCTGGAGGAATTCAAGAAGGAAGCCGCTGAAGAGGTGCAGTTAAAACTTGACATTTAAAAGGACCTGACGGTCCTTTTTTTGTGACCTTTTTCTTGTATTTTTTCCTTTGAAAAATCCGGGCACTGTGTTAAAATACTTAAAGTGCGTATAATTGCGGTTATTCAAATATATTATATGGAGGTTTTGCAATGAGTAATTCTTCACTTGCAAGCAAACGTATAGCAAGTTTGCTTGATGAAAACAGTTTCGTTGAACTCGGCGCCCGTGTTAGCGCGCGATCTACCGATTTCAACATGGAACCGAAGGATGCGCCCAGTGACGGTGTTGTAACGGGTTACGGTCTTATTGACGGATGCCTTGTTTACGTGTACAGCCAGGATGCATCTGTACTCGGTGGTTCCGTTGGCGAGATGCATGCAAAGAAGATAGTTAATCTTTATAATCTTGCGCTCAAAGTCGGTGCACCCGTTATCGGGCTCATCGATTCCGCAGGACTTCGCCTTAATGAAGCTACAGATGCACTTGCGGCGTTCGGTAGGATTTATAAGGCCCAGTCAATAGCAAGCGGTGTGATCCCGCAGATCACGGCAGTATTCGGTAAGTGCGGCGGAGGACTTTCGCTTTTTACCGGAATGACTGATTTTACTTTTATGGAGGATGGCGCAAAGCTGTTTGTTAATTCTCCTAACGCTCTTTGCGGAAATTACGAAGAGAAGAAAGATACAGCATCAGCTGCATTCCAGGCAGATGAGGCCGGTAATGTTGATGTTGTTGCAAGTGAAGCTGAAATTTACGGAGAGATCAGAAGCCTCGTTTCAATGCTTCCTTCAAATAATGACGAATTCGGAGCTGACAGTGAGTGCACAGACGACCTTAACCGGGCCGTTTCGGATATTGCCGGATGTGTAGGTGACTCATCAATCGCTCTTTCCATGATCGCTGATGATAATTCTTATTTCGAAGTTAAGTCAGGATTCGGAAAACAGATAACAACAGGGTTTATCAGGCTTAACGGTCAGACTGTAGGATGTGTTGCCAACAGATCGGAAGGCTATGATGACGAAGGTAAGAAAGTATGGGATTGCGATACCGTTCTTACCGTAGAAGCAGCAGAAAAGGCCGCTGATTTTGTAAACTTCTGTGATTCCTTTGACATTCCTGTTCTTACACTTACGAATGTAACGGGCTATGATGCCGATATGGATTGCGAAAAAGGAATTGCAAGAGCAGCAAGCAAGCTTGCTTTTGCTTTTGCCAATGCTACAGTTGCAAAGGTTAATGTTGTGACCGGTAAGGCTTTCGGAAGTGCCGGTATCGTTATGAACTCCAAGGCTATGGGAGCTGATATAACGATTGCATGGGATAGCGCCAAGATCGGAATGATGGATGCAAATCTTGCTGCAAAGGTTATCTTTGACGGAAAGGGCGATGCAGCCATCAGCGACGGAGCAAAGGAATACGATAAGCTTCAGAACAGCATTGACAGTGCGGCAAGACGCGGATATGTCGATCAGGTTATTGCTCCCGCAGATACAAGAAAGTACGTTATCGGGGCATTTGAGATGCTTTATACAAAAAGAGAGGACAGGCCTGCCAAGAAGCACGGAACAGTATAGAAAGGAGCGGGATACGTAATATGAAAAAATTAAAACTGATATTATGTTTTATGACCGCACTCGTGTTGCTTGCCGGCTGCGGCGGGAGTACAAGAAAGACTCTTGACCCGGAAGTTGCCACTGCACTTGAGCAGACAACAAGTAATCTGGTAACACAGTTTCTGGCAGCGCTTGATGAACAGCAGTCTGCTGATTTATCCGGTCAGGGTGGAGAGTATTTGGAATATGTGATATCGAATTACTTCGGCGTTAAAGCAAACGGAAACGGAATGGTTAATGCCATTAATTCATGGAACTCTTCCCGCGAGGATCTCGGCGATTTTGTTTCGATCACCGGAATGAATGCCGCTTATGACGATTCGGACAAAAACATAATAGTAACTCTTGATGTTGTCGGTTCAAAAAGAACTGCAAAGGTTGAGGCCATTTACAAGGACGATCTGTATAAAACACTTAATTCTCTTACCACCAACATTGACTGGACGTTTGGTGAGAAGATGGAAAAGGCCGGTCTTAACACTCTTCTCGGAATGGGAACAGTATTTATTGTACTTATTATCATTTCACTGATAATCAGCCTGTTCAACTTCATTCCGAAGATTCAGGCGGCATTTTCCAAGGGCAAGGAAGATGCGAAGATCGCAGCTGTTGATAATACTATCGCCCAGATAGTTGAAAAGGAAGAGCAGGAAGACGATCTTGAAATTGTAGCCGTTATTACGGCAGCGATCGCAGCAGCCTCTTACGGCGGCTCGTCGGATGATTTTGTTGTAAGAAGTATTGTTAGAAGACCAAACAGCGTTTGGAACAGATAGTATAAGGAGGAACCATCATGAAAAACTATACAATTACCGTTAACGGAAACGTATATGATGTTACAGTAGAAGAAGGAACAGGTTCGGGAGCAGCACCGGTTGTATCTGCACCCAAGGCAGCACCTAAGGCAGCACCGGCAGCAGCACCTAAGGCTGCATCACAGGGCGCTGGAAGCGTAAGGATCGAAGCCGGAGCAGCAGGAAAGGTGTTCAAGATCGAGGCGAATGTGGGAGCATCTGTAAAAGCAGGAGATCCCGTAATTATCATTGAAGCAATGAAGATGGAGATACCTGTCGTTGCACCTAAGGACGGAACAGTTGCATCAATAGACTGTGCGGTTGGTGATCCTTGTGCGGCAGGACAGCTTCTTGCAACGCTTAACTGATCATAAGAATGAATCTTTGGAGGATATAAAATGTCATATGTAGCAAATACGTTTGGGAACCTGTTACAGCAGACGGCATTTTTAGGATTGTCCTGGGGCAATTATCTTATGATAGCTGTAGCGTGTTTGTTCCTCTATCTGGCAATAGCGAAAGGATTTGAACCGCTGTTGCTCACCCCCATTGCATTCGGTATGCTGCTTGTTAATATCTATCCGGATATTATGCTTAAAATAGAAGAGGCCGCAAACGGAACGGGAGGACTCCTGTATTACTTCTATAAACTGGATGAATGGGCTATACTGCCTTCACTCATATTCATGGGTGTAGGTGCGATGACGGACTTCGGTCCGCTTATTGCCAACCCGAAGAGCTTTCTTCTTGGTGCGGCAGCACAGTTCGGTATATATGCCGCATATTTTATGGCTATTGCCATGGGATTTAACGATAAGGCTGCGGCAGCCATCGCCATAATCGGCGGAGCTGACGGCCCTACATCAATATTCCTTGCAAGTAAGTTAGGACAGACGGCACTTTTGGGACCTATTGCGGTTGCGGCTTATTCCTATATGTCGCTTGTGCCGATCATCCAGCCGCCTATCATGAAGCTTCTTACAACGGAAAAAGAGCGTAAGATCAAGATGGAACAGCTTCGTCCCGTAACAAAGCTTGAGAAGATCCTGTTCCCGATAATAGTTACGATCGTTGTTTGTATGATTCTTCCCACAACGGCTCCTCTTGTAGGTATGCTTATGCTCGGTAACCTGTTCAGAGAGTCGGGAGTTGTCAGACAGCTTACAGACACTGCCAGCAATGCACTTATGTACATAGTAGTTATTCTGCTTGGTACAAGTGTAGGCGCTACGACTTCGGCCGCAGCTTTCCTTAATGCCAATACACTTAAGATCGTCGTTCTCGGCCTTGTTGCATTTGCATTCGGAACAGCAGCCGGAGTACTGTTCGGTAAGCTGATGTGTGTTATGACAAAGGGTAAGGTAAACCCGCTCATCGGATCCGCCGGTGTGTCTGCCGTTCCCATGGCAGCACGTGTTTCGCAGAAGGTCGGTGCTGAAGCCGATCCTACAAACTTCCTGCTGATGCATGCAATGGGACCGAACGTTGCCGGTGTTATCGGAACGGCCGTAGCTGCCGGAACATTCATGGCAATTTTTGGAGTTATGTAATTGGCGTCATTATTATGAATTAATTATATGGAGGAAAATATAATGGGTGAAGTTGAAAAGAAACCGGTTGGCATAATGGAAACCGTTCTGCGTGATGCGCATCAGTCGCTTATCGCAACAAGAATGCCTACCGAGGTTATGCTTCCCATCATAGGTAAGATGGATGAAATCGGCTACCATGCAGTTGAGTGCTGGGGTGGTGCCACATTCGATGCATCCCTTCGTTTCCTGAAAGAGGATCCGTGGGAGAGGCTTCGTAAATTGCGTGACGGATTTAAGAAAACAAAACTGCAGATGCTTTTCAGAGGTCAGAATATTTTAGGTTACAGACCTTATGCAGATGATGTTGTTAACGCCTTCGTTGAAAAATCGGTTGCCAACGGTATTGATATCATCAGAATATTTGACTGTCTGAACGATCTTCGTAACCTTCAGGCTGCCGTAGATGCAACTAACCGTGTTAAAAAACAGGAAGGAAGAGGAAGTGCACAGGTTGCACTTTCATATACCCTCGGTGATGCTTATACACTTGAGTATTGGGCGGAGACTGCCAAGAAGATTGAAGAGATGGGTGCGGATTCTATCTGTATCAAGGATATGGCAGGACTTCTTGTTCCTTACAGGGCAGCTGAACTTATCAAAGCCATGAAAGAGAACACAAAGCTTCCTATCCAGCTTCATACACACTACACATCGGGTGTGGCTTCTATGACATACCTTAAGGCAGTTGAGGCCGGTGTTGATGTTATTGACTGTGCAATTTCTCCTTTTGCACTCGGAACGAGCCAGCCCGCAACGGAAGTTATGGTTGAGACGTTTAAGGGAACACCTTATGATACAGGCTACAGCCAGACAAAACTTGCTGAGATCGCGGATTACTTCCGCCCTTACAGAGAAGAGTGCATAGAGTCCGGACTTATGAGCACGAAGGTTCTCGGAGTTAATATCAAAACTCTTCTGTATCAGGTACCCGGCGGTATGCTTTCCAATATGGTATCCCAGCTTAAGGAACAGAATGCGGAAGATAAGTACCAGGAAGTTCTTGAGGAAATCCCCAGAGTTCGTAAAGACTGCGGTGAGCCGCCTCTTGTTACGCCTTCGTCACAGATCGTTGGAACACAGGCAATATTTAATGTTCTTATGGGTGAGAGATACAAGATGGCTACCGGAGAGTTCAAGGATCTCTTAAGAGGTAACTACGGACAGACGGTTAAGCCTATGAGTGAAGAGGTAATCAATAAGGTTATCCCCGGCGAAAAGAGATCTACAGCCCGTTCCGCAGAAGCTACAGGTCACGATAAACCCGAGCTTGAAACTCTTGAAGCAGAGATGAAGCAGTACAAGCAGCAGGATGAGGATGTGCTTTCATACGCATTGTTCCCTCAGGTTGCAGTGGACTTCTTCAAGTATCGTGAGGCTCAGCAGAATAAAGTAGATATGAAGAAGGCTGACACAGAAGCCGGAGCATATCCTGTTTAAGAAATGCTTTGCAAAATATCATAACGTGTGTTACAATAATCGGGCAGTCGTTTTTATGGCTGCCCGTTTTTTTGTTTATGTCCGAGGGGGATATAATCAAAGGGGTATGAAGGGGATTTTCGTGCTTAATACTATATATTCAAGAGGGTATTATGGCCAGAAAAGAACAGATTACCAAGCAGATGATTTTGGACGGAGCATTTGATCTTGTAAGGACACAGGGAATTGAAATGCTAACCGCCAGAAAGCTTGCGGCACACATTTCCTGCAGTACTCAGCCTATTTTCCGTGTATATACGAATATGGAGGAATTATCGGGAGAGGTTTTTGTTAAAGCAAAAGCCTTTTATGAGGAGTTTTGTCTCGCTTACGAACAGACAAACGATACTCCCTTTGTAGACCTTGGTTTATGCTATATTTCTTTTGCAAAAAAAGAACTGAATCTATTTAAATTGCTGTTTCTCACTCCTCATGATGATAACAATACAATGTATGATCTTATTAACGGAGCGGAAAACGGATTCGTGATCAAGCAGCTTCGAAGGATCAAAAATCTTGATATGAATAAGGCCGGAGACATCTTCATGAAGGTTTTCATATTTATGCACGGAATGGCTTGTATGGCAATATGCGGAGAGCTTGACCTGACTACCGAGGAGATACTCCCCACATTAAAAGAGACTATCGAGGGATTCTTTTAGAATATGAATGTTTGTGTTGTTGGCGGAGGGCCTGCCGGCATGATGGCTGCCATTGCGGCAGCCGAAAACGGAAATAAAGTTACGCTGATCGAACAAAACGAGAAGCTGGGAAAAAAGCTTTTCCTGACGGGCAAAGGCAGATGCAACATTACCAATGCATGCCCCGTGGAAGAGCTTTTTGACAATATTGTTACTAATCCCAAGTTTTTATACAGTGCCTTTTACGGTTTCGATAATGGGGCAATCGTTGATTTCTTTAATAACGCGGGACTTAAGACCAAGATCGAGAGAGGGGAACGTGTTTTTCCGCAAAGTGATCATTCTTCCGATGTGATCAAAGCATTAAAAAAGCAGTTGGAATCTTATGGTGTTGCTATAATGCTCAATACTAAAGTATTGGATTTTGCCGTAACCCGGGATTCGTGCGGTACAAATAAAATATCGAGCGTTATCATGCAGAAAGGAGACAGGAAGTCCGAAATACATACGGACAGGCTGGTGCTTGCTACGGGAGGAGCTTCATATCCGTCAACCGGATCCGACGGCAGAATGCTTGACAAGCTTGCCAAAGCAGGAATCACAGTCAGAAAATGCGAACCATCACTTGTTCCGTTTGTGTGCAATGACAGGCAAATTACGGATATGCAGGGACTGTCCTTAAAAAATGTTAATCTGTCGGTAACTGTTATGGATAAGCAAAAATACAGTGGGTTCGGGGAAATGCTGTTTACCCATTTCGGTATTTCGGGCCCTCTTGTGTTGTCTGCTTCATCCTATCTTACCGAAGCGGATTACCGTAAGCAGGCTGTGGCTCATATTGACCTGAAACCAGCACTTTCGATTGCGGAGCTTGATGCCCGTATATTGCGTGATTTTGAAGAAAACAAAAACAAGAACTTTGAAAATGCTCTAGGGAAGCTGCTTCCGTCAAAAATCATAACAGCCGTTATCAATAAGTCCGGTATAGATCCCGCAAAGAAAGTCAATTCCGTCACAAAGCAGGAGAGAGAAAAGCTGTGCAGGACGCTTAAGGATTTTGAGGTAAAGATCAGCGGGAACAGGGGATTTTTGGAGGCTATAATAACAAGAGGCGGAGTTGATACGGGGGATATCAATCCATCAACTATGGAAAGTAAGAAAATAAAAGGATTATATTTTGCCGGAGAGATGATAGATGTTGATGCGCTAACAGGAGGATTTAACCTTCAGATAGCCTGGTCAACAGGTTACATTTCCGGAATATGTTGCAAGGAGGAGAATTAATATGGGTAAGAGTATAGCGATCGACGGACCTGCAGGGGCCGGTAAGAGTACAATCGCCAAACTTGTAGCAAAAGAGATGGGATTTATCTATGTGGATACAGGAGCTATGTACAGAGCCATGGCACTGTATCTTATCAGACAGGGAATAGACAGAAATGACAGGGAGGGGATCGAACAGGCCTGTGAAGATGCGGATATATCAATAAGCTATGAAAATGGCCGGCAGGTGGTGCTTCTGTTCGGTGAAAACGTAAATGATTATCTTCGGACCGAGGAAGTGGGGAATATGGCATCGATGTCGAGTGTGAATCCGAAGGTGAGGGAGAAGCTTGTTGCCCTTCAGCAAAAGCTTGCCGCCCAAAAAGATGTGGTAATGGACGGAAGGGATATCGGAACTGTGGTTCTTCCCGACAGTAAGTGCAAAATATATCTTACCGCTTCATCACACGTACGTGCAAAAAGAAGATATGACGAGCTTGTCTCTAAGGGGGAAGAGGCGGATATCTCAAAGATTGAGGCTGATATTATCGAAAGAGACCACCGGGATATGACCCGTGAGCATTCACCCCTGAAGCAGGCAGAGGATGCGGTGCTAATAGACAGTTCGGATCTGACCATCGAAGAAGTAAAGGATGCTATTCTAGCCGAGGCCAAAAAGAGACTATGACGGAAATAATTGTTGCCAAATCCGCCGGATTTTGTTTCGGCGTTCAAAGGGCTGTGGATACGGTGTATTCCGAGATAGAAAAAGGGGAAAGGATATATACCTTCGGCCCTATAATCCACAATGCGGAAGTAGTATCAGATCTTGAAAAAAGAGGAGTCAGAGTAGTCGAGGATCTGGATACAGTCAAGGAGTTGGATAAGGGCACCGTAATTATCAGATCCCACGGTGTGTCAAAAGAAATATCGGATGCTCTTAGCAGTTCAAAACTTAAGGTCGTTGACACAACATGTCCCTTTGTTAAGAAAATACATAACATAGTTGAGAGAGACAGCCGTCTGGGAAAACGCATAGTTGTTATCGGCAGCAGAAATCATCCGGAGGTTATGGGCATTATCGGGTGGTGTGCTCCGGGGAACCCGGCTGTTGTGATTGAAACGAAAGACGAGGCCAATGATTTTTCGGCTGACAGCGAATGCGGTATAACCGTTGTTTCCCAGACTACATTTACCCTTGCCAAATTTAAAGAATTAGTTGAAATCTTGCGAAAAAAAGGGTACAATGTTGACGTTGTGAATACAATCTGCAATGCAACCGCCCAAAGGCAGGAAGAGGCACAAAAGATAGCCTCTGAGGTTGATATGATGATTGTGATAGGAGACAGCAAGAGCTCCAACACACAAAAGCTATACGAGATCTGCAGTCGTGAATGTAGCAATACATTATACGTACAGACCAAGGATGATTTGAAAACCCATCCCTCAGGATCGCTCCAACGTGTAGGCATTACTGCGGGGGCTTCCACCCCGAAAAAAATTATCGAGGAGGTTCAAAATTATGTCAGAATTAACTTTTGAACAAATGTTAGAAGAATCTTGCAAAACAATACACAATGGAGAGGTAGTTGAAGGAACTGTTATTGCAGTTAAACCGGATGAGATCATACTCAATATCGGCTATAAGGCTGACGGTATAGTTACGCGCAACGAGTATTCAAACACTCCCAATGTGGATCTTACAACCGTTGTAAACGTCGGCGATAAAATGGAGACCAAGGTCATCAAGGTAAATGACGGTGACGGACAGGTTCTCCTGTCATACAAGCGTGTCGCATTTGATAAGGGCAACAAGAGGATCGAAGAGGCATTCGAGAATAAAGAGGTACTTAAGGCAACTGTTGCACAGGTTCTTGACGGTGGCTTAAGTGTTCTTGTTGAAGAGTCAAGAGTATTCATTCCCGCAAGCCTTGTATCCGACGGATATGAGAAGGATCTTTCCAAGTATCTCGGACAGGAGATAGAGTTTGTCATCACGGAATTCAACCCGAGAAAACGCCGTATAATCGGGGATCGCAAGCAGCTTCTTATGGCAGAAAGAGAAAAGCTTCAGAAGGAGTTGTTCGATCATCTCAAAGTCGGAGATGTTATTAACGGTGTCGTTAAGAATGTAACCGATTTCGGTGTATTTATAGATCTCGGAGGTGCAGACGGACTGCTTCACATTTCAGAAATGAGTTGGGGACGTGTGGAAAATCCCCGCAAGGTATATAAACCGGGTCAGGAAGTTCGTGTGTTTGTAAAAGAGATCAACGGTAACAAGATTGCTCTTTCACGTAAGTTTGATGATGAAAATCCCTGGGTAGACGCAGCGGACAAATTTGCCGTAGGCAAGGAAGTGACGGGTAAAGTTGCCAGAATGACTGATTTTGGCGCATTTATCGAACTCGAAGAGGGAATTGACGCGCTTCTTCACGTATCCCAGATATCAAGAGACCATATTGATAAGCCTTCAAACGTTCTTTCGGTTGGCCAGGAAGTCACAGCGAAGATCGTTGATTTTGATCTTGATAACAAGAAGATCAGCCTTTCAATGAAGGCCCTTCTTCCCGACGAGCCCGAAGAAGCGGAGACGGTTGATGAAGAGGCTGCATCAAATGATGCGGAAGATGTGGCAGAGGAAGAAACAAAAGAAAGTACGGAGGAGTAACATAAGCTTAGTAATGGATTACGAAAAGTTTAAAGCAGCGGTTTTTAAGATGACAGGAATTGATCTCAGCGCTTACAAGGAGGCTCAGATGAAGCGCAGGATCAATACGCTTATAACAAAGCACAAGATCAATGGATATGAGGATTTTGTAAGTGCTCTGAAATCGGATAAAAAATTATTCGAAGAGTTTGTAAACTATCTTACGATAAATGTTTCGGAGTTCTACAGGAATCCGGATCAGTGGGATCTGATGGACAAGATATTTATTCCCGAGCTGATCAGTAAATTCGGAAAGAATCTCAAGATATGGAGCGCAGCATGCTCTACAGGAGATGAGCCTTATTCCCTTGTTATGGCACTGTCAAGGCATATACCGCTTAATCAGATCAAGATTCATGCTACGGATATCGATAAACAGGTTATCGCATCCGCCAAGACAGGATTATATGCCGAAAAGAGTCTGGCATCGGTTCCGAAGGATCTTAAGGAGAAGTATTTTACCAAGATAGGTTCTTCCTACCAGATAAGCAATGAGATCAAGTCCCGTGTTGAGTTCAAGGAACATAATCTTCTCAAGGATCCGTATGATAAGGGATATCATTTTATCATATGCAGAAATGTTCTGATTTATTTTACGGAAGAGGCGAAGGATGTGATCTTTACAAAGTACGGACAGAGTCTTTGTGACGGAGGCATATTCTTCATAGGAAGTACGGAACAGATTATGAATCACCGTAAGTATGGTTTTGAGAGAAGAAATTCCTTCTATTACGAGAAGAAGAATGAGCTCCTTAAATAAATAATCATCTGTGCTTCATTGCAAAGAAAACATTAATAAGCTCGCGGCCGAATTGTTCGGCCGCTTCTTTTTTGAAGCTTTCAGGGAATTTAAAATACTTCTTTTTATCCTTGAAAGAAGTCCGAAGAACGGGTGTGAATATATTTGAGGGCTGCTTCAGGAAACTTCCGGATATGTTCTGGTAGCATTTTTCTTTTGTTGCCCTGACATACCGATCTTTGGGCAGGGACTGGGCAATCGAGCGATGAAGAGCGGTATCCTCTTCGGGAAGATAGCAGTAGTCCTTGTAATTGTCAAAAAATATTTTCATGTTTTCCTTATAGAGAGGGAGACGGATGGAAATATGCCCTGTTTTAGATGAGACTTTGACATACATCGTATCCGTTTTGGCAATAAAGGAGCGGGGGAATGAAAGGGACGTTGTGAACCCGAATATGACTTCTTCGCACTCGATACCGTTAAAATCATTGTATTTGTTTATTCTATAATCTTCGTATGAAAGTGGTGCGTCCTTAAAATCCAGATAGTAGAGGATGGGCATAATAAGGTGCATTCCGAGAACATCCTCCCTGTTATGAGTTACAAGAAGTTTTAGATCATCCGTGTTATTATCCGATTCGTAGTGCTTATATACCTCTATAAGCTCGCCGCCTCCGAACTTATCTTCACGCTGTATCCCGAGAAAATCCTCGATGGCCTTTTGGCGCATGGAAGAGGGGAAAAGCAGGTAGCGGAGAGGCTTGCACAGACCATAGACATCAATCTGTTCCATATTGTCAAAGAGATTGTCGATCTCATAAATGCCGGCCTTGTACTCCAGATACGGAACATCAAATTTTGAACCGTTAAAATGAATAAGGTGTGTAAAATCTTTTATATGCTCCCGGAACAATTTGATGATAACGGATTCTTCCGAACTGCTGTCGGCGAAGAAGAGCCTGGTCATAAAACCGTTGTCGCGATAATAACCGCAGCCTATGAGATACAGGGAGGTCACCTCTTTTTTAAGCCCTGTTGTTTCGATATCTATAAAAAGTGCTTTTTCGGGATCGCAGAACCTTTCGATGGGATAAAGCGGCCGAAATCCTTCATAAAACTTATCTATTATCTGCATACAGCTAAACTATCCTTAATAATACTCAGTTAATTGAACGCATACGATAGTATAACCAAAAAACAACAATTAGTATAGTTATTTTGTGTTATAATATACTCAAAACTGTTAAGGAGAACGAGCAATGCCATCTCTTACATTCAAAGGCGGTATACATACATATGAAGGTAAGGATCTTACGAAAGACAAGAAGATAATTGACCTTCTTCCTACAAGTTCGGAACTTGTGTACCCTCTTTCCCAGCATATCGGCGCACCTGCCCATCCTATAGTCAGCGTCGGCGACCGTGTTCTTCGCGGTCAGAAGATTGCGGAAGCGGTGGGATTTGTATCGGCACACATATATTCTTCCGTTTCGGGTACCGTAAAATCAATCGAAAAGAGGCGCAATGTTCAGGGGATGATGGTGGACTCCATTGTCATTGAGAATGATGATGCATACGAGGAGGCACCTCCGATTCCGGTCAAACCTATATCTGAAATGACCAAGGAGGAAGTCATCAAGATTATACAGGAAGCAGGTATTATCGGAATGGGCGGCGCCGGTTTTCCGACTCATGTCAAGCTTTCTCCCAAGAATCCCGGGAAAATCCATTATGTTATAGCAAACTGCGCGGAATGTGAACCGTATCTTACATCCGATTACAGGAGAATGATTGAAGAGCCGGAGAAGCTTGTTGCGGGACTTAAGATAATACTGTGCCTGTTTGAGCATGCAAAGGGCATTCTTGCTGTTGAGGACAACAAGCCGGATTGCATCAGGATACTGAAGGATTTATGTATTAACGAACCGAGGATCAGCGTTAAAGTTCTTAAAACCAAATACCCCCAAGGGTCTGAAAGACAGCTTATTTATGCTGCATGCGGCAGGGCCATTAATTCTTCAATGCTGCCGGCAGATGCAGGGTGCATAGTCAATAATGTAGATACGATAGTGGCCATATACAATGCTGTAATAGAAGGACGGCCTCTTATGGAAAGGATAGTCACCGTTACGGGAGATGCCGTCAAGTATCCGCAAAACTACAGGGTTTACACGGGAACATGCTATGATGATCTCATAGAGGCGGCAGGTGGATTTAAGAGTCCGCCGGGGAAGATAATATCCGGCGGCCCCATGATGGGATTTGCCCTGTTTGATACGCATGTTCCGGTTACAAAATCCTCATCGGCCATAACGGCGTTTATAAAGGATCCGGTTTCGGATTCGGAGCCGGGGGCGTGCATTAACTGCGGAAGATGCGTGGAAGCCTGCCCGTCGAGACTGATTCCATCGAGACTTGCTGATATTGCAGAGCATTATGATGAGGAAAAGTTCACGGCACTTAACGGAATGGAATGTGTGGAATGCGGATGCTGCAGCTATATTTGTCCTGCCAAGAGACATCTTACGCAGGAGATTAAGATGATGCGCCAGAGTGTTCTTGCTAATCGCAGGAAGAAAAAATAAAAGGTATAAAGAGATATGAGTGAAAATATTAAAGTATCGGCATCGCCGCATGTAAGAAGCAGTATGTCAACTTCGCGGATTATGTTTTTCGTAATAATCAGCCTGTTGCCTGCTACAATCTACGGAATTTACCAGTTCGGATTCAATTCGGCGCTTTTAGTCGCGCTTTGCGTAGGAACGTGCCCTTTAATTGAATTTGTTTATGAGAAATTAATGAAGCTTCCCGTAACCGTAGGAGACTTAAGTGCGGTTGTAACCGGGCTTCTGCTGGCTCTTAACCTTCCTCCGACTGCTCCCTGGTGGATGGGAATCATAGGATGCGTATTTGCCATAATAATTGTGAAGATGCTGTTTGGCGGACTCGGACAGAATTTTATGAATCCGGCGCTTGCGGCCAGATGCTTTCTGGTAATTTGCTTTACGGCACGAATGACCGATTTTGTTTATGACGGAGTGACCGGGGCTACGCCGCTGGCAAATTTAAGGGAGGGAACTCCTGTTGATATTCTGGATATGTTTATTGGAAGAATTCCCGGTACAATAGGAGAAGTCAGCACGGTAGCACTCCTTGCGGGAGCGGTCTTTCTTATAATAGCGGGCGTTATTGATTTTCGCATTCCCTGTGCATATCTTGTGTCATTTGTACTGTTCATGGGGTTATTTTCACAGGCGGGATGGAATATTGAGTATATAACGGCTCAGATTTGCGGTGGAGGTCTGATACTCGGCGCATTTTTCATGGCAACAGATTACGTTACAAGTCCCATTACCAAGACAGGACGGATTATTTTCGGAGTAAGCTGCGGCCTACTTACCGGAATGTTCCGGGTATTTTCATCGTCGGCCGAAGGAGTCAGCTATGCTATCATTATCAGTAACCTTCTCGTTCCTCTCATTGAGCGGATTACGGTTCCGAAGTGTTTCGGAAAAGGAGGTGAGATCTGATGAACAATACATTCAAAAATGTTCTCTGTCTTACTGTTATTACGATTGTTGCGGGATTCGGACTCGGGTATGTTTATGATATAACAGCCGAACCTATCAGAAGAATGGAAGAAGCAACCCAAATGGAAGCATACAGGAGTGTATTCCCGGAGGCTGCTGTATTTGAAGATGCACAGGAGGCGCTCAACCCCTCGGACGGACCTTCATCCTTATATACCGCCGGAGGATGTGATGTTGATTCCGTTGTTATTGCCGAGGATTCGGCCGGTAACAGACTTGGGTATGTCATAAATGTTACTACCCACGAAGGATACGGCGGTGATATTTCCCTTTCCGTAGGAATTAACAACGAAGGTGTTGTAAAGGGCATGGAGATACTGGATATATCCGAAACCGCAGGACTTGGAATGAAGGCAAAAGAGAGCGGATTTAAGGACCAGTTTAAAGATAAAGCGGTGAGCTCATTTACATATACTAAAACAGGAGCTGCATCCGAATTTGAAATTGATGCGATAAGCGGCGCTACCATAACGACGAAAGCCGTCACAAATGCGGTTAATGCCGCAATTTCCTGTTATGGCGCCTTGGGAGGTGATAAGTGATGAAAAAGTGTATGGAACGGCTTTTTAACGGGCTTATCAAGGAAAACCCCACATTTGTTCTTATGCTGGGAATGTGTCCGACTCTTGCGGTAACTACATCCGCCATAAACGGAATTGGAATGGGTCTTGCGACGACCGTAGTACTTGTTCTGTCAAATATAATGATATCGCTCCTTAGGAAGGTAATACCTGACGGAGTCAGAATTCCGGCGTTTATTGTTGTTATTGCCAGCTTTGTAACGATCGTTGAATTGCTTTTGAAAGCGTATATTCCGTCGCTGTATGCAGCTTTGGGTCTGTATATTCCGCTTATTGTTGTTAACTGCATTATTTTAGGACGTGCGGAAAGCTATGCTTCCAAAAACAATATTATTTATTCTGCATTCGACGGACTGGGGATGGGTCTTGGCTTTACATTCGGACTGACCTGTATCGGAGTCATCAGAGAGCTTATCGGAGCGGGATCGGTCTTTGATATACAGATTATGCCGTCTGCGTATGAGCCGCTGACTATTTTCATTCTGGCACCGGGAGCATTTCTTGTTCTTGCTTTTCTCGTGGCGGTAATGAACAAGATAAAGCTTGCAAAAGGTAAGGATGCCGGCCCGGGAGGTAATTGTGACGACCTGTGTAAAAACTGCCCCAATACAAGCTGTGGCGGACGTGGAAAGGAATTGAGCTGATATGATCGGAAAACTGATTTTGATCGCGGTGGGATCCGCATTTATAAATAATGTTGTATTATCGCAGTTTCTGGGAATATGCCCGTTTCTCGGAGTTTCGAAAAAAATCAAAACTGCCGCCGGAATGGGGTCTGCCGTTGTATTTGTAATTACTCTTGCCTCATTCGTTGCGGGTGTTATTTATAAATACCTGCTTGTACCTTTTGATATAACGTATTTAAAAACCATTGTTTTTATTCTGGTTATAGCTGCTCTTGTTCAGTTTGTAGAGATGTTCCTAAAGAAGAAGATGAAAGGCCTGTATCAGGCACTGGGGGTTTATCTGCCGCTGATTACTACAAACTGTGCTGTTCTCGGTGTAGCCCTTACCAATGTGTCCAAAGACTATTCCATACTTGAAGGTGTGGTTAACGGATTTGCCACATCGGTCGGTTTTCTGATATCCATAGTCATTATGGCCGGATTACGTGAAAAAATGGAGTACAACAATGTTCCGAAAGCTTTTCGGGGGATGCCCATAGTTCTGCTGACCGCCTGCCTTATGGCTATTGCATTTTTCGGCTTTTCGGGACTTAAATAAATGATCTTATTTCAAGGAGATATAAAATGAATTTGTGGGGCATAGGGATCGCAGTCGCAACACTGGCGGGCTGCGGGTTGATTATAAGTATTTTTCTAAGTGTTTTTGCCAGGAAATTTGCTGTTAAGGTCAACAAGAAGGAAGAAGATATATTATCTGTCCTTCCCGGCAATAATTGTGGCGGATGCGGATATCCCGGATGTTCGGGACTGGCCGCGGCAATTGCTTCGGGGAATGCACCGGTGGGAGCCTGTCCGGTAGGGGGTGCGCCGGTTGCGGAAAAGATAGCTGCCGTTATGGGCGTGGATGCAGGCTCATATGTTAAAAAAACAGCCTATGTCAAATGCAGCGGAACATGTGATGTTGCCGAGGAACTGTATGAATATACCGGGCCCAGGGACTGCAAAATCGCCGCAGTAACTCCCGGAGGCGGAAGCAAAAAGTGTGATTACGGCTGCCTTGGATTCGGATCATGCAAAAACGTATGCGAAAGCGATGCAATAAGCATTCTGGACGGTGTTGCGGTTATTGATCCTGATAAGTGTACCTCCTGCGGGAAATGTGTAAATATTTGTCCCAAGGGAATTATAGAGCTTGTTCCTTATGATTCTAACGTGAGAGTAGCATGTTCATCAAAGGACAGGGGACCTGTTACGATGAAAGCGTGCAAAGTCGGATGCGTTGGATGCGGTATATGTGTCAAGACATGTGAATACGGTGCGGTAAACGTTGAGGATAATCTTGCCAGGATTGATTATGAGAAGTGTACAGGCTGCGGTGCATGTGCCGAAAAATGTCCTAAAAAGATTATTGCTGTTTAATATATGATCCTGCACCGGCAGATGTGATCGTCACACCGTCGTTACGGATTATGACTGCTTCCGTATCAGGAATATCGTTGATTATATCGACAGCTTTATCGGCACCTTCAATAACACATAAAGTGCAAAGGCAATCCGCATCGAGAGGATCTTTCGTAATAACCGTAACTGACAGCACATCGGTATCGACAGGGTATCCTGTATTTGTATCAAGAATATGATGGTATTTTTGACCACCGGATGTAAAACATCGCTCATAGGTACCGCTTGTTGCAACCGATGTATCACGAAGGGCAAGAGCCATTGCTGTTTTACCCTCCGATAACGGATCATTAATTCCGATATTAAAATCCGATCCGTCGGGTTTTGCACCTATCAGACTAATGTCTCCGCCTATATTAATAATTGCACCTGTTATTGATTTTTCGGCCAGTAAGTCTTTGATTTTTCCGGCAATAAAACCTTTAGCTGCCGCCCCGAGTTCAACGGAGGCTCCCCCGCCTAAAGAGACGGTACTGTTTTCGGGATCGATCGTTATTTTACGGTAATCTACGAGATCAATTGCGTTTTTTAATTGTTCGGAAGAAGGAATATGATGGGAATCTTCGTGAAAATCCCAAAGATCGGACACGGGCTTTATTGTAATATCAAATTTACCGTTTGATATTACCGAATAACGTAATGCTTCCTGAAGGCACTTTACAGTGTCCGGATCAACTTTTACCGGATTTGGGGATGATGAATTGATCTTTGCAATATCGCTTGTTTGTATATCCGGATCAAACAGATTTTGGTAATGCTCGCAAACATTCATGCACTCATCAAGTATTGCATCGGCCCGGACTTTTTCGGTTCCGTATATGGTAACACTTATTATGGTATCATAGTATAATCCGGATTTTGAGTAAGGGGTGTTATTTGATCCCGGTGCACAGGCACACAGGGGTACAAGCAAAAACGATATTATGATCGATACAAAATAATTTGTTATTTTCATATATACATTTCTATCATAACAAATGCTATAGGTCAAAGATAAATGCTTTGAACCGGAAAAGAGGGTTTTATGGCTTCTTATTATGATCAGGAACCTGAAGATCGGAATTCATACCAGAAAACGGTTGCAATGTGTGTTGCAGCTGCTTCCCTTGTTGTTCTGCTGTTTCTTGTGATTTTATATGTCAACAGTGATAAAGGGACAAAGTCTTCGCACCCTGTCTCTGATACTGTGGCAGAAGAGACAGAAGAAAAAGAGGATGATATATTAAAGGAAAGTCACAATATAACATCCGACGAGCTGGAATTCTGGAACGATGCTCCCAAGGATAAGCCCGCCCAAAAAGAAGAAGAGGGTGAACTGACTCCGTACAAGGATCCGCAGGAGGATGATAAGGATATGGCGACGGACTCGTCATCAACAGAAAATAATGGGAGCGGGGACGAAAAGAAAAAAGACGGTGTTAATGATACGGAGGAATCTCTTAATAAGGAGGCAACCGGAGACAAAGAATACGACAAAGACAATTATTATGCCATAGAAGATGATAACGGAAAGAAAACCTATTACGAGATTATAAAAGATATGCCCCGTAATGATTATAATCTTGAAAACAACCTTATAAACGAGAACGGATTACTCACATATAAGGATTCAAAACGGGAATCGGTTAAAGGGGTGGATCTGTCGAAATACAACGGCACCGTGGATTTTACCAAATTAAAGGAAGCCGGCGTGGGATTTGCAATGCTGCGACTTGCAAGCAGAGGGTATGGCTCGGGTAAGATCTCGCTTGATGAGAAGTTCGTAGAGTATGCACAGAATGCCCAGGTAGCGGGAATTCAGATCGGTGCATTCTTTTATTCACAGGCGGTTAATGAGAATGAAGCTGTTGAGGAGGCAAATTACATTGTGGGGGCGATCTCGGGTTTTAATGTTAAATACCCTGTAGCCATAGATATTGAGAGAGTGAGCGGCGATGAAGCCCGGACGGATAAGCTTACCAATAAAGAAAGAACGTCAATTGTAAAAATGTTCTGCGATACCGTTAAGGGATACGGATATAAACCGATCATATATGCCTCATCGGAAATGCTTGTGGGAGGTCTTGATCTTAAAGAACTTCAGGATTATGATGTGTGGCTTGCAGATGAAAAGATTCCTACGGAATATCCTTACAGATTTGGTATGTGGCAGTACAATACAAAAGGTCATATCGATGGAATAACAGGCGATATTGATTTAGATATCAGCTTCATCGATTACGAAAGAAAATAGTTAGACATTTTTTATAAAATTACTCAAATATCATGTTTCATAATTGTTAAAATTATAGAAATGTAATAAATTCGTAACACATTAAAGATTTATGTGTTAAAATATCACTTAACTTGGAGGTTAAGTATTTCTATGTTATACGGATTGAAACGCTTATGCGCCATAATCAGGAGTGTGAATCTTGACACTCATCTGTGGTGTGTGAGTGTGATCGGCGGGGCGGTACTTTTGTGTATCAGTTTCTTTGCGGAACCGTCACCGGGGCGTCTTGTAGCTCTGGCGGATGATGCCAAAAACCTTGCCGAGAAAAAAGTAATTGAATACAGTTCGGTGCTGGGTGGTCTTTCCAAGATTGAATCGCTGGAGGAAGACGAGGTAGTTGAGTTAGCTCAGGTTATACCGGATCATATAGATACCTTCATAGGTGGTGAACCGTCAGCCGCTACGGAAGTATTCGATGCGGATCTCGGGCTGGAAATGGACACTGAAGCTGATCCGGTTGCTACAAGTGATGCAATGGTTGATGTTACAAATGTGTATTCCGCAGAAGCCATAGATGCACTGGAGAGACTTGTACAATGCGAGGCAGCTACCGAGGATACGGACGGCAAGACTTTGGTTGCTTCCGTTGTTCTTAACAGAGTTGATACCGGAATATGGGGTAATGATATTTTGTCGGTCATTGAAGCTCCGGGACAGTTTGGACCTGTAGACAACGGTGCATACAAGGTTGTTGATGTTGATTCCGATACGAAAGATGCCGTAATTGCAGCCTTAATTGAGGATGATATTTCACACGGAGCCATTTACTTCCAGAAGAGTACGGCAAAGGTATGGGGAGACAAGCAGTACCTGTTCAGACATGGTTCACATTCATTTTATAAGTAAATAACAGGATATTTTAAAACCCGGCAGGAAATGCCGGGATTTTTTGTCGGAAGTCTATGTAAAACAATTATGAAAAATCAGCAAAGATCCTGTCGGATATTGGAATCTTGATATACATCATCGCATATTCCTGGGCAGACATGGACTCTATGTAGTTTTGGCGAAATCTTTTTTTGGGTCTTGCTTTTTTGATTATATCGGCAGCTTTGTTATATGCAACGGCTGCTTCAATCTCGGTGTCGTATGTTCCGATGGTATACAGACCGTTTACAAGTATCCGGGCCGTATACTTTGTATAAACACTTCTTTTAACTGCATATACTCCGGTATATCTGTTGATGATCTCGATATTGTCATATCTGAAATCGTAACGATCCCCGTTTATGAATCTGTAATCCCTGTTTAATACTGCGTGAGGCTTGATCCCGTAGCGACTGTACAGATTAACCTGCATTCCGTAATCCGCAACCCACAGATGGCCGTTTCTGCGGCTTATTTTATGACTGGCAAAATAGAAAAGGTCATCGATATCAAATTTGAAAATAATGGAGGGTGTCAGATAATATTGAAAATACGTTTTCTCCAGATAGATGGGATTTTTAATGTATACATTATTATCTCTGAAATTGATAACCGTAACGAATTTGTCAAAATCAAGAGGAGTATCTGTTCTGTAGGCATCTATGGTAATACTGTTGTTGGAAATGATGTCTTTGGCTACCTTGTATGCCGCGTGAGCTTTTTCCTCGGTATCGTAGCTTCCGAGACTGATATGCTTGTTCTTGTAAGTTATTGAGCTTCTGTAATAGTAATTACCGTTTTTGAGTTGTGCCTTGAATGCCCCTGCTAGCGCCATTTTCTCCACCTCACTTAATATTGATCCGAATATTGAAAACCGGTTCCTCGATAAATATAACACATCAGTGCATTTTTTGCATTAATAAAAATACAATTCCCGAAGTTATTGATATAATTTACACATTGACACTCAACATTATATGGTGTTAAATTATTTATGCCAATACAAGATATTGATTTTTTCGTTTTTCGGGAGGTTATTATGGCTGTATTATCAACAGAAGCTGACAAGGTTAACACTAAAGAGGACGGTATAGATTACGCTTCATTATATAAGCCCGACAAGCCGGTTAAGATGATCAAAAAGGACGGGACCAGAGAAGATTTTAACGTTCAGAAGGTTATTGACGCTGTCGGTAAGTCTGCTTACAGAGCTCTTACAAAGTTTTCCGAAGAGGAAAAAGCTTTCATATGCCAGAAGGTTGTGGACCGTGTCAATGAACTTGATGCGGACGAGATACCTATCCCGATCATGCACAATATTGTGGAATCCGCACTTGAAGAGGTTAAGCCCATTGTTGCAAAAAGCTACAGGGATTACCGGAATTACAAGCAGGATTTTGTCAGAATGCTTGATGATGTTTACATGAAGAGCCAGTCTATCATGTACGTGGGCGACAAGGAAAACGCCAATACGGATTCTGCACTTGTTTCAACGAAGAGAAGTCTCATATTCAACCAGTTCAATAAGGAACTTTACCAGAAGTTTTTCCTGACCACCGAGGAGATTCAGGCGTGTCGTGACGGATATATATATATTCATGATATGTCCGCAAGGAGAGACACAATGAACTGCTGCCTCTTTGATGTGGAAAATGTTCTGCGCGGCGGATTCGAGATGGGTAATATCTGGTACAACGAGCCCAAAACCCTTGATGTTGCCTTTGATGTTATAGGTGATATCGTTCTGTCCGCAGCCAGCCAGCAGTATGGCGGTTTTACGGTGCCTTCCGTTGATCTTATACTTGAACCTTATGCCGAAAAGAGTTATCAGAAGTATATAGATAAGTATCTGAATCTCGGTATAGGAGAAGACAGAGCCAAAGAAGAGGCCGAGAAGGATGTACACCGTGATTTTGAACAGGGGTTCCAGGGATGGGAATATAAGTTTAACACCGTAGCAAGTTCAAGAGGAGATTATCCCTTTATTACGGTTACGGCGGGAACCGGCACCGGAAGATTTGCGAAAATGGCAACTATAACAATGCTTGATGTCAGGAGAGCCGGACAGGGCAAGAAAGAGTGCAAGAAACCGGTTCTGTTCCCGAAGATCGTATTTTTGTATGACGAGAATCTTCACGGACCCGGCAAGGAGCTGGAGGACGTTTTTGAAGCCGGAGTCAGATGCTCCAGCAAGACTATGTATCCGGACTGGCTTTCCCTTACCGGAAAAGGCTATATTGCATCGATGTACAAACGGTACGGCAAGATCATCTCCCCCATGGGATGCCGGGCATTCCTGTCTCCATGGTATGAAAGAGGAGGAATGCATCCTGCGGATGATGATGACGTTCCTGTATTTGTAGGCCGTTTTAATATCGGTGCGGTTTCTCTTAATCTTCCAATGATTCTTGCTAAATCAAGACAGGAGTCCAAGGATTTTTATTCGGTGCTTGATTATTATCTTAATCTTATCAGGCAGCTTCATATCAGAACATACGCTTATCTGGGAGAAATGCGTGCTTCAACGAACCCTCTTGCGTACTGCGAAGGAGGCTTTTATCAGGGACACCTAAAGCTTACGGACAAGATCAAGCCGTTGCTTAAATATGCCACTGCATCCTTTGGTATTACGGCTCTTAACGAACTGCAGGAACTCTACAACAAAAAATCACTTGTTGAGGACGGACAGTTTGCTCTTGAGGTGCTTGAATACATCAATAAGAAGATTACCGAGTTCAAAGAGGAAGACGGCAATCTGTACGCTATATACGGAACTCCCGCAGAAAATCTGTGCGGCCTTCAGGTCAAGCAGTTCAGAAAGAAATACGGGATCATTGAAAACGTATCTGACAGGGATTATGTTTCAAACAGTTTCCATTGTCACGTTTCCGAGGATATCACTCCCATCGAGAAACAGGATCTTGAGTACAGATTCTGGGAGCTTTCCAACGGAGGTAAGATACAGTATGTACGCTATCCGATAGATTACAATCTCGGAGCTATCCGTACTCTTATAAACAGGGCAATGGACATGGGCTTGTATGAAGGCGTCAATCTGTCTCTTGCATACTGTGATGACTGCGGACATCAGGAGCTTGAAATGGATGTCTGCCCTAAGTGCGGCAGCCGCAATCTTACCAAAATCGACAGAATGAACGGATATCTCTCATATTCAAGAGTCCACGGAGATACGCGTCTTAACGATGCCAAGATGGCAGAGATCGCCGAAAGGAAGAGCATGTAATGAGATATCACAACATTACCAAGGATGACATGCTCAACGGAGACGGTCTTCGCGTTGTTCTCTGGGTGGCAGGATGTTCCCATTGCTGCGAAGGATGCCAGAATCCGTCCACATGGGATCCGAACGGTGGATTACCGTTTGACGATGGGGCGAAAGAGGAAATATTCACGGAGCTTAGAAAGCCCTATATTTCCGGGATCACTTTTTCCGGCGGAGATCCCATGTATTGCAATAATTATCAGGATATTAAAAATCTGGCCGAAGAGATCAAAGACAAATTTCCGAACAAAACCATATGGATGTATACGGGTGATGTTTGGGAAAATCTTCGGGAAGACCCGGTTATGAAGTATATTGACGTACTGGTGGACGGGGAATTTCATATAGAGGAGCGGGATGTACAGCTGCTTTGGAAGGGAAGCGCGAACCAGCGCGTGATAGATGTGGCAGCGACACTCGCTTCCGATACCCCCGAAAAACCGGTAATTTTCTGTCCGGACTATTATTAAGCGGAGTCTATAGTTTACGGATGATTAACATGATTTGCGCAAAAAGACGCTTTCGCTCATCTTTCCGCACGTTACGTTACTAGACTCGTAAATACCTCGTCAAGTAACGACGTGCTCCAAAGCTTTTTGCTGCAAATATGTTAATCATCCTTAAGTACAGAATAATTGGGAGTAAAATACATGAACAGAATTGCCAAATTTGAGAAAGTAAGCTTCGACCAATTCCGCGACAGTCTTGCAGAGGATTATCCGGATGCACCGGATAAGATAAAGGATATGTATGATAATCTGGTGCTTCCGAAGAGAGCTACCGCCGGAAGCGCAGGGTATGATTTTTGTACGCCCTTTGACATTCATCTTGAAGTGGGACAGACTGTCAAGGTACCTACCGGTATAAGGGCCAGGATGGATGAGGACTGGGTTCTTATGATTTTTCCCAGGAGCGGACTGGGATTCAAATTCAGGCTTCAGCTTAACAATACCGTGGGAATCATTGACAGCGATTACTATTATTCGGATAATGAAGGACATATATTCATTAAGATCACAAATGATTCCAACGAGGGCAAGGTCGTGGATATTAAAGCCGGAACCGGATTTGCTCAGGGGCTGTTTGTTCCGTACGGAATCACGGAAGATGATGAAGTTACTGATATAAGAAACGGCGGATTCGGAAGTACCGATAAAGCCTGATTTGATAAGTTGGGATTTGATGATGGAATACAGCGGTCATTTGATCAAAAGCGTTGAAAAAGGAAGCATTGCCGATGAGATGGGAGTCGAAGCCGGCGATGCTCTTCTTAGTATTGACGATATGCAGGTGGAAGATGTCTTTGATTACAGGTTTCTTGTTCAAAGCGATGAGCTTACCGTCCTCATCAGAAAGGAAGATGGGGAGGAGTGGGAGCTGGAGATAGAAAAGGACGAAACGGAAGATCTGGGTATAGAATTTGAATCGGGTTTAATGGATGAGTACAGAAGCTGCAGGAATAAATGCATCTTCTGTTTCATAGACCAGATGCCGGAAGGCATGAGGCCCACCCTGTATTTTAAAGATGATGATTCAAGATTATCGTTCCTGCAGGGAAACTACGTTACACTGACAAATATGGACGATCATGATATAGACCGGATAATCAGGTACAGGCTGAGCCCCATCAATATCTCCGTGCACACAACCAATCCCGAACTTCGGTGCGAAATGCTTAATAACAGGTTTGCGGGAGAGGCTCTTTCCAAGATCAAAAGGCTCTATGATGCCGGAATCGTTATGAACGGACAGATCGTGCTGTGCAAGGGTGTTAATGACAAGGACGAGCTTAGAAGAACCCTCTACGACCTTCTTGAGTATGCTCCGCTTATGCAGAGTGTTTCTGTAGTTCCGGTAGGTCTTACAAAATACAGAAAGGGGTTGTATCCCCTTATGAAAATCGAAAAAGAAGACGCATTATCAGCGCTTACGATAATAGATGAGGTTGCGGCAGAGGCTTATTCGAAGTTCGGTATACATTTTGCCCATGCATCCGATGAGATTTATATTCTTGCAGGCAGACCATTTCCGGAATCTGATGAATATGATGATTACCCGCAGCTTGAGAACGGTGTCGGAATGCTAAGGCTTATGCATGACGAATACGAGAGTGCTTATGTGAAGGTGGAAGAAGACTGTAAAACGGGAAAGATTGAACCCGAAAAATACCATCTGTCTTTTTCCGTCGCTACAGGTGTGCTTGCAAAAGATTATGTACATAGAGCGACTTCAAGGATCTGCAGCCTGTTTCCTAATGTCACGTTTGAAGTGTACGCCATAAGGAACGATTTTTTCGGAGAGGATATAACGGTTGCCGGACTTATAACCGGGGGTGATATAATTAGCCAGCTAAGGGAGGTCAAACTGGGGAAACATCTGCTGATCCCGGATTGCATGATGAAAAAGGATGAGGACATTTTCCTTGATAATACTACACTTGCGGACCTTGAAAGCACTTTACAAGTAAAAACACATATTGTAAAATCAAACGGATTGGATTTAGTTGATTTTATAATGAAAGAGGGGGATTATGAGTAAACCCGTCGTTGCCATAGTCGGGCGACCCAATGTTGGCAAGTCGTCGCTTTTTAACATACTTGCCGGATCCCGTATTTCGATAGTAAAGGATACACCGGGAATTACAAGAGACAGGATCTATGCCGAAGGTTCGTGGCTGGATCGTGATTTTACGATAATAGATACCGGCGGAATTGAGCCGGACAGCTCGGATATTATTCTGTCACAGATGAGGGAGCAGGCACAGATAGCTATTGACACTGCGGACGTCATCATTTTTATAGTGGATGTAAAACAGGGGCTTGTTGATTCGGACTCCAAAGTCGCGGATATGTTAAGGCGCAGCCGCAAGCCTGTTATTCTGTGCGTCAATAAAGTCGATGATATTAAAAAATTCGGAAACGATGTATATGAGTTCTATAATCTCGGAATAGGTGAGCCTATTAGCATTTCAGCGGCTAACCGGCTGGGGCTTGGAGAACTTCTTGATGCTGTTGTGGCGCATTTTCCGCCTGCCACATCAAAGGAAGACGAAGATGACAGGATTAAGGTTGCCATAGTGGGTAAACCAAATGTGGGCAAGTCTTCAATGATCAACAAGCTCATAGGAAACGAGCGGGTGATCGTGTCCGATATAGCCGGCACCACAAGGGATGCGGTGGATACCGTTATTAAACATAACAAAAAAGAATTTGTCTTTATTGATACCGCAGGGCTTCGCAGGAAGAAAAACGTCAAGGAAGAGCTTGAGCATTATATGGTTGTCAGAACCGTAGCCGCAATCGAAAGATCGGATGTTACGGTTGTTGTTATAGATGCCGAAGAGGGAGTGACCGAGCAGGATGCAAAGATTGCAGGCATTGCGCATGATGCAGGCAAGGGAATAATTGTTGCAGTCAACAAGTGGGATGCCGTTGAGAAAGACTCCAAAACCACAGCCAAGTTTGAGAAGAAGATCAGAAGCGTGCTGTCATTTATTCCCTATGCGGAGATTATCTTTATATCAGCCCTGACCGGACAAAGGATGAATAAGCTGTTTGATCTGACCGAGGCTGTATTTGCCAATGCATCCATGAGGATAGCAACAGGTGTTCTCAACGAGATCATGACGGAAGCGGTTGCCTTGCAGCAGCCTCCAAGCGATAAGGGGCGCAGATTAAAGCTGTTTTATATGACACAGGTGGCTGTATGTCCCCCTACGTTTGTTATATTTGTAAATGACAAGGAACTTATGCATTTTTCATACACCAGATATATGGAAAACCGGATACGAGAAGCTTTCGGTTTTCGGGGAACACCGCTTAAGTTCATTATCAGGGAAAGAGGAGAAAAGTGACAGAGCGTTTGATATGCCTGGCAATAGGTTATGTTTGCGGACTGTTTCAGACCGGATTCATTGTGGGCAAGATTAAAGGAATAGATATACGCGAGTACGGGAGCGGAAATGCGGGAACCACCAATATTCTAAGAACTATGGGAGCAAAGTACGCAGCTGTTGTTCTTCTGGGGGATGCCTTAAAATGCGGGCTTGCGATTTTTGCTGTTAAAACGCTTTATCAGAACGAATTCGGAATAATTCTGGAACTGTTGTATTTGTATACATCCTTCGGCGTCATTTTGGGACATAATTTTCCGTTCTATATGGGATTTAAAGGCGGGAAGGGAATTGCAGCCACTGCCGGGTTTATTATTTTCGGACTGCCACATATAATGACGCTTGTCGGTATTATTGTGTTTTTCTCCATTTTCTTTTTGACTCATTACGTGTCGCTTGGCTCAATACTTCTGTACGTTTCGCTTGTAGTCTGCGCTGTTGTGTTTAAGGTTACCGATTTTAACGGATGGGAAGAGTCCGGGCTTGGACAACTGTACATTGAATATATAATAGTAATAGTTATAATGATGATCCTCATGCTTGTAAGACACAAGGATAATATTAAAAGACTCATTTCCGGTACGGAACGAAAGACCTATCTTCGCGGCAGACCGGAAATAGATTTAGAAAAAAACAGTAGGAGGGATATGTGACATGGCAGATGTCAGTGTCATAGGTGCCGGGAGCTGGGGCACCGCTTTGTCCGTTGTCCTTTCCGAAAACGGCCATAACGTTACGATGTGGTCGATTGCGGAAAGCGAGATCGAGATGCTTAAAACATATCATGAACATAAGGAGAAACTGCCCGGAGTAAAGCTTCCGGAAAGTATGGTCTTTACCACGGATCTTAAGGTGGCGTGTCATAACAAAGATCTTATAGTACTGGCGGTTCCAAGCGTATATACGAGAAGTACGTCGGTACTGATGAGTCCGGTTGTTGAAAAGGATCAGATAATAGTAAATGTTGCAAAGGGAATTGAGGAGAATTCACTCATGACCCTGTCCCAGATCATAGAAGAGGAAATTCCCCAGGCAAGAGTCGCTGTGATGTCCGGTCCCTCACATGCGGAAGAGGTTGGGGAGAAGATACCGACAACCTGTGTTGTCGGTGCAAAATGCAAGGAAACAGCAGAATTCGTTCAGAACATTTTTATGAATGAATTTTTCAGGGTATATATCAGCCCTGACGTGCTGGGGATAGAACTCGGGGGTGCCCTAAAAAACGTGGTGGCTCTTGCGGCGGGGATGGCAGACGGACTGGGGTATGGTGACAATACCAAGGCTGCCCTGATCACAAGAGGTATTTCGGAAATTTCACGACTTGGGGTTAAAATGGGTTGCAAGGCGGAGACCTTTGCGGGTCTTACAGGAATAGGAGACCTTGTTGTAACATGTGCAAGTAAGCACTCAAGAAACAGAAAAGCGGGAATGCTCATGGGTCAGGGAATGGATCCTGATTCTGCAATGAAAGAAGTCAAGATGGTTGTTGAGGGAGTATATTCCGCTAAAGCGGCCCTCGCACTTGCCGAAAAATACGGGGTTGAAGTGCCAATAATAGAAAAGGTAAACGAGATTCTCTTTGACGGTGCGTCCGTAAAGGATGCTGTGGGAGAACTCATGAACAGAGAAAAGAAAGAAGAATACTACGGACTGAAATGGCAGGAGATGTGATATGGATATAAATGCCGGTGGATTTAAAAGTACAGACACGTATATAGCGTCCGAGGAACTAATGAGTGCGGTTAATGTTGCAATGGTGCTGGCGAAGCCTCTTCTCATAAAGGGAGAGCCGGGAACGGGTAAGACCATGCTTGCAAGGGCTATTGCCCAGTCGCTTGAAATGCCTCTTATTTCATGGAATATCAAGTCAACTACAAAAGCCCAGGACGGACTGTATATGTACGATACTATACAAAGACTTTACGATGGGCAGTTCGGTGAAGAGGGTGTCGATGATATCTCAAGATATATCAAGCTCGGAAAGCTGGGCGAGGCCTTTTCAAGTGATGAGCAGGTCGTGCTTCTGATAGATGAGATAGACAAAGCCGATCTTGAATTTCCCAATGATCTGTTGTGGGAACTTGACCAGATGGAGTTTTACATCAATGAGACAAAAGAGACTATAAAGGCGAAGCACAGACCTGTTGTTATCATAACATCCAATGCGGAAAAAGAGCTTCCCGATGCATTTCTTAGAAGATGTATATTCCACTACATAGCTTTCCCCGACAGGGAACTTATGGATGAGATCGTAAGGACTCATTTCGATAAGGTGGACGAACATATACTCAGTGAAGCGATGGATGTTTTTTATGCTATCAGAGATGAAAAATCAGTCAAGAAAAAACCGAGCACATCGGAACTTATTGACTGGGTCAACGCTCTACAGCTCGGGGGGATAAGCGCCGACCGGATAAAGGCCAGCCTTCCCTTTATCGGAACCGTGATCAAAAAGGATGAGGATCTTGAAACTGTTTCCCACATCAATTTTAGCGGAGTGTGAATGTTTACCGGATTTTTCTATTTTTTAAGAGAAAAGGGAATGGATGTGGGTCTGTCCGAATGGCTGTCGCTTGTCGAGGCGATGGATAAGGGACTGATACACGCTGATTTTACCGAGTTTTATCTTGTTTCAAGGATGATACTTGTCAAGAACGAATATGAATTTGATAAGTATGACATGATCTTCGAGGAATATTTTAAGGGAATAAAACACGATTTTGACGATATTTCCGAGCAGATGCGTAAATGGCTGGAAAAGCCGGAATATAACGCCTTCAGGGAGGATCTGGAGAAGAAGAAAGCTTTACTGGAAGAAGAGGGAATACCTATTGTAGATAACGAAGAGGTCCTGGAAAAATTCAGGGAACGGCAAAAAGAGCAGGACAGTGAGCATCAGGGCGGCAATCAATGGGTAGGAACCGCGGGAAATTCGTCCTACGGTAATCTCGGAGGACATCTTGGCGGAGTCAGGGTAGGCGGAACTACAGGTTATCAATCAGCTTTTCAGGTTATCGGAGAGAGAAAATTCCGTGATTTTCGTAATGACAGAGTACTAGATAACCGGCAGTTTCAAATGGCTCTCCGGTCCCTGCGTCAGTTTTCCACAAGGCTTGATATAGAAAAGAGCGAACTGGATATAGACGGAACCATTAACAGCACCTGTAATAACGGCGGACACCTTAGGATCGAGATGCAAAAGCCCCGCAAAAATACGGTAAAGCTTTTGCTGCTTATGGACTCAGGCGGAACCATGATACCTTATACGAATCTGTTAAATGAATTGTTTCATTCCGTCAACAAATCCAACCACTTTAAGGATATCAAGACTTACTTCTTTCATAATTGCATTTATTCGCACGTGTACAATACACCCGAGTGTGAATACGGTGACTGGATAGAGACGGAATGGCTTCTTAAGAACCTTAACAGTGAATATAAGGTTATAATAGTGGGAGATGCGGCAATGGCTCCGGAAGAGTTGTATTCGCTTACCGGAAACTACCGCGGGCCGAATGACGGTTATTCGGGAATGGAGTGGCTTCTTCGACTGAAAAAGCATTTCAAACGAATAATCTGGCTTAATCCTAAAATGGCTGCGGGGTCGGCTCCGTGGAGAGAGGCGGAAACAGCCGTTAAGAACACCTTTTCTATGTACAGATTGACCGTAGAGGGACTGAAAGAGGGTATGAAATACCTTATGCGTACCAAATAGACAATGCTGATATTTCAATAATTACGAGGTTGACTATGCATAAAGTAATGATTGTCGATGACAACATGACCAATCTGATAATGGCGAAAAAGGCACTTGAAGATCTGTATGAGATAATACCTGTATCGTCAGGCAAGATCGCACTTGAATTCCTGCAGGAAATGCCGGAGCCGCCGGACGTTGTTCTTCTTGACGTTGATATGCCGGATGTTAATGGATTCTTCGTTATATCACAGATGAAAAATGTAGAAAAACTGGCGCGCATACCGGTTGTATTTCTGACTGCCCAGGAGGATGTTACAACAGAGATCGAAGGGTATTCTCTCGGGGCGGTTGATTATATCAGGAAACCTTTTACCGCCACACTTCTTCGCAAACGTGTTGATATTCACATTAAATTTGTGCAGGAGCAGAAGCATAACGAGAAGCTTAATGAACGTCTGCAAAAGGCATTATCGGAAAAGGTTCATAACATAGTGGAGCTGGAATATGCGATTGTAGAAATGTTTACGTCGCTTATGTCCAACAGATCCTATGTTATCGCGGAGCATTGTACAAGGGTCGAAAAGTATATGTCGTTTTTCATTGACTCCCTTATAGAGTCCCGAACGTTTTCTTTAGACGAAAAGGACGTTCAGCTTCTTAAGTTTGCAGCCAAGATCCATGATCTCGGAAAGATCTGCCTCCCCGACCGGTGCCTTGCCGATATGGGAGACTTAAGTATACAGGAAAAGGAGTTTAACAATGCCCATACAGTTCTCGGGGCTGATGCCATCAAGAAGGTTATGGGAGTGGTATCCGACAACAGATTTCTTATGTACGCATATAATATGTGCAGATTCCATCATGAAAGGTGGGATGGAAAGGGTTACCCCGACAGGCTGATGACGACCAACATTCCGATAGAAGCCAGAATACTTGCTATAGTTAACGGTTATGATAATTTCAGAACCACAAATGACGGGTCGGAACCCCTTACACACACCGAGGCTGTTAACAGGATCAGATTCTGGAGCGGGACGCATTACGATCCCGAACTTGTGGATGCATTCGTTAATATAGAAAGGCATATCGCGGCAATCCGTTTTGACAATCAATGAAAGAATTTATTAAGTCGCTTTACGATAAAGAGAATAACCCGGAATTGTATGTATTTAATGTAATACATACCATATGCATCGTCGGAATGCTGTTTGTTTGTTGTATTTCGAGGATTTATTTCGAAGATATAAGAGCGGTATATCTGTCTATCGGCATTTGTGTGCTCTTTGTACTGACTATGGCCGAGGGAAACAGGACACTTGCCATAAAGCGCTCGGTAGTATTAATGTCCGTTGCTTTCAATTTTGTGTACATGCCTATAATGTACTATCTTTTCAACAGAAATATCAATGTAATCCCCATTTATTTCCTGTTTGGCCTTATGTATTCGGTTCTGCTGCTTGAACCTAAGATCGCAGCTGTTCTGGGTGTTCTTGAGATTCTGTTCTACTGTGTTTTTTTAACGCTTTCCCGGAATTTTGCGCCTACAGGTCTTGATAATCCGACGGCGAAGGATATTTTTATTTCCTATTCGGGAACCATCGTGGCGGTAGCGATAGTCGGAATATGTGCGGGCAGTATTCTCAGATTCAGGTTTTCATTTTACGAAAAGGCCCATGAAGAGGCTGAAAGACTGAAAGCCGAAGCAATGGATGCGTACATCGCCAAAGATATGTTCCTGATCAATATGTCCCATGAGATACGAACTCCGATGAATGCAATTGTCGGTAATGTGGACCTTCTTCTTGACCAGGATGTGAACGAGAGGGTATCCGACAGTGTATATAATATACTCAATTCCTGCAACGCCCTGCTTTCCATAACCGATGAGCTTATGGATTTAAGTAAATCGGAAAGCGGTAATATAGAGCTTTTCAGCTCCACGTATGACCTGTCAGATCTTCTGATGGAAGTTATAAATATGATGGCTGTAAGGCTGACGGAAAGCAATCTGGAATTCTTTGTTGAGATCAACAAGAGTCTTCCGCGATTTCTGTACGGTGACGCTTCCAAACTCAGGCAATTGTTTGTCAATATTCTGAATAATGCCGTAAAGTTTACAAAAAGCGGACATATTTCATTGCGGGTTGACTATCGCATAATTGATAATGATTCAATCGAACTTATTGCGGATGTTGAAGATACGGGTATAGGAATTAAAAAAGAGGATATTGCAACATTATTCCAAAAGCAGAAAACAGGCGATGAGTCCGATACCGATTCTACAATAGACGGCTCGGGACTGGGACTTTCCATCTGTTACGAAATCATCAGGGAGATGAAAGGGGATATTTCGGTTCGCAGTGAATACATGGCCGGGTCCACCTTTACCATTAAGATCCCTCAGAAATTCACATCAATGGATACGATAGCATACATTCCCGATTCCCGTGCTCTCAGAATCCTTGTATTCGAAAAGGACAAGACCAATGCTGCTTTCATAGGGAGAATACTGGATTCCTTTGATATAGAGTGTGATTTTGCCCAGAACACCCAGGATCTTGAGCGGCTGATGAATGTAAACAGTTACAGCTATGTGTTTGTTGCAAACGAGCGGTACAATGAATGTGAAAGCGTATTGAACAACAGGCTTGTGAGTGAAAGGGTAGTGGCATTTTGCAAACTTGATGATAATGTACAGATAAGCAAAGCCACAACTGTTCTTACAAGGCCGATACATGCACTGAACATAGCTGCTCTTCTCAAGAATGAATCCAATTCGTATGTAAGGGATGTTACCAGAAAAGGCGGATTTGAATGTCCCATGGCGACAATACTGGTTGTTGATGATAATTATACCAATCTTAATGTTGCCGCCGCCCTTTTGTCCAAATACAAGGCAAATGTGCTTACAGCTCTGTCCGGAGCCGACTGCCTTCGTATAATTAAGGACCAGGAAGTGGATATGGTATTTCTTGATTATATGATGCCTGAAATGAACGGTATAGATACGCTTGAGAGAATCAGGAAAATCCCCGGATCAAATATTGCTTCGATGCCCGTTATAGCTCTTACCGCAAATGTTGTAAGCGGAGCACGGGAAATGTTTCTTGAAGCCGGATTTGATGATTTTCTTGCAAAGCCTATTTCAATTGATAAGATGGAGAAGATTCTTCGCAAATACCTTCGCCGTGAGCTTCTTGTTCCGAAGAATTCGGCCGGTGCAAAACAGATATGAACAAAAGAATCAACGAATTTAAAAACTTTATAAATTTCCTGAAAAATGACGAGATCCCCATAGAATCAAAGAGTCTGTACCTTGTTGTCATTTACAACATCGTTGTTAATCTGGGGTATCTTATTTCGTTTATTGTCAGTGGGGCAGGTGCGGCATCTATCTGCATTTCTTCGGCAACACTTGTGTTTTTCTGTCTTATTGCCTATCTGCTTGGCAGATTTGATGAATCCGAAATACTTAAATATGCCGTTATTATAATGTCGAATTTTATTATCTATCCTTTGATCTATTTTTTGACCGGAGGAATAGTAAACAGTGCTGTTTTGTATTTCCCTCTCGGAATTGTATTTACGTTTTTTCTGATCAGTACAAGAGCGGTTTATGTACTGTTTGCCGCGGAGCTTGCATGGTATACTTTTGTGCTTGCACTTCCGTTCCTTGAAAAGTTCGGAATTTCGATCCGTCATGGAAGTTCAATACCCCAGACAGGAGTTGTCATAGGATTTGTATCAGCTGCTTTTGCCCCTGTTTTTATATTTATATTCCAGACTGTTCATTATGAAAGATCCAAGAAACAATTAAGGGAAAGCAGCATGGTCATTGAGACGGCACGACTCAACAAAAGCAGATTTCTTGCAAATGTTACGCATGAAATCAGAACACCAATGAATGCCATCATCGGGATGAATGAACTGATCCTTAGAGAGGATCTTGATCCGGAGTCAAGAGAGCTTGCCGAGAATATCAAGCAATCATCCAACCAGCTTCTGAAGATTATCAATAACATTCTTGAGTTTTCCAAACTTGATTCCAATAAGATGGAGCTATACCCCGCGAAATATGATTTCAGGGAACTTATGACCGAAATAATCAGTGACGTTTCGTCGGAGTATGCATCGGAGAATACGGATTTCTTTGCCAGAATAGATCCTAATATTCCCAAGACCCTTTTCGGAGATAACATAAGGATCAAGCAGGTATTTATGTATCTTCTGTTTTCCACCGTCCACAAACTTCCCCACAGCCGTATGCTTATGGAGGTCAAGGGAGAGGTGGATCCTGCTACCAATACAGTTATGCTGTCGGCTACGATTTCAGAGTCCGGATTCGGGCTTTCGGAAGTTGAGATCGAAGCGATGCTGTCAGCATATACAAGGTATGACAGCCGCCAGAAGAGCGACTATAAGGGCATGGGGCTGGAGCTTTCCATATGTAAGGAAATACTTGAACTTATGGGTGGCAGCCTTTCCATAAAGAGTGTTGAAGGTGTCGGAATGGCTGTACATTTCGAATTCCTGAATTATATTATCGAAGACACGCCCCTTGTAAAGGTCAGCCCACTCAGTGAGTATAATATTCTCGTATATACTAAAAATCCGGAAGATCAGGATGTATGGGTAGATATTCTAGGGCAGTTCTCGCTGTATCCCAATTTTGTAACCGGACCCAACGCATTCAGACAGGCAATAGAAAACAGACGTTACACACATATATTTATTGACGATGTTTTTTATCCGATTCTGAGAGATACAATCAAAAGTGCGCAAATAAACGATGAAGTATATGTTCTAACGGAAGCGGGAAGCATATACAGCGATTTTGACAACTGTAAGATACTCAGAAAACCAATGACCTGTATATGCGTCGGCAATGCATTAAACAATGTATGGGATGCATCAAACTACAAGGTTGCACAAAAGCGTGAAGCTGTAACGTATCCGGAAGGAAAGATAATAATAGTTGACGATTCCATAGTCAATCTTAAAGTTCTTGAGGGTATGCTGCAGACATTTGATGTTAATATAACAAAATGCAAGAGCGGTGCCGAAGCCCTGGATGTTCTCGGGAAGGAAGAGTATGATCTGATTATCCTTGATCAGAGAATGCCGGAAATGGACGGTATAGAGCTTCTTCACTTTATAAGGAGACTGGATAACGCAAACTCAATGGTTCCCATTTTGTGCGCTACGGCTGATTTCGGTCCCGAAGTATCCAGAATGCTGCTTAACGAAGGATTTCAGGATTATCTGGCAAAACCCGTCAGAAGATTTTATCTGGAGAGGATGCTCAGAAAGTATATGCCACCGGAACTGGCAGTCAATATTGAGGTGGATGATATACGGCCTGCCGAATCGGATGATAACGGAAATAAGGCAGAGGAATCCAAGGATCCCAAAGTCATTAATTTCGAAGTTGGTCTTGCCAATGTGGGCGGTCAGACTGACGCGTTCTCATCGGTTGTAAATGCATATTACAAAGAAGGAGTGAATAAGGTTGCCATTGTACCTAAGCTTCTGGCCGAAGGCAATATCGGCAATTACGTTATAGAGGTCCACGCCTTAAAATCAAGCAGTGCCGCTATAGGCGCCGAAGGAATGTCGGTTAAGTTTAGGGAACTGGAGTTTGCCGGCAAGGCTCAAAACACAGAATTCCTTGAGAGTCACACAGATAGTGTGATGGCAACCTTTAATGAAGTACTTGATATAGTCAGGAATTATCTTGTTGAAAATGGTATATTTGAGGGAGACGAGGTGATCACCGAACCCGAAGGGGAAGAGGTGGCACTTGACCTGTCTGTACTTGATAATATTATAGAATCCTTGTCCAATTTCAATATTAAGGCAACGGAGGATGCGGTTTCTGAATGTGTCAGTGTTAATTACGGACATGAGATCAACACGGTATTTCGTGACGTAAAGAGCAGTCTGGAAATATTTGATTATCACAAAGCAAAAGATCTGCTTACAGATCTGAAAAGGAGGAAAAATGAATCCGGTTTATGAAAAGTTGAAGAATTGTTATGACAGTGTAAGGGCAAAAACTTCGTTTGAGCCTAAGGTCGCTTTGGTGCTCGGATCGGGGCTCGGAAAATTTGCGGAAGAGATCGATGTAGTGGATACGATTTCTTATGCGGAAATTGAAGGATTTCCTATGTCAACTGTACCGGGGCACGAGGGCAGATTTGTATTCGGCAATGTTGACGGTGTACCTGTTGTATGTATGCAGGGAAGAGTACATTATTACGAAGGGTATCCCATTACCGATGTTGTGCTTCCCGTAAGGCTTATGGCTATGCTCGGTGCAAAGTATCTGTTTCTTACGAATGCGTCGGGAGGAATTAACAGGGATTTTAAAGCCGGTGATTTTATGCTTATCACCGACCATATTTCAAGCTTCGCACCCAATCCGCTTATAGGAGAAAATATAGATGAGATCGGAACAAGATTTCCCGATATGTCTTCGGTTTATAATCCGATACTTCAGGACATCATTCTTCAGGTGGCGGATGATTTTGACATTGAGATGCAAAGGGGCGTATACGCCCAGCTGACCGGCCCTTCATTCGAAAGCCCTGCTGAGATAAGGATGCTTGGTAAGCTCGGTGTTGATGCGGTAGGTATGAGCACGGTTGTGGAGGCAATTGCGGCAAACCATATGGGAATGAAGATATGCGCTATATCATGCGTCTGCAATCTTGCAGCCGGTATTTCCGAAACACCCCTTACTCATGATGAAGTCCAGGAAGCAGCTGCAAAAGCGGCACCTTTATTCAAGCAGATCGTAAGAGAAACAATAGTCAGGATCGGAGCTTTATAGAATTGCCAGCATATAAACGTAAAAAACTAACAATTATTATCTGTATTGTTGCTTCTGTGGCGCTGATCCTTACCGGGTGCGGCAAAGATGATGCCGCATATCCCAATGACAAACCGGTTGATGTTGTGCTCATTACCGATTACGGTACAGTTGATGATAACGGATTTAATCAGGCCGCATGGGAAGGTATCAAAAAATATGCCGAGGAGACCGGCATATCCTATGATTACTATAATCCCGAGGGTACAGATACCGACAGTATTATGGCCCAGTTTAAGAGAGGTGTGTCAAACGGTGCAAAGCTGTTTGTCTGTCCGGGAGCCATGCTTGAGGTTCCGGTATATACGGCGCAGTCAAAGTATGATGAATGTTCTTTTATACTTATAGACGGAGTTCCCCACAGCGAAGACGGTACGGACGTTAAGATCGGTGAAAATGTTTCCTCCATAACATTTGCGGAGGAAGAGGCTGGATTTCTGGCCGGTTATGCCGCTGTGCGTGACGGATACAAAGGCCTTGGTTTTATGGGCGGAATGCCGATAGATCCCGTGATCAGATACGGATACGGATTTGTGCAGGGTGCGGATTATGCCGCCATAGAAATGGGTGTTAATGTTCATATAAGGTACACATACACCGACACCTTTGCCGAGAATCCGGCGATCGAAGAGATGGCAAATGCTTGGTATGATGATGATACGGAAGTCATCTTTGCCTGCGGCGGAGCTATTTCCAAGTCCATCATCCGTTCGGCGGAAAATCATTCGGGAAAAGTGATAGGTGTTGATATTGACGAATCCGCAGAGTCGGAGGTTGTGCTCACATCCGCTATGAAGAGTGTAAGTTCCGCGGTTTACGATGATGTAAAATCATATTTTGAAGGAAGCTTTGCAGGTGGATCGGCAGTAAATGTGACAGCCAAGGATAACGGTGTCTGTCTTCCAATGGAAACGTCCCGTTTTGAAAAGTTTGATGAAGCAAGCTACGAAGCGGTATATTCACATATTGTGGACGGGCTTATAGTTCCGTACAATCAGACAGACATAGGAACGTGCGACGAACTGAGCCTGATAAATACGGAAGTAACGTACATTGAGTTTGAATAGTCATTATCATATTATTCAGGGAGAACACATGGATCGTAAACAATTAATCAAAGCGGCAATGGATGCAAGGAAGAACTCATATACGCCGTACTCACATTATAATGTAGGAGCTGCACTGCTTTGCGAAGATGGAGAGATAATATGCGGATCCAATATTGAAAATGCATCGTATCCTGCAACGGTATGTGCGGAAAGGTGCGCCATATTTACAGCCGTAGCATCGGGGCATAGGGATTTTACGGCTATTGCCGTTTGCGGCGGTGCCGATACAGAAAGCGGTGTGTTGTCCGGATATGCATACCCGTGCGGTATATGCCGGCAGGTAATGAGGGAATTTACGGATCCGGACAAATTTATAGTTATTGTTGCAAGATCGGTTGATGATTATAAGGAGTTTACTCTATCGGAGCTTTTGCCGAACAGTTTCGGCCCCGAAAATCTATAATAAAGGAGACAGAAGGGAGACTACAGGAATGAATACAAGGTTATATAACGCAAGAATTCTTACGATGGAAGATAATTGTGAACTGTTTGAAGGTGAGATCCAGATAACGGATAACAAGATCTCTTATGTCGGAAAAAGCATGTCTGATGAAGAAATAGCCAAATCCGGGATTAAGTTTGATGTCAGCAGGGATTGCAAAGGAAACGTTCTGATGCCGTCATTTAAGGATGCCCATACACATTCGGCAATGACCGGAATGAGATCTTATGCGGATGATATGCCGCTTTGGGAGTGGCTGTCTACCAAAATTTTCCCGCTTGAAGCGAAGCTTACCGCGGAAGATATGTATGAATTTGTACGTCTTGCGAATCTTGAATATCTTACAAGCGGTATAACGGGAATATTTGATATGTATATGCATCCCGAAGAGACTGTAAGAGCCTGTGAGGAAATGGGTATCAGGTTTGTAGGATGCTGCGATATCAACAAATTCGGACCGTCCCTTGAGGAGGTCAGGAAGAGATTCAAGACACTTAACAAAGATAACGGATTTGCAAAGTATTTTATAGGTTTCCATGCGGAATACACCTGCACAAAAGAGCTGCTTGAGCAGCTTTCGGAAATAGCGGATGAGTTCAAATCTCCCGTATTTACCCATAATTCCGAGACGGAAAAAGAGGTTAAGGAATGTATCGAGCGACACGGGATGACCCCAACGCAGCTGTTTGAAAGTCTTGATATGTTCAAATACGGCGGTGGCGGATATCATTGTGTTTATTTAAGTGATGAGGATATTGAGATATTTAAGAAGCATGACCTTACCGTTGTGACAAATCCGGGTTCAAACACCAAGCTTGCAAGCGGGATCGCACCAATATCAAGATATCTTAACGAAGGAATAAGAGTTGCAATAGGAACTGACGGCCCTTCTTCAAATAACTGCCTTGATATGTTCAGGGAGATGTTCCTGGTTACTGGTCTTGCCAAGCTTCATGATATGGATGCGGCAGCTGTTGTTCCTACAGAGGTTCTGAAGATGGCAACAGTTAATGCAAGCCGTTGTATGGGTCTTGATGACTGTGATGTTTTAGCCGCAGGCAAGAAGGCTGATATTATTATGATCGATCTTGACCAGCCCAATATGCAGCCTCTTAATAACATTGTTGACAACATTGTATATTCGGGAAGCAAGACAAACATCAAGATGACAATGTGCGACGGAAAGATCCTCTATGAGGACGGAGTCTTCAATGCAGGAGTTGATCCTGAAAAGATTTATGCCAAGGCAAATGAACTTATGGCCAAGTATAAGGAATGATAAATGGGCACATATGTATTTGCGGCACTTACAGCCCTTCTTGCGGCTGCACTGATTATTTCCGGCATTAACCGCAAGAGAACCATAAGGCTTGCAAGATTTGATCGAATAAAAAAGGAATTCGGGAGCACAGAAGACCTTTGCGGCAATACAGATGTGTTTGATCATGTGCCGGCTTTGTTCGGGTATATGATGAGCAAGGATAAGGGTTCCTACTGTCTGGATGATATAACATTATCCGACCTGTCGATTCGTGATGTTTACAGCCGGATGAACAGGTGTGTAACAAATGCCGGGGAGGAATATCTGTATTGCAAATTCAGGTTGCTTGAGGATGATCCCTCATCCTTTTTTGACCTGACTGATACATATACGAAGGATACTGATACGGCTGTAAGGCTTATTTATATTCTCGAGTCAGCAATGGGAAGGATGCGCCGGGACGGGTTTGCCAATATTTCGGCAATTAAAGAGGCAAGGCGTGAAAGCATTGCAGCTGATGTGATTCCTCTTGCATTACTTGTTATTTCGTTATGTGTCATACCTTTTAGTCATGTGACCGGTATTATAGCGACTATTGTTATGCTGTGTGTATCCGTGTGGGGATACTTTAAGGGAATAAGATCTACCAAAGACAGCCTTGCCGGGTTTGCAACTTCCATGCGCATAATCAAATGCGCAGACAGGCTTTCCAAGAACGGATGCGGCTCCTTTGAAGCATACAAAGATCTTACTGGTCTTCTTTTCGGTAATTTTCTGATATCGGAAAGAGATGCCACAAGCTCAAGCCCTTTATCTATCCTGCTTGATTATGTGAAGATGATCACCCACATTGATATCATCGTATATAAACTTAAGGTATCAACGGTTGTCAGGTACATTGACAGACTTGAGGAACTCTACCTTAAGCTCGGGAAACTTGACTGCACCCTTGCCATCGCTTCATACATTAAAGGCAGAAAGCACTGCAGGGCACAGATCATACCGCAAAAACGTATAGATACAAAGCAGATATATCATCCTCTTGTCAAAAACCCGGTATACAATGATTTTACGGCCGAAAGAGGTGTGCTTATTACCGGCTCGAATGCCTCCGGAAAATCAACCTTCCTGAAGGCGGTTGCGGTTAATGTATTGTTTGCACAGACTTTCGGACTTGCTTTTGCGGACAGCTTTGCGACAGGTAAATTCAGGATCTATACATCAATGGCTCTGGCTGATAATATTCTTGCAAATGAGAGCTATTATGTTGTGGAAGCCAGGTCCATAAAACGTATGTGTGACACGGCCGCTCCCGATTGCCTCTTTATCATTGACGAAGTCCTAAGAGGAACGAATACTGTAGAGAGGATTGCAGCCGCAACCAATATCCTGAAATATCTGTGTGATTCGGGAGCATTATGTTTTGCGGCAACCCATGACCGTGAACTTACTTTGCTGCTTGAAGATAAGATGGAGCTTTATCACTTTACCGAGGAGATAAACGAAGATTCCGTTACGTTTCCGTTTGTGATAAAAGAAGGTGTATCTGATAAAACAAATGCCATAAGCCTGCTAAAGATGCTTGGATTTGACAAAACCGTCACATCCTCTGCAGACAGGCTTGTTGAACAATATAATAAAACAGGGAGCTGGATTAGCCGGGTATGAAAGTTACGATATATACCGACGGAAGTGCAAGAGGCAATCCCGACGGACCGGGCGGATACGGTGTTATTCTCCATTATACTGATCCGAAAGGCAATCTTCATGAAAGCACCAGAAGCGCCGGGTATAAAAAGACAACAAACAACAGAATGGAACTGATGGGCGTAATAGCAGGGCTTGAGAGCCTTAACCGCCCCTGCGATGTGGAGATTGTCTCCGACAGCAAATATGTAACCGATGCATTTAATCAGGACTGGATCGGCAGCTGGATCAAAAACGGCTGGAAAAAATCGGACAAAAAACCTGTTTTGAACACGGATCTGTGGAAGAGACTTCTTGAAGCCAAGGCTCCACATAATGTTACATTTACATGGGTAAAGGGTCATAATGATCACCCAGAGAACGAAAGATGTGATAAAATGGCTGTTGAAGCGGCGCTGTCATCCGAACTTCTGGACGATGTTGCCGAATAATGATATATTTTAGACTGTGATATTTACGGATATACAATAATTAATTTGCGGAGGATATATAATGATCGCTTTTATCAATATGTTTCTGACTTATCTGATTCTTGTTATTGTAAGCATCGGAGTAATTATACTCGGAGTGGTATGCGGAAAGAAACTTCGTGAAGCCAAGGATGCCAAAGCGGAAATTTCCGGTGATGACAAGGAGAGCAAATAATGGAATATTTAAGCACAAGGGGATGCACGGAGAAATACAGTGCTTCTTTAGCTGTTATAAAAGGACTTGCAGATGACGGAGGTCTGTTTGTTCCGGAGCGTATTCCAAGGCTTGAGGCGTCTGTCAAAGATCTTGTGGGTAAGAGCTATAAGGAGATTGCCTTTGAAGTTTTAAAGCTGTATTTTACCGATTATACCGAGGCAGAACTCAAGTCATGCATCGATAATGCGTACGATTCCAAATTTGATACCGAATTAATTGCTCCTCTTGTTAAAAGGGGCGATCAGTATTTTCTAGAACTTTTCCACGGCAGGACTATAGCCTTTAAGGATATGGCACTGTCAATTCTTCCGCATCTTCTGACGTGCGCACTTGCCAAGAATAATATTAAGGAAAAAGTCATTATTATGACCGCCACAAGCGGCGATACGGGTAAAGCGGCTCTTGAAGCATTTGCTGATGTTGAGAATACCAAGATAATCGTATTTTACCCGAAGGGCGGTGTAAGCCGTATTCAGGAGCGCCAGATGGTAACCCAGAAGGGGGCCAATACAAAGGTTGTGGGAGTAAAGGGTAACTTTGATGACTGTCAGAGTGCGGTTAAGAGAATGTTTTCCGACAAGGAATTAAATGATGAACTTGCCGGGAAGGGTTACCGCTTCTCATCAGCCAATTCCATCAATATCGGAAGACTCTTTCCCCAGGTGGCATACTATGTGTATGCATACGTAAAGATGGTGGAAGAGGGTGTGATATCTGACGGGGAGCCTTTAAACTTTACTGTTCCAACCGGAAATTTCGGAAATATACTTGCGGCCTTTTACGCAAAGAATATGGGCATTCCAATAGGGAAACTGATTTGTGCGTCTAACGAGAACAAAGTCCTGTATGATTTTTTCCAAACAGGTACTTACGATAAAAACAGGGATTTCATACTTACCACATCCCCTTCCATGGATATTCTAATATCAAGCAATCTGGAAAGGCTTATTTATCATTCTCTCGGAAATGATGCGGCAAAAAATGCCGGATTAATGAAGGAGCTTGCCGAAACGGGCAGATATTCGGTGGATGGCACATCAAGGGAATTCATGAAGGATTTTGTGGGGATATATGCAACCGAAGATGAGGTCAGGGAGACTATCAAATACGTTTATGAAAGCTGCGGATACGTTATCGATACTCACACGGCGGTAGCAGCATATGCCGACAGAAAATACAAATCGTCAGACAGTAATGTGTCGGTTGTTGTATCAACCGCCAGCCCGTATAAGTTTATGGCAAGCGTACTTGACGCCATTGATGCAGGGAAGGTTTCGGATGATGATTTTGCCATGGCGGAGGAACTGTCGGCCATATCAAAGGTTGATATACCAAAAGCCGTAAGCAGCCTTAAGGATGCGGCAATTCTCCATGATACGGTATGTGCCGTGGATGGGATGAAAGGGGAAGTTAGAAAGTTATTGGTTTGATATAGAAACAACATCGGCAAAGCCGATGTCGCCGTGACTCGATCATCTAGATCGAGTCATGAGTCGCCGTGACTCGATCTAACAGATCGAGTCATACTTCACATAAAAAGAACTTTATTGTTCCGTATTTGAACATTACGGGGATTACTGTTATAGATCTGTACTGCGCAAGGTCTATCTGGTAATTCCCGTTTTGCTTAGGAGCATCAAGGGAGAGTTCACAAATGTTGTTCTTGCTAAGAAGCACAACAAACAGTCCGTTGTGAAGATTGAGAAAATCAAGTATTGCTTCACGTGCAAGCACATCAAATGATTTGATTCCGAGGTGGGAATAGTTTTCCGCAAAAGCAACGAGAGCATCCTCCCTGCCGTCAACGCATGAGTATGCACTCGGGACTCCGGTAATTTGCTGGCTCAGTTCGCACTTACCGGAAAATGTATTTAAAATCTCAATATTACCAAGTGAAAAATCAGAATCAACATATATGCATATGTTATAAACAAGCTTTTCTATATATGTTTTTACAAAATCGGACATATCTACGTTAAGATAGTTCGATGTCTCAAGAATCTTGGAATAGGACTTGTTGTTATCCATCTACATTCTCCACAACCTGTTTGAGAAGTTCTTCATCAATGGGCTTTTGTATAAAATCCTTAGCCCCGGCCTTGATCGCTTCCTTAAGATGAGTCTGTGTGCCGACAGAAGATACGATGATGATCTTGGTGTCGGGATTGGCGGCCATTATTTCTCCGGTTGCGGTAACACCGTCCTTGACGGGCATAACAATATCAAGGAAAACCAGTTCAGGCTTATTTTCCTTGCAGAAATTAACGGCATCTTCTCCGTTGCTTACTTCGGAGATATTCGTATATCCGAACCCCTTTAGTAAGCCGGTAAGATTTTTTCTTGCGAGAATAGAATCATCACATACAAGAATTTTACAGTCCTTGTTCATAATCATAACCTCCCGTTTGTTATAACCGTATATTATTTTATCACAAAATAACTGTACTTTAAAATAGTTTATGATTAAAATATGGTAAATATATTAACGTCAGGAGAATAATTATGATAAGCAAATTAAGAGAAATAATGGGCAGGGAGAATATTGACTGGTTTGTGGTATTCTCGGAGGATGCCCACTTGTCGGAATATACGGGAGACTGCGATAAATACAGAGAAGCGATCTCGCATTTTACGGGCTCGGCGGGAGTTCTTGTGGTGGGTAGTGCCGAAGCCTATCTTTGGACGGATTCAAGGTATTATATTCAGGCGGAAGCTGAACTTAGCGGTGTCGGAATAGAGCTTGTAAAATACGGTACACCCGGTGTAAAAAACTGGGATGAATATTTGGCGGAGCATGTATGGGAAGGCCAGATAATAGCATTTGACCATATGACTCTTTCATACAAAAAATATATGGATCTGAAAGACAAGCTTCCCCAAAGTGTTGAGATTACAGACGGAAGTAAGGTGCTAAAGGAATGTGCGGATACAATGCCGAAAAGATCCTTTGGGGAAATATTGGGGGCTCCGGCAGAATTTGCGGGCAAAACCGTTTCCGATAAGCTGTCGGAACTAAGAAGCAGGATCGAGCGGTTATATGTGCGGGAAGAGAGTTATACATACATTTTATCTAATCTAACTTCGGTAATGTGGCTCTTTAACATTCGGGGATGTGATATTTCCCATGTTCCTGTGGCTTATTCATATGCGATGATAACGAAATATACGGCAACTCTTTTCGTAAGCCGGAAAAATATGCCGGAGGAAGTGGAGGGGGATCTCTCCCAAAGCGGTGTCAGCGTAAAAGAGTATTCATTGTTTTACAAGCAGCTTCAGGAGGTTGCCACGGACACTGTCATTGCCGATCCCTATACAAATAACTGCAGAATACTTCTGGCATTTGATGAAAAGGGAATGTTTACCGAATGCAAGGACGTTGATCTTATCAGAAAACATATAAAAAACAGTTCCGAAATAAAGGGGATGAGAGAAGCGCATCTTAAAGATGCCGTAACAATGATAAGATTTATCAAAAAGTTGAAGGAGATGGCTGCCGCAAATGATCTGCCCGATGAATTTGAAATAGGGAAGATGCTTGACGATATGAGGAGAAAAAACAACAGTCTGCAGCCTTCCTTTGAAACTATATGTGCGTATGGTCCCAATTCTGCAATAGTCCACTACACAGCCTCAAAAGATAAGGCCGCTTCTGTAGAGCCCGCCGGGTTTTTGCTTGTTGATTCGGGAGGACAGTACGAATTTGAAGGGACTACGGATATAACAAGGACAATTCCGCTAGGGGAGCCAACAGCGGAGGAGAAGAAGGTATATACCATCGTACTGAAGGGAAATCTAAGACTTATGAATATGATTTTTCCCGAGGGCTACAGAGGAGCGCTGCTTGATAGTGCGGCAGAGACACCGCTGTGGGATAACGGGTATTTTTGCGGCCACGGCCTAGGCCACGGAGTCGGGGCATATCTGTCGGTTCATGAGTCGGAGGCACGGATATCCAGGAGTTCTTCGGATCGGGAAGCCGCCTTTGTTCCGGGAATCATAGTCAGTGATGAACCGGGAGTATACCTTGAGGGGAAATTCGGGGTAAGGCTTGAAAACCTGCTGCTTACTGTCGCAGCGGATGATGCGGATGGTTATAGAATGTGCCGTTTTGAGCCGCTGACTCTTGTTCCTTTCGACAAGGAGGCAATTGATTTTGATGCATTGTCCGATGATGAAAAATCAATCCTGTTACAATACAACAAACTGATAGAAGAAAAGGTTTTTCCCCTTCTTGATAATGAAGAGAGAATATGGACCGAAAAGTATATGAATTTTTGATTTTTAAAAGTATTTGTGTTGCGTTTAAGGCTGATTATGTATTATAATCGACTTCGGTTAACAAATCGTAAGGATTTATATAAAGAAAAGGAGTGATTTTTATTATGGCAAACATTGATCTTACCAAGTACGGCATTACCGGTGCAACCGAGATCGTCTACAATCCTTCATATGAACTTCTGTATGAAGAGGAAATGAAGCCTGAACTTACAGGTTACGACAAAGGTCAGCTTACCGAACTTGATGCCGTTAACGTTATGACAGGTATCTACACAGGCCGTTCACCCAAAGATAAGTTTATTGTTGATGATGCAAAGGCTCATGATACTGTTTGGTGGACAAGCGAAGAGTATCCCAACGATAACCATCGTGCAACCCAGGAAGCATGGGATGCCTGCAAGAAGCTGGCTGTTGAGGAGCTTTCAAATAAGAGACTCTTCGTTGTTGATGCATTCTGCGGTGCCAACAAGGATACGAGAATGGCTGTCCGCTTCATCATGGAAGTTGCTTGGCAGGCACATTTCGTTAGAAATATGTTCATCAAACCCACCGCTGAGGAAGAAGCTTCATTTGAGCCTAACTTTGTAGTATATACAGCTTCCAAGGCAAAGGTTGACAATTACAAGGAACTGGGTCTTAATTCTGAGACAGCTGTTCTTTTCAACGTAACAAGCCGTGAGCAGGTTATATTAAACACATGGTACGGCGGAGAGATGAAGAAGGGTATGTTCTCAATGATGAACTACTTCCTTCCTCTTGACGGAATGGCTTCAATGCACTGCTCGGCAAATACTGATATGGAAGGTAAGCATACAGCAATCTTCTTCGGACTTTCCGGAACAGGTAAGACAACACTGTCAACAGATCCCAAGAGACTTCTTATCGGTGATGATGAGCACGGCTGGGATGATAACGGCGTATTCAACTTCGAAGGCGGATGCTACGCAAAGGTTATCAATCTTTCCAAGGAAAATGAGCCTGATATCTACGGCGCTATCAAGAGAGATGCTCTTCTTGAGAACGTAACCGTTGATAAGGACGGCAAGATTGATTTCGCAGACAAGTCGGTTACAGAGAACACCCGTGTATCTTATCCGATCGAGCATATCAAGAATATTGCCAAGAATGTTAACAAGATTTCTTCAGGCCCTGCTGCAGAGAACGTAATTTTCCTTTCGGCTGATGCGTTCGGAGTACTTCCTCCTGTATCTATTCTTACACCCGAACAGACACAGTATTATTTCCTTTCGGGATTTACAGCTAAGCTTGCAGGTACAGAGCGTGGTATTACAGAGCCTACACCGACATTCTCGGCTTGCTTCGGACAGGCATTCCTTGAGCTTCATCCTACCAAGTACGGTGAGGAGCTTGTTAAGAAGATGCAAAAGAGCGGAGCAAAGGCTTACCTTGTAAATACAGGATGGAACGGAACAGGCAAGAGAATCTCTATCCCTGATACAAGAGGAATCATTGATGCTATCCTTAACGGTGACATCAAGAAAGCTCCTACCAAGAAGATCCCTTACTTTGATTTCGAAGTACCTACTGAGCTTCCCGGAGTATCAACAGAGATTCTTGATCCCAGAGATACATATGCGGATCCTTCACAGTGGGATGAGAAGGCAAAGGATCTTGCAGGAAGATTCATCAAGAACTTCAAGAAGTATGAGACAAATGAAGCAGGAAAGGCACTTGTTGCTGCAGGTCCCCAGCTTTAATTGATCGTAATTGAGAATTTTAACCCCCGCTGATCCTTAGCGGGGGTTTTTATATTGACTAAATATGCGTAAATGATATAATTTCAGAAGTTTGATTTTTAAGGAGTTACATGGAGGTTAGTATATGAAGATTTACGAAGAACTCGTAGCCAGAGGCCTTATTGCACAGGTTACCGATGAAGAGAGGATAAGGGAGCTGATCAATAACGGAGAGGCTACTTTTTATATAGGATTTGATCCTACGGCTGACAGCCTTCATGTAGGACATTTTATGGCCTTGTGCCTTATGAAGAGGCTGCAGATGGCAGGAAATAGGCCTATCGCGCTTCTCGGAGGAGGAACCGGTATGATAGGGGATCCTTCCGGCAAGACCGAGATGCGTAAGATGATGACAAAGGAGACAATTGATCATAATATTGAGTGCTTCAAGAAGCAGATGAGCCGGTTTATTGATTTTTCCGAAGGAAAAGCTATTATGGTCAATAACGCCGACTGGCTTCTGAACCTTAATTACGTTGATCTTTTACGCGAAGTCGGAGCGGATTTTCATGTAAACAATATGCTGAGGGCCGAGTGCTACAAACAGAGGCTTGAGCGTGACGGCGGACTGTCTTTCCTTGAATTCAACTATATGATAATGCAAAGCTATGATTTCCTCGAGCTGTACAGAAGGTACGGATGCAATCTTCAGTTCGGCGGTGATGACCAGTGGAGCAATATGCTGGGTGGAAGAGAGCTGATCCGGAAGAAGTACGGCGAGAAGAAGGCTGATGCAATGACAATAACACTTCTTCTGACATCCGAGGGCCAGAAGATGGGCAAGACCGTGGGCGGTGCCGTTTGGCTTGATCCCGAGAAGACAAGCCCTTATGAATTCTACCAGTATTGGAGAAACGTGAACGATGCCGATGTACTTAAGTGCATCAGAATGCTGACTTTCCTGCCCCTTGAGGAGATTGATAAAATGGATTCCTGGGAAGGAGCCCAGCTTAATACTGCCAAGGAAATTCTTGCATACGAGCTTACAAAGCTTGTTCACGGAGAGAAAGAGGCACAAAAAGCACAAAGCGCGTCAAGGGCCATATTTACATCCGGGGATTCGGAAAATATGCCTACTGTAGAAATAGGAGAGGGCGACCTCAAAGACGGCATGACAGATATTCAGGCAATCCTTGTAAAATGCGGATTTGCCACTTCAAGATCCGATGCCAGAAGATGTGTTGACGGAGGCGGAGTAAGTGCGGACGGGGAGAAAATAACGGACGCTTTCAAAACCTTCTCTCCCGATGATCTGAAGGACGGTGTTGTTATTAAAAAGGGCAAGAAGAACTTCAAAAAGGTAATATTCAAATGAGCAGATCCATGAAGACAAATATCTTAGAATACCTTGAGGAGGCTGCAGAGCAGTACCCGGATAAATGTGCATATTTTGACGAGGAAATCAGCTACACGTACAGCAGGATTCTTGAAGATGCCAGATCTGTTGGTACAAAGCTTATAGGAAAGCTGGGTGTAAAATGCCGCCCTATATTGATATTCATGGAGAAAACCCCTAAGGTTCTGGCGGCTTTTTGGGGATGCTTATACAGCAGGAATTTCTATGTACCTCTTGATACGAGTATGCCAGATGTCAGGATACGGATGATAGTTGAGAATCTAAAGCCTGCGGCTGTCATTACGGAAACGGCTTACTATGATATGGCCCGTAAGTTCTCGGCCAACGTGTTTATATTCGAGGAGATGATAACTACGGCAGCTGACGCTGACAGTATTAATCAGCGAATATCCACTGCTATAGATACGGATCCGGTTTATGTGCTGTACACTTCCGGATCTACCGGAGTACCGAAGGGAGTAGTGGTCAGTCACAGGTCTCTTATAGATTACGTTGAACAGTTCTGCTGTGAAATAAACATAACCGACAGTGACGTGATAGCAAACCAGGCCCCCTTTTATTTTGATGCTTCACTGATCGATATATACTGCACGCTTTGTGCAAAGGGCTCAATGGGAATAGTTCCCATCGAGTATTTTTCGGTGCCCTTAAAGCTCCTTGATTTTCTGCAAAAATATAATATCACAACCATCAGATGGGTGCCTTCCGCAATGAAGATGGTTTCAACATTCAAGGGCTTTAAATCAATACGTCCGGATAAGCTTAGAAAAATAATCTTCGGTGCGGAGAGTATGCCTACCAAGGTTTACAATTACTGGAAGGGAAACTACCCGGATGCGGTATTTGTACAAATATACGGCCCGACAGAGATCACGGGAGTTTGCACCTATCATATTGTAGACCGTGATTATGCCGATGATGAAACAATTCCCATAGGAAAAGCATTCAGAAATACAGAGGTATTTCTTCTTGATGAAGAGAACAGGCAGATAACCCGTTCGGATGTTATAGGAGAGATATGTGTGAAGGGAAGCTGTCTCGCTCTCGGATATTATAATTCGCCGGAAAAGAGCGATGAGGTTTTTGTCCAGAATCCCCTTAACCCGTATTACAACGAAAAGATATACAGAACCGGAGATCTTGCGAAATACAACAACAGCAAAGAACTGGTATTTGTATCGCGCAAGGATTATCAGATCAAGCATATGGGACACAGGATAGAGTTGGGAGAGATAGAAACAGCCGTAATGGCTCTTCCCGGAATGAAAAATGCATGCTGTCTGTACGATAATGCCAAACAGAAGATAGTTCTGTTTTACGAAACCGATTCTTATGATGATATTACGCTTGCGGAAGCATTAAAATCAAGGCTGTTAAGGTATATGATTCCGAACGTTACAAACAAACTGGACAGTCTTCCCCTGTTAAAGAGCGGGAAGGTTGACAGGGTCAGACTCAGGGATATGATTGGAGGTAATTAAATGGACAGGATAATCGAAATATTAAAAAGCGTTCATCCGGAAATTGACTACGAAAATGAAAATGGACTTATCGACAAAAGGATTTTTGATTCTTTTGACGTTGTTACAATAGTGGGTGAACTTATGGATGAGTTTGATATTGAGATAACCGCGGAACATATGGTTCCCGAAAATTTCAACTCGGCCGAGGCAATATGTAACCTTGTAAAATCACTTGAGGAAGAGTAAAAATGTCATTTATCTCTATGGATTTTGCCTTCTTTGTATTGCTGGTGCTTGTACTGTATTACATTGTGCCCAGGAAGATGCAGTGGGTTATCCTTCTGATTGCCGGATACGTATTTTACGGGTATAACAGCTTCGGTGATCTGATCTATATCCTTATTACAACCGTATCGGCATTTATATGTGCCGCACTGATCGAGAAAAAGGGAGATGATCTGAACGGTTATATTAAGGACAACAAAGAGACTCTGTCCAAAGAGGAAAAAAAGGAATACAAGGCTAAGGTCAAACGAAGTCAGAAGTTTATTCTTGCAACGGGGCTTTTACTTAACTTCGGTATTCTTGCGTATTTAAAATACGCAAATATATCAATTGCTTATATTAATCTGTACAGACTTAAGTGGTTCCAAAGAACGGATTTTATTCCCTTCATCAGGATTCTTCTCCCTCTGGGCATATCGTTTTACACTTTTCAGACAATGGGTTATCTTATTGATATTTATTACGGTAAATACAAAAGAGAGCATAATCTGTTTAAGTTTGCCCTCTATGTTTCGTTCTTTCCGCAGATCATACAAGGCCCCATAAGCAGATTCGGACAGCTGGCTCCCGAATTGTACAAGGAAAAGGAGTTTGATTTTTTAAGGATTAAATCCGGATTCTACAGAATTATGTGGGGGCTTTTCAAGAAGCTTGTCATTGCTGACAGACTTGCGGGGTTTGTAACCTCTGTGATGTCGCAGAAGGAATACTATAAAGGCTTCTATATTGTTCTGGCTGTATTCTTTTATTCCATGCAGATATACGGTGATTTTTCCGGCGGTATCGATGTGGCAGCGGGTGTTGCCGAAATGTTCGGGATCAGGCTTACGGAAAACTTTGAAAGACCGTTTTTTTCCAAATCCATTTCGGAATACTGGCAGAGATGGCATATCACTCTGGGAACATGGTTTAAGGATTATATTTTTTATCCCTTATCGGTTAATAAAAGCATTATAAAATTCGGAAAAAAAGTAAGAGAGAAGGGATTTGCCGAACTGGGAAGACGAATACCCATATATGTGCCAATGTTATTTGTCTGGATACTGACCGGTATGTGGCATGGCTCCGAGAGCAGATTCGTTGTATGGGGACTGTGCAATTATGTATTTATTGTGCTTGGAACCGAACTTGAAGGAGTATCTGCGAAGATAGTTGCGGCCCTCAGGCTGAAAGAGACCGGTTTTGTCATGAAGTCTTACAGGGCATTTAAAACCTTCTGGCTCATGTCTATGCTACGTCTGTTTGATATTAACAAAACCCCGGGGGAAGCATTAAAAGCATTCAGATATATATTTACCGACTGGAGAGGTTTTGATGTTGTAAAAGTATATGAACAGCTGTCGCTTCCGTATGAGGACTTTGTAGTCGCTCTTATTGCCATCGCTGTATTGTTTGTGCTTGAGATGATACAGCGAAAGGGAAGCATCAGAAAGAGGATATTTGCCATGCCGGTTCCTTTGCAGTGGGTTATTCTGTCGATCCTTATCGTAGCGGTTTCGGTATTCGGATATTACGGTCCGGGATATGACGCCCAGTCTTTTATTTACGGGGCATTTTAAACGGTATTATTTATGACGAAGGAAAAGATTGGATCACTTATAGTGATCGTATTAAAAATCATATTGATCCTGTTTTTGATCGTGACATTAAACAAGGTTGTGATGCCGAAATACATTTCGGAAAACCAGGACGGAAGGATAACCGGGGAATACTACAGATCCGCAAAGTACGATGATGTGATCTTTGTAGGATCTTCCACCGTGTTTTCGGGCATCAATCCGGGGATTTTGTGGGAGAAGGAGGGAATTTCTTCATTTGTAAGAGCCAATGCCTCCCAGCCTATGTGGATATCCTATTATATGGTTGAAGATGCATTAAGATGCCGCAAACCCGAGCTTGTATGCATTGATACAACTTTCATTAAGTATGATGATGATTTTGTGGAAGAGCCCAGCAGCAGAAAGTCTATTGACGGAATGCGTTTGTCTTTGTCGAAGATCAATTGTATAAAAGCTTCAATGGGTGAAGATGAAAAAATGCTTGAATATATTATACCGCTGTTCCGATTCCATACGAGGTGGAAGGAACTTAAGTGGGAAGATATAAGATATGCGTGGTATAATAGGCCTGTTACGTTAAACGGGTATATAGAAGATACCGTTGTGGAAGGGACTGATGATGATGAGCTTATATATACCGCCCAGGTGCGGGATATCAGTCCGAAAAACGTTGAGTACCTCAGGAAAACAATAGAGCTTTGTCAGAACAAGGGTATCAGTGTATTTGTATTTAAAATGCCTTCCCATTCACCGAACTGGAACGATGATTTTGACAGACAGATAAACGGTATAGCCGGGGAATACGGTGTCACTTACATTAATTTTGATAAGTTTAACGATGATATAGGACTTGACTATACTACCGATACTCCCGATGCCGGATCCCATCTTAATTCGTCGGGAGCCGCCAAGTTCTCGGAATACCTGGCAAAATATATCAGGGATAATTACAACATTACCGATCGCCGTAGTGACAGCTCATACTGTAATTACTGGAACAAGATCATAAAATAAAATTTACATACGAGGAAGTACAATGGACGAAAAGAGGGAAATATCTCTTCAAAGAGCTTCGCAGCTGCATGAAGAAATAGAGGATTATCTTGCATTCAAAGATGATTTTCTCCGGAATATGACCGAGATAAGAGATGTTATATCCGAAAAACACAAAGAAGAACTTATGAATTACTTCGGTGCGGATGAAAGTGACTGGAATGACTGGCACTGGCAGCTTAAACACAGAATAAGTTCGGTTTCGGTCTTATCCAGATTTATAAAGCTTTCCGAAGAACAATACAGTATGTTTGAGGATATATCCAAAAAATTCCGGTGGGCGACAACTCCCTATTATCTGTCGCTTATGGATTATGAGGATATGAGTTATCCCATCAACATGATGGCTCTTCCAAGCAGTGCGGAAAATGATACAAGAGGAGAACTGGATCCCATGAGCGAGGAATACACGAATCCCGCTCCCTGCATTACAAGACGGTATCCAAACCGTCTGATAATCAATGTTACAAGTTCCTGCGCAATGTTCTGCAGGCACTGCCAGAGAAGAAGAAGGATCGGCGAATGTGACCGCATCGAGTCCGAGGAGAATATACGGGCAGCGATAGAGTACATAAAGAACACAAGAGAGATAAGGGATGTGCTTATAACCGGCGGAGATCCCCTTATGCTGCCTGACGAGATGCTTGAAAACATAATCAGGCAGGTAAGAGCTATAGAACATGTTGAGATAATCAGGATCGGTTCAAGACTTCCGGTTACGATGCCCCAGCGTATTACACCGGAGCTGTGTTCAATGCTCAAAAAATATCATCCGTTATTTATGAACGTTCAGTTTAATCATCCTGGGGAGCTTACAAAAGACGCTGTGAGAGCCTGCGAGATGATTGTTGATGCAGGTATTCCCATGGGAAACCAGATGGTATTTTTAAAAGGCATCAATAATGACAAGTATATAGTTCAGATGCTGAATGAAGGACTGCTTAAAGCAAGAGTCAGACCTTATTATATCTTTCATCCGAAGCAGGTTACTGGAACAAAACATTTTGAAATAACCGTGGAAGAAGGGCTTAAGATAATGAAATACCTTCGCGGCCATACATCGGGGCTTGCGATTCCGCAGTACATATTAAATGCTCCGGGAGGACTGGGGAAGATACCGCTTCTACCTACTTATATCAAGGAAAGTGACGGGGATCATGTAGTTCTTACCACGTGGGAAGATAAGGAAGTGGAGATTATATATTAATACTTGTGCATTATGAAAAAACCATATATAATGTAAGTAACCTGGAATGTTCGAGTAAGTTCTTGTAATTTTGAACCTACATCACTTTAAACGGGATTCCTATATTGCCGGTCGGATGTCAGGCCTCATTTATCGGTGGAAGGCAGAAGAGTCGGTTGCGGTTACCCACCTGGCATATACGCTAGGAGTCAAAATACAGGAATCGGCATTTCGGGGCATTGGATTCTATAGCTTCTATAGAATCTTTTTTGTTTGATTTTTTGCGTATTTATGCTATCATTCTAAAGTTGATATATTAGCATATTTTACGAGCGTTTATTATGCAAAAGATCAAAGAATCAAAACTGTTCCGGAATTTAAGCGGGCTGTTATCCGTAATTTCCGAAAAACGTATAGACACATATTCTGCCGGAGCGGCATTTTATATTTTTATATCTTTTGTACCTTTTATCGTTATACTGCTGTCTACCGTAAAGTATCTTCCCTTCACGAAGCAGGATCTCTTAAGCTTTATCGAAGATATGCTTCCGGCAGAACAGTCAGGGGTCATAACCTATGTGATCGATGAAATGTACTCACAGGGCATTGGTGTTTTATCCGTATCGATCCTTGCGGCCCTGTGGGCAAGTGCAAAAGGAGTCCTTGGTATTACAAAAGGATTAAACGAAATATTCGGTGTAAGAGATGCCGGCAATTACCTGTATGTACGGACGAAAAGTGCTGTGTGCACTTTGTTCTTGATGCTTGGAATGATACTGATGCTTGTTATATCGGTTTTCGGCAATACGATAACATCCATAGTCAGAAGATTTGTTATAATCCCCGAGCACATTACAAGTATTCTGGCTGTCAAGAACATAATAATGTTTTTTGTTTTGTTTGTGCTTTTTATGTTCTTTTTTTGCGTTCTTCCCGCCAAAAAGATCAGCATAAGATCTCAGGTCATCGGGGCTGCGGGAGCCGGATTTTTGTGGATTTTGTTTACTAAACTGTTTTCATTTTATCTGTCCACATTTAACGGGTACAGTATGTACGGCAGTTTTGCCATAATTCTGATCATTGGCGTATGGTTATACGTCGGAATGTATATTATGTTTATGGGAGCGCTTTCCAACGAACTTATGGCTTCCAGGAAAGGTAGAGTTTATGAAGGATCGAATCAGTGAATTGAAGGAGAAGTTTAGCAGTGAACTTTCCGCAGTTTCCGATCAAAAATCACTTGAGGAGCTTCGTCTGGCCTTTTTAAGTAAAAAAGGCCACGTTTCAATGCTCATGCAGGAGCTTGCAAAAATCCCTAACGAGCAGAAGAAAGAAGCAGGTCAGCGTATTAATGCATTTAAGCAGGAAGTAATGGCAAAGTTTGATGCCAGAATGGAAGAGATAAGAAGGATAGAGGAAGAATGCCTTATCAATTCGACCGAGAGCTATGACGAATCACTCCCTGCCGGAAGCCAAAAGGGATCATATCATCCCATCACTCTTGTGCAGCGTGAGCTTGAGGATATATTTGAGTCCATGGGATTTGATGTTGAAGACTACAGTGAGATAGTAGATGATTATCACTGCTTTGAGGCTCTTAATATTCCGCCTTTCCATCCGGCAAGAGACATGCAGGATACCTATTATCTGTCAACACCCAACCAGCTGTTAAAGAGCCATACATCGGCTGCCCAGAATGCTATTATGCATAAATACGGGAAACTCCTCAAGGAAAATTCCCGTCCCATAAGAGCGGTCTTTCCCGGAAGGTGCTTCAGGAATGAAGCAATTGACGCGTGTCATGAGAATACGTTCTTCCAGATGGAAGGTATCATGATCGATAAGAACATATCCATTTCAAACCTGATTTATTTCATGAAGACAATGCTGTCGGAAGTGTTTGAAAGAGATGTTACGGTAAGACTTCGGCCGGGATTTTTCCCCTTTGTGGAGCCAGGATTTGAACTGGACATACAGTGTCTTATCTGCGGCGGAAAGGGCTGCCCTTCCTGCAAGAATTCCGGATGGCTCGAGCTTTGTCCCTGTGGAATGATCCATCCGAATGTTCTGAAATACGGCGGTATAAACTCTGAAGAGGATCCGTACGAATACACGGGATTTGCATTCGGACTCGGTCTTACGAGACTTGCGATGATGAAATACGGTATCAAGGATATCCGTACTTTCAATGAAGGCGATCTGAATGCACTTTCGCAGTTCGTCTCAAAGTAAGTCGTATGTGACTCTCAAGATATTCAGGAGGATAACAATATGTTTGTTTCAATGAATTGGATAAAAGATTTTGTCGACCTTGATGGATTTGACACGGAAGAACTCATTCAGAGATTTACCCTGTCAACCGCCGAGGTGGAGGGTATTGAATATAAGGGCAGGGATGTAAACGGAGTTGTTGTGGGTGAGATAATCCAATGTGAGGATCATCCGGATTCCGATCATCTTCATGTATTAAAAGTTGATGCGGGGAGCGAAGTGTTTGATGTTGTCTGCGGAGCACCTAATGCAAGAGCCGGTATTAAGACAGCTTTTGCAAAGGTTGGCGGAAACGTTTGCGGTATGAAGATAAAACCCGCGAAATTAAGAGGTGTCACATCCAACGGTATGTGCTGTTCCGCCAAGGAAATAGGGATAAGCGACGATCATTCCGGAATCATGGAGCTTGATGCATCGCTGCCAAACGGTACGGATATTAAAGAAATATACCCGATAGATGATGTTGTTTTTGAAGTGGATAACAAGTCTCTTACAAACAGACCGGATCTGTGGGGACATTACGGGATAGCAAGAGAATTTGCCGCACTCGTAGACAGACCATTAAAACCGCTTCCGCTGGCAGAAAATCCCTATACCGGCGATGCTACGGTTGACGTTGCAATAAAGGATGAAGACAAATGCTACAGGTATTCTGCCGTCAGAGTCGAAAACATTACCGAGCATGTAAGCAGCAACGTTATGCAGGTAAGACTGTACTACTGCGGAACACGTGCCATAAATCTTCTTGCCGATATCACTAACTATATTATGCTTGAACTGGGCCAGCCCATGCATGCATTTAACGGCGACAAGGTTGATAGGATTGTTGTTTCCACGCCGGATGAGCCTATAAACTTTACTACACTTGACGGTAACGAGCATGATATCACAACCGATACACTTATGATCTACAATGACAAAACACCTGTCGGTATTGCGGGGATCATGGGTGGTCTTGACAGCGAGATAACCGATGATACGAATTCACTCGTTCTTGAGAGCGCCAATTTTGACGCTGTAAGTATCAGAAAGAGTGCAAGCCGTATGGCTCTTCGAACCGATGCATCCGCAAGATATGAGAAAACCCTTGATCCGGAAATGACGATGCTTGCCGTAAAAAGATTTCTAAAGCTCTTGTTTGAAGTCGACGGCGGGTGCAGATGCGTTTCCAAAATCACCGACATTTATGTTAAGAAATACCCGGTAATCACGATTCCGTTCAACAAACAGTTTGTGGACCGTTATACCGGAATTGATATATCTTCTGACCGGATAGAGAAAACACTGCTTTCTCTCGGCTTTGAGGTTGAAAGGTCAGGGGATGATTTTAAGGCTGTGGTTCCTTCATACCGTGCAACCAAAGATGTGAGTATGCAGGCTGATATCGTTGAGGAAATTACGAGAATATACGGATACGATAATTTTGAGATCAAAACAACGTATGAGCCCCTTCTTCCTGCGAGAAAATCAGACCGTAAGGTTAATGAAAACAATACAAGGGATATGCTTGTTAAAAACTTCGGACTTCATGAGGTTCATTCCCGTATCTGGTGTGATCCCGACGATCTGAGAACTCTCGGTCTGGCTCCCGAGGACAATGTAAGACTCTTAGGTTCCTCCGAGGAAAAGGGAACAGGCATAATCAGAACATCAATGATGCAAAGCCTTCTGCCTTTTGTCTACAAGAACAGAAGCTTCTCTGATACGTTCGGTATATTTGAGATTGGAAGAATTGTTCGAGGCACAAAGGATAACGGGGAAGCAGACGAGAGACGTATGTGTGCCGTGGCTTTGTACAGCAAGGAAAAGAGTGAGAAATCCTTGTATATGGAGGGCGTTGATATAGTAAACACCCTTATTTCCGAGCTAAAGCACAGTGATGTTACATACTCCAAAACAACCCCGGCTCATGCATGGCAGCATCCGAAGAACACAAGCAACATAACAGTTGGAGATACATCCCTTGGTGTAATTAATACGATCCATCCCGCCACCCTTGCCAAGATCGCCAAAAACTGTTCTGTTGTCTGCATTGAGATGGATATGGACATTCTTGATGAGATCAAGGCCTGCGATCTTGAGTTTAATGAACCCTCAAGATTCCCGGCGGTTGAATACGATCTTTCCCTTGTTGTTCCTGAGGGAGTCAGATTTGAGGATATGCAGGAATGCTGGAATAAAAAGGACATTCCGGAACTTTCAAACGTTAAGGTAATAGATATTTACGATTCGGCCGATACGAAGAGTATTACGCTGAGGTTTTCTTTTGTACTCTCAGACAGGACTCTTACAGGTGAAGAAGTACAGGCGAGGATCGATGACATCATATCTAAACTTGCGGATAAGAAAGTATCATTAAGGGTATAGAATGAAAACATCTGATTTCTATTATGATCTGCCCAAGGAGCTTATCGCACAGGATCCTCTTCCCGACAGGTCTTCATCGAGACTTCTTGTTCTTAATAGGGTTACCGGTAGTGTAAGCCACAGGAAGTTTAAGGATATTACGGATTATTTAAGGAGCGGAGACTGCCTGGTACTAAACGATACGAAGGTTATACCTGCAAGGCTTATCGGCGTCAAGGAGGATACAGGTGCCGCCGTTGAAGTGTTTCTTCTGAAGAGAAAGGAAGAAGGCATTTGGGAAACTCTTGTAAGACCGGGGAAAAAGCTGCGGACCGGCGCAAAGGTATCATTCGGAGACGGTGCTCTGCGATGTGAGATCATAGATGTGCTTGAAGACGGAAATCGGCTTGTCAGGTTTGAATATGAAGGAATTTTTGAAGAACTTCTTGACAGGCTCGGGCAGATGCCGCTTCCGCCGTATATTACACATCACCTTGAAGATAAGACGAGATATCAGACAGTATATGCTAAATATGAAGGCAGTGCTGCAGCTCCTACAGCCGGACTTCATTTCACAAAAGAACTTCTTGATAAGATTACCCGTATGGGCGTAAAAGTCTGTTTTATCACTCTTCATGTAGGACTCGGAACATTCAGACCGGTTAAGGCCGATGATATTTCCGAACATCATATGCATACCGAGTGGTATAATATCAGTCGGGAAACCGCCAAGATCATTAATGATACAAAAGCAGAGGGCAGGCGGGTTATATGTGTCGGTACAACAAGCTGCAGGACTATAGAAAGTGCATGCGGCGATGACGGTGTAGTTGTTGCCGGAAGCGGTGAGACAGACATATTTATATATCCCGGCTATGATTTTAAAGTTCTTGACGGACTTGTTACCAATTTTCATCTTCCGGAAAGCACACTTCTCATGCTTGTAAGTGCGCTGGCAGGGAAAGAACATATTATGAGTGCATATAAAGAGGCAATTCGTGAGAAATACAGATTTTTCTCCTTCGGTGATGCCATGTTTATTCTGCCGCCGGGCTGAGCACTTGTTTTTGAATTCCTTTTGTATTATCATAATTTGAGGGTTATCACATCTTTGGAACATAAGGAGAGGTAAGTATGCAGGAGAAGAGAAAAAGCAAACGTTTTGTACTTGAAGCAATGATTGCCATGGAAAGGGTCGATGGCACCAAAAACAGGCTTGTTCCCATTAATGTCATTGATGTGTCCGGTACCGGAATCGGTTTTTCATGCAATGAGATTCTTGAAATGAATTCGGTCTATAAGCTTCAGCTTAAGATCTGGACCGGTGATGTTGTCGATGCGCTTGTTAATATCGTAAGATTCGACAACAGCAATGATGATAAATATGTGTACGGTGCAAACTTTATCGGTATGCCCGAAAATGACACATCGAAGTTCAATATTCATGAATTGTTCGATGCGGCCAACAACTAAAACATGATTTATGAGGAGTTAGAAGATGAGTAAGAAACCTACAGTATTAATGATCCTTGACGGATACGGGCTGTCCGACAAGGAAGAAGGCAATGCAGTAAAGCTTGCCAAAACACCGGTTGTTGATTCTCTTATGAGAGATTATCCATTTGTTAAGGGACTTGCAAGCGGTATGGCCGTGGGACTTCCCGACGGACAGATGGGTAATTCCGAGGTCGGACACCTGAATATGGGCGCCGGCAGAATAGTTTACCAGGAACTTACAAGGATCACAAAAGAGATTCAGGACGGGGATTTTTTCGAGAACAAGAATCTTCTCAGAGCTATCAACAACTGCAAGGAAAAGGATTCAGCCCTGCATATATACGGACTTCTGTCCGACGGCGGTGTTCACAGTCATATAACCCATCTGTACGGACTGCTTGAGCTTGCCAAGAGAAACGGTCTGAATAAAGTGTACATACATTGCTTCCTTGACGGAAGAGATACACCTCCTACATCCGGAATAGATTATGTCCGCCAGCTTCAGAGTAAAATGCGCCAGATCGGTATCGGAGAGATTGCATCGGTTACCGGACGTTATTACGCAATGGACAGAGATAATAACTATGACAGGGTTAAGCTTGCCTATGTTGCTCTTACAAAGGGCGAAGGACTTACCGCAGCAAATGCCGAAGAGGCTGTAGAGGCGTCCTATGCAAGAGATGAAACCGATGAATTCGTTAAACCTACGGTCATTGTTAACGGCGGTGTTCCCGTGGGAACCATAAATGATGACGATTCCATTATATTCTTCAATTTCAGACCTGACCGTGCACGCGAGATTACGCACGCATTCTGTGATGATGAATTCCGTTCCTTTAAGCGCGAGAAGAAGCTGGATGTCGTATATGTGTGCTTCACGGATTATGATCCTCTTATCGAGAACAAATATGTGGCATTCGAGAAAGTCGGCGTAAACAATACATTCGGAGAGTATCTTGCATCACTTAATATGACCCAGGCCAGGATTGCCGAGACTGAAAAATATGCGCATGTAACATTCTTCTTTAACGGCGGAGTTGAGGAACCCAATCCGGGTGAGCAGAGGATTCTTGTAAAATCACCTAAGGTTGCAACTTACGATCTGAAGCCGGAGATGAGTGCTTATGAAGTGTGTGATAATCTTGTTAAGGCTATCAAATCCGATAAATATGACGTTATCATAATCAATTTCGCCAATCCCGATATGGTAGGCCATACAGGTGTTCTTGAAGCTGCCATCAAAGCTATCGAAGCGGTTGACGAGTGTGTCGGAAGAGCAGTTGAAGCCATCAAGGAGGTTGACGGCGTGATGTTTGTATGTGCGGATCACGGAAATGCCGAGCAGCTTATCGATCCCGAGACAGGTGAACCTCATACTGCGCATACGACCAATCCGGTTCCGTTTATTCTTGTTAACTATGACAAGGATTATACACTTCGCGAGGGCGGATGTCTTGCGGATATCGTGCCTACACTTCTGGAGTGTATGGGACTTGAGCAGCCCAAGGAAATGACCGGAAAATCACTGCTTATCAAAAAATAATCAATTTCAATAATATTTATCAGTAAATACGGGTTTGTTTGTTGAAAATGCATAATATGCTTGCAAACAAACCTGTATTTTTTTATAATGTTAACAAGGTGCGCATGCTCCTAATATTCAATAATTGGAGGAAGTTACAATATGAAGGTTTACCCCAGTAATAAGATCCGTAATGTTGTCATTTTGGGACACGGCGGATGCGGCAAGACTACTTTGACGGAGGCTATGGCTTATTTGGCCGGAATTACCACTAGGATGGGTAAGACCGATGATGGTAATACGATAAGCGATTACGACAAAGAAGAACAAAAGAGACATTTTTCTATCGGAACAAGTGTGGTTCCTATTGAGTGGGATGATTGTAAGATCAATATTTTAGATACTCCCGGATATTTTGATTTTGTAGGAGAGGTTGAGGAGGCTGTAGGCGCTGCTGCAGGTGCTATCATTGTAGTTTCCGGTAAAGCCGGTGTTGAAGTCGGTACCGAGAAGGCATGGGAGATATGTGAGAAATACAAACTGCCCAGGATATTCTTTGTTACCGATATGGATGTGGACAATGCCAGCTACAGGAAGATCGTTGAGGATCTTGAAGGCTTGTACGGCAAGAAGATAGCTCCTTTCCATTTGCCGATCCGTGAGGATGAGAAGCTTGTGGGCTATGTCAACGTTGTCAGTGAAAAAGGATTCAGATGGACAGAGGGCGGCAAAGCCGATGAATGCGATGTTCCCGACTACAGCAGGGAGTACCTTGAGAAATATAAAGAGTCTCTTATGGAGGCAGTAGCCGAAACAAGCGAAGATTTCATGGAAAGGTATTTTTCAGGTGAAACATTCTCGGATTCCGAGATCCGTTCGGCTCTTTATGCCAATATTAATGACGGAACCATAGTGCCAGTGACAATGGGCTCCGGAATAATGTGCCGAGGCGTTTATACACTTATGGATGATATCATCAAGTATTTCAAGAGTCCCGACCAGAGGCAGCTTAACGGTATCAATCAGAAGACAGGCGAGATCTTTGAAGCCAATTATGATTTTTCAAAGCCCAAGTCTGCGTATGTATGGAAGACCATCGTGGATCCGTTTATCGGTAAGTATTCACTGATCAAGGTATGCTCCGGTGTTCTAAAGAGTGACGATACTCTTTATAACAGCGACAAGGATACAGAGGAGAGAATAGGCAAGCTCTATGTTCTTCGCGGTAATAAGCCTATAGAGGTGAGTGAACTTCAGGCCGGTGATATCGGTGCTCTTGCAAAGCTTCAAAGTGTCAAGACCGGCGATACGTTATCAACCAAGGCAAATCCTATCCAGTATCCCAAGACTGAGATCAGTAAGCCTTACACATACATGAGATACAAGGCTAAGAACAAAGGGGATATTGATAAGGTTTCATCGGCACTTTCAAAGATTATGGAAGAGGATCTTACCGTTAAGAACGTAAACGATGCCGAGAACAGACAAAGCCTCATTTATGCCATCGGTGATCAGGCAATTGAGATCGTTGCAAGCAAGCTGGCCAATGTTTATAAGGTTGAGATAGAACTTGAGCAGCCCAAGGTTGCATATCGTGAGACTATCAGGAAGAATTCCGATGTTGAAGCCAAGTACAAAAAACAGTCGGGAGGACACGGTCAGTACGGCCATGTTAAGATGAGATTCGAGCCTCTCGGGGATGTTGAAAAACCATATGAATTTGAGCAGGTTGTTGTGGGCGGAGCTGTTCCGAAGAACTATTTCCCTGCTGTTGAAAAGGGACTTGCTGAATCCGTTCTCAAAGGTCCTATGGCTGCATATCCTGTTGTGGGCGTAAAAGCGATACTGTATGACGGATCCTACCATCCGGTTGATTCCTCGGAGCAGGCATTCAAGATGGCTACGATCCAGGCGTTCAAGAAGGGATTCATGGAAGCGGGTCCTGTGCTTCTGGAGCCTATCGCTTCACTTAAGGTTACGGTTCCGGATCAGTACACCGGAGATGTAATGGGTGATCTTAACAAGAGACGTGGCAGAGTACTGGGTATGAATCCTATCGGCGGCGGAAAGCAGGTAGTTGAGGCTGAAATCCCCATGACCGGTCTGTACGGATATTGTACGGTTCTTCGTTCGATGACCGGTGGACGCGGAATATACGAGTATGAGTTCGTGCGCTATGAGCAGTGTCCTTCGGATGTTCAGGAGAAAGAGGTTGCGGCAAGGGCAAGCAAGCTTGTTGATGAGAATGCGGAATAATTGCCGCCTGTAAAGGTTAAATAAAATCCGGCTTACAGTAAGTAAGCCGGATTTTACTTGTGAAAATCAGATTAACACTTATGCGCTGACAACCTGGTTTCTGCCGTTTTCTTTGCCTTTATACAGCCGCTTATCGGCGATTTCTATAAGTGTCTTGACTTTGGCTGAAGAGTAATATCCCGATACTCCGAGAGTAATCGTAACATGGATTGATTTTCCTTCGTAGTAGAAGTCAAATTCCTCAATTGCCGCCCTTATACGGTTTGCAACTTCTACGGCGATTTCCGGGGCATCGTTAATAAGTATCAGGAATTCTTCGCCGCCCCATCTGCATGCGCTGTCCTTGGCACGTATCTGGGCGGAAATGATTTTGCTTATATTCTGTAGTACAAAATCTCCGCAATCGTGTCCGTAAGTATCATTGACAATTTTGAAATGATCTATATCAGCCATAATGAGACTGTAGGGAACATCATTTATTATTGCGTTCCTGTGCGTGTGACTAAGCCGCTCGTCCATACTTCTTCTGTTAAGAAAATGGGTGAGGGGATCATAGCTTGCCTCATCCTCAAGCCGTTCCTGTTCACTTTCCATTTTAAGCTGCATAGAATTGACTTCAATGGCAAACAGGGCTGAAAACAAAAATGTCATCCCCAGTCCGACGATTAAGTTCATATAGTTTAAAAATACTTCGGGTGCCATTTTCAAATTGCCTGAAAGCGGCGGAAGAGCATAGGTAATACCCCGCATAACCATATAAGCAAAAAACACAATTCCGGATGTTACAAAAGGATAGACGAGCTTGCGCTTCATCGCCTTAATGGAAAAAGCAAGATAGAAAGATACCGGAATAAGAGCAATCAGGTAAAACATAAACCCGTAATTCCATCCTACGAACAGGGTCGCCAGACATGAATGGATAACAACCTCGGCCAGCATTGTATAATACAGGTTGGCCCAAGCCTTGATATTGGAAACTACTCTTGAAAGGTATGCATACAATATCACTATGGCCGTGTTGTATATTCCCATAACGGTAACGCCCATTATGAAGAATATGACCATAAAAATAAAGTGAATGACCGCAATAGCTGTCAGCATAAAGGAGTACCTGATAGCATCATAATTTGTCTGCGTATCATCCTGATGACCGTATAATAATTTCTGAAGCATTCCCCCGTACCTCCGAAATATATATATTCCCGAAAATTATATCATTTTCCGCCGATTTTATCCATATTTTGAATTATAATATACATAAAAAACGGGTTTACAAACATATGTTCGTGTAGTATTATTTTTGTATGAATAAAAGGGATGTATTTCTGCTGGCGTTTATTATTGTAATATCCGCTGTATTGTTTGTTCCCACTTTGTTTGCAGAAAGCGGAACCGATGCTTTTATTTATGTAAAGGGTGAAATGTACGGCCGATATGATCTTGCGGAACCCAAGGAAATACACATCGACAGTAACGGCATATCCGATGATATAGTGATAGCTGACGGGTATGTATATATGAAGGATGCAACCTGTCCGGGGAAACAGTGTGTTCACAGCGGCAGGATCAGCGGCAACAACGAGAGTATATGCTGTGCCCCCGCCGGTGTTCTGATAGTTGTTAGGTCCGAAGAGGACAGTGAATTTGATGCAATCACCAAGTAGGAAAATCACAACTGCGGCTGCTTTTGTTTCGGTAGGGCTTATCATGGGCTATATTGAATCCTTTATTGTCCTGCCTGTCGGTATTCCCGGGTTTCGGATAGGAATAGCAAATATTGCGGTTGTACTGGCCATGTATTTGTTAGGACCCGTATACGGTGGCTGTATTTTACTGATAAGAGTTATACTGGCCGCCATGCTTTTCGGAAGCGGTGCAAGCTTTTTATACAGTCTGTGCGGCGGAGTATTTTCGTACGCTGCTATGGTTGTACTATCAAGACACGGGTTTTCGGTATATGGGGTAAGTGTTGCAGGCGCGGTTGTTCATAATATTGCGCAGACATTGGTGGCGTATGTTTTGATCGGAAGCGTCTATGTCATGACCTATGTTCCGGTTCTCATGATTATAGGCGTTTTCGCAGGATTACTTGTAGGTTTTGTTTCGAATACTATTTATAAAAGATTACGCAGGATTTTTAGCTTATATGAGGAGGGCATATGATCGGGTATTTAAAAGGGGAAGTAGCCGGGATATATGATGACCGGATCGTTTTGGAAGTAGGCGGAATCGGTTACAATATTTTCATGGCGGCAAGCAGTCTCGATCTAATTGAAGGCGTGGGGGAAATAATCAAAATATACACATATCTCCTTGTCCGTGAGGATGCATTGTCTCTGTACGGATTTCTCACAAAAGATGATCTGGAACTGTATAAGCTGCTGATAAGTGTTAACGGTATAGGCCCGAAGGGAGGACTTGCGCTGCTGTCCGTAATGACATCGGATGATCTTCGCTTTGCCATTTTATCGGGTGATGCAAAACAGATCGGAAAAGCTCCGGGTATCGGTCCCAAAACTGCCCAGCGCCTGATCATTGACCTTAAGGATAAAGTCAGTCTTCAGGATGCGTTTGAACTTAAAACAGAGCATATGGCTGATAACAAGGAAAAGGACACTCTAGGAGTTATACGGGAAGAAGCGGTTGAGGCACTTGTGGCACTTGGATATTCTCAGTCCGACAGTTACAGGGCGGTTCGAAGTGTAGGAAATGATGTCAATGATGTTGAGTCGGTTCTAAAGGCTGCTTTAAGCAATATGTCAAAGTTTTAGGTGATACAGAATGAACAGAACTATCGAAACAAACCTTACCGAGGAAGATATCAAGATAGAAGGGAGTCTCAGGCCCACGGTACTTGATAATTATATAGGTCAGGAGAAGGTTAAGTCTAATCTGAAAGTGTATATAGAGGCCGCCAAAGGCAGGGGGGATACGCTTGATCATGTATTGTTCTATGGCCCTCCGGGACTTGGCAAGACCACCCTTGCATGCATTATAGCCAATGAAATGGGTGTAGGAATCAAGATAACAAGCGGTCCGGCCATTGAAAAGCCGGGTGAGATCGCTGCTATCCTAAACGGTCTGTCCGAAGGCGATGTACTGTTTATCGACGAAATACACAGACTTAACAGACAGGTTGAAGAAGTGCTGTATCCTGCCATGGAGGATTTTGCCATAGATATTATGGTAGGTAAAGGCCCTACCGCCAGGTCAATAAGGCTTGATCTTCCGAAGTTTACCCTTGTGGGGGCTACTACAAGGGCAGGACTTCTTACGGCTCCTCTAAGAGACAGGTTCGGAGTTCTCAGCCGTCTGGAATTCTACACTACGGAAGAACTGGCAACAATAATTGGTAATTCAGCCGCTGTATTAAATGTTGATATCGAACCGAAGGGAGCATTTGAACTGGCCAGAAGGAGCCGTGGTACTCCCAGACTTGCAAACAGACTGTTAAAGAGAGTCCGTGATTTTGCCCAGGTCCGTTATGACGGTGTTATTACCGAAACAGTGGCAAGGGAAGCCCTTGATCTTATGGGAGTCGATCCTATGGGGCTTGATTCTGCTGACCGGAATCTCCTTCTTACTATGATACATAAGTTTTCAGGAGGCCCTGTGGGGCTTGATACTATTGCAGCGTCCATCGGAGAGGATTCCGGAACAATAGCAGATGTTATTGAACCATACCTTATCCAGAACGGCTTTATAAACCGTACTCCTTCCGGCAGAGTCATAACGCCGCGCTGTTATGATCATTTTGCAATAACCCCTCCCGGCGCTTAATGATTTAAAGGTTGTTTTATTTTAACGATTTGGTTATAATCCTATATGTATTATTTGTTTGGAGGATAAGATGATCGGAAATAATGATATCGAAGTCGTTATAGGAGGTAAGGTAGTTACCTTAAGCGGTTCCGAGAGCGAAGAATACCTGCAGAAAGTTGCATCGTACATAAATAACAAGATCGCCGAATACAATAATGTTGACTCTTTCAGAAGACAGCCGGCAGATATGCAGAATGTATTACTGCTCCTTAACATTGCGGATGATTATTTCAAGATAAAAAAAGAGATCGATTCTCTTCAGGATGAGATAGATGCCAAGGATCGTGAACTATATGATCTTAAGCATGAGCTTATAGCTTCTCAGATTAAACTTGAGAGCAGAGAAAAACAGATCAAGAGTTTTCAGAGTAAATAAAGGAGAGGATGTCGGAAGGCATCCTTTTTTAGTACAACGGGTATCGGACGCAATCTAATAGATCATGGAAAATAGAAAAGTTGAGTTATTATCACCTGCGGGGACATACGAGTGTTTTCTGGCGGCTGTTGCCGGCGGGGCGGATGCGGTATATCTGGGCCTTAATAAATTCGGGGCAAGAGCAAATGCCGGGAATCTTTCGACGGATGAGCTTTTGCGGGCACTTGATATCACGCATATTCGGGGAAGGAAGATATATCTCACCGTTAATACACTTATGAAGGACGGTGAGATCGGTGAATTGGGTGATTTTTTGTACGAACCGTACAGATCCGGTCTTGACGGGGTAATAGTACAGGATATCGGTGCTATGTCCATTATTCATGAATCGTACCCGGATCTGCCCATTCATGTCAGTACTCAGGCAGCCATAACCGAAAGTGCGGGAGCGGAGTATTTAAAATCATTGGGTGTTACAAGAGTTGTTCCCGCCAGAGAGCTGTCGCTTAAAGAGATAAGCAAAATGAAGAAGGAAACCGGGTTAGAGCTTGAATGCTTTATTCACGGAAGTATGTGTTATTCATATTCGGGGAAGTGTCTGTTATCCTCGTTCATAGGGGGAAGAAGCGGTAACCGGGGAAGATGTGCCCAGCCCTGCCGTCTGATGTATGAGGGCAAATATCCCCTAAGTCTTAAGGACATGTGCACCATTGATATTCTTCCCGAGCTTATCAGAGCGGGTATATCCTCTTTTAAGATTGAGGGGAGGATGAAAAGCAGCGAGTATGTTTACTCAGTGACTAATATTTACAGAAAATATATTGATATTTATTATGACTCGTCAGATTACGCTGTAAGTGATGATGACCGCAAAAGGCTGATATCTGCCTATACAAGGAGCGGTAACTGTGACGGGTACTATTTCAGACATAACGGACGGGAAATGGTAACTCTAAAGTCTCCCTCCTATAGTACCGAAACCGATAAAAGTCTGCCGGATGTTAAAAGCCTGCTCCCCGATGTGGATATTAACGTTAAATGTACTATCAGGTGCGGGGAAAATGCGGTAATAACCATATCCGACGGTATTAACGAGGCAACGACGGTTACCGGTGTTATCGCCGATAAGGCACTGACAAGAGCCCTTACAAGAGATGAGATAACATCATCACTTAGAAAGTGTAAAGGCACGGGATTTTGTGTTAAGGATTGTACTGTGGAATGCGATGAAGACGTTTTTATTCCAAAAAGCAGATTAAACGAGATCAGAAGGCAGGGGATTGAAGAATTCAAAAGATCTGCCACAGCGCCTTATAAACGTGAGATTACAGGTGGTAATGTAAGGGTCGGAAGCAAAAATCACTGCTTAAGCATTCCGGAATCCGACAGGGTAAAAGTCATCGCAGCCATTTTGAACAGGAAGCAGCTAAAGGCCGTATTATCAAGTGAATGCGACGGCGTTGCGATACCAATGGGGGTTTTTCGTGAGTGCAAGGAAGACCTTAAGGCCGCACCCGATAAGGAATTATATATAGAATTGCCTTACATAATAAGGGAAGAGGGGCGCGAAAACAGCAGAGTAAATATAGAGAGATTTGTTAAGTATGCATTGGCAAACTTCCCTGTTGCCGGCCTTTACGCATCAAACTTAGAGACTGTCAGGATTCTGTCGGGACTTGATAATAAGCCTTTGATTGTTGCCGATGTTTTTTTATATGCTTATAATAATGAGGCATATGATTTTTACAAAGAAAACGGAGTAGACAAGACCACGGTTCCCATTGAATTAAACGGAAGAGAGCTAATCAAAAGGGGAATAAAGGGAGAGGAGCTTATCGTTTACGGCCGCTCCCCTGTGATGGTAAGTGCCAACTGTACGTACAAAACTCTATATGGCTGTGATTCTCGCACAGGAGAAGGTATGTACCTTACCGACAGAAAAAATGAAAAGCTGTTTGTAAACCGTATATGCAAAGAGTGTACGAATGTGATCTATAACAGTGTGGTGACGTGTATTACCGATGAAGAGGCGCTGTTTGATGAGATACGTCCGTCATCCGTAAGGTTTTGCTTTACCGACGAAGATGGGGATGAGATTAAACGTATACTTGACAGATATTACAGCCTTCGAAACGAGAACGGATCTACAAGGGAACAGCTGATTGACAAATACACAAGAGGACACATAAAAAGAGGAGTCGAATAAGGGTGGACAGGATAGTAATAGAAATATGCAGATATCTGATAATCATCTGTATGTCTGTTTATACTATACAATGCTTTGCAGTTTTCAGGTTTTCAAATGAGTATGACCGCAAAGGTATATATCTGCGCCAGAACTTCTTTATGGTTGTGATACATTTCATGTCCTTTCTCTCCCTGTACGCAATGGACGGAGACATAAAGTACTTCAAAGCATATCTTATCCAGCAGATAGGAATACTTGTTATACTTGTCGGCTATAAAATCGTGTATCCCCGGGCAAACAGCCTTATCATAAACAATATGTGTATGCTCTTAACAATAGGGCTCATTATTCTTACCAGAATATCCTATAACAAGGCTATGAGGCAATTCTATATAATCATGGGAGCAGCAGCGGTAACGTTTGTTGTGCCCTTTATAATCAGCAGGATCCGTTTCTTTGAAAAATTCAAATGGATATATGTTGCCGTAGGACTTGGATCCCTGGTTGCCGTACTGATGTTTTCCGCCGTTGTAAACGGTTCCAAGCTTAATATCAATATAGCAAGCTATACTTTCCAGCCTTCGGAATATGTTAAGATCATCTTTGTATTTGCAATAGCTTCGATACTTGCAAGAAATCATCAGCTCAAGGATGTCATAATAAGTGCTGTGGTAGCGGGAGTACATGTTATGATCCTTGTTCTGTCGAAAGATCTGGGCAGTGCCATCATATTTTTCGTTGTGTATATTTCCATGCTTTATGCCGCAACAAGAAATGCCCTGTATTTCCTGTCGGGATTTCTTGCGGGAGGAGCGGCTTCCGTTGTCGGATACAAGCTGTTTCATCATGTAAGAGTCAGAGTTACGGCATTTCTTGATCCTATGGGTACGATTACAAATGAAGGTTATCAGATCGCACAGAGCCTGTTTGCTATAGGTACCGGAGGATGGCTCGGAATGGGGCTCGGACAGGGCGCTCCCAATAATATTCCGGTAGTTGCGGCGGATTTTGTGTTTGCGGCAGTATGTGAGGAGCTGGGGGTTGTATTCGGAATGTGCCTGATACTCCTGTGCCTGTCATGTTTTGTTATGTTTATGAATATTTCAATGAAGTTTGAAGATCCGTTTTTTAAACTTGTTGCATTAGGCCTGTCGGTGGCATACATTTTTCAGGTATTTCTTACTATCGGAGGCGTCATTAAATTCATCCCGCTTACCGGAGTGACCCTGCCTTTCGTAAGCTATGGCGGAACCAGCGTTGCCGTTACGTTTTGCGTATTTGCGGTTATTCAGGGCCTGTATATCGCCAAAGGAAGAGACAATAAGAAGCCCTATGTACCCACTCCGGATGATTTTAAGACCGAGAATCTCAATATAGTTGATCTCGAAAGGGAGCTTAATGAGAATGTTTAGGAAAAATAAAAAAGACCGGAAAGATATTGTAAAGCCCGGAAGACGCCATATCGATTCGAATCGTGAGATCGGATTTATCACATATCTGTTCATTGCGATATTTCTCGTAATGCTTGGCTATCTTGGCTATTTTACACAGGTTAAGAGCAAGAATGTAATTAATAACACATATAACAAAAGGCAGGCGCTTCTTGAGTCAAGACTGGTACGTGGTGATATTCTGTCACGGGAAGGTAATATACTTGCAACCACAAAGTCGGATAATGACGGCGGATATTACAGAAATTACCCCTACCGTAATACCTTTGCCCATATAGTCGGATATTCCACCCACGGTGTACTCGGTATCGAGAGCATGGAGAACTTTACACTTCTGACATGCGATGCCAATATCGCAAGCCGTGTATCAAACGACCTTGCAGGCCACAAAAATCACGGAGATAATGTTTATACAACATTAAACACCAAAATGCAGGAAGCAGCATATGATGCAATGGATGACAGGAGGGGCGCGGTTGTTGCCATGAATGTCAAAACCGGGGAGATCTTGTGTGTTGTATCCAAGCCTGATTTTGATCCGAATGAGGTAATCGGCAGATGGGACAGGCTAAACGCGGATACCGAAAACAGTCCTCTTCTTAACAGGGCATTCTTAGGTTCATACCCGCCCGGTTCTACATTCAAGATAGTAACTGCGCTTGAATATTTGAAGGAACACGGCGGCAATACTTCCGACTACGGCTTTGAGTGTAAGGGAAGCTTTGAATACAAGGGTTCGGTTATAAACTGTTTTAATGAGACAAGTCATGGCTGGGTTAATTTTGATGACAGTTTTGCTCAGTCATGTAATTCAAGCTTTGCCAATATATCATCGACCCTTGATAAAAAGCAGTTTGAAAGTACAATAGGTGAACTGCTGTTTAACCGTGAACTTCCCCTGCCATTTAAATACTCCATGGCCTATTCCGATATCGGTGCCGGATCCTCCACGGATGATCTTCTGCAGACCGGAATAGGACAGGGCAGGACAACTATAAGCCCCGTACATATGCTTATGATAACTTCGGCAATAGCAAATGACGGAATTCTTATGAGACCTTATGTTGTGTCGGAGATTCAAAACGCGGACGGTGGAACGATCAGCAGAACGAGGGTGCGTGAATACGGAAGAATTATAGAAGAGCAATATACCAAAAGTCTTCAAAAGATGATGAGACAGGTTGTTGTAAACGGAACAGCGAAACGTCTCATTGATACAAAGGGATATTCTATTTCCGGTAAGACAGGATCGGCAGAGTACTCGTCGAACAAATCCCTTTCCCATGCATGGTTTACGGGCTTTGCCGGAGCAGATGATCCTGAAATAGCGGTTACAGTAATTGTTGAAGGCGGAGGATCGGGAGGTGCTGTAGCAGCCCCCATCGCTAAAAGAGTATTTGACGCATATTTTAACTGATGATATTATGTATTTCGTTTATTGCTTATACCGAGGTTAAAAATGATTGAAGCGGTCAGCTGCGGCGGTCTTGTAATTCACAGGGGTAAGATCCTTCTGTTATACAAGAACTACAACAACCGATATGAAGGATGGGTTTTACCGAAAGGGACCGTAGAAGAAGGTGAAACCTATGAGAAAACGGCTCTTCGGGAAGTAAAGGAGGAGTCCGGTGTTGACGGAGTGATTGTCGAGTACATTGACAAGACGACGTATTCTTTTGTTGTACCGGAGGATACGGTTTCCAAGGAAGTACACTGGTATCTGATGAGATCGGACAGCTATGAATCATGTCCCCAGCAGGAAGAGTATTTTAGGGACAGCGGATACTACAAGTATCATGAAGCATATCATCTTTTGAAATTTGAAAATGAAAGAGCAGTTCTCGAAAAGGGATACAGCATATACAAAAAACTGAAAAGACTGCAAAAATGGGATTAAAAAAGCTTTGGTAATCATACCAAAGCTTTTATTGACAGATTCTTCTGTGTGGCAAGATCTATATATTTTCCGTCTTCGGTCCTAACCATGGGCCTTGAATATTTCTGCTTGTTGATCAGAACAACAACACACACCGTTCCGTCGTTGAGTTCGACCTCTTTTCCTATATATTCTTCAACCATCCGCTCAAGGAAAGTCATGTAATATCCGGTGTCGTATTTTCCGTATCCGTCCTTCTCGAATATTTCAATGACCGTAAACGGACATAGGGGGGCACGATATGATCTGTAGCTTGTCATTGCCTCGTAGCTGTCCAGAATGGCAATTATCTTGGCAAACTGATCGATCTGCTCATCAACAAGGTGGCTGGGATATCCGCTTCCGTCAATCCTTTCGTGATGCATAAGTGCGGCAAGCTTGATACGCTCGTCTAATTCAAGAGGCTGTAATATTTTATAACCGTTGGTAGTGTGGGACTTGATCATGTTGAATTCCTCATCCGACAGCCGTCCCTGTTTGAGGAGTATATCAAGAGGAATAACGAACTTACCTATATCATAATAGAAACCGCACAAAACGAGAGATCTGGCATCCTCATCATCAAGGCGGAACCATTTTGCAGTATAATTGCAAATGAGGGCAACATTAATCGAATGAGTGTACAGAAAATCAGCCTCAGCCGTCTCAAGTACGGATAGCATGTCAAGAATCGTTATTTTACTATGCTTGAAGGGAGAGGTGATATCTTCAACTATGTTATACAGCTTTGCGGAATCGAGAGGGACTCTCGAATGCAGAAACTGATCCATAAGCTTTTTGAATTCGAAAAAATTCTTCGAATAGATTTCAAAAAACTGTTTAAAGGTCTTGCTGACCTTGATCTTTTCAAAATATGTCGTAAGGAAATCTTCCGGCTCCTTGACGTTAACACAGCTGATCTTGGATATTGTGAGCTTTTGAATGAGAAATTTATCCAAAGAAGTGTTTTTCTTGACAATTACATTCCCCTTATGGTCAAGAACATCTTCGGCTGCAACATCACCGGGAGTTAAAGAGATTACGGCTTTAAGTTCCATGATTTATACTCCTTCTTTTTTTAGTATAAAAATCACAATGTTTATTGTCAATAATAAGGATTAACTTTTTTATCTGTTTTTGATATAATCAAACAAGTTTTACACAGGATAAGTGGAGTGGGAAAGTGGTTCGATTTGTTGACAGGCCTTATATGACCGATAAGGTTACTTCCAAAATCTCAGCCATAAAATGGAAAATGGCTTGCGGTATCGGTATGGCAGGGTATCATTTTATAACGCTTTCCGATAATGAAAAGGATATTTTTGATATTTATCCTGCTGCTGTATTCAAGCAAAAAACTTTCCGAAGAAGTGACCGTATCATCATAGGGGTGGCTGACAGTATTGATTCGGCCAGGAATCTAACCGGTATTATGATCAAGGAATGCCTTGATGCTTCCACTGATCCGGGAGATATACGCGGATACTTCGAAAAATTCATTAAGGAACATCTTTGATGGCGGCTGTATTATTGACAATCCTTAAGATCATAGGGATCGCAGTACTTAGCGTTATAGCTTTGGTGCTCCTGCTTGCTGCTATAGTTCTGTTTGTACCGTTCAGATATAAAGCGGATGGGGAAAAATCCCGGGATTCCAACGATTTTTATGCAAACGTAAATGTCAGCTTTCTTCTTCACATTTTATCGGCCAATGTTCGATACGAAGAAGAACTGACTCAAAGTGTTAAGGTCTTCGGCATTAAAGTCTGGCCACGTAACAAAGTGAAAAAAGAAGAGCCGGTAAATACTGAGCCCGAAAACGAGAATCCTCCTGCAGAAGCAGAGGAGACGACGGAGGATTTTACGATCGACTGGAACGATGAGGACACCGTGCCCGGAGCCGACCCCGACATTACAGAAGATACAGAAGATGCCGAAGGTACCGAAGGTTACGAAGGCTTGTCCCGGAAGATTGAGAAATTCATTGATGATATAATTTCCCGATTTGAATCTTTATCTCAAAAATATGATAAAATAAAAAAAGAGATTAGATTCTGGGATAAGATGATAAATGACACACGGAACCGTAACGCGGCTCTGGTGTTGAAAAATCAGCTGATCAGGCTTCTTAGGGCCATAAGGCCGAGAAAAGTCAAAGGATTCATTCATTTCGGCTTTGAAGACCCTGCGACCTGCGGGAGGGTGCTTATGTATCTTTCCATGATATATCCGACACTTCCGAGAAAACTTGTGTTTGATCCAAGCTTTGAAGATACGGATCTGTACGGAAACATTGTCATAAAAGGCCGCTTATACCTTATTGTTGTGGCAGTATGTGCCATCAGGCTGTACTTTAACAAAGATATCAAGCGAATGCTCGCATTGTATAAAAAGCATCAGAACAAATAGAAATCAACTGGCAATTTGGAGGAAAATCATGGCAGAAAGTAGTTTTAATTCGGTTGTTAATTCACTGCTTAGCGGGATGGAGGGGTTCCTGTCAAGTAAAACAGTGGTGGGAGAACCTGTGGTAGTAAAGGATACTATCATTATTCCTTTTGTGGACGTATCATTCGGAGTCGGTGCCGGGACATTCCGAGGAGACAAGAAGGATAACGGTGCAGGAGGTCTTACGGGTAAGATGACGCCTACCGCGGTTCTTGTTGTACAGAATAATTCAACGCGTGTGGTGTCTATCAAGAATCAGGATTCAATCACGAAGATAATTGACATGGTTCCTGAGATCATGAACAAGATCACTTCGAAAAAAGAGTCGCAGCTGTCCGATGAGGAAGTGTTAGAGGCGGCGAAGGATGCTGGAAACGAAGAATAGAATATGAACACAAAATAAAAGAACCTCCGCAGAGGTTCTTTTATTTAAAGTAATCGGAATTATGCTCTTTCAACCTTGTCGGATTTCAAACATCTCGTACATACATGAAGAGTAGTAGGTGTTCCGCTAACCATGCATTTAACACGCTTAACATTTGAATGGAAGATCCTGTTCGATCTTCTGTGTGAGTGGCTCACATTATTTCCGAAGTGAACGCCTTTTCCGCATATATCACATTTAGCCATTTTGATAAACCTCCTTTAAGACTTTTCGTATTCTATCAAATGTTTATATTCTTTGCAAGTAAAACTTTATAAGTCTTGTTGATTTTTTCTGTTTTATTTAATAATATTTGTGTGTATAATGCTTTAATGTAGACTTTTAAGGAATCCGATCATAAGGAGGTTTCATATGAAGGAAGCTTTGGCAACAGGTTCCGGCAATCTTATAATCGATGTTGATGTTGTAGCTCAGTATGCCGGCAGTGTAGCTGTTGAGTGTTTTGGAATAGTTGGAATGGCCGCGGTTAGTATGACTGACGGTATAGCTAAGATGCTTAAAAAGGAAAACCTGACAAGAGGAATAAATGTTGAAATGGTTAATGATAAACTGACGCTGGATTTTCATGTTATAGTCAGTTACGGAGTAAATATCAGAGCAGTTGCTTCCAATCTTGTCAACAACGTTAAATACAAGGTTGAAGAGTACACGGGCTTTGAGATCGGCAAAATCAATGTTTTTGTTGAAGGTGTCCGGGTTATCGATTAAAGGAGGATGGTCTAGTGCAGTCAAATAAGATCGATGCCGGCACATTTTCAAAGATGTTTTTGTCCGGTGCGAGAAGGCTTGAAGCCGAAAAAGAGATTATTAATGAATTGAATGTTTTTCCGGTTCCTGACGGGGACACCGGTACAAATATGTCACTTACTATCATGTCGGCAGTAGGTGAAGTCGAAAATATATCGGATATGAATATGGCAACACTTTCCAAGGCCATCTCATCCGGTTCACTTCGCGGGGCGAGAGGTAATTCAGGTGTCATCCTTTCCCAGTTATTCCGTGGATTTACAAAAGTAATCAAAGACAAAGATGAGCTTGATATGGATATATTCACCCAGGCTCTTCAAAAAGCTGTTGAGACCGCTTACAAGGCTGTCATGAAGCCTAAAGAGGGTACAATACTTACCGTTGCGAAAGGAGTTGCCGAAAAGGCGCAGGAGATCAACGGTTCGGCTGATGATTTTGATGCATTTTTCAAGGAAATCATATTCTACGGTGAAGATGTTCTAAAGAGAACACCTGATATGCTTCCGGTCCTTAAGGAAGCAGGTGTTGTTGATTCCGGCGGACAGGGACTTATCGAAATCCTAAAGGGTGGATATGCGGCATACTCGGGAGAGGATGTAGATGAGATATTTGTAAATTCGAAACCTGAAGGAATTGTTGTAGCCGAAAAGGAAAAGATCATCACATATGAGACTTCTCTTGTGATAATGAAAAACAAATCCTTTGAAGAAGAGGATCTTGTTACGATCATGGAGTACACCGATGCATACGGTGCCGGATCGGATGTTTCAGACCTTGGCGATAAAATAACGCTTTGTGTTTATACGGATGAACCGGGCAGAATAATATCGAAATGCCTGTCATTCGGTACAATAGATGATGTTGTTATTAAACCCCGTGACAAGGATGAGGTGGGCAATGAACTTGCCAAACCCGACGGGGATAAGGATATAGCAAAGACTTCCGATGTTAAAGAGGCCGAATCCGAAAGCAACACGGCACCCGCAAACGATAATAACAAGTCCCCGGAGCCGGAGCCTGAAAAACCTGTTTTTTCGGAGCCGGAAAATGATATGGGATTTGTGGCTGTATCATGCGGAAAAGGTCTTGATGAGATATTTACAAGCCTCGGTGTTGACTATCTGATCACCGGCGGACAGACAATGAATCCGTCTACCGATGATATGATTAATGCCATCAATAAGGTTAATGCCAAAACCGTATTTATTCTTCCCAATAACAAAAATATCATTCTTGCTGCAAACCAGGCTCAGTACCTTGTAGAAGACAAGGAGATAATCGTAATACCGACCAAGACTATTCCGCAGGGTATTACTGCACTTATTACCTACATGAACGACTGCACGGCATCCGATAATGAAATTGCCATGAACGATGCGATCCGTAATGTCAAGACAGGGCAGGTAACATACGCGGTAAGAGATACCTCAATCAACGGCATTGATATTCAAAAAGGTAATATAATGGGTATCGGAGACCATGAGATACTTGCTGTCGGAAATGTTGTTGAAGATACGGCTATGGATATGCTTGTGCGTATGGTCGATGATGAGGCAGAAGTTATAAGCATATATTACGGAGATGAGGTTGACGAAGAGATAGCAAATGATTTTGCCGCAGAGGTTGAGAAGAAATATCCGGATCTTTCGGTGGAACTCCATCTGGGCGGTCAGCCTATATACTACTACATAATATCGGTTGAATAATATGACCGAACTTAATGCTTTACGCGGCATAGGCGAAAAAACAGCAAAACTTTACGGGAAGCTTGGAATTGATACCGTAGAGTCTGCTGTTTTTTACTTTCCAAGGGATTATGTTAAATATGAGCCGATAACGCCTCCCGAAGAATTCAGTACAGATGTTATGATTGCATTTGAGGCTGTGGTAGTCAAAAGGCCGCTTGTAAGACATGTAAAAAAACTATCAATAACAACCGTTACCTTAAGCGCCGGGAATCAGCCTGTGTCTGCAACATGGTTTAATATGCCGTATCTTGCCCAGAGTTTAAAACCCGGGGCTGTCTATATATTCAGAGGCAAGCTGTCTGTCAAAGGTGACCATTATCATATGGAGCAGCCCGGAATCTTTACAAAAGATCATTATGAAGAACTTCTTGGGCACATTAATCCCATTTATTCACTTACAAAAGGACTTACCAATAATGCCGTTACATCTACGATCAAGAAAGCCTTTGATTTTCTTGACGGTAATTACAGTAATGAAGTCTACCAGATGCATTTTCCCAAGGATGAGGAAACTCTCAGGCAGGCCAGGGAAAAGCTTGTTTATGAGGAATTTCTTGCTTTTATCCTTAGACTAAGGCTACTTCGTAAGGCTGAGGAGGCGGTAAAAAATGATTTTAATATCATGGAAGTTGCCGAGTGCAGAAGGATCATTGAAAAGCTTCCCTACAGGCTTACAGCCGCACAGGAGAAGGTTTGGAGCGAGATAAGCAGTGATCTTTGTTCCGAAAAATCAATGAGAAGGCTTGTTCAGGGAGATGTTGGCTCAGGCAAGACAATACTTGCAACACTTGCCGCTGTAATGGTTGCCGTAAACGGATATCAGAGTGCAATCATGGCACCTACGGAAATTCTGGCAAATCAGCATTATGAATCCATTAAGCGTCTGCTTGCGGGAATACTGCCGGATATTAAAGTTGTTCTCTTGACCGGAGCCATGTCTGCATCCGCCAGGAAAAATGTTTATGAAATGATCGGAGGCGGAGAGGCAAGTATTATTATAGGCACACATGCGCTGTTTCAGGAAAAGGTAACATACAATAATCTGGCCCTAGTTGTGACCGATGAACAACACAGGTTCGGAGTAGGTCAAAGAAGCCTGCTTACGTCCAAAAACAAAGAATCCAACTGTCATGTTCTGGTAATGAGCGCGACACCGATTCCGAGAACTCTTGCCATAATAATGTACGGTGATCTTGATATATCCGTTCTTGATGAGGTGCCGTCTCACAGAAAACCGGTTAAAAATGCGGTGGTTGGTGAGTCTTACCGGAAAAAGGCTTATGAATTTTTTGAAAAAGAGATCAACGCCGGACATCAGGTATACGTGATCTGTCCGCTCATAGAGGAAAGTGAAGGACTTGAGGCAAAGAATGTTACGGATACCGTAAAGGAGCTCAATGATTATTACGGGGGACGGTTTAAGATCGGTATGCTTCACGGAAGGCTTGGCGGAGAACAAAAACAGAGGATCATGGAATCCTTTGCCAAAGGCGGGATTGATATTCTTGTGTCGACAACGGTTGTGGAAGTTGGAGTGAATGTGCCTAATGCCACTGTTATGATGATTGAAAACTCCGACAGATTCGGCCTTGCGGCTCTTCATCAGCTGCGGGGCAGAATAGGAAGAGGAGATGCTCAGTCCTACTGCATATTCATGACCTCCGGTAATCCGGAGAAGAATAAACGGCTGGAAGTATTAAAATCAACAAACGACGGATTTAAAATTGCGGAAGAGGATCTTAAACTTCGGGGACCGGGTGATATGTTCGGCTTCAGGCAGTCCGGAGATGTAAGATTTGTTCTGGCTGATATATACACCGATGCTGCGCTTCTCAAAAAAGCTTCCGATGAGGCCTCAAGGATCATCGCATCGGACCCCGATCTTAAAAGTGAGGAAAATAAGAGACTGGCGCAAATGGTTTTCCAAAACGGAGAACTTACGGATATTGCCTCCTCCATGTAACCGGCAATACAATAAGTTGTGCTTTTGTGCTTGAAAAAACAATATATTGTGCTATAATTTACCGGATGGAGTATTTAATGACTGCGAAGGGGCGGTCATTGTTAAAACTAAAGGGGTAGTATATGTCACCAAAATCCAATTATGATGAGAAGTCTATTACAGTTCTCGAAGGTCTGGATCCGGTCAGGGCGCGTCCCGGTATGTACATCGGAAGTACAACCACAAAGGGTCTTAATCATCTGATCTATGAGATTGTCGACAATTCTGTCGACGAACATTTAGCGGGTTTTTGCAACAGCATATGGGTCACACTTGAAAGTGACGGAAGTGCCACTATAGAGGATAACGGACGCGGCATTCCCGTTGGTATGCATGAAAAGGGCGTAAGCGCTGAGAGAGTTGTATTTACGACCCTCCACGCCGGCGGAAAGTTTGACAACGAAGTGTACAAAACAAGCGGAGGACTCCATGGTGTAGGCTCTTCGGTTGTAAATGCCCTGTCTGAATATCTTGATATAGAGATTAAACGTGACGGTAATGTGTATCATGACCGTTATTCCAGAGGCATCCCGGTTATAGAACTTGAAAAAGGGCTTCTTCCCGTTATCGGAAAGGCTAGAAATACAGGCACAAAGATCAACTTTATGCCTGACGGAGAGATATTCGAAAAGACCCGGTTCAAAGAGGAAGACATTAAATCAAGGCTTCATGAAACAGCTTACCTCAATCCGGAACTGACTATATATTACTGTGACAAAAGAGTCACCCCCAATGAGAAGGAAGAATTTCATGAACCCGACGGGATCATCGGATTTATCAAGGATATCAATAATCACAAGGAACCTGTATGCGAACCCGTATATTTTTGCGGGAATAGCGACGGTATAAATGTTGAGATAGCCTTTCAGTACGTTAATGAATTTCATGAAATAGTGCTGGGATTTTGTAACAACATATACAATTCCGAAGGCGGTACTCATCTTACCGGATTCAAGACTATGTTCACCAATGTTATGAACAATTATGCCCGGGAGCTGGGAATTCTCAAGGATAAGGAGCAGAATTATACCGGAGCGGATATCAGGAACGGTATGACTGCCATAGTTTCAATTAAACACCCGGATCCCAGATTCGAAGGCCAGACCAAAACAAAGCTGGATAATCAGGATGCCGCCAAGGCAGTTTCCAAAATAACAGGGGATGAGCTTCCTCACTATTTTGACAGGAACCTTGAGGCTCTCAAGGCTGTGCTTGCCTGTGCCGAGAAGGCTGCCAAGATCAGGAAGAGTGAGGAAAAAGCAAAAACAAATATGCTTACCAAGCAGAAATACTCATTCGATTCCAACGGTAAGCTTGCAAACTGTGAAAGTAAGGACCCCAAGAAGTGTGAGATATTTATAGTTGAGGGTGACTCGGCAGGCGGAAGTGCCAAAACAGCCAGAAACAGGAATTATCAGGCTATCCTTCCCATAAGAGGTAAGATCCTTAATGTGGAAAAGGCAAGTATTGATAAGGTTTTGGCAAATGCCGAGATTAAAACCATGATTAATGCCTTCGGCTGTGGATTTTCAGAAGGTTACGGCAATGATTTTGATATAGAAAAGCTCCGCTATGACAAGATTATAATCATGGCGGATGCCGATGTTGACGGAGCCCATATTTCCACGCTTTTGCTCACCCTTTTCTATCGTTTTATGCCGGAACTCATATACGAAGGTCACGTTTATATTGCGATGCCGCCCCTGTATAAGGCTATGCCTGCCAAGGGAGAGGACGAATACCTGTATGATGATAAAGCTCTTGCTCTTTACAGGAAAAATCATACAAATTTCAAATTACAAAGATATAAGGGCCTTGGAGAAATGGATGCAGAGCAGCTGTGGGAGACTACCCTCGATCCGGCGGCGAGAAGGTTAAAGCTTGTGGAAATAGAAGACGCAAGACTTGCCAGCAATACAACCGAGATGCTTATGGGTAATGATGTGGCACCGCGTAAAGATTTCATATACAGGCATGCAAGGGATGCCGAACTCGATTATTGATTACTTTGATGAGAAAGTGAGCTTGTAAAATGGCAAAAAAGACAGCACCGGAGACAATACAGGAAAATATTATCAAAACCGAATACTCCGATGTGATGCAAAAATCATATATCGATTATGCAATGAGCGTCATAATCGCAAGAGCTCTTCCGGATGTAAGAGATGGTCTCAAACCGGTTCAGAGAAGAACTTTATACGATATGTACGAACTTAACAATCGTTATGACAGACCTCATCTCAAGTCGGCCCGTATCGTTGGTGATACTATGGGTAAGTATCATCCTCACGGAGACAGTTCCATTTATGATTGTCTTGTTGTAATGAGTCAGGATTTTAAAAAGGGTATGGCTCTTGTTGACGGTCACGGAAACTTCGGCTCTATCGAGGGAGACGGGGCTGCCGCAATGAGATATACGGAAGCGAGGCTTCGCAAGATCGCCCAGGAGGAGATGCTTTCCGATCTTGACAAGGATGTTGTGGACTTTATGCCGAACTACGATGAGACCGGCAAGGAACCGGTTGTTCTGCCCTGCAGATTCCCCAACCTTCTTGTTAACGGTTCCGAAGGAATTGCCGTAGGTATGGCTACCAATATGCCGCCCCATAATCTCGGGGAGGTTATAGATGCCGAGATCGCATATATGAGAAATAATTCGATCACTACGGAGGAACTGTTATCAATCATGCCCGGACCGGATTTTCCCACAGGCGGCATTGTTACTAACAAGGATGAGCTGAAGGAAATATACGAAACCGGAACCGGTAAGATCAGGATCCGCGGCAAGGTGGAGCTTGAGGTGGCAAAAGGCGGAAAGCCGTCTCTTGTTATTACAGAGATTCCCTACACCATGATAGGAGCAAATATATCCAAATTTCTTCTTGATATCGTATCTCTTATCGATACCAAGAAGACCACCGATATTGTGGATATTTCCAACCAGTCCAGTAAAGAAGGCATAAGGATCGTTGTTGAACTCAAAAAAGACGCCGATGTTGAAAATGTCCGCAATATGCTTCTCAAGAAAACAAGGCTTGAAGATACCTTCGGCGTTAACATGCTTGCAATATGCGACGGGAGACCGGAGGTTTGCGGGCTTAGGACCATCATATCCCATCATGTTAATTTCATGCGGGAGATCGAAACAAGGAAATATAAAACATTACTTACAAGGGAACTTGATAAAAAAGAAATCCAGGAAGGACTTATTAAGGCCGTTGATGTAATAGATGTGATAATAGAAATACTTCGGGGATCCAAGGATATTAAGAAAGCGAAGGAATGTCTTACCCAGGGTAATACCGAGGGTATAAAGTTTAAATCCAGAATATCCGAAAAGGTTGCCTCGCAGTTAAGGTTTACCGACAGACAGGCATCAGCCATACTCGATATGAGACTGTACAAGCTTATAGGGCTTGAGATGGATGCGCTTCTGGCGGAGCACGATAAGACTTTGAAGGACATTAAAGAATTCAAAGAGATACTTACAAGACCCGAGAAAATGGATTCTGTAATAATCAAAGGTCTGGAAAATGTTAAAAAGGAATACACAAGGCCGAGAAGAACTGCCATAGAAAACTCCGAAGAAGTTGTCTTTGAGGAGAAGAAGGCAGAAGAGATGGAGGTAGTATTCCTGCTGGACCGCTTCGGTTATGCCAAGACCGTGGATGTTCCCACCTTTGAGAGAAACCGTGAAGCCGCCGATACCGAGTTTACAACCAGCTTTACATGCCTGAATACCGGAAGAATATGTATATTCACAAATACCGGTGTCATGCATTCGGTAAAGGTATCGGATCTGCCCTTCGGAAAGTTCAGGGATAAGGGTATACCTATAGATAATGTCAGCAATTACAACTCCTCGGAAGAAAGTATTGTATATGTTCTGCCCATGGGCGATCTGGTTCTTCAAAAGCTGATGTTCGGAACTAAAAAAGGAATGTTCAAGCAGGTGTACGGAAGTGAGTTTGATGTAATAAAGCGTACGGTTGCCGCAACAGGCCTTTCCGACGGCGATGAAGTTATAAGTGTATTTCCGGTCACGGAGCAGAAATACGTTGTTCTTCAGACTAAGTTTGACGTTTTCCTAAAATTCGAGCTTGATGAGATACCCCTCAAGAAAAAAGGCGCCATCGGAGTGCGGGCAATTAAGCTTACGGGAAATGACTGTATAGAAAAAGTTTACTACCTGTACGAGGATGACGACACCGCGGTTAAAGTCGGAAGCCGTGAGGTGCTGTTGTCAAGGCTTAAATCCGCAAGAAGAGATACAAAAGGAAGCAAACTCAGAGGCTGATGATATGAGAGTGATCGCCGGAAGCGCCAGAAGGCTGAATCTTGTCACTCCAAAGGGAAATATGACCAGGCCTACGAGTGACATGATCAAAGAAACATTGTTTAATATTATTTCGGACCGGTTATATAATGTAAGCTTTCTTGATCTGTTTTCGGGAAGCGGACAAATCGGGATCGAAGCTTTATCAAGAGGTGCCGCTTCCTGTACATTTATAGAAAAAGACAAAAATGCGGTAGCTTCCATCAGGAAGAATCTTGAGACAACACATTTTACGGATAAAGCAACTGTCCTTCCCTATGATGTACTTAGCAGCCTTGGAAGTATTAACAGGGGAGAAGGCTTTGATATAGTTTTCATGGATCCGCCCTATAATAATGGTATTGAGAAAAGTGTTCTCGGTATTTTGTCGGGATCGGATATTATAAACAAGGATTCCCTTATTATTGTGGAGAGCTCAGCCGACACTGATTTTGATTATTTGGACAGTTTTGGCTTTGAAGTAATGAGAATTAAAGAGTACAAAAATAATAAGCATGTTTTTATTAAACCTGTCGGGAGGCATATATGAAAAAAGCCATTTATCCGGGAAGCTTTGATCCCGTAACCTACGGTCACATAGACATAATCGAAAGGGCATCGGATATTTTCGATGAACTGATAGTTGCCGTTCTTAACAATAAGGCGAAAACTCCGTTGTTTTCTGTTGATGAACGTGTTAATATATTAAATGAAGTTTTAAGCGGACTTCCGAACGTCAAAATACTCAGTTATGAGGGACTTCTTGTTGATTTTGCGGTATCTGTGGGCGCCGGTGTTATCGTAAGGGGACTTCGGGCTGTAACCGATTTCGAATACGAACTTCAGCTTGCCCAGACTAACAGTGTTCTTAATGGTGGTGTTGATACCATTTTTCTCACAACTTCTTTAAAATATGCGTACCTGTCAAGTTCCACGGTAAAAGAAGTTGCGAGCTACGGTGGGAATATCAGTAAATTTGTACCTCCGTACGTTGAAAAGCTGACTTACGAAAAGTTTGGTATATAAAGGGGATTTTTAAAGGGAGAGTGTAAATGAGCAGCAGGATAGAACAGGTTATCGATGAAATAGAATTATTTATTTCGGAGTGCAAATATCAGACTTTTTCCTCCACGAATATTATCGTGGACAAGGACAGGATGGATGAACTTCTCAGAGATCTCAGACTCCGCACTCCCGAAGAGATCAAGAAATATCAGAAGATTATAAGCAACAAAGAGCGTATACTTCAGGATGCAAGAGACAAAGCGGATGCCATGCTCAATATGGCTCAGGCAGAGACCGTGAGGATGGTTGATGAGAATGAGATCATGCAACAGGCATACGCCCAGGCCGGAGAAGTAGTTAAACAGGCAACCGAACAGGCCCAGCAGATTGTTGATATGGCTACAGTTGAAGCCAACAATGTCAAGCAGTCGGCAATGGAATACACATTCGGACAGCTGTCAAAGCTTCAGGAGATCATCGAGCATGCCATAGGTACGGCGGATGCAAAATACGGAGATCTTTTGGCAAAGCTTCGTGAATGTGAAACCATAATTGCACAGGACAGATCACAGTTGTATCCTCAGGTTGAACTTGATAATGATATAGCAGCTCTTGAGGGATATCCTACGGGGCAGGCTAACGGCAATACAGAAGGCGGACAAAAGGCTGTGAGTGTTATATAAACGAGACATGGAGCGAAACCGCATACTGGTTTCGCTTTTTTGTTAGCAGATTAGGTGGAGATGCTTATATGGGAAGTGTTTTAGCCGGACTTGAACCGGAACGGGTTTTTTATTATTTCGAGGAAATATCCGCTATCCCGAGACCCTCGGGTAAATGTGATAAGATCAGCGATTATATTGTATCCTTTGCACAAGATCATAATCTCGAATACGTGCAGGACGAATACAAGAATGTTCTGGTTCGGAAGAAATCAAAAAGAGCTGATAAGGGCGGACCGGCAGTAATACTGCAGGGCCATATGGACATGGTCTGCGAAAAAAGCTACGACTACGATTCCAAACATGATTTTACCAAAGACGGATTAAAGCTGTGTATACTTGACGATATGATTTTTGCAAAAGGCACGACGCTCGGTGCGGACGACGGTATTGCCGTAGCGTATATGCTCAGCATTCTGGAAGATGACAGCCTTGATATTCCCGACATCGAAGCCTTATTTACCGTTGATGAGGAAGACGGTATGAAGGGAGCTATCGCATTTAATACATCCCTTCTTAAGGGTAAACTGCTTATAAATCTGGATCACGAGGTGTCGGGAGAGCTTCTTACTTGCAGCGCCGGCGGGAAACGGGTGAAATGTTCGATTCCGGTGAATTACAGTGAGGTTTCAGGAATCGGATACAGCATAATCATATGCGGATTATGCGGCGGCCATTCCGGCATGGAGATAGACAAGGGAAGAGGAAATGCCAATCTTCTTCTGGGAAGGCTGTTACATACGATTACCAAGAATATGGATTTTGCCGTCAAATATATAGGCGGTGGACTTACGGATTCCGCTATTCCCCGGGAAGCGAAAGCGGATATAATAATCGACAGGGAAAATGCTGATCTTCTCGAAAGTATTGTTGAAAAGTATTCAAAGATCATATGCAGTGAATTTGAAGGCATAGAAGAAAACATGATGATCTACGCCGAAAATAAAGGCGAAGATACGGCCATGTGCCTTGACAGGGAATCCAAAAAACGCATCGGTTTTATGCTTAACACCGTTCCTGACGGGATCATTAAAATGAGCCGTAAAAGCGAAGGCCTTGTGAGAACCTCATTAAACAGCGGAATAATGCAGCTATCCGACAAGGAGTTTGTTCTGATAGTCAATATGAGAAGTCTTGCCGAGTCGGAAAAAGAAGCTCTTGCGGACAAGATCGAGTATCTGGTGGAAATCATCGGGGGAAAATACACAGAGGAATACGATTACCCCGCTTGGGAGTTTTGTGAGGATTCCGAACTTCGAAAAAGCGCATTTGAAAGCTACCAAAGAATGTTCCTGCAAAATCCCAGGCTTCGGGGCTTCCATGCAGGTCTTGAATGCGGTGTGTTTTACAAGAAGATCGAAGGTGTGGATATTATCTCCTTTGGACCGGATATTTACAATATTCACACTCCCAAGGAAAGACTGTCGATTTCGAGCACCAAAAAAGTATATGAATATCTTATCGAGATATTAAAGAATCTGTAAAATGGATCTGCCCCAAAACTACAAAGAATCAATGAGGATTCTTCTTAAGGATGAATATGATGCTTTTATAAGGTCATATGAAGATAAGCCTTACAGCGGTATCAGGATCAATACATCAAAAATCAGCTGTGAAGATTTCGAGAAAATCGCGCCTTATCATATTCGGAAGATCCCATATATTTCAAACGGATATTATATAGATGATACGGATGGCTGGAGTAAACATCCGTATTATTATGCAGGGCTGTATTATATTCAGGAGCCTTCGGCAATGCTGCCTGCCCGGATACTTCCTGTAGTAAGTGATGATGTCGTCTGCGATCTGTGCGCCGCCCCCGGCGGAAAATCAACGGAGCTGGCATGCCTTACAGATACACTGCTTTTATCAAATGATATCAGTCATTCGAGAGCCATACCTCTTGTAAAAAACATGGAAATGTTCGGCAGGGATGATTATATGATAACATGCCAGAGCCCGGAAATACTTGCGGACCGGTTCTGCCAGACCTTCGATAAGATACTTGTGGATGCTCCCTGTTCCGGAGAGGGAATGTTTCGTAAAGATAGGCACTTAATCAGCTCTTACGAAAACAAAGGCCCGGAATATTACAGCAAGCTTCAGAGGGAAATTCTGGAATGTGCATATAAAATGTTATGCCCCGGAGGAAAGATCCTGTATTCCACATGTACCTTTTCCGATATTGAAGATGAACAGGTAATACTTGATCTTCTGTTAAAGTATCCCGATCTGACACTTGAGACTATAGAACCGAAAGAGGGGTTGTGCGGCCCTTATGATAAATACTCGGATGAAGCTGCCCTAAAGGGATGTGTTCATGCCTTCCCCCATAAGTTTAAAGGCGAGGGACATTTTGCGGCTCTTATTGCCAAAACGGGCAGGAAACCCGAGCACAAGGAAAGACCTTGCAGTTTTACCTCGTTTAATGAGCTGCCGGATGAGGTCATAAGCTTTGCGGATTTTTTATCGGATGATTACATGAAGGATTTTATCCGGAAAAGATTCGTTGTAAACAGAGACGGGTACATATTTATGGTCCCCGATCACGCACAGCTTCTTTACGATAAGAGCATCAGATATTTAAGGTGCGGGATCTGTATCGGGAGGATAAAAAAGGGTGGGCATTTTACGGTACATACCGCATTTGCCTTATCTCTGAAAAGTGATGATTTTGTAAACCGCCTTGATTATCAGGCGGAGGATCCTGAGGCTATTAAATATTTAAAAGGCGAGACTTTAATAATTGACGGTAATAAGAATTTAAAAAAGGGATATGTGCTTGTTTGTGTAGATTCCTATCCATTGGGATTTGCATATTCGGACGGAAAAAAGCTAAAAAACCTTTACGAAAAAGGATGGGTATACAGATAAATGTGGAAAGAGCTGCTGGATAATACAGAAGCTGTATTGTTCGATCTGGACGGAACTGTTGTAGATTCCATGTGGATATGGAAAGACATAGATATTGAGTATTTTAAGAAATGCGGGATCGATCTGCCGCCTGCTTATCAGAAAGAGATTGAGGGATTAAGCTTTTATGAGACGGCGGTATATACACATGACAACTATATTCCGTGGGTCAGTGTTGAGACGCTGATGGATGACTGGAATGAAATGGCATTTGAATACTATGCAAATACTGTTAAAACGAAAGAATATGTCCGTGAATTTCTGGAATACTTAAGGAGCAGGGAGTTTAAGATCGGAATTGTCACAAGCAATTCACGGATACTGTGCCATACAACCCTCAAGAATAACGGACTGCTCGGGTATTTTGACTGTATAATCACGGGAGAGACGGAAGGTGCCGGTAAGCCCTTTCCCGACGTGTATATAAACAGTGCACGAGGGCTTGGAGTATCCTGTGACAAATGTCTGGTTTTTGAAGATCTTGTAAACGGGATTATTGCGGGAAACAGAGCCGGTATGACCACTGTTGCGATATATGATGAGTATTCAAAATACCAGTGGGATGAAAAATGCAGTATCGCCGATTACAATATAATGTCATACAAGGAGATAGCAGATGAGGTATCTTGCCCGTGAATTAAAGGGTACATACGGATACATACGCAGGCAGACGGTTTTTGAAATCATTAAAACGATTATTCTGTTTGCGATGGCTTTCGGTATATTCCTTATGGGGTATCTGACTCTGGGCACAAGAAAGAGCCTGTGGTCTGTATTTGCAGTACTTGCACTTTTGCCTGCAAGTAAATCTCTTGTAGGTGTAATAATGCTTTTGAGGTTTCGGTCCTTAACTCCGGAGCAATATGATAAATACAGTTCGATTACAGGGACGATTCCGGTAATATACGAAAACGTGCTTACAACTACGGGCAGGGCATATTATCTTCCGGTTATATGCTGCATGGCCTCAACCGTAACCGCATATACTACAGCCGGAAGTTCTGAGATAAATGCTTTAAAGAGCCATATTGAAACAGTATTGAAGAACGGCGGACACAAAGCCGTCGTTAAAATATATGACAATGAAAGCGATTTTATACAGCGCATCAAGCAGATGACTGAAAATCTTCCGCCGGATGGCGGTGTGGCATCCGTTAGAATACTTGAAACTATTAAAGCGGTATCTTTATGAAGGAATACACAATTACAAAAAGCGACGAAGGCAGAAGAATGGATAAGTTTGCCATGCGCATATTATCAAATGCACCGTCCTCATTTGTATATAAAATGATCAGGAAGAAGAATATCACTCTTAATGATAAAAAAGCTTCCGGAAAAGAAGTTCTTAGTGCCGGTGATAAGGTTAAGTTTTATTTTGCCGACGATACATTTGACAGGTTTTCGCAAAGAGAAGAGGGCATAATTCCGGTGGATTTGACAGTCCCGCCCATTGTCTATGAAGATGATGATCTTATCATAGTCAATAAACCTGCGGGAATGCTGTCGCAAAAATCATCCGCGGATTCTGTATCACTAAACGAGATACTTATTGCATATATTAAATCCGCATCAAATGATCCGGCCGGGAATTTTGACACATTTATACCGTCCGTGTGCAACAGGCTTGACAGAAACACCTCGGGGCTTGTAACTTTTGCCAAAACATACAGGGGTTCAAAGTATATATCCGCTGCTTTTTCCGGTCACACAATCAAAAAATACTACCGCTGTATTGTAAAAGGGTGTGTAAAAGATGATCTAAACCTTACCGGAAGTTTAATTAAGGATGATGTAAACAATAAAGTCAGCATCTACAGTGACGAAAGCACGGGAAAATTTATCAATACTGTAGTCCATCCCATCAGAACAGGTAAGGATGCAAGCCTCCTTGAGATACTCCTTGTGACAGGGAAGACCCACCAGATCCGGGCACATCTGGCATTTGCAGGGCATCCTATTATAGGGGATGAAAAATACGGGGACAGGATGATCAACAGTGAATACAGGAAAAACTTCGGCATCACACATCAGATGCTCTCATGTGTGAGAATGGAGTTCCCGTTTGATTTTGAACTGGAAAATGTGGCAGGTAAAACTATTGGGATTAAAGAGCCTAAGGAATTCGGCAAGGTGATCTGATGGCAACGTGGAGTTCGAGAGGCCTTCGCGGCTCGACCCTTGAAGACCTCATTAACAGAACAAATGAATTATACAAAGAACACGGGCTGTGTCTTGTGCAGAAGATCCCGACTCCTATAACGCCGATCAGGATGAACAGTGATCATACACAGATCACACTGGCTTATTTTGATCAGAAGAGTACCGTTGACTATATAGGCGCCGTCCAGGGAATACCCGTTTGTTTTGATGCCAAAGAATGTGCCGTGGATACTTTTTCTCTTTCCAACATTCATGAGCATCAGATGAATTTTATGGAAGAATTCGAAAAGCAGGGGGGTATAAGTTTTATTATTATCTATTATTCGCACATAGAAAGATTCTGTTATGTGAGATTTGCAAAGGTGAAGGAGTTCTGGGACAGAATGAACTCGGGAGGAAGAAAGAGCTTTCGTCAGGAAGAGCTTGAAGAAGGATTTGATCTGAAATCCCACGAAGGTATATTCGTTCCGTATCTTGACGGGATCAAAAAGGATTTGACACTAAGATAGACATTCCTATATAATTTCACGTGGTAGCATGGTAATGAATTAGCAATTTAACGTATTAAAGCAGAGAGGATTCAATGAATAATCAATATCACACACCGGAAGGAGTGCGGGATATCGTACCTTCCGAATATATAAGAAAAGCCGGACTTGAAAATAGTATTCTTGATCTCATGAAGGGGGAAGGATTTTTGCTTATGCAGACTCCGTCCTTCGAGTTCTTTGATGTGTTTGCAAGCAATATCGGAACAACTCCGTCGAGTCAGCTCTATAAATTCTACGATAAGGAAGGTAATACCCTTGTTCTTCGTCCCGATTATACTCCCGCAATGGCAAGGGCTTTTTCAAAGCTTTACTTCAATGAAACCGCACCGGTGAGACTTTGTTACTGCGGAAGCACATTTGTAAACGGGGATGATCTTAACGGCAGATTAAAAGAGAGTACGCAGATAGGAGCCGAGCTTTACAATGACGATTCATGCGAAGCAGACGCTGCTATGATATCCCTTGTAGTAAACTGTATGAAAACAATGGGATTTAATGATTTTGTAGTGTCCGTTGGGAACGGTAATTTCTTCAAAGGTTTATGCGAAGAACTGGGAATTTCCGAGTCTGAAGAGGTTGCTCTCCTGAAGCTTATCTCAGCCAAAAACTATTACAAGGCCAAAGAGCTTTTAGCAGAACTGGGAATAGACAGGGAACATACCGATCTTATCGTTAATATTTCCGATGCTTACACATCCAAAGATTCATTATTTGAATTAAAGAAAACCGTAAATAACACAAAATGTCTGGAGGCTCTTGACAGGCTTATCAAAATAACCGATCTTCTCGCAGAGGATCAAAATGAAGGGCACATTACAATAGATCTTGGACTGCTGAATAAATATAACTACTATACCGGTGTTTTATTCAGGGCTTATACTTACGGAAGCGGAGATGCCATAATAAAAGGCGGAAGATATGATAACCTTGTGAAGGAATTCGGTAAATGTTCTCCTGCCATCGGATTCGGTATATCCGTTGATGAAGCTCTTATTGCGCTTTCGGGCCAGGCCGGTCACGATACCGTAGGGAAATATCTCACCTTTGCCCTTACAAAAGGCAGGCTTGCGGATAAGACAATGGACATACTTGAGAGAGCCGGTATAACATGTGATAGAATCAAGGACAAGGACACGAGAAAACTGATATTTGTAAACGAAGATCTGAAACTCAGGTTTTTCCTTGCAAAAGGCCCCGATGTTCCAACCTATGTTGAACACGGAGCGGCTGATATAGGAGTGGTGGGATCCGATACAATAGCGGAGGAAAACCGTAAGGTTTATGAAGTCCTGGACCTTATGATCGGGAAATGCAGAATGTGCGTGTGCGGCCCCAAAAGCTGTGCAGCTCTTCTCGAAACAAGGGATATGATAAAAATAGCCACCAAATACCCGAGGATCGCCAAAACATATTTTAACGAGCAAAGGCATCAAAGCGTTGATATCATTAAGCTTAACGGAAGCATCGAGCTTGCACCTATTGTGGGTCTGTCGGATTGTATAGTTGATATAGTCGAGACCGGTTCAACGCTTCGGGAAAACGGACTGGAAGTTCTTGATGAGATCTGCGATCTTTCGGCGAGAATGATCGTCAATCCTGTTTCCATGAGACTTCAGTCAAAGAGAATAAATGATCTTATTGGCAGGATCAAGGAGGAATTATGAGGATAGTTTCATTAACCGAGGATACTATAAAGGATATTCTTTCCGGACTTCTGAAGAGAAACCCGGGGCAGTATACTGAGTATGAGAAGACTGTAAATGATATAATCGGTAATGTACGTGAAAAGGGTGATGAGGCTGTTTTTGATTACACTAAAAAGTTTGATAAGTGGGATATTGATAAGAACAGCATAAAAGTCACCGAACAGGAGATAAATGAGGCATACGAATCCTTTGACAGTGATCTTATAGAGGTCATGAAAAGAAGCGCTGCCAATATTACGGAATATCACAAGAAGCAGCTTCAAAACAGCTGGATCGAAACAAAAGAGGATGGAAGTATTCTTGGACAGAAGGTCACTCCCATTGAAACGGCAGGAGTGTACGTTCCCGGTGGAAAGGCTGCATACCCCTCCTCAACTCTTATGTGTGTTATTCCGGCAGTTGTAGCCGGTGTAAACAGGATTGTGATGTTGACTCCGGCGGACTCTGAAGGAAAAGTGGCACCCTGTACTCTTGTGGCGGCAAAGATAACCGGAGTAAAAGAGATATATAAAGTAGGGGGCGCCCAGGCAATTGCCGCAATGGCATTTGGCACCGAGTCTGTTCCCAAGGTTGACAAGATCGTAGGACCCGGCAACATCTTTGTGGCTCTTGCCAAAAAAGCGGTATTCGGATATGTGAGCATAGATTCCGTGGCCGGCCCCAGTGAGATATTGGTTTTGGCTGATGAGAATGCCAATCCCAAATATGTTGCTGCCGATCTGTTATCCCAGGCGGAGCATGATGAGCTTGCCAGCGCGATTTTAATAACCGACAGCAATGAACTTGCGAACAGTGTTTCAAAGTATATCGATGAATTTGTAAAACTGCTTGAGAGACGGGATATAATCAGCAAATCTCTGGATAATTACGGATATATACTTGTTGCCCCTGATATGGATAAGGCTATAGAGGCTGTAAATAAGATCGCATCGGAGCATGTGGAGGTTATGACAAGGGATCCTTATCTTACCATGACCAAGATTAAAAATGCCGGGGCAATCTTCTTGGGAGAATACTCTTCGGAACCCCTTGGAGACTATTATGCCGGCCCCAATCATGTACTTCCCACGAACGGAACGGCAAAGTTTTTCTCGCCTCTCGGTGTTGATGCATTTATTAAAAAAAGCAGCATAATCAGTTATTCAAGAGATGCGCTGTCTGCTGCGTGCGACGATATAATGAGGTTTGCCAGATCGGAAGGGCTTACGGCTCATGCCAATTCAATAGGTGTCAGATTCGATAAAGGAGTAATGTGAAATGCCCGCAAAGAGTTCAAAAGCAAGGACAAGCGAAAAAAAGCGTGAAACAAAGGAAACTTCAATTTCATTAAGTATCAATATAGACGGAAAGGGCGAGGCAAAAATCGATTCCGGTATCGGTTTTTTCGATCATATGCTGGAAGGCTTTGCCAGGCATGGTTTTTTTGATCTTTCTCTTTCTTGTGAAGGAGATCTCCTTGTGGACGGCCATCATACTGTTGAAGACTGCGGGATCGTTCTGGGGGAAGCAATTAAAGAGGCAGTTGGCTCTAAAGAGGGCATTAACAGATACGGTCATATGATTCTTCCCATGGACGATGCACTTGTACTGTGTGCCGTTGATTTGTGCGGCAGACCTTATCTTCAGTTTGATGCGAAGTTTCCCACCGAGAGGATCGGTTATCTTGACACCGAGCTTGTAAGGGAGTTCTTCTATGCGGTAAGCTACAGTGCCGGAATGAATATTCATATTAAGGTTATATCGGGCCAAAATTCCCATCATATATGTGAAGCAATGTTTAAAAGCTTTGCGAAGGCACTTGATATTGCAACCTGTTATGATCCGAGGATCACAAACGTATTATCTACGAAAGGTACTCTTTAATGAAAAAACTTATTATTCCCTGTGTATATCTGAAAGATAAAAAACTGATAAAAGGATTCGGTGATAACACGGTTGTTTCATCCGATCCCGTATCATACTGTGTAAAGCTTTCCGTAAGCGGCGCCGATGCAATACTTGTTTTTGATCTGTCAAACAGTGATGAAGAGCACGAGGAGGCACTTCTTATCGTAAGGTCCGTAACAAAAGCCGTGGATACTCCGGTTTACGGAGCAGGTAATGTCAAGAGACTTGAAGATGTCAAAAAGCTTCTGTATGCCGGATGCAAAAAAGTTGCCCTCAATATGGCAAAGCAGAGTAATATCGATCTTATCGAAGAAGCGGGCAAACGATTTTCCGGGAAGAAAATATATGTTTGCGCCGACAGCATGGAACAGATACTTGATAATCTGAAGCTCATCAAGGAAAACACTTCCGGGGCATTGCTTCTTGGTAAACTGTTTACATTAAAATTTGATGAATTACCTGTGATTTGCCTTCTGAACGATGATTTTGATAAGGATATATTAAAGAAGAACTGTGTATGCGCCATCACCGGTGATGTAGTTAATGAAAGGTCGGATGATCTGTATTCATTCAAGGATGAGCTGGAATCCTACGGAATTAAAACCTGTATCGGGAGATCCGATATCCGTTTTGAGGATCTTAAATCCGGTGAGGACGGTCTTGTTCCGGTTGTGTGTCAGGACGCGGTAAGCTCACAAGTCCTTATGGTTGCCTATATGAATAAAGAGGCGTATGAGAAGACCGTTCGCGAGGGGATAATGACCTATTATTCCAGATCAAGGAAGTGCCTGTGGAGAAAAGGCGATACAAGCGGCCACTATCAGTATGTTAAATCATTATATGCCGACTGTGACAAAGATACACTGCTTGCGAAGGTGGTGCAGATCGGAAACGCATGCCATACAGGCGAGTATTCCTGTTTCTTTAATGAGATCTTAAGCACCGAAACGGACAAAACGAATCCTTACACGGTTCTTGAAGATGTAATGAAAGTGATCCTTGACAGAAAAGACAATCCAAAAGAGGGATCGTACACAAATTATCTGTTCGATAAAGGTATCGACAAGATACTTAAGAAGGTGGGAGAAGAGGCTACCGAGATAGTTATAGCTGCCAAGAATCCCGAACCTGAAGAGAGTAAATATGAAATAGCGGATTTTCTTTACCATGTAATGGTTCTTATGGCGGTTAAGGGAATTACATGGGAAGATGTTATGGAAGAACTTGCAAATCGTTAGAACAAGATGAACAATCTTGCACTTTCCAAAAAAATATTAATGTCGGTAGATAAGCCCGCCCGTTATATAGGACATGAAGTAAATGCCGTATATAAGGATCCGGAAGGGCTTATTCGTTTTGCCATGTGTTTTCCAGATCTGTATGAGATAGGCATGAGTCATCTCGGAATACAGATCCTGTATGATATGTTCAATTCCTATGAAGATGTGTGGTGTGAGCGGGTCTATGCGGTGTGGACGGATTTGTACAGTATCATGAAGGAAAATGATATTCCCTTATTCGCACTGGAATCCCAGGATAAGATATCTGATTTTGATTTTCTCGGAATAACTCTTCAATATGAGATGTGTTATACAAACATATTACAGATACTGGATCTTTCCGGTATCCCTTTGTATTCTTCACAAAGGGATAATGATGACCCGATAGTAATATGCGGAGGTCCGTGTACATATAATCCGGAACCGGTAGCCGATTTTTTTGATCTTGTTTATATCGGGGAAGGGGAGACAGGCTACAGGCAGTTACTCGACCTGTACAAAAAGTGCAAAAAAGAGGGATTTGACAGAAAAGATTTCATTCACAGAGCAGGCTCCCTGCCCGGAATATACGCGCCTTCATGCTATGAAGTAACATATAACGAGAATAATACACTAAAATCATTTAGTCCGATTTTTGATGATATTCCTACAAAGATAGAAAAGGAAATAGTAACAGAGCTGTCTGATTCTTATTATCCTTTAAAACCTGTGGTTCCCTATATCAAAGCCACCCAGGACAGGGTAGTGCTGGAAATTCAAAGAGGCTGCATAAGGGGTTGCAGGTTCTGCCAGGCGGGATCCGTATATAAGCCTATACGATCGAGAGATGAGGCAAAGCTTGAAGAATATGCAAGAGAGATGATCAAAAATACAGGCCATGAGGAAATATCATTATCCTCATTATCATCCTCGGATTATCCTGAATTATACAAGCTGTGTGATTTTCTGATCAATGAGTTTTCCGACATGCACATAAACATTTCACTTCCTTCCCTTCGGGTTGACGCCTTCTCTCTTGATGTAATGAGTAAGGTTCAGGATATCAAGAAATCCGTTGTGACTTTTGCTCCCGAAGCCGGAAGCCAGAGAATGAGAAATGTTATAAACAAAGGACTTACCAAAGAAGATATAATGGAGGGGTGCCGCAGAGCGTTTATCGGAGGCTGGACAAGAGTAAAGCTATATTTTATGCTTGGGCTTCCCTACGAAACCGAAGAAGATATGATAGGGATCGCTGAGCTGTCCAATGATATAGCAAAGCTTTACTATGATACTATTCCGAAGGAGGAGCGTAAAACAAAGGTATCCATAGTATCATCCACCTCATTCTTTGTACCCAAGCCCTTTACTCCTTTTCAATGGGTGGGAATGAATACGATGGATGAGTTCAGATACAAGGCTCACGTTGTAAATACCGCAATGAAGCAGCAGCTTAATCATAAAAGCATTAAGTATAACTGGCATGCTGCCGATGTATCTGTTCTTGAAGGAGTATTTGCAAGGGGAGACAGGAGATTATCCAAGGTACTTGAAATTGCATATAAAAAAGGATGCATGTTCGATGCCTGGACGGAAACTTTCCGTTTTGAGCCTTGGGAAGAGGCTTTTGAACAAGCAGGTATAGATCCCGCATTTTACTATAATCGTGAAAGGGATCTGGATGAACTGCTGCCATGGGATTTTATTGATACAGGCGTGACAAAAGATTTTCTTAAGAAAGAGTATATTAACGCAAAAGAAGAGAAGGTCACTCCCAACTGCCGGGAAAAGTGCAGCGGATGCGGTGTGGCAAAGTATCACGGAGGGGTCTGCATTGAAAGTAAGAATTAGATTTTCCAAGACAGGCGCCCTTGTCTATATCGGACATCTTGATGTTATGCGTTATTTCCAGAAACTGTTCAGAAGAGCAAATATTCCTGTTGCTTATTCCGAAGGATTTTCTCCTCATCAGATATTGTCATTTACACCTCCCCTTCCTCTGGGGATGGAAAGTATGGGGGAGTACGCGGATGTGGAACTGACGGATTCTGTATCAACAAAAGCGGCAATTGAAGCACTTGCGGCACAATCTGTTCCGGAAATCAATATTATGTCTTTTAAGGAAATTCCGCCGGAGTGTCAAAACGCCATGGCTTCGGTTGAGGCTGCAAGATATACTGTGGACTGTATTGATGCTTCAATACCTGTCCGTGAGCTTATAGAGAAGTTTATGGCAAAGGATGAGGCATTTATTACAAAGAAGACAAAAAAGAGCGAAAAGACTATCAACATCAGACCTCTTGTATATGAACTTAAATACGATAAACAGCTTAATACTATGGAAATGCTCATATCTTCGGGCAGTACCGATAATTTAAAACCGGAATATGTACTTGAAGGGTTAGGCATTACCCATAATCCGCAATATGACAAAGACAGCCTTGTTATCAGAAGAATAGATCAGTATACACAAGGGCCCGGCGGATTTGTATCACTTGATGATAAGGGATGCGACATTTTATGATAAGAGATCTTGCTGTATTTACAAAATATGAAGATAAATATGTTCTTATGCATTTTGCGGACGATGAAGTCAAACATTTGTATGTATATCAGGAGCCGGATGGTTTGGCATTGGGAACAGTGATAAACTGCCGTATAGACAATCAGATTGAGAATATAGATTCATGTTTTGTGGCATACGCCCCCAAATCAATCGGATATCTGGACAAAAAATACAGGAACGGAGAGATATTGCCCCTGATGCTGAAAAAAGAGGCAATAGATAATAAAAAGCCGTTATTTACAGACGTTATATCCATTGAAGGGGAATATGTTGTAGTATCGGCAGGCCGCAGTTTCGTAAAAGTTTCATCTAAGATTCCGGCACAGGAAAAAGATGCCTACATACAGGCGTTTAAGGAAGAGGCCGACAGAGAAGGAGTAGGTGTAATAATCCGTACAGCAGCATATACGGATGAGGACGGAATTGACAAGGCAAAGAGAGAATTTGACAGTATCGTCATAAAGCTCAAGGAGATTCCGGAAAAGTCGGAGCATGCACCCCAGTATTGTACCCTATACAGTCCGCTTCCCGCATATATCAGCGATATATTGTATCTTATCAAGTCGGGAATTAAAGAAGTGGTTACGGATGATCCCGCTGTTTATGAATCGCTTCATAAGGAATACAGCGCAGTAACCGGACCGGTCAAACTGACTGACCGGGTCGGAATAAGATTTTACGAGGATAAAATGCTGGAATTGTCAAAACTGTATTCCTTTGGCGGACGGATTTCTGAATGCCTTAAGAGAAAAGTGTATTTAAAAAGCGGTGCAAGTATTACAATAGATCAGACCGAAGCACTGACCGCCATTGATGTAAATACCGCCTCAAACGCAGGTAAAACCTTAAAGAACAACACTTTTTTAGCGGTAAATATCGAAGCGGCAGATGAGATTGCAAGACAGCTTGTGCTTAGAAATATCGGCGGAATGATAATAATCGATTTTATTAATATGGATCTTGAAAGTGATTATGATGAGCTTAAAAATCATATGATAAATGTTCTTAAATCCGACAGGGAATACTGCCGGTTTATTGATTTTACCGGTTTGAAACTCTGCGAGCTTACAAGAAGCAGAAGGGGAAAATCGTTGTATCAGAACTTAAGGAGCAGATAGACAGATGGAAGAAAAATTGTCTCCTATGATGCAAAACTATATGGAAACAAAGGAAGCCTACAGTGACTGTATTCTATTTTACCGTCTCGGGGATTTCTATGAGATGTTTTATGATGATGCGCTTACTGCATCCCGTGAGCTTGAACTGACCCTTACGGGCAAAAACTGCGGACTTAAGGAACGGGCTCCCATGTGCGGAGTTCCTTTTCATGCTGCTCAGATTTATATAAATAAACTTGTAAAAAAGGGATATAAAGTAGCAATCTGCGAACAGGTGGAAGATCCGAAGGAGGCTAAAGGTCTCGTAAAGAGGGAAGTTACAAGGATCGCCACACCGGGAACCAATATCGACATGGAGACCTTAAGCGAGGAATCCAATAATTTTATTATGTGCGTTTATTATTCCGAGGATGTGTACGGAATTGCGGTATCGGATATTACAACGGGAATATTTCTAACAACCGAAGTAAATGATGCAAGAAAGCTTGTTGATGAGATATACAAATTCTCACCCTCCGAGATAATATGCAATGAAGCATTTACCGTATCGGGGTTTGATTTTGATGATCTGAAGCAGCATTTGAGTGCCGTTGTTTTTTCATTGGAACCGTGGTATTTCGATGACGATATGTGCGAGGAGGCCCTAAAGAGGCAGTTTGGTGTCGGCGACATTTCGGGACTCGGACTTACCCAAAAAAGCAGCCTTACTGTTGCGTCCGCCGCTTTGATCCAGTATTTGTCGGAATCACAAAAAGGAAGCATCGGTCAGATCAGGAGTATAAATATATATAACGTTTCCGATTATATGATTCTTGATTCGGCCACAAGAAGAAATCTTGAGCTTACGGAAACCATGCTTGATAAAACAAAAAAAGGTTCGCTTCTGTATGTGCTCGACAAGACAAAAACCGCCATGGGCGCCAGAATGATCAGGGCATTTCTTGAACAGCCCCTGACAGACAAGACTCAGATACAAAACAGACTTGATGCGGTTGAAGCCTTCAAGGATGATCTGATACTAAGGGAAGAAATACGTGAATACCTCTCACCTGTATATGATCTTGAGCGCCTTATGGGTAAGATCAATTATCATTCGGCAAATCCAAGAGATCTTATTGCATTTGCCAATTCCATAAGAATGCTTCCTCCTGTAAAAAATCTGCTTTTAGATTCAAAAGTTACAACCGTAAGAGAACTGGGTGAAGGACTTGATACACTTGAAGACTTATGTTCTCTTATAGACAGCTCAATAAGTGAGGATGCACCCGTAACAATAAAGGAAGGCGGAATAATCAAAACAGGTTATTCGGAAAAAGTCGACTCTTTAAGAAACGCTAAAACAGAGGGAAAAAAATGGCTTGCCCAGCTTGAGGCCGAGGATAAAGAGCGAACGGGGATCAAAAACCTGCGGATAAAGTATAACCGTGTATTCGGGTATTACTTTGAGGTGACCAATTCTTTTCTTGAGCTTGTTCCCGATGATTTTATCAGAAAACAGACATTAACAAACGCCGAAAGGTACACAACCGAGCGGTTGAAAGAGCTTGAAGATACGATCTTAAATGCGGAGGATAAGCTATTTTCCCTTGAATACGATATGTTTGTGGATATCAGGGAGCGGCTTGCCAAGGAAGTGGACAGAATACTGAAAAGTGCCGGTATTGTAGCTATGGCAGATGCATACGCATCTCTCGGTTATGTTGCCTCCGCCAATAATTACGTAAGACCCAACGTCAACGAAAAAGGTATTATAGATATTAAAGACGGAAGACATCCTGTTGTTGAACAACTGACAAAGGATGAGATGTTTGTTTCGAACGATACGTATCTGGATAATTCATCAAACCGGATCAGCGTTATTACGGGTCCTAATATGGCCGGTAAATCAACTTATATGAGACAGGTTGCGCTGATCGTTCTGATGGCTCAGATAGGTTCTTTCGTTCCGGCTTCAAAGGCAAATATCGGAATCGTTGACAGGATATTTACGAGAGTAGGTGCCAGTGATGACCTTGCAAGCGGAAGATCCACATTCATGGTTGAGATGACGGAAGTTGCCAATATACTTAGAAATGCCACTCCCAAAAGTCTGCTGATACTTGATGAAATTGGCCGGGGAACATCAACCTTCGACGGACTATCCATTGCATGGGCGGTTATCGAGTATATAAGCAACACCAAACTGCTTGGAGCCAAAACCTTATTTGCAACCCATTACCATGAACTTACCGAACTTGAGGGAAAAATCCCTTCGGTCAATAATTACTGCATAGCGGTTAAAGAGCAAAAAGGTAATATTGTATTCCTAAGAAAAATTGTCCGGGGCGGTGCTGACAGAAGCTACGGTATAGCAGTGGCAAAGCTTGCCGGCCTTCCGGAAAGTGTGATAAGCCGTGCAAATGAACTGGTTGCCCAGCTTTCCGAAAACGACATTTCTGCCAGTGTCCGTATGATAGCGTCCACTACTGAGAAAAAGCAGATACTTAAAAAGAGCGATGATGTTGACAGGGGACAGATGTCGTTATTTGATACAATAAGCGATGAAGAGATTATATCCGAGCTTATGGATCTTGACTGTAACAACATGACACCTATGGAAGCACTGAATGCACTGGGAATGCTTCAGAGCAAATTGAAGAACAGATGGTAGAAAAATGGCACAAATAAATGTTCTTGATGAATCAACCATAAATAAGATCGCCGCAGGAGAAGTTGTTGAAAGACCTGTTTCCGTTGTGAAAGAACTTGTTGAAAACGCCATTGACTCAGGTGCGAAGAATATAAGTGTCGAAATCAAAGGCGGCGGAATTGATTATATTCGTGTTACCGATAACGGTTCGGGAATTGAACACGACAGTATTCCTAATGCTTTTTTGCGGCATGCCACAAGCAAGATCAGGTCTGTTGAAGATCTGATAAATGTTTCCTCTCTTGGATTCAGGGGTGAAGCACTATCATCCATAGCTGCCGTAAGTGACGTTGAACTTATGACCAAAACCTCAGATTCCATACTCGGTTACAGATACTGCATACGGGGCGGAAGAGAGTTGTCCTTCGATGAAGCCGGAGTTGCCTGCGGAACAACGGTTGTAGTCAGAAATCTATTCTATAACACCCCGGCAAGGCGTAAGTTTTTAAAAAGTGCGGTTACCGAGGGCTCCTATATTACAGAGCTTGTTGAGAGGCTTATCCTGTCCCATCCTGAGATTTCCTTCAAGTACACCGTTAACGGGTCCGTAAAGCTTTCAAGTAACGGTCTTTCCGATACTATCTCAGATGTGTATTGCGTATTCGGAAGACAAATGCCCAATCTTCTTGTGGAAGTTTCCTATGTTTCCGAAAACTGCAGTATATCCGGGTATGTGGGAAAACCGGAGACTGCCAGGGGTAACAGGAATTATGAACTGTTTTTTGTAAACAGGAGACTGGTAAAGAGCAAAGTATTATCATCGGCTGTAGAAGAGGCCTATAAGCCTTTTCTGATGCTGCATAAATTCCCCTTAGTTATTCTCTATTTTGATATTCCTTCAGAACTGCTTGATGTAAACGTTCATCCTTCCAAAACCGAGATACGTTTTATGGAGGAGAGGCAGGTATATACGGCCACCTTTGAGACGGTTACCGAAGGTATTACACGTCGTGAACTGATTCCGGAGGCTATAAGTCATGAAGATACACAGCCTGATACAGACGCCGGTATCGATTATGATGAGATTACAGACAGTAATGAATATGCTGCCGAAACAGTTAAGCCATCTGATGCCGTAACCCATGTGCCGGAGCCCTTTGAGAGCAAAAATATCGAGATGTTTCGAAAGAGTGCTTCAAGAGAACTGGAAGAGGCGAGGCAGGCTTTGCCACCTGTTCAGGAAACTCTTTTTTCCGAAGGCTTTCTTGCCGAAGAGAATAAACCAAAACACAAAATAATCGGCCAGGTTTTCGGAACATACTGGATCATAGAATATGAAGATAAAATGTACATAATTGACCAGCATGCTGCTCATGAGAAAGTGCTTTACGAAAAGTTCAGTAAACAGATATCAGCAGGAGCAGTCATCTCCCAGATCATAAGTCCCCCTTATATTGTAACTCTTACTGCGGCTGAAGAGACGGTATTAAGACAAAACCTGGAACTGTTTGAAGAAATTGGATTTTCCGTCGAACATTTCGGCGGACATGAATACGCACTTACGTCGGTTCCTTCGGAGCTGTTCAGGCTATCGGAGCAGGATTATTTCCTGAGCATTATTGATGATCTGTCGGAAAATCTGCGGACAAGAGAGCCCAAGCAGGTCAAAGACCGTATTGCTACAATGGCCTGCAAGGCTGCTGTTAAAGGTAATACAACCATGAGTTATCAGGAAGCTGACGCTCTTATAACAGAACTGTTATCTCTTGATAATCCGTATAACTGTCCTCACGGAAGACCTACGATCATATCATTTACCAATTCGGATCTTGATAAGATGTTTAAGAGGATTGTCTGATATGAATCCTCTTATCATTCTTTCCGGACCTACTGCGGTGGGTAAAACCTCACTTTCCATAGAACTTGCAAAAAAAATCGGCGGTAGTATAATCTCTGCTGATTCTATGCAGGTTTATAAGGGCATGAACATCGGAACCGCTAAAATAACAAAGGAGCAGATGCAGGGAATTCCCCATTATCTGATAGATATCCTTGATGCCACGGAAGATTTTAACATAGCAGCCTTTAAGGAAATGGCACAAGATTCAATAGCACGGATAAAAAAAGAGGGAAGAATTCCGATCATTGTGGGCGGAACCGGATTTTATATTCAAAGTGTGCTGTATGATATTGATTTTACGGAACATGAAGATGACCCGGAATACAGACGTAATCTTGCCCGGCTGATAAATGAAAAGGGCGGAATGTATGTTCATAAAATGCTTGAAGAGTGTGATCCCGAAGGGGCACGGTCCATTCACTTTAATGATCACAAGCGGATGATAAGGGCTCTTGAGTATTACAGACTGACCGGACACCCTATATCCGAACACAACCGGACTGAATACGGCAAGGAATCACCCTATGATTTTTGCTATTTCGTACTTACGGATGACAGAGAAAAAATATATGACCGTATAAACGAGCGGGTGGATGAGATGATAAAGGCAGGTCTTGTGGATGAAGTTAAGGGCCTGCTGGCAAATAATGTAAGTCCTGATAACATCTCCATGCAAGGCATCGGATATAAGGAGATAATCGCATATCTGGACGGCAGTATTTCGCTTGATGAGGCGACCTGTCTTATCAAGAAGAATTCCAGACATTTCGCAAAAAGGCAGCTTACATGGTTTAAAAGAGAAAGAGACGTTATATTTATCGACAGAAGATATACGGATGACCCTCTTGAAACAATACTGTCAGAGATTAAAAAGGCGGGAATAATAAATGAACAATGATATGTATGATATTTATGAAAAATGCGGTATTTCAAAGGAAGTGTACGATTTCGGGGAGAAAATTCTTGAAGGATTACAGGAACGCTTTTTAGAATATGATAAAACCGCTGAATATAACCAGCTAAAAGTACTTGGTGCAATGCAAAAATGCAGAGTATCGGAAAGCTGTTTTATGCCCTCAAGCGGATACGGATACAATGACCTTGGAAGAGATACTCTAGAAAAGGTATACGCAACAGTTTTCGGAACGGAGGATGCCCTTGTAAGGCCTCAGATCACCTGCGGTACCCATGCACTTTCAACAGCACTTTCCTCACAGCTTCGTCCGGGGGATGAAATGCTTTCCATATCCGGGAAACCCTACGATACACTTGAAGAAGTGATCGGAATAAGAGAGAGTATCGGATCTTTAAAAGAATACGGAATTACCTATTCTCAGGTGGATCTTTTAGAAGACGGCTCTTTTGACTATGATAAGATCAAACAGTCAATCAAACCAAATACTAAGCTTGTGGCGATCCAGCGTTCAAAAGGATACCAGACACGGCCCACCCTTTCGGTTGATGCTATAAAGGACGCAATCGGGTTTGTAAAAAGCATACGCAATGACATTGTCGTTATGGTAGATAACTGTTACGGCGAATTTGTGGAAAGATTTGAGCCTTCGGATTACGGCGCCGATATGGTGGTTGGTTCTCTTATCAAAAACCCCGGCGGTGGTCTGGCTCCAATCGGAGGCTATATATGCGGAACACATAAGTGTATAGAAAAGGCCGCATACCGTCTGACTTCTCCGGGATTGGGGAAGGAGGTTGGTGCAACACTTGATATCAACAGAACTTTGTTTCAGGGACTGTTTCTGGCGCCCGTTGTAACCTGTGCGGCTCTTAAGGGTGCTACATTTGCGGCAAATATTTATGAAAAACTGGGCTTTGAAGTTGTGCCGAATGGATCGGAGAGCAGACATGATATTATACAGGCCGTAACATTAAGGAGTCCGGAAGCGGTTAAAGCTTTTTGTAACGGAATACAGTCCGCCGCGCCGGTTGATTCATATCTTACGGCAGAACCATGGGATATGCCGGGATACGACAGTGAAGTTATTATGGCTGCAGGTGCTTTTATATCCGGCAGTTCCATTGAACTGTCCGCGGATGCACCGATGAAACCTCCCTATGCCGTATATTTCCAGGGAGGGCTTACATGGTTTCATGCCAAGGTGGGGATTCTGAAATCCCTCCAGGCACTCATAGACGAAAAAATAGTTAATATATACATCTAGAGACCGTTGTGGTAAAATATGCTAGATATTGTATGATCATATGAGGTTTATGATTTGGCTGTAAATGCATTCGGTATAGATTTAGGTACCTATAATATTAAAATATATAACGGTTTTACCGACAGGATAGTATCACATAAGAACATGATCGCCATCCAGAACCGGCATAACCTTTTTGCATACGGGGATGATGCCTTTACCATGTATGAGAAATCCCCGGATAATATCAAGGTTACTTTCCCGCTTACATACGGCGTAATTGCGGATATCAATCATATGCAGATTCTGATCCGTAACTTTATCAATGACGAGATGGACGGTAACATCAGAAGTGCGGATTACTATATTTCCGTTCCCACTGATATTACAGAAGTGGAAAAGAGAGCATTTGTGGATCTTGTCAAGGAATCAAATATCCGGGCGAGAAATATCTACATAGTTGAAAAAGCTATAGCCGACGGTATCGGAATGGATGTTGAGATGCACCGCTCCCAGGGATTTTTGGTAGTAAATGTGGGTTATGAAACTACAGAGATTTCCATACTGAGCCTTGGGGGAATTGTTCTGTCCAAGCTCATCAAAACCGGCGGCAAGAAATTCGATGAAAGCATCCGCAACATGATCCGTAAGGAATACAACCTACTTATCGGAGCCAAATCCGCCGAACAGACCAAGATAGACCTTCCCGTACTTGAGAAGGAATCAAGGGACGCTGTAGTTTACGGAAGAGACATAGTTACGGGTCTTCCCGTAGAGAGAACCATTCCGACTATGCTAATAGAACGTGCTATGCACGAGAATTTTGAGAACATTATCGATAATGTAAGGCTGATACTTGAGAGGACTCCCCCGGAACTGGGTGCGGACATTTACAAGAAAGGCATCTTTCTTACGGGCGGAAGTGCCGGTATAGGGGATCTTCATAATCTGATCTCCAAAAGTACCGGATTAAATGTTTTGTTCTCACCCTACAAAGAGGGCAGTGTGGCATACGGACTGTCACAGATCATTAAAAATGAAAAACTTCATTCTGTTGTCTATACGATGCAGGATTTCTCCGGATAAACGTTAAAATGGCAAGAGGCAGATCAAAAAGAAACAAAATATCGATACCCGCAAAATACATCTTACTGGCACTGTCTGTTATCTGTATAATCATGATGGTGCTTTCTTATGCTACGGATATAATGGACGGCCCGCCGCAGGCGGTTGCCGGTTATACCGTCATCCCCTTTCAAAAAGCTATTTCATATGCAGGAAACTGGCTGTTTAACCGTTCTGAATCCATCAAAGAACTGGAATCACTCAGAGCGGAAAATGAGGAGCTCAAAAAGAGCGTTGACGAGCTAACCATCAAGATCAACGATCTTACGACTGACAAATACGAGCTTGCCGAATTGCGGCAGCTATTCTCGCTCAGTGAAAAGTACAGTGATTATCCTACAGTGGGAGCAAGAGTTATCGGTAAAGATGCCGGTAACTGGTATTCCACCTTTCTGATAGACAAGGGAAGTAATGACGGTATAAAAGTCAATATGAATGTTATGGCCGGAGCCGGTCTTGTAGGTATAGTTACTTCCGTCGGGCCTAACTGGGCTACAGTCAGATCAATAATCGATGACGAGTCTAATATAAGTGCAATGGTACTTAACACTTCGGATACCATGATCGTTACCGGGGATCTGGAGATGTATTCAAACGGAAGCATCAAATTCACCGAACTGCGTGATGAAGACGGAGAGGTTGCCGAGGGAGACCAGATAGTTACAAGCCAGATAAGCAGTAAATATCTTCCCGGGATTTCCATAGGTTATATCAAAGATATAAACAATGATTCAAATAACCTTACAAAATCGGGATACATCACTCCCGTAGTTGATTTTGAACATCTTGATATTGTTCTTGTTATCACGCGGATGAAACAGACAAAGGAATGATATGTACAGAAAAGCGGTAATGCTGTTATTGATACTGGTTGGCTACCTGATTCAGAGTACTATGATACGTATACTCCCTATGGGAGGCGTTGCTCCGAATCTTCTTATCATCCTTACATCATGCTTCGGGTTCATGCGCGGCAAGAAGGACGGGATGTTCGTAGGATTTATTTCGGGGCTTGTTATGGATATCCTCTTTGGTGGCCTGGTGGGATTCTATGCGCTTGTTTACATGGTGATCGGTTACCTTAACGGGTTTTTCGCAAGCATATTTTATCCCGAGGATGTAAAACTGCCTGTTGCGCTCATAACCAGCAGTGAGCTTGTGTACTGCTTTATCGTATACATATTCCGTTTTCTCATTCAGGGAAAGCTGCGTTTCGGATATTATTTTTTGCATATTATACTGCCTGAGATAGTCTATACCATTTTCGTAACCATCATTATTTACAGGATCATTCTGAATATTAACGAGTGGCTAGAGGACCTTGAAAGAAGGAGTGCCTGATTGTTATCGGATATTAAAGAATGGCTGAAAGAAGCCTTTTTTAACCGTTTTACACTGATGCTGATTATCTATATCGGTCTAATCGTTGTACTTGTACAGCGATTATTTGTGATGCAGATCATCAACGGTCAGGATTATCTAAATAACTTCAAACTAACAATCAAAAAAGAGACTACTCTTAAGAGCACCCGCGGAAATATATATGACCGCAACGGCAACCTTCTTGCATATAATAAACTGGCTTATTCGGTTACAATTGAAGATAATTTCGAATCCGGCAGGAACAAGAATGCACTTATCAATGATTCAATATTCAGGGCTATCAATATAATTGAGAGCTGCAATGATACTGTGGCAAATGATTTTAACATTGTAATAAATGATGACGGACAGTATGAATTTACCGTATCCGGCACGAGGCTCCTGAGATTTCTTGCGGATATTTACGGTCATAAATCCACAGATGACCTGACCACCTCCGAGAGAAATTCAACGCCCGATGATGTTATATATTATTTGTCGGATTCAAAAAAATACGGTATAGGGCATACTGTTATTGACGAGAAGGGAAACAGCAGGTTCGTTCCCGAGGAAGGCTACACCAAAGAAGAATTACTCAAAATCCTGACGATACGTTACCAGCTGTCAACAAACAGTTACCAGAAATATCTGTCTACCATAATCGCGGATGACGTTAATGAAAATACGGTTGCCGCAATAAAAGAGAATTCCGATATCCTTCAGGGAGTTTCCATTGAAGTCAATACTCTTCGTGAGTACAATGATGCCCAGTATTTTGCTCATATTATCGGCTATACGGGAAATGCTTCCCCCGATGATCTTGCCGAACTTGCTTCTTCCAAACACGACTACAACGCCGCGGATATGGTTGGTAAATCCGGGATTGAGAAATCAATGGAAGAGTACCTGCAGGGAGAGAAGGGTAAGGATGAGATATATGTTGATAATATGGGAAAAATCATTGAATCCATATCCCATGTCGATCCCAAGGCGGGAAATGACGTATATCTGTCCATAGATGCCGATCTTCAAAAAGCCGTATATAATATGCTTGAGCAGAAACTTGCCGGTATTCTTGTGTCCAAGATCGTCAATATGAAGACTTATAACAATGATACCGTAAAATCATCCCTTATGATGATCCCCATTGATGATGTATATTATGCTCTTATTAACAACAGCGTAATAGACACGGAGCATATGGCCGGAGAGAATGCTTCTACTTATGAAAAACAGGTCAATGAAGCTTTTGTAAACAAGCAGAACTCAGTTATGGCCATTTTGAGGGATGAACTTATTAATACAAAAACTCCCTACAAGGATCTTCCGGATGAACTAAAAGTTTATGAAAGCTATATTGTTTCAAGGCTTATGTCGCAGTCAACCGGAGTACTTGTATCAGAACTTATAGACAGAGATGACAAGACATATATAGACTGGACAACGAATGAGGTCATAAGTCTTAATGAGTATCTTCATTACTGCCTTGCACAAAACTGGATGGATGTTACCAAATTCCATCTGGACAGCCAGTATTCCGATTCGGAAGAAGTATATACACAGCTGGTGGATTATATTTTGGATGATCTTTCCAAAAACAGCGGATTCGGTAAGAAGATGTACAAATACATGATAGCCGATGATGAAATATCAGGTAAGCAGTTATGTATGATATTGTATGAGCAGAAGATCATATACGGAACCGCGGCAGACAAGGCTTTGCTGGAGAGCGGTGCAAAGACGCCCTATGATTTTATGATAAACAAGATCGCTAATCTTGAGATCACGCCTGCAATGCTTGCTCTTGATCCGTGTTCGGGATCCTGTGTCGTTGCAAATACAAAGGGAGAACTGCTGGCACTTGTTACCTATCCGGGCTACGATAATAACAGATTTGCCAATTCAATAGATTCCGACTATTATGCAAAACTTCTGGCGGATCTGGCAAGCCCTTTGTATAACAATGCCACCCAGCAGATGACTGCTCCGGGTTCTACTTTTAAGCCATGTTCCGCAGCCTGTGCCCTTGAAGAGGGTATTGTCAATCTGGGAGAGACAATCAGGTGCGAGGGTATTTTTGATTACTTTGATGTCCAGAAGCAGTGCTGGGTATATCCCGGAGGCCATGGAAGCCTTGATGTGGCAGGTGCCATCGGTAATTCATGTAACGTGTTCTTTTATGAAGTGGGTTACAGGCTTGCCACAAATGGTCATACATCAAATTATGATGAACAGGGGGGCTTGGACCGTCTGCAAAAATATGCGGATTTGTTCGGACTTACTTCAAAAACCGGAATAGAGATGGAGGAAAACACTCCGAAGTTTTCGGACCAGCTGCCTGTCGATTCGGCTATTGGTCAGGGATCTCACAACTATACTACCGTGGGATTGTCAAGATATGTTACAACAATAGCAACGAAAGGGACGTGCTACAATTATACATTACTGAGCAAAGTCGTTAATCCCGAGGGAGCCATCATATTCTCAAAATCTCCGGATATACTCAACAGTGTTGTATTTGCTGACAGTACATGGGGACAGATATACAGCGGTATGAGACTGGTTGTTGAGAAGGCTGCTGCCTTCAAGGGCTTTCCCATTAATGTTGCGGGTAAAACCGGAACGGCCCAGACTAGTAAGTCAAGGACTAACCATGCGCTTTTCATAGGCTTTGCCCCTTACGAAGATCCCGAGATCACGGTTGCGACACGTATAGCCTATGGTTACACATCCGCAAATGCCGCACAGCTTTCCAAGGATGTGTTAAGCTACTACTTCAAGACAGAGGATGCTGATCAGCTGATCAGCGGTGTTGCCGATGAGGCTTCCAACGAAATCATAGAAGACTAATAAATGTGAGGCGATTATCAGATGAAACCAGCAGTTACAATCAAGAGTTTTCCCAACGGCCTGAAACTCATACTTAACGATGAAATGCCCTTTGAGGAACTATATGTTGCATTTGCCCAGAAACTGATAGAATCGGACAGGTTTTTAGGGGATGCCAAGCTTGTTATCACATTCGAAGGAAGGGAGCTTAGTGATCTGGAGGAAAGAGCACTTATAGAAGCCTTCGGAGAGTATTCCCACGTTAATATTCTGTGCGTGATGGAAAAGGGAAAGAAACAAAACGAAGTGTTTATTCAGGCGGCAAACGCATTTTCCCCCAGCGGGAAAAGCGAAAATTCTTCCGTTTACAAAGGAACGCTTCATGCGGGGCAAAACCTTGAAACCGAAGGCAGCATTGTTGTGCTTGGAGATGTAAATCCCGGAGCCAGCGTAAATGCCGTAGGATCCGTTGTTATACTGGGAACCGTATACGGGGACATAGCGGCAGGTATCAAAGGAGACCGGGGGTCATTTGTTGCAGCACTTGATATTAAAGCCGAAGCAATTTCCGTTGCTGGTATGGAATGCACAATGTTTACGAAAAATGCGGGCTTTTTGCGAAAACTGGCAGGAGCAAAAATTGTGTATATAAGTGAGGAAGGTATTATTTGCGAAGATATTACAAAAGAGTTCCTTGCCGAGATTCCGTTTTAGGAGATGCTTATGTTTGAGAATTATAATTTCAGAAGATATGATCTGTTTCTTGTAATGCTGTGCTCAGCCATTACAATTCTCGGCATCGTATTTATCAAAAGTGCCGACGAGTCCTATGTAAGACATCAGCAGGAAGGCTTTGTGATGGGGCTTGTACTTATGGTCATAGTATCACTTGTAAGCTATTCTTTTGTATTAAAGTTTTACTGGCTGATTTATGCCATCTCTATCGGATTACTGGTGGCGGTTAAGCTTTTCGGCGATTCGGGTGGCGGTGCCCAGAGGTGGTTTGAATTTGGAGGGATCAGATTCCAGCCCTCGGAGATAGTTAAGATTTTATTGATTTTATTCTATGCGGCGTTTATTATGAAACATAGGGATAATATCAATACGGTCAGAATAATCGTTGCGTGTGTTGCGCTGATCATTCCGCCTACCATATTGATTTTTAAACAGCCCGATCTGTCTACTACGATCATGATACTTGCTATATTTGCGGTTATCATGTTTATAGGTGGACTTAGCTGGAAAGTCATAGGCGGTGCGGTTCTTATCGGTGTCCCTTCATTTGTCCTTGCATTAAGATATTTGATGCGTGATGATGTTCATATAATCAAAGATTACCACAAGGGCAGGATACTTGCATGGCTGTATCCCGATGAATATGCAAGTACGGAAGCATATCAGACTCTTAATGCCATCACTGCCATAGGCTCGGGACAGCTTTCCGGGAAGGGTATTAACAATAACGTGGTAGCTTCGGTTAAAAACGGTAATTTTATTTCCGCCGCCCATACCGATTTTATATTTGCCGTTATAGGCGAAGAAATGGGATTTATTGGATGTTGTCTTGTTATAGGCTTGCTGTTTTTAATAGCCATCTGGTGCCTGCGGATCGGAAGACGTGCCAAGGATACGGCCGGACAGATCATAGCCGGAGGAATGGGCGGACTTATCGGTATTCAGACCTTTATAAACATAGGTGTTGTTACGGGACTGCTGCCTAATACAGGGCTTACACTGCCTTTTGTCAGTTATGGACTTACTAGTCTTGTGAGTCTGTTTATAGGTATAGGATTTGTACTGAACGTTAAACTGCAATCGCCTGCCGGCGAGTATTTTGAAGGAGAATTCTAATGAATATCGGATTGATTGCACACGATTCCAAGAAGAAACTTATGCAGAACTTTTGTATCGCTTACCGTGGAGCGCTCAGCAAGCATAAGCTTTGCGCAACAGGTACCACCGGAAGACTGATTGAAGAAGTTACAAATCTGTCTGTACATAAGTACCTTGCCGGTAATCTTGGCGGCGAGCAGCAGATCGGAGCCCAGATCGAGCACAATGAGATCGATCTTATGATATTCCTGCGTGATCCGCTGGCACCCGATATGCATAAGCCCGATGTCAACTATATTGTTAGGCTGTGTGATATGCACAACATTCCGCTTGCAACCAATCTCGCAACGGCCGAGCTTCTAATAAAATCACTTGACAGAGGAGATATGGAGTGGCGTGAGATGTACAAATAGGTTTATATATATCATAAGCTTTACACTGCTGATAAGTCTTACAGCATGTTCATCAAAGCTTACCATGCCTTTTGATCCGGACTCGTCCGAAAATGCGGTAAATATTACATCTGCAGGTACGAATTCAGATATCAAACCGTTTGCGGCGGATATATGCGTCACGGATAATGATTTTGAAAAAATGACGCTTACAATTGATGAGGCCGAGGCAGGAGGGCTTTTTGACGCCACGTCTGCCGAAACCGTTTATGCAAAAAACGTTCACAAGAAACTCAATCCTGCATCTCTTACAAAAGTAATGACCGCTTATATTGCCTTGAAATACGGTCATCTTGAGGACACACTTACCGCATCGTCAAATGTTCTGATCACCGAATCGGGAGCCCAGCTTATGGGGCTTAAGGAGGGAGATAAGCTTACCCTTGAGCAGGCACTTAATGCATTACTTTTGTATTCGGCAAACGATGCCGGTGTCTTGATTGCCGAATATCTATCCGGAAGTGTCGAGAGTTTTGCTGCCGTTATGAATGATGAGGCTGTAAAGCTCGGTGCCACAAACACACATTTTACCAATCCTCACGGACTTACGGACGAAGAGCATTATACAACGGTATATGATCTGTACCTTATGTTTAATGCCGCAATGCAGTTTGAAGAATTCAGACGTATCATCAATACTACCGAGTATAAAAGTACATACAAAGACCGTGAAGGAAATCCCAAAAACATAGAGATAACTACTACTAATGCATATCTGAAGGGAGATATTGCGGCTCCGGACGGTGTAAGCGTTATAGGGGGCAAAACCGGGACTACAAAAGCAGCGAAGAGTTGTCTGATCCTGCTGTCCAACGGATCAGACGGACACACGTATATATCCGTTATTTTAGGATCCACCGACCGTGACAGTCTGTATAAAAACATGACTACATTGTTAACCGGTATTCACTAAATTTAGTTGTCTTTTAGTATTAAATACACTATAATTAGATATAACTTTAATAAAGGAGGATCTGCAATGATTCAGCTTATTGTTGGAGCCAAAGGCAAAGGCAAAACAAAACACTTACTCGAAAAAGTGAATAACGCAGTCAAGACCGTAGACGGTAATATTGTCTATCTTGATAAGAACTCAAAGCATATGTATGAACTCAAGAACAGGATCAGACTTATCAATACTTCCGAATTCCCGTTTACATCTACCGATGAATTTTTCGGATTTTTGTGCGGTATAGTTTCTCAGGATCATGATCTGCAGGAAGTATATCTTGACAGTTTTATGGATGTTGCTTTTATTAAAGATAAAGAGGCCGTAGAAGGTGTTCTTGACAAGTTTGACAAGATAAGTAACCAGTTTGATGTGGATTTTGTTGTCAGCGTCACAATGGAGCCGGATGAGGTCCCCGAAAAATACAAGTCACAGGTTATTGTTGCATTATAATATCTGACCAATACATTCGGAAAGTCCCGGGAAGCCGGGACTTTCCTTAAAGTGTGAAGATGTCTTTCTCAAAGAAGAAAAAACAAAAGCAGGATAATTCAAGAAATCAGAAGATATCGAAGTTTTCCAAGCCGATCACATTTAACCCGGGAGTACTCGTATTCCTGGTTATTTTTGTTTATATAATTATAATGATCGTATCCTATTTTAGGCAGAGTCACATAACGCCCTATGAAGTAAAGCTTGGCTCTCTGGCAATAAACAATACATATGATGGCGTGATACTCAGGGATGAAACGGTTATATCAAGTGATTTTTCCGGCTATATCAACTATTATGCCCGGGAATCCGAGAAGGTAAATGCGTATTCCATGGTATATACGGTAGACTCTACCGGTAAACTTGCGGAAATGATAGGAGATGAGAGTGCCGAAGAGAGCTCCATATCCAATGAGAGCCTTTCCGACATTAAAACAAATATTTCGAATTTTGCCGTTGATTTTAAGCCCGAAAACTTTATAGACACATATAATTTTAAATACAATATCGAAGGTGTAGTTCTTAAACTTGCAAATACCGCGGTGCTTGCCAATATTGACAAACTGCGTGCAGAAAACTATGCCGATTCCATCGATTTCGGATATGCACCCTCATCCGGGATCATCGAATATTCGACCGACGGGTACGAGGGGCTTACGGCGGAGACCATTACCCCCGAACAGGTAGCAGGGGAAGGGTATGAGAAAAACGTACTTCATTCCAATGACCTGATATCCGAAGGGGATAATGCTTATAAACTGATTACAAGTGAATTATGGACCGTGCTTGTGGAAATTGACGAGGAGCGTGCCCAGTCCCTTGAGGACGAAGACTATATCGAAGTAAGATTTCTGAAGAACAATTACACTGCATGGGCTGCGGTAACTGTACTGCGGCAGAACGGCAAGACCTATGCAAAGCTTGATTTTAACAACTCAATGATTACATTTGCATCTGACAGATTTGTGGAAGTCGAGCTGCTTGATAATGCAAGAGAGGGTCTGAAGATTCCGAATTCGGCAATAACGGAGCGGACATTTTACCTTATTCCTGAGGATTACCTTACAACCGGAGGCAACTCCAAGGACGAAGGATTTAACAGAGAATCCTACCTTGAGGATGGGACTTTGTCGGCTGAGTTCGTTCCTGCAACGATCTATAACAATGCTGACGGTATGCTGTATGTGGATGAGTCCGTGTTCAAGATCGGTGACTATGTTATCAAACCGGAGACAGGTGAGAGATATGCAATATCAAAACAGGCAAGCCTTATCGGAGTGTATAATATCAACAAAGGGTATGCGGATTTTAAACAGATCACAATTCTTAACCAGAACGAAGAATATGCAATTGTAAAATCAAACAGCGAATATGGTCTTGCGGTTTATGATTACATCGCCCTCAAAGGTGATTCGGTAACGGAGAATGATTTTATATATGATTAAAGGGAGTATGTCATGGTAGAAAAAAACATTTCGGAAGTTAAAAAAAGGATTTCGGAAGCTGCGAAAGCGGCCGGCCGCAATGAAAATGAAGTAACACTTATCGCGGTGTCAAAAACCAAGCCGGTTGAAATGATAAAAGAGGCTTACGATACCGGGATCAGGGATTTCGGAGAAAACAAGGTTCAGGAAATCATGGAAAAATACCCGCTTCTCCCGTCCGATATCAGATGGCATCTTATCGGTCATCTTCAGACAAATAAAGTAAAATACATAATCGATAAGGTATGTATGATCCATAGTGTGGATTCTCTAAAGCTTGCGGAGGAGATCAGCCGGCAGGCTGTTAAACACAATGTGACAGTCGACATACTTATCGAAGTAAATGTAGCTGCTGAAGAGTCAAAATTCGGTGTCAGACCTGAGGATGCCATTGATTTATGCCGCGACATCAGTACACTTCCCGGAATCCGCATAAGGGGACTTATGACTGTTGCGCCCTTTACATCCGATCCGGAAGAAAACAGACCCGTTTTTTGCGCTCTGCGGCAATTATTTGTTGACATAGACGGGAAAAACATTGATAATGTCTGTATGGACTGTCTGTCTATGGGGATGTCAGGCGACTATACCGTTGCGATTGAAGAAGGGGCTACATTTGTAAGGGTTGGTACTTCGATTTTCGGACAGAGAGATTACGGGGTCGAAAGATAGGAGATTATTATGGGTTTACTGGACAAGATGCTCGGCGCTATGAAATATGACGACGAGGATGAGTACGAAGACGATTATTACGATGATGATTATGACGACAAAAGTTCATCTCGCTTAGTGAATAAAAGAGCTGTAAAATCACAGATGCTCGACGATGATGAGGATGATGCCAAGGCTAAGGCACCGGCAAGATCCACTCCGAGAAACGGCAGAAACCGTATGATGAGTAACGGAATGGAGGTTTGTGTTATAAAGCCCACATCCGTGGAAGATGCGAGAGAGATCACAGACACACTTCTCGATAATCATACGGTATTACTGAATATGGAAGGTCTTGACGTCGATATGGCACAGCGTATCATTGATTTTACAAGCGGCAGTACCTATGCGATCGGCGGTAATCTTCAGAAAATATCCCATTATATATTTATTTTGACACCGAAGAATGTAGATGTATCGGGGGATTTTCAGGAGATCTTATCCGGAGCCTTCGATGTTCCGGCACTGAACAACAAATTCTAGTACAAAAGCTTCCGATAAACAGTCGGAAGCTTTTTTTGAGGTTAATATGGACGCACTTAATATTTCATACAAAAACGCGGGAAGCTATCCTGTTGTTATTGAGAAGGATTACAGCAGTCTGTGCTCGTATATCTCGGAGATGTTTCCGCAGCTTAAACGTATATGTATCGTAACAGATACGAATGTTTCGAAATTATATCTTGATAATATAAATTCATTTGTGTCTGATTGCTGTGAGCATGTGATCGAATATGTATTTGAAGCCGGAGAGTGTTCAAAAACACTTGATACGGTAAAGGCCTGCTACGATAAACTTCTGGCAAATGATTTTAACCGGAGGGATCTTATTATAGGTCTCGGAGGAGGCGTAACCGGAGATGTGGCCGCATTTATAGCCTCATCATATATGAGAGGCTGCAGATTTGTTAACCTTCCCACATCCCTTCTGGCAATGGCGGATTCTTCCGTGGGCGGAAAATGCGGGGTAGATTACGAAAGATATAAGAACATAGTAGGCAGTATATATATGCCCAGCCTTGTATATGCTGCAACCGATGTATTAAAAACCCTTCCCGACCGTGAGTTTTCATCGGGAATGGCTGAAATACTAAAGGCCGGACTTATAAGGGATGGGGTATTCTACGAGTGGCTTATAATGAATTTTTCGGAAATAATGGACAAGGATGCCGAAGCACTTAAGTACATGCTTGATAAGGCTGTAACCATCAAGCAGTACTACGTTACAAAGGACCCTTATGAAGAGGGGGACAGGATGATATTAAACTTCGGTCATACTATAGGTCATGCCCTTGAAAAATTCTTTGATTTCAAATATCTCCACGGCGAGTGTGTTGCTCTCGGCATGGTAGCTGCGGCTTATATTTCCTATAAGAGGTCAATGCTCAGCAATGAGGAGTTTTATGAGATAAGAGATATGTTTGTACCCTTTGACCTGCCTATAAGCCTTGATCCCTTTGAAATCGAAGGTGTATATTCCAATATCGGTCATGATAAAAAGAACACCGATACCGGACTTAAGTTTATATTACTTAAAAAGATCGGAAAAGCCGTTATTGTAAATGATGTTTCCGAAGATGAGATTAAAGAGGCGATCAAAAATCTGATCGTAGAATGGGACTGACATGAATGCAAAGATAAAAAGATGCTTAATAGACATAGTGCTTTTCATATTGCTGATCGCCCTTGACAGAATTACGAAAATATGGGCTACAAGCAGGCTTATGAATAAAGATGCTATCCCGCTAATCCCCGGGGTGCTGGAATTATATTATCTTCCCAACGGCAACACGGGGGCTGCTTTCGGGCTGCTTATGGGGCATAGAGCATTATTTTTGTTTATAGCTGTGGTTGTAGTTGCCGCCATAGTTTACATAATATGGAATATGCCTGACCACAAAAAATACAAATCCATGGAAATACTCATGGTTTTTATTGCTGCAGGCGGTGTGGGAAACATGATAGACAGACTCATGCAGGGCTATGTTGTTGATTTTATATACATATCCTTGATTAATTTCCCCATATTTAATGTGGCGGATATGTATGTCAGCGTATGTACAGTGATACTTGCGATCTTCATGCTGTTTAAGCTCAAGGAAGAGGATTACAATTATCTTGAAAGCTCCCTTAAGGCTCCGTTTTCAAAAAATAAGGACAAAAATCACGAAACATGAAGGAATATCTGCTTGGCGTAGAAGAGGATATGGAAAATGAAAGGATCGACAAGTTCGTAACATATGCGCTTGCCGATTTTTCACGTTCATATATACAAAAAATCATTGAGTCAGGTGATCTTACTGTAAACGGCAAAACTATCAAGCCAAGTTACAAAGTAAGGAATAAAGACTCAATAGTCGTCAGGTGCGACAGCGTTATACCGGACATTAACCCTGAGGATATCCCTCTTGATATACTGTATGAAGACGATGATATTCTTGTGGTAAACAAGCCCAAAGGTATGGTTGTTCATCCTGCTCCGGGGCATTATGAGCATACTCTTGTAAACGCGGTAATGTACCATTGCCGGGACCATCTCTCGGGTATAAACGGGGTTATGAGGCCGGGGATTGTCCACAGGATAGACAAAGACACAACAGGATCGTTGATCATATGTAAAAACGATAAAGCCCATGAAAGTATTGCCGCACAGCTGGAGAAACACTCCATAAACAGGGAATATCTGGCTATAGTGACCGGTGTCATTGACAAGGGGGGAGTAATAGATAAACCGATAGGAAGATCTGCATCCGACAGGAAGAAAATGTGTGTCAATCCTTCCGGCAAGAGGGCTGTTACCCATTATGAAGTCATTAAGAATTTTGAACATTTTACGCTTATCAAATGCCGGCTTGAAACAGGCAGGACCCATCAGATAAGAGTTCATATGGCATCCATCGGTCACCCGGTTGCCGGCGATACCGTTTACGGGAACGGTGTTAAAACTCCGGTAGATACACAGGGTCAGGCACTTCACGCCTACATGATAGGCTTCATTCATCCGACCACAAAGGAATATATTGAGCTTACGGCTCCGGTTCCCGAATATTTTAATTTGTTCATTAAATTGTGCGAAAAAGTTTAGTAAAACTTCACAGAAAATATAGATATTAGAAGAGGTTTGTGGTAAAATATGTCATTATATGCGAACTCATATAATAAATAAAAAACGGAGGGTTACTTATGAGTGAAGAGAACAAAACAACAAATCCTTACACCGGCACATCAAAGCTTACAGACTACGATGTGACATCAATGCTTGAGAACGTTAAAGACGGTGATATGCAGGTTATCGCACGTCTTATCGTTGAAATGAAAAACGAGAACGAGCGTGCCCAGAAACGTGTTAAGCTTCAGAGCCTATTCTCATTATGCGCTTCCGTTCTTTGTCTGATCCTTCTGATCGTTATGCTTGTTACGATCAAGAAGTTCATACCTCAGGTTGAAAGCGCAGTTGCCAATGCCAATGAACTCATCCTTTCGGTGAGCGAAGAGGTATCAAATGTTTCTGCTGTTGTTGAAGATGCCACAGCCATTATCGATCAGGCCGGCGAGACAATGACAGTTGCCAGCAAAGCCATTACAGATGCAAGCGAAGTTATATCAGGTGTTAACGGCATGATGGGTGAAGTACAGTCTGTTGTTACCAATCTTGACAAGTCAACCAAGGAACTTGCCGCTATCGATATCAACGATATGCTTGACAATGTCAACGGTCTTGTTGAAACAAGCGAAAAGAGTCTCACAGAGACAGTTGAGAAGATTGATAATATCGATCTTGAGTCTCTTAACAAAGCCATCAAGGATTTAACATCAATAATCTCTCCGTTGGCTAAGCTGTTCAGAAGATAATATTTATTACAAAAATTATATTTAAGAAGGTTAATTTATGATTGGCGCTGATGCAATCGTAAAATGCCTGGAAAAAGAAGGGGTAACAACGCTGTTCGGATATCCGGGAGTGGCGATTTGCCCCTTCTTTAACAGCATTTTAAACACTAAAATCGAATCAATACTTGTAAGAAGCGAGCAGAACGCTGCCCATGCCGCAAGCGGGTATGCTAGAGTAACCGGTAAGCCCGGGGTGTGCGTGGCTACAAGCGGTCCCGGAGCAACCAATCTGATTACAGGAATAGCTACCGCATATGCCGATTCAATCCCACTTATATGCATAACCGGCCAGGTTGATTCATCTCTTCTCGGAGGAGATGTTTTTCAGGAAGCGGATATTACGGGAGCTGCGGAAAGCTTCGTCAAATACAGTTATCTTGTTAAGGATGCAAATGATATCCCGCGTATAATGAAGGAGGCATTTCATATTGCCACAACAGGCCGAAAGGGGCCTGTACTTATCGATGTTCCAATAGATATCCAGAACAAGACAATTTCTGGCTTTAAATATCCCGAAGAGGTTAATATGAGAACATATAAACCTACGGTAAAGGGACATGCCGTACAGCTCAAAAAGGTTATTAATGAGCTTCAGAAGGCCCAAAAGCCTGTTATACTTGCAGGCGGCGGGGTTATTCTATCAGGCGCGCAAAAAGAGCTCCGTGATTTTTCACATAAGTACGGAATCCCTGTAGTTACAACCATGATGGGAATAAGTTCCATCCCTTCTGATGATCCGCTCTATTACGGAATGATCGGTAATAACGGAAGGTCATATGCTAATTATGCCATGGCAGAATCGGATCTTCTCATTGTCATCGGAGCAAGGATAGCCGACAGAGCTGTATCTTCTCCTGATCTTGTGGCAAAAGATACGGTTCTGATTCACATTGATGTGGATCCTGCCGAAATAGGTAAAAATGTGGGCCCTACAATTCCGCTTGTTGGTGATATCAAGCATATTTTCAGCGATCTGTCCAAGGACAACGCCGTATGTGATTTTACGAAGTGGGTAAGTGAGTTGAACGAGTGCAGGTCACAATCCAAGCCCAGAAAATCACCGCGGAAGAGTTTTGTAGATCCGGCTGCGTTTATTACGTCTCTTTCATCAAAGCTTGGCAATAACGACGTATATGTTGCCGATGTAGGTCAGAACCAGATGTGGTCATGTATGTACTATATTGCCAAATCGGGAAGATTTTTAACAAGCGGCGGCATGGGTACAATGGGATATTCGATTCCCGCAGCCATAGGAGCCAAAAAGGCGGACATGAAGAGAAATGTTGTGGCTGTATGCGGTGACGGATCATTCCAGATGTCCATGAACGAGCTTGCCACCATGGTTGAGAATAAAATACCGATTAAAATAGTTGTGTTCAATAACGGTTATTTGGGGCTTGTAAGGGAATACCAGCACAACACTTACAAGGCCAATTATTCAATGGTAAATCTCGGCAGTGTACCTGATCTGTCCAAGATAGCAGAGGCTTACAACATACCGTTTATACGCATGAATAACGGCAAAAACATGGATGAAGTGATTGATAAGTTCCTGTCCGAAAAAGGGTGGGGCCTTATGGAATGTATGCTTGATCCAATGGATACCGTAAAATAAGTAAAGGTGGATTATGAAAAGGTTATATTCAATCCTTGTAGAAAACAGATCGGGTGTACTTGCAAAGGTCTGCGGACTGTTTGCCAGAAGAGTGTTCAATATCGATTCTCTCGCCGTAGGTGAGACCGACGATTCAAAGGTGTCATGCATTACGATCCTAAGCTCGGGTGATTCAACCACATTAGAGCAGATCGAAAAACAGCTCAACAAAAAAATCGATGTTATCAAGATCAAAACATTTTCCGAGGAGGAGAGTGTTTCAAGGGAACTGATGCTTGTCAAGGTCAGATACACCAAGTCAAACCGCCGTGAAATAATGGAGGTCTGCGAGATACTGGACGCGAAGATCGTTGATATGTCCAAAAACATGATGATGATCCAGATATGTGATACTCCCGAGAAAACAGATCTTCTTATCAGAATGCTTCAGGATGTGGCCATATTGGAGGTTGCCCGTACAGGGACCCTTGCCCTTCAAAAATGTTCGCTTTCGGGCTGATGATTCATTGACAACAAAAAATCAAAAAGATACAATAAATCTCGGATTGCTATAGATTAAGGAGACGTTATTGTTATGATAAGAGTTATTCAGCTCATAGTAGACAACACTTCCGGTGTACTGTCGAGAATTTCAGGTCTGTTTTCCAGACGTGGCTACAATATTGAAAGCATTACAGCCGGAATAACCGCAGATCCAAGATACACTAGGATAACCATTGTTACAAGCGGTGATGAAGACATTCTTGAGCAGATCGAAAAACAGGTAGGAAAGCTCATTGACGTAAGGGATATCAGGGTTTTGGAGCCCGAAGATTCCGTTTACAGGGAACTGGTTCTTATCAAAGTTAAAGTTGGAGAAGAAAAGAGACAGGCACTTATAACGGTATGCGATGTATTCAGATCCAAGATCATTGATATCACAAAAGATTCAATGATAATCGAACTTACGGGAACCCAGTCCAAGATCAACGCTTTCATCGAACTGCTTCAGGACTACGAGATACTTGAAATCGCAAGAACAGGTATAGCTGGCCTTCGCCGCGGCAGCGACGGGGTTGTTTATTTATAAGGAGGAGAAAAAATGCAAAGAATTTTTTATCAGGAAGATTGTAATCTGTCAATGCTCGACGGGAAGACCATAGCCGTTATAGGTTACGGAAGCCAGGGACATGCACATGCTCTTAACGCCAAGGAATCAGGCTGTAATGTGATAATCGGTCTGTATGAAGGCTCCAAGAGCTGGAAGCGTGCCGAAGAGCAGGGATTTCAAGTTTATACGGCTGCCGAAGCAGCAAAGAAGGCCGATATCATTATGATTTTAATCAATGATGAATTACAGGCCGATATGTACAAGAAGGATATCGAACCGAATCTTGAAGCAGGCAATATGCTTATGTTTGCACATGGTTTCAATATTCACTTCGGATGTATCAAACCGCCCAAGGATGTCGATGTAACAATGATCGCACCCAAGGGGCCCGGACATACGGTCAGAAGCGAATATCAGGCAGGAAAAGGTGTTCCCTGTCTTGTAGCTGTAGAGCAGGATGCAACAGGTAAGGCACTTGAGATCGCACTTGCATATTCACTTGCTATAGGCGGAGCAAGAGCAGGTGTTCTCGAGACTACATTTAGAACCGAGACCGAAACAGACCTCTTCGGTGAGCAGGCAGTTCTGTGCGGTGGTGTATGTGCGCTTATGCAGGCCGGATTCGAAACACTTGTAGAGGCCGGATACGATGAAAGAAATGCATATTTTGAGTGTATACATGAGATGAAGCTTATCGTTGATCTTATATATCAGTCGGGATTTGCGGGAATGAGATACTCCATCTCCAATACAGCAGAGTACGGCGATTATATAACCGGTCCCAAGATCATTACGGAAGAGACCAAGAAGACAATGAAGAAGATTCTGTCGGATATTCAGGACGGAACATTTGCAAAAGAGTTCCTTCTCGAGATGTCACCTGCCGGAAGAAAGGTACATTTCAATGCAATGAGAAAACTTGCATCCGAGCATCCTTCTGAGAAGGTCGGAGCAGAAGTCAGAAAGCTTTACTCATGGAACAACGAAGAAGACAAGCTTATTAATAACTGACGGAGGACAATATATTGAGGTCAATAATAACAATCGGCAGACAGTTCGGAACAGGCGGACATGAGATAGGCAGAAAGCTGGCCGAAAAGCTTGGAATCAAATGTTACGACAAGGACCTTATTAAGAGGGTTGCCCAGGACTCGGGATTTTGTCCGGAGATATTGGAGCATAACGATGAACGCCCGACCAACAGCTTTTTGTATAACCTTGTAATGGACACCTATTCCTTCGGTATTACGAATTCCAATTATGTGGATATGCCTTTGTCTCATAAGGTATTCCTTGCCCAGTTTGACACCATCAAGAAAATAGCGGGAGAGGGCCCCTGCGTTATCGTTGGAAGATGTGCCGATTATGCTCTTGCTGACTTCGATAATGTTCTTAATCTGTTTATTTACGGTGATATGAGTAAGCGGATAGAGCGGGTAATGAACAAGTATGAAGTGTCCGAAAAAGATGCGAGAGATATGATCATCAAGAAGGACAAGCAGCGTGCCAGCTACTATAACTATTATTCCACCAAGAAGTGGGGCAAGGCTGAGACATACAATCTTTGCGTTGACTCAACTGTTCTCGGAAGAGACGGCACTGTTGAGCTTTTGTACCAGTTTGTTATGGATTACGAAAATATGATTGCAAATAAATAACAGGGGATATGTAATTGAAGGAAAACAAAAATCATAATTTTTATTTCAAGATCGGTATGAACGGACTTCTTATAGTTTGCGGGGGTATTTTCTTTTATTATATCCTTTTTCATTCCGATAAGCTTTCAGAACTGATTAATGCTTTCTTTTCAATGCTGACTCCCATCATAGCGGGTCTTGTAATTGCATATATTCTCAATCCTGTAATGCGTTTTCTGGAGACTAAGGTTTTCGGGCCTTTATGGAACAAGATCAAACGCCGCAAGGATCATACATATTCGAAAGAAGCCAAAGTAATAAGGCTTCTTTCGACTTTTCTTACTATAATAATTTTCATAGCCCTTATATATGCTCTTGTAATGCTGTTGTTCCCGAGAATCATATCTAATATGCAAAGCATCCTTGGAAGGATACCTGTTTATTTCCTGAATATGGATGATTACTATGCTAATGTACTTGCCAAATATCCTAAACTGGAAACAATGCTCAAGCAGTACAGTATTGACATGACCCAGTGGTTTTATGACAAGATACTGCCTTATTTTGAAGAACTTATAAGCAAAACTTCAACAAGTCTGGTGGGAAGTGTTATTACAATCTTCAAGAGCCTCCTGAATTTCATCATCGGGATCATCATTTCCATTTATCTTCTTGCTGACAAAGAAAAATTCATTGCCCAGGCAAAGAAAGTATTGTATGCATTTTTAAAGCGGGAGAGAGCTAATAATTTTATAAATAACTTGCGTTATTCAGACAAGATATTCGGCGGTTTTATTTCCGGGAAGGTCATTGATTCTCTTATTATCGGTGTTCTGTGTTATATAGGAATGCTTATATTGCGTCTGCCGTATCCGGTACTGATCGCTGTACTTGTAGGTATCACGAATATCATTCCTTATTTCGGACCTTTTATTGGAGCCATTCCAAGCGCATTTTTCATTCTGATGATCGATCCAAAAAAATGTCTGGTTTTTGTAATCTTCATTCTGATCCTCCAGCAATTTGACGGTAATATTCTCGGCCCCAAGATCCTTGGAGATTCAACGGGACTTAACAGTTTCTGGGTTATTTTCTCCATTACTGTATTTTCGGGCCTCTTTGGTATATTGGGAATGTTCATAGGCGTTCCTGTATTTGCGGTAATTTATGCTGCTTTTAAGACGCTTATCAACAAGAGACTTGAGATAAAGCATATGCCGGTTGAAACAAGCTATTACGTCGATTACGACTATGACCCGGACGAAGAGTCTACCGGAGGAAACAGCGGAAAATCATTCCGTTTTGCCAAGAAAACTTTTGATAAGGTTACCGAGGAAACCTATATTGAAGAACATGACAATGACCGTCCTATATCAAGCAGTTCCGATACGGATCTTCTCCTGAATGAAAAAGAAGAGAGGACAGAGGTTTAAATATGAAATTTCTGATTCAGGTTGTAAAAAATGCTTCTGTTGATGTAGACGGTGAGACTGTTGGCAAAATCGACAGAGGCTTATTAATTTTTATCGGTGTATGCGGTTCAGATTCCGAAGAAATTGCCGATAAAATGATTAGGAAAACTGTAAATTTAAGAATATTCGAAGACGAAAACGGGAAGACAAACCTTTCCATAGGCGATATTAAGGGCTCTATGCTTGTTGTTTCCCAGTTTACTCTTTATGCGGACTGCCGTAAGGGAAACAGGCCATCATTTTTTAAATCCGGAGATCCGGATCATGCAAATAAACTGTACGAATATGTATTAAAAGAACTCAGGAGTACATACGGTATTCATACGGAGTGCGGTGTGTTTGGCGCCGATATGAAGGTAAGTCTTGTTAATGACGGTCCGTTTACAGTAATGCTTGATTCGGATGAGATTTTTGGCAACTAAGATTTGCTGCTCATAAGAAAAAGGGGAGAAGATTATGTTTAAAAAGCTCAGATTACTTGCAATTGTAATGGCTTTCAGCCTTATTGCAGGTCAGCTTTGTATCGTTAATGTAAATGCTGCGGAAGGTGTGGGGTCACGTAGCGGCATTACTGAGCTTAGCGGCATATCACTAACGGGTATTGACAGACCTGTTGTCGGAAAATACCTTGATAATAAGGCAATGGTCAGAACCCGCGAGAATATCAGCTGGGAAATACCTGTCATCTGGACAGATGATCTCGGAAATACTGCAACTATTGCCGAAGAGGGCAGATCATATACTCCGAACTTCATTTTCTTTGTTCCCGAAGGTTATACAATTAAAGAAATGAGTCCCGACGGACGATTTACCGTAAAGCTTCCCGATTTTCTGATACAGACATTCGGTGAAGATTCTCTTATATTTGCAATAGATGCCGGCAGAAGAATAACCTACATTACTTTTGTCGAATCTCTCGGTAAAAAGGGAACTCTGCCCGAATATGAGGAATATAAAGCACCGGCTATTGGCCCGGTTGAAGAAAGTACAGATACTTCCTACGCCGGCGATGAAGATACGCCCTCAGGCGGCAATAATGATCCTTTGCCTGCAGCCATCCCCGAGCAGGTAAGAATACATTGCTCACAAGGTGCCATTTCCACATTGGGCACCGAAATACTGGAGGATCTTGTATCACGTATTAAGAATAAGCTAGAACCTCAGGCTGTTAATCTGCTTAAGAATTCGTTTGAAGCATATAATTATGCAAGAAATGATGCACTGGGAACACAGATAGGTTTATATATTTACTATGAACAAGGATTGATAGACGGTCACAAAACTCCGGAAGGCGCTCTTGCATATGTATCTTCGGGATATATAGATGATATCTATAAGTATGTAATCGGTGTTGATGCAAAAACCATTATGGAAAAGGATCCTGAAACCGGTGAATGGCATTATAATGAGCGTGAAAAAGATAATTTTTGTAATACAATCGTCCATGAGATGATGCATGCATTCATGGATGATTATACAAGGTACGGAATGGAAAGCAACAAAGACGGTTTTCCAGACTGGTTTGTTGAAGGAAGTGCCTCTGCCGTTGAGAATGTCTACCAGTACAGGGCATATATGTTCCAGACCCTAGGAAATGTGAATGAGGAATCCGGATATGACTATGGCCAGAAAAGATACAAGGATCCTGTCAAGTATTCCACATCAAGTATATATAATAAATATTGTGATGCCAGTTTAAAAGATGATTACAGATATGATCTGAAGTTTTCAGGTGATGATGATAATATCGGAAGTGCTTATGTATCCGGGTATCTTGCGTATGTTTATCTGGGGTACATGGCTGCAATGTACGAAGGATATAAAAATCAGGAAGGACATTCGGATATAATCAGTTATAAAGACGTAAAAAATACTCCTGATGATATCAGTGATGATACCGTCTCTATAGACATAAGTGGTATAAGATTCGGTGCCAACAAGATTCTTGAGCGTCTCCATCAAGGATACAGTCTTGACAGCATCATCAAGGATTACTCGGCACAGGCAGGTGAAGAGAAGTCATCGCTATACAGCAACACCGATGATTTTCAGGAGAAATTTATCAAAGGTTCAGGTGAAGGAGATGTAAACAGACAGGTATATAACTCTGTATCGAAAACATCAACCGGTATAATGGGTTCACTTGCTTTTTGCACCTATTATCTTAACTATCTTGAGAGCAAGAGTTCACCGGGAGCATGGAATAACCTTGCTAACGGTTCAATTCTACGTAACAATATGGATTACCGCTCTCCTATCGATTGGAACAAGGAAGAGGAGAGTAGCCTCTATAATATTGTGAATTCAGGAAGTTATGTAGCTTCAACGGCTAATGAAGACTATGCCTGGAAACAGACAGGCGGTAAAACAGTCAGCGGTGATGATCTTCTCGGAGAATCAGGTGATCAGTCCGGTGAAGTCAATGAATCAGGGTCCAAAATCACTGATATAGACGGTTCCGGACAGGATGAAACGCTTCCTGCAGCTGCAAAATCCGAAGTTTCGGAAGCATCATCTGAATCTGCCCATGAATCGATTTATGAAGAAACGTCCGAGAATACATCGGAAACCGTATCCGAAGCTTCCGATGTTATATCAGATGATGTAATAACTGATGAGCCCACAATCGCGATTTCGGATGAGCCAATCGATAATATTCCTGTTGTAGAGGAAGAAAAAAGCGATACAGACGATATTATTGCCCAGGGAATCGAATCCGCACCTGTAAATGATACTCCAAGTGATATTATCGTTGATAATATAATCACTGACGAATCCGGAAACGGATTAAGCCTTACACCGGTTCAGGAAGATGCAATTATACCGGATAACGAAATCTATATTGAAGAATCAACTGGCGGAAATAACGATTCTGACGGCGGAAATGATCCGTCAGGCGATACCGGCAACGATTCAGGTTCGGAATCCGGATCTGATGATTCAGGATCAGATGATTCCGGTGATTCCGGCTCGGATGATGGCGGAAATTCCGACACAGCTTCGGATTCAGGCGATTCTTCGGATGTATCGGAATAAATCGTAATAAGGCCTTGATCTGTTAATATCTATTCGTTAAAGTTGTCTTTCGCGAATAGATGTATATCCAAATATTTATGAGTAGTGTTAAACTGACATTTTTATCGCAACCTATGCTCTTCCTAAAAGGTAAAAAGGTTGCAATAACCTTGTCAGTGGTCGTGATATAGGTTCATATCGTATAATTTATCCATGGATAAATTACAAAAGGATAAGGTTCGTATTGCAAAGATGAAGTCTCTGGTACGGGATCAGATGCCCGGCTTTGCAGACAGATTCTTTAATGCTAACATAGGAGTTAAGAAGCCAAGCACACTGGAAGCATATGCAAGGGATATGGTTCTATTCTTCAGATATTTGGATTCTATAGGTATAGATTCCATGTCTATGACGATGAAAGACCTGAATCGAATTAATTCCTCTATAGTAGAAGATTTCCTTGAGCAGAGCAGAAATGATTATGAAGGGGGGAAGGAGAAGTCTGATGCCGCAATAGCACGGCTGCATGGCTCACTCTCCTCTTTCTTTATGTATTATTACAGAAATAACTTTATTGACTCCAATCCAGTCATAAAGGTAATCACGCCGCAATATAGACGGCAATACCTTATTAAAGAAGCCCCTTCGAATGATCTGAATACTAAACTATTGGATTTTGTTTCCTCCGGCCAGCTTCCCGGAAGCCATGCTGCTGCTTATCAGGAAAACACCAGATCCCGCGATCGTGCAATATTGATGCTTATCATAGGAGCCGGGATAAAGGCCTCCGAATGTGTTGAGATTAATATCGAAGACGTGGATATAGAAAATAAATTCGTCACGATCCACAAGAATAATAGCGATAGGATCGTATACATCTCGGATCAAATTGCTGTTGCCATCTCCTCTTATCTTAAAGAAAGGCTTGAAACAATACCTTACAAAGGCAGTGATACTGCCCTGTTTCTAAGTTTACAGGGCAAGAGATTGTGTCTGCGGGCTGTTGAGAAAATGATAAAAAAGTACACTACTGCTCTCTTCGGCGATAGCGCAGATGCGAAAATCACCTCCGTTGACCTAGTCATGTCATTTAGAAACAACATATTTGACAGCTGCTCCAGCCGTAAATCCTTTGCGACTATAAGCAGTTATCATCAGGATGACGCATTTGACATCTATAAAGGTTATATTGAGGAATACGAACGGTATAAAGCCCGTGATTTCAAGTCATGAGAAAATGCCGGACAACTCCCTCGCCCATTAAGTTGTGCAAAATTTTACAAAATAACGCCCTCGCCACCACATTTGATTATATGGTGGCGAGGGCTCTTTTTATATATTCCCGTTATTGGCATTTATATGATCACTGCCGTGGTGAACTATCAAAATTTACCTCCTGATTCAGCCCTTCCGGTGGCAACAAAATTGCACCCCCGCCGGTCACCATTTCAAGTTCATCTGCATTAAGCGCCATTCCCGCTTTTTCTATTAAGCTTTTTGCTTCTTCTTTGCTTTTTGCGTTTTCTACCTGATTTTTAAGATCTCCTATGAGTTTCATGTCTGTAACCTCCTCTTCATCTCTCAGCTCTTTTTAGATTTCTGTAATTATACAATAATACAAATAGTGTCACAGAGCTGTCACACTTCATCCATTTCCATCTAAATGCATTTTTTTACCATTTCTTCGTCATTTATCGCCAGATCCAGCAGCCTGCTGAGCAAACCCGTATATCCCCTGCCGTATTGTTTCGCCTTTTTAAGCGTAGCAGGGGTAATGCGCAGTGAAACGGTTGGTTTCGTTCTGTTCTCCCGGTTGATCCGCTTGAATTGCATTAACTGTTCCCTGGTCATGGCCGGGGCATCCTCATCATATACAGGCTCCTTTTTCTCAGCCATTTCAAGCTCTATAAGCTCTTCTTGCGTAAGCTCTTTGTTTATTTCATCAAAAGACATCTTCACCAAGTTCATACCTCTCTTTCTCCGGGGCGGAGGCCGGTCTAGCAGAAATCAGCTTGATCACGCCATGGTCCTCAAACGCACATACAACAAAAATGATCTTTCCTACCCTTCCTATTATATCATAACGCAGTTCCTGAGGATGTTCCTCGTCCTCTCTTATTAGTTTATCCGGATCAAGAAAGACTTTTGCTGCTGTTTTGAAATGTATCCCGTGTTTAGCAAAGTTGATACGATCTTTTTCTTCATCCCATTCAAAAGTGAATTGATCCAGATCTATGTCAAAACTCTCGTACATTAGCTAACTCCTTTGAATCAATTATATTATACTGAAACACGTATTGCAACACATAACGCAATACGTATTGAATGGTTTGAAGCTGCTCGGAAGTAAGGAGGTAACGATGCCAAAAAACTTTAAACAATTTACCCTGGATGACAGGGAATCCATTGCCATCGGGATCATGCGCTGCCAGTCGCTTAATAAGATCGCGGAGCATATCGGAAAGCATGTCGCATCCGTGGCAAAGGAAATCAAAAGGCACCGCATCTTTGTGCGCGGAAGCTACTATGCCGGAAACGACTGCAGGTATGCAAAAGGCTGTAACAAGCGACATGTTTGCGGGGATGAGGTCTGCCCTATGTACTGCTATACATGCACCAAGGACTGTCATCAATTCTGTGACGAATATGAATGTGACAAGTGCTGTAGCTATGAAAGGTCTCCTTATGTGTGCAATCACTGTGAAAACCGCCGTTATTGCGAAGATGACAAGTATTTTTATGACGCTAAGGTTGCCGACAAGAAAGCAAACGAACTTAAAACAACCTCTAGAACCGGTATTCATCTTACTGCTGAAGAGCTTAAAGCAGTTAACGAGATCATAAGCTACGGAATAAATAATGGTCAGCCTCTGTCTCATATCTTATCCGCTCATGAGGACGATATCATAATCTCCGAACGTACTGCTTACCGTTATATCGGTATGTCGCTGCTTGACGTAAGGAACATCGATCTACGCAGGCAGGCCCGTTACAAGAGGCGCAGGAAGAAAAAGGGTGAATCCAGCGTGCTTTCACAGAAGTACAGGCAGGGGCGCTCCTATCAGGACTTTCAGAAGTATATGGAAGGCAAATCAGATTATATCGTTACGGAGATGGATACTGTTAAGGGTAAGCAGGGAGTCGGGAAGGTTATGCTGACAATGATGCTCCGCCGTAACTCTGTTATGCTTATCTTTATCATGCCAGATTGTAAAGCAGAATCGGTCATCTACTGGTTCGATTATCTTGAAAATGGTCTTGGAAAAGACTGTTTCAAAAGATTGTTCGGATTATACCTGACCGATAACGGCTCCGAATTCAAAAGGGTTGATGAGCTTGAACAGTCTGCATCCGGCGACGGTACGCTACGCACGAGTATGTATTACTGCGATCCGATGCAGTCCGGTCAGAAGGGCCGGCTTGAGAAAAATCATGAGTACATCCGCTATGTCATACCAAAAGGAACATCTCTCAAACCCTTTACACAGGACGATATGACGGTACTTATGAATCATATCAACAGCACCAGACGGCCGGGGCTCCAGAATATGTCGCCTTATGAGATGATCCCGGATGATGATCATGATATGCTTCTTCTTATGAAGTTGCTTGGGCTTAAATTCATCGAGCCCGATGATGTAAATCTTACTAAGAGTCTGCTTAATGTAGACTGATAACCATTCAATTTCTTATCTGAGCAGTTTCATCTGTATCCAAAATCATAAAATCGTGATAGAAATGGGTTGCGATAAGTTTGGCAGAAAAATCGTAAGTCGTTTAGTTGAGTTGCGCACTTAAAAAAGTGATTTTGTTAAGTTGGCGTTTATACGGGCTTTTCGGACATAAAAAATGACCCGATCATGTGATTTTTCGGATCATTTCGTGATACAGGCCGTCAGGTGTTGCATTTACTCTGACAATCAAGCATTTATGAGTAGTACTTCAACCGATCCAGAATGCCGTCCATATCAATCCCGGGATGTGTTGTATATATCTGTAATACATCTTCCACAAATTCCCTGTCGACTTTGTTGCGCTCTGCAATCTTTTCGACCGGTCTGTTTGCGTTCATATCTTTTATGATAGCCTTAATCACTTTATCAGGTTCCATAGATTTATAATTCCTGCATTATTGTTGTTTTTTTCTGTATAGTGTTTTTAATGCATCAATGTAAAGGTATCCATCCATTCCGTTTATCAAATTGAGATCCAAAGCGCAATATACATGTATCCTGTCTTCCTGCTTTCTTGCAGAAAACAGAGCTGTCTTGTGCATATAGGTGCTGCATGACGGTATGCTAAATTCCTCTTCGGGATATTCCTTTCTTAATCGTTTTTCAGCTTTTACTACGGAAGGATTGTATATTTCTTTTATAAAAAGCGATTTATATGCCTCTTTTGCATTTCCGACAAGTGTTGAATACTTGTATCGGTCATCGTCAAATTCAAATTTGGTCACACCCAGTCTTATGGCTTCTCTAATATCGGCTCTTATAAGATCTCGCTGTGTTGGAGATGATGATGTTGAATTTGGAATATCTTTAATCGGTATTATTGCCATGTTTTTTCTCCTCTGATACTTTCTTGAGAGCCACGCCATTCAAAGTCCACTTCGTCCCTCGCCGGGCGGCACCAACGACTAACGTCGTAGGTAAGGGGCGTGGCCTACGTGCTGCAAAGTTTTCATAGAAAACTTTACACCACCTACTCTAGATGCTTTTTATTATTAGATTAAACTTATATTACAGATTAAACTCCTTAAAAATGTCATCAAATATCTTCTCTCCGTACTTTTCATATAATTTGGCTGCAAGATCATAACAGTATTGATCATCGCGTTCCGAAATAACAACAATATTCATGGTCTTCTTATCAATGACCAAGGTATACACAACCCTTATCCCTATATCGCGATATTTGATTTTAAAAAAACCGGTAAGATTATTACCGCCCTTGTTTCCGAGAGGTTTGCCATACCCGTTAGGAGCAGGCAGAGGCGCTCTTGACACTTTAAGAATACCGGCGAGAACCTGCTTCCTTACTGATCCATCTATACTATCAAAATCCCTTTCTGCTTCTTTGGAGATTTTTACCTTCCAGTCACTCAATTATCACGCTCTCCGAAAGTTCTTCAAGTTCTTCCATACTGAATTCCGTTGTTTTGACAAAATCCTCAAAATCGCGTAAATCTTCACCCTCTCTTGCTTTAGCCAGATTGAGAAGTCTTATATTTTCAATCTTTTCAAGAATCTTTTCAAGCATATCAAGTTTTGCCTGTGCGTCTTTGTACTCTTTCACAGACATTACTACGGCTGTGGGCTGATTATTGCGAAGCACCACATACTCAGAATCGTTCTCCGCCACATCACGAAAGACCTTACTGGCTTTCCCTTGGGAAAAATCGGATATAGGTATCAGCTTTTCAGTAAATTCTGCTAATTGTAGGCTCATATGTGTATCCTCCGTGACTTAAGTATAGACCATATTATTATTTTTAGCAATATAATATATAAAATATTGGTTAAAATAATACACAGAATAATCCGAGCATTTTTATAACAGGTAATCACACAGCGGATAATATCTATTTTATATGGGGATTCTGTGATAAAATGGCTTTGCTATCCTTACATATACAGAGGTCTAAAATGTTTTTCATTCTATTAATAATCGGATTGATCATTGCCATAATAGTTCTGACTGTACGCTACCTGTACGTTCAGGCTCATATATTAAGTTCCAGGGAGTTTCGCAAGGCTGCCGAACGTCAGTCTTTTAGGGCGAAGGCAAAAAGCCATGAAATAACCTGTGATTACTGCGGCTATGTCATAAATACAGCTAAAGAGAAAAGATGTCCCAACTGCGGGGCCGTCTACGGGAATGACAAAGAGCTGGGAAGCCGCTTTGATGTCAACGAGGCAGCTGTTGAGGAAAAGGCGGATGCCGCCGCAAAGGATGCCGTCTTAAGAGCTCATGAGAAGGCATTGGAATCTCTGCGGTATATAAAAATTGCCATCATAGCCCTTGTATGCGTATTTGTATTAACAGTCATATATGCTGTAGTCTTCTACAGTGTATCGTCACACTATTCCCATAAATATCGGGGAAATGAGGAACTTCAGGATAACAGTTATACGGAATATACACTGCTAGGAAGTCCGGAGGTTACGATCTTTGATGAAGGTGGCGTGACTCTACGTGTCATGAAAATATATGCCGATAATGATAACGGAAAATATGACAGAGAATCCCGAAAATTCCGTATCGCTTTTTCACTTGTCAATTCACGGGAAGAAGCAATCAGGCTTTCTCTGAAATGTAACGGCGTCAACGGCCGGAGCAGGTCCCGTGATTCATTCTATATTGCCGGCTATTTTAAAGCCGGAGCTGATGTTCTGTTTTATGAAAACATCTACGGGGAATGGTATGATTCGGTTGACGAGATAGTGATCGGCAAACGTACTCTTAGTGTTGAGGACGCGGACGATATATTCGAGAGTAATGAAATGGAGACCTTCAAGCTAAATGACAACGGATATACCGTCATTACGGATGATGCCGATGCCGGCAGTGTGATTTTTGAAAATGATGTCATACGTATCAGAAGTCTGGAAAAAGAAAACAGGGACAGAGGCTATGATATCTGGATCGATAACCTCTCGGATCACGACTTCTATATTGATACATCGGATTTTAAGATAAACGGTACAGTTCCGGGATCAAGCTATATCCTTTATGATGCCGGACTTCCCGCCCATTATACGCTCCATCATGATTCAGTTCACTGCCCGGGTGAGGAATTTGAAAATCGCGCCGCTGATGCCAAGGTCGAGATATCATTTAGTTTTTCTGACCCCACAGATCCGGCAAACGATTTTTCCACCGGCTATATATCCCTTGATTAATACCTAGTACACCCCTCGGCAATATTAGCGGTTCCGAAAACGCCCCATTTTACTGATATATCAAACCCTCAATAATCTACCATACTTTCAGATTCCACGGTAAGTTCCACCTGATCGCTGTATTTGTTATACTTCCATGATCGCATTATCCTATCGATAACATGGCTGATATTGTTATCGCTTATCTGAGGAAGCATCAGGAAGAAATGATTGTACCCAAGCTGCATCATTATATCGCTCCCACGAAGTGATTCCTGCAGAAGTTCCCTAAGACTCACCATGATAGTCTGTTTCTCTGCATCCGGCAGATCTCTCCGGATAAACTTTGCGGTAAAGAGCACCTTGTATGCCGTTCCGCTATACCTGTCCATGTACCTTACCATATATCTGTAAACATTACCGAAGGCTTCCTTGCCCATCCACATGGCATTTTGCGGTATATTACGTTCTTCAAGAATGGTACTTAACATGGACAGCGTAATATCTGTGGGAAGATCATCATCAATATCCCCGTTATATATGAAATATCCGTGCTTCCCGTTGCTTTTGATAACGTAAAGAGCCCTGTCACACAGCCTGAACAGCTCATTAAACTCTGTTCCGTATTCCGGTACGAAAATCACTCCGATCGAAGCACCGAGAGGAATACTCATATCCTCTCCCATAAGAAGCTTTGCCACCTCAAGAAGATCCCTGTTTACAGCTTCCGAGAAAGCTCCGACTGCACCTTCATCCTTCATGCCGATGGCAAAGACAATGAATTCATCCCCACCTATCCTGCCAAGTACTGCATCAGCTGACATATTTTCCCTGATGATCCTTGCAAATTCGATCAGTATCCTGTCTCCCATATCATGGCCGTATATATCGTTTACAAGCTTGAAGGAGTCAAGATCTATGATCATAAGAGTGCCTTCCTGCCCGGCACAAAGCGCACTTATCTTCTCATTTGCATTGTACTTGTTATAAAATCCCGTAAGCTTATCAATTGCAGCCTCCTCTTCGGTACGCTGCATTTTCCGATTGGTGATAAAAGAAATCATTACCATGATAACAAGGACAGCCATAACAAGAGCCAGAAGTACAATGTTAAGTGAAATAACATTTCCGACTTCACGGCTGATATCCGCCCTCTTACTTCTCACAACAAGATACCATCCAAGATATTCCACATATTTTGTTGTAACGTATTCCTCTCCTTCAACGCTCTGAAATACCTTATCCTCGTTCCCGTCCCCGAGCACGTCCTCATTAAGCCATGCGTTTTCGATGTTAATATCTTCCGTATCAACCTGAACAAGACCTTTTGCATCCACCAGATTGATCTTCACCCCGTACTCTTCTTCCGCTTCTAGGAAGAGGCACTGGAGGTTTGACATCTTCACTCCGACACCGCATACACCCAGAAGTTTTCCGCTATCATCAACTATCCGGGTATTTACGAAGACCGTCCACTGTTCCTCATTCATCTCATCGCTGTCAACGTCAAGGTCATAGGGAACATCTTTATCAAGGAATATGGAATACCATACGTCATGCTCGTCATTAACAGGATCAACGATTTTGTTAAGACCGTCATAGGTATAATAACGGCGACTGTTTTCGGATACCAGAAATGCGGAATCATATCCAAGGCTGTCCCTTACACTTGACAGGTATTTGCGCATGGAATATACAGCCTCGCCCTCACTCATTTTGTCCTCATCCTGCAGAAAGCTTATGAGAAAATCATCACAGGCCATAGTTTTCGACACTACGATAGGCTCATTAAGAGAGCTTGATACAGACTCATAGATCCGGTATGTCAGCATTGTATCAAGCTCCCGGCGGTTCCCGTCGGCAAGCCTTCGAAGCGAAAAGATAGATATAATAATAGCAAGCACAAAGCTTATTCCTACGGCCATAAACACCGTAAGCACACGCCGGTCCCTGTTGATGCTCTTTATCATTCTTTTTAATCTGTCAAAGTATTTCTTCATGGCATTAATTCGTGATCATATACTTTAAGTGCCGGTAACCGTCACGGAAGATGCTGAGTTTCGATCTTCTCATGACCGTGCATTTACGCAGACTAACAGGTATCTGGGTGATCCGCAGATCTTCCCTGACCGCCTCCGCTATCATCTCTGTGGCAAATTCCATCCCACCTGTGTGAAACTTAAGCCGCCCCAAAGCTTCTTTTCTGATCCCCCGTATCCCGCAGTGAAAATCATTAACATCAGTATGTATCTTCTGCCTTCCGATCTTAGACAGCATAATAGCACCCATCCTGTGAATAATGTTCATGGCACAGCCTCTGCCTCCCCCGGTGAGCCTGTCGCCTATGACAAGATCATAACCTTCATCGATGAGACTGATCATGCTGCCCATATCGCTAAGATCGTATGTAGTGTCACAGTCGACCATTATGATGATATCGCCCCGCGCCGCATTAAAGCCGGTCCTTAACGCGTTTCCGTAACCCCGCTGCTTCTCGGAAACAACTTTTGCCCTGTGGCACTTTGCAATAAGGGCAGAATTATCGGTTGATCCGTTGTCGACTACGATCACCTCTCCGCAAATGCCGTTCCTCTCCAGATAACCGTACGCCTCATCAACACAGGGACCTACCGCACACTCTTCATTTAAGCAGGGCATCACCACAGACACCTTGATATCTTCCTTACCCATCCTTCTTCTCCGTAATGGCCCCCACAATAAGCACTATTGCCATAACCGTTGCCGCCTGTGCCCTGTAAGTAAAAAAATAATGTATATATGAATGATTATGCAGCACAATATACCTTATGTAAGGAATAACCGCCATGACAGCAAGAGATGCCACAAAATAGCCGTTTACGGAACCTCTGTTATATACATATCCTCTGTACGCGGCAAAAATCACGAGCCCAATAAAGATTATTCCCCCTACAGCCCCATATCCTAACGGGAAGAGACACCCGATATTTTTGATTACTGCACCTGTAATGTATTGCCACATATTAAGCCCGAGATCACCGCCAAGTCTTTCCGTAACATGATCCGTAACATATTGCATGGCATTTTCACCGAAAATAACTGAGCACAGGAGCCATTTTGAAGCCCACATGACAACATAGCCACAAGCCCACAGTATTGTCAGTATCACAGCCCTCCGGGTTAATTCTGCCGATCCTTTACTATCCTTTCGCATAAGCCATGTAATTGATATTAGCGGTACCAGAAGTGTCAGTGTTTCCGTTGTCAGAAAATCCGCAAAGGATGTTGCCATTCCCGTTATAAAAAACAAAGGGTTAAGCCATGCAGACTGTCCGTTTTTGTACAGGATCACCGCTATACACGAAGATACAAGCATTAATATATATGTGGGAGCGTATTCACATGAGAACGGAACGTAAAAAGATCTTGTAATTATCAATGAGATAAGCAGTGCAACAGGCGCTGCAAAATCCTTATATTTTGCAAAGAGAAATGTATACAAGGCGAAAAGTGCGAATATTACCGCCCCGTTTAATACGTATACAGCATTAACCGGCATTATCTGTAAAAGCGGACGGATCGCTGCAATAGAGCCATGCCAATACCTTAGATACTGCCGGTTCATTCCCATATCATCCCTTACCGCAATCAGAAGATTCTCATTCTCTTCATGAAAAGGGGTAAAATAGTATGCCGAAAGCATGACAGACCTTATGGGATTATCATTGTCATAATGATATGCGATATTTAATAGTATCGAATCTGCATATCTGTCGATCCGGCTGCCGTCTATACCTTCAATAACATCTCCAAACAGTTCTGATTCATACAGATATTCCGCCGACCGGAGCATATTATCCCTTATATACTCTTTCGGGATCATAGCGGACAGTACAAGAAGTGCCGGCATACAAAATGCCGCCAGCACTACAGTTATTATCTTCGCAATTGCAGATTTCAAGATGCTACACGCTCCGCTTTGTTTAAAACTTTTGTACTTTTAATCCGAATATATAAGTTCGTAAGCATAGCCCTCCAAACGGGGACTTACAGTTATAAGGTAAGGGTAAATGTCCGTATCTTCAAGAATGGTAACATTTCCTGATTTATCAATAGCCATTATGGCGTATTTTCTACCTTTTTTCTGATATGCATCCGGTACGTACAGAACTATCGTTCCATCCTTTTTGGAATACTCGTTCCTGCCCTGGTATGACATGGATATGGAAAATGCCTTGTTCCACCCTTTTGGTCGTGCCGCATTAAACGCTATCTGGCCGAGAGGGCTTTGTTCGGTCTTGCCGAGGCTATAATTGTCATTAAGCATGCCGTTCAGATAATACCGGGCATTAAGAGCATCGGGATTATGATTGATCACAGGCTCTTCCTCTTCCTCTTCTGCTTCTGATTCATCTTTCTCATATCCGTTTGAATTGGTTTGTGTATGTACTGCGGTCAAAACATAGGTCGCACTCCAAGTAGTAGAAGAAATATCACGCTCAGTTCGTACCATATTCCAATGGTCAAGATCGGTCAGACCACAATTACCGACAGGGATATCAGCACCATTTCCTCCTGCCTCTCCGCGTATATTTCTTCCGTCGGAATCATTGAAATCAAAGGTCACACCACCCGAAAAAGATATATGAATTGTATCGCCAACTTTTACTGTTGCGGATTCAAGAGTACCTGTATGGTCGATCGTAATCGTATCTGCCAGCACATTTACTGTCGGCAGCATCCCTATAAGTAAACCGATAAGCAGAGCAAAAAACTGCCTCTTTCTCTTCCTTATCCGGCTCTTTTCCGCATAATCTACTATGTCTTTCATCTTTCCACTTCCTCCTACAGCACTTTCCCTTTATTTGTCCGAAGGACCCACCTGTTCCTGTTGGGACACCGCTCTATCACATCCCTTATGGATTGCTCCAGGCGTTCCTCAGCATAGGGCCGCTCGATAAAGTCATAGATATGGTTCCGCAGGGCGATCCCTGCAAAGAAAGGATCATCCGTGATCCAAATGACGTTCGTATCAGGAAAACGCCCGGCATACTCAAGCATTACCTCCATGCCCTCGGCACCCTTAAGTGCCACGACAGCCACGTCATAGCCGCGGTCATATCTCTTGTGGCCGTTCAACGGGTGTCTGTCCACGTCGATTAGCCCCGCTTCATTTTCAAGAGTGGTCTTTATAAGGTTGTATTCATTATCATCTCTTGTATATACGATCGCTTCCATCCAAATGCCCCGCTGCCTTTATAGTTATCTTTAAAACGGTTTCCTGCGCTTACCTGCACAGGGTAAACTATATGTCAAGCATTTTCAATAAAACTGTGACGAAATCCTTCCAAACTGTGACGAATTTTATATAAATGCGAAATTTCCATCAAAAGCGCCATTCGGTGAGAAATGTTGCTTTTACTTGCCGCCATTTTGTGATATATTCATTATTGTTAGATTTAATCAAACATACATGTGTCTGAAGCATTCATTTTTACATGAGGTACGGAATGGAATTAAAAAGAAAAATATATGACCGGCTTCTGGAGTGGAAAACAAAAGATCACGGAGAAAGCGCCCTGCTGATCGAAGGAGCCAGACGCGTTGGCAAAAGTTATATAGCTGAGAAATTCGCCAGACAGGAATATGACAGCTATCTGCTCATTGACTTTTCTAAAGCACCTGCCGAAATAAAAGAGCTTTTTGAGACAGAGAATGAGGATCTAGATACTCTTTTTCAGACATTGCAGGCTCATTATAAAGCGAGGCTAAAGCACCGCAGATCCTGCATCATTTTTGATGAGATACAGTTCTGTCCAAAAGCCAGGCAGATGATCAAATCTTTGGTCGCCGACGGAAGATATGACTATATTGAAACCGGTTCTCTGATCTCCTTAAGGCAGAATATATCGGATATCCTGATCCCTTCGGAAGAAGAATGCATCCGTATGTATCCTCTGGACTTCGAGGAATTCCTATGGGCAATAGGTGATGAAACGACCTATTCCCTGATCAGGGAGCGATTTCGCGATAAAAAGCCCTTGGGACAGGCCCTTCACAGAAGCACCATGAAAGCATTCCGTCAGTATATACTTGTAGGAGGAATGCCGCAGGTTGTGACGGAATATGCCAAAGAAAGGGATTTTGAAGCAGCTGACAGGATCAAGAAGCGAATCCTCAGACTCTACCGGGAGGATATCTCAAAATTCGCAAAGGGATATGAAAGTAAGGTCTACGCCATCTTTGATGATATACCGGGACAGCTTTCAAAAAAAGAAAAGAAATACAAGCTTACCTCTCTTGGAAAATCCGCCCGACGAAGAGAATATGAAGATGCATTTGTCTGGCTTGATGAGGCTATGGTTGTCAATCCGTGCTTTAATGCCACCGACCCTACCGTGGGACTTATGCTGTCAAAGGAATTTACCACACAGAAGATCTATATGGCAGACACCGGACTGCTCGTCACACTTACCTTCGGCGACAGCGACTATCTGGATAATGACCTCTACAGGGACATTCTCCTTGATAAGCTGAATATAAATGAAGGCATGCTCATGGAGAACATTGTCGCCCAAATGCTCAGATACTCCGGTCACCGGTTGTTCTTCTATTCACGCAACGACAGTAAAGGACACTCCAACCGCATGGAGATAGACTTTCTTATACGCCACGGTCGCAAAATATGCCCCGTAGAGGTGAAGTCCTCAGCCTACCGAAAACACTCGTCTCTTGATAAGTTCACCTCCCGTTTCGGAGACCGGCTCGGAGACAGATACATCCTTTACCAAAAGGATGTCATGGTAACGGAAGGAGTGATCCATCTGCCTCTGTATATGGCAGGGCTGTTATAATGCGCCATTACGTGATGATAAGCCACTGATTAAGGTGCCATTTTGTGGTGTGCAACCCACAGACCATAAACCTTGACGAATAGAAGTAAAATCGGGGAAAAGATGTCTGTAGGCATCCTGAAAATTGGAGATAAGGTATATAAGCATGAACATAGCAATCGTAGATGATGAGCAGACAGAGATAGACTCCTTCTTGTCGGTGATAAAAGAATATTCCCTCATGGCAAATGTTGAAATTACGGTAAACGCCTTTCACAGTGCCGAGGAATTTATAAAAGGGTACAGGCCACTTGCCTATACCGCTGTTTTCATGGATATATTTATGTCAGGTATGACCGGAGTGGATGCTGCAAGGAAGATCCTTGAGACCGACCGCCACGCCATCATCATCTTTCTTACCTCCAGCGATGGCTTTATGAAGGATGCACTCTCCATCCATGCCTATGACTACATCGAAAAACCTGCCGAAAAGACTCGTATCTTCAAGGTAATGGATGATGTCCTGATGAAAAAGACCGAGTATGACGCAACTTGCCACCTTACCTTTACAAGTGACAGGCAGGACTACGCTATTTGCTACCCGGATATCATGTACATCCGGACTGCGGAGAGAAATTACTTAGAGATCATGCAGGCACCAGGTAAGCCGTACAAGACAAGACTTCCGTTCGCAGGAATACAGGAGGAATTATCAAAGGATAAGCGGTTTATCACCATCACCCGGGGTGTCATAGTAAACATGGACTTTGTAAGTGGTGTCGAGGGGAATGTCTGTATTTTAGAGGATGGAGAAAGATTTCCCGTTGCATCGAATATATCAGGGGATTTCAGGAATATATGGCAGAACTATGAGATTGACAGTCTGAGAAATGAAAGAAAGATGAGGAGGAAGGGCAAATGAATGTAAAAGCATTTTTTATATCACTTATCACCTGGTATCTCATCTTCCCTTCGGCCATGCTGTGCTTTGCTGCCATGAAGAACCAGCTTCGGTATGATGTCAAAAAGACCCGCATACTTGTTACCAGCACTCTCCTGGCAGCATCCCTTGTTGTGGCAGTGCTCAAGTCCCTGTTTATGATTCCCCGCAATGCCCTTATACCGATAATTATCATTCCTTCCTATATCGTTTATTCTAGGAGTGTCAAGGCACCGGTTTACAAGTCTTTGTCAGTTGCCGTACTTGTCTTTGCCTTCATGAGCTTTTTTGTAAATATCGCAAACGGCTTTGATGCCGAGATCCATCCCCACGGTGTCCTCAATGACTTCAGTTTAGAGGCTGCCATATTTCAGGCAGTGATTGCAACCATATTTACGGCTCTGGTATACCGCCCTGTCTCCCGCAGTGCTCCCCGGATCATCGACGGTCTCGATGTCCCGAGGGTGTACATTGCCTCAGTCCCTGTATGGGGAATTTTTCTTGTGTTTAACCTGCTCATCTCTCCGAGAAAATACGAGACACTTCATGTTAACCTGATGCAGATAGCGTACTGGGGTACTCTCATCCTGTTCCTTACATTGCTGTTCCTACTCTGCATACTCTTCTACTATATCGTTTCAGACATGATGGAAAAGGCTGCCATGGAGGAGAAAAACCGGATGCTTGAGATCCAGGAGAGCTTCTATCAGGCACAGATGCGCTACATTGACGAGAACGCAAGGGTTCGCCATGATTTCAAGCATACTATCGCAACCCTTGACGATATGTCTGTAAAGGGAGATCTTCAAGCCATAAGGGATTATATTAACCAGTATAAATCCCTGCAGCCGGAAAGAGAGACCATGAGCTTCTGCCGGAATGTCCCGGTCAATGCTATCCTTAATCACTATGCGCATCTTGCTGAAAATACGGAAATTGCCATAGATCTGGAAATTGATATTCCAAAGGAGCCCTGCATACCTGATGTGGAATTATGCAGTCTACTCGGGAATATTCTTGAAAATGCCATTCTCGCCTGCGATGATGTTCCCGAGCCTGACCGCTTCATAGATCTTGCCGTCCGCATAAAGGGCGGCAGCAATCTCATCATCGTATGCACCAATTCATTTGATGGAAGTCCACGTATGAAGGACGGGCAGTATTTATCCACCAGAAGCGGCGGAAGCGGTCTCGGCCTTAAATCCATCGCATCCACCGCCGCAAAGTACGGCGGCATAGCGAGATTCTACCATGAGGGTAAGGAATTCTGCTCGGATGTGATGATACCGATAGGTGTTCAATATATCTCCGAGAACAGCTAGTCTCTTGTTTTGGCTCCCATAGCCTTCAGTTCCTGTTTGCGCTGATACATCATATTGTCGGCTCTCTCGAACACATCATGAAGCTGCTCATCATCATCTGTTAGAACCGAATATCCGATGGAAATAACTACACCATCGCTGCTGATGTTAGACTCAATCTCCCGGTTGATGGCTTCAAGGGTTTCCTCCATGGAATCATAGCCCTTATCATGCAACACAACCACGAATTCGTCTCCACCTATACGGAACACGGCACCATGGACGAAATGCTCGCATATAAGCGCGCTTGCATCTTTGATCAGCTTGTCTCCGGCAGCGTGTCCCTGCGTATCATTGACATGCTTCAGACCGTTAATATCACACACAAGCACAGCAATCTTATCAGAGCAGCTTCCGGATCTTATCATATTATTCAGATTACTCTCGTACTCTGAATAGGCATGTTTGTTCCTGACTCCTGTCATGGAATCGGTGTTTGCCATGCTCTTGAACATTCTGCTGTTTTCTCTCTCATTTTCAAGCCTTGCCTTTGAAATCCTGCGAAGCTGCAGCAGCAGGACTGTAGCGAAGATCACCATGGACAGAAGGGTGACTATTATAAGCATCCGGCTGATAAAATTGTTGTTTTCGCTGATCTCACGGAACTGCTCATGAATGACGCTTTCATGAATGAGGACAGTCATCATCCAACCCGTATCCGGTACCGGAGCATAACAGATGGTCTCCTGCCTGCCATCAGATACTATTGTAAGACTACCTTCTCTTCCCTGCTCAAAATCCTCCGAAAACTTCTCATACAAGTCCGGTGAAATATAGGCTCTTCCGGCCTCAAGTATATTATCATCCGCCCCGAAAGGTCCCAGATCGGTATCGGACAGATTACTGCCGTTCTTCATATAAAGTGTAAAATATGTATTATCCTTGTCCTCTAGAAGCAGCAGATTACTGATATCCTTGATGTCTATCTGCACAAAGCAGGCTTTGAAGCGTTTACCCATAATCGTCAGCCCGTCTGCGGGAATGACCAGACACAGCTGCTTCGATGATCCGTACATATAAACGGTGCTTATAATCCTGTCGGTAAGCTTATCCGATGAGAGAAAATCATATCTGCTTCCGCCCGTATATGTAGTGTACCGGGTATATACCACGTTGTCTTCATCAACTAATGCGAACCTGTTCAGTGAAAGCAGTGATTTGATCTTACCGATCATGTCCCGAAGTTCTTCCTGGGATTTGATATCCTCATCCCTTATTACCGAAAGAGCCGTATTCATATGTTCAAAATTATTGTCGATCAGATTATTGATGGTTCTTGCTCTCTGATCGGCCATAGCTTCAAGATAGAAGGAACTTACGGCAGAAACCGCCTCATCCGTAGTAGAAACTGTCTGCCTTGATGCCCATATGGTACCGAAAGCAAGTATCGCCATAACAAGAGCGCTTCCTATTACGGCGGTATACACGAATCTTTTATTTGTAATCTCTTTTTCACTTGTCATAGTATGTCACCATATAGAAGCTCCAGCATGGAAGCCGCATCCTCCTGATAGATCATAGTTGTGATCTCGTTCGTCTCTTCCGGATAAAGCTTGCCGGGAAGATTACCGTCAGCGATTTTCACTGCCACCTGAAGTGTATCAAACCCTATTGAAAAGCAGTCCTGCACTCCCAGACAGTAAATCACACCATCATTTAAGTATTGCAAAGCCTCCTTGTCGTGATCCATTCCAACTATCACGGCATCGCTTCCTCTTTCGGTTATTGCCCTTGCAGCTCCCACGGGATTACTCATGTTGCAGCATATTATCCCGTCAAGATCAGGGTTTTTATCCAGAATATCCATAGTAAGATTATATGCATTTTCAATGGAATCATTGTCGTATTCCACGGCAGTTATATTCATATCCGGATACTTATAAATGGTTTCCGCCGCTCCCCTTGCCCTGTCCTCGTGGCAGGGAGCCCCCTTACTTCCCACAAGTATGGCTACACTACCTTTGTATTTAAGCTTCTTGCACAACTCTTCCGCCAGGTCGGCACCGTCCTGATAGTTATGGGTATTTCCCACATAGGCTATTCTTTTGCATCCGTCTGATGCATCGGAACTGGAAAAAGTCATAACCTTATAGCCTTCATCAACCATTTCATCGAGCACCGGCGAAATAGTAAGTTCATCCGCAACGTCAACGCCGATTACATCATAATCTTCCTTATTTACACTTAAGAGTCTCTCTTTTTGATCTTCTGCGGAGGCTTCGTCGGGTGCCATGTATTCATATGTTACAGTAATACCCTTTTCCAGATACTGTCTCTGCGCTTCCTCCATTCCAAGGGAGACCGCATCCCACCACGGGTGAACGATCTTGTATGTAAAATAGAAATTATATTTATCCTTTTCGGGGGTGTATGAGTCAAGTTCATGTGTGAAATTTACGGCATCATTTGCCGCAGCAGATGTGATTTTCTCCTTTTGGGGTACGGTATCTGAAATATTACCGGATGAACAGCCACATAGCAGCCATGTAAACATGGCTGCTATAGACAGTAATAATCCGGTATTTCTAATATAACTGTTAATTTTCATAGCACCGGCCCCCTCGGCATAAAGTTTCTAATCTTTGCATGACATTACCTGGCAAGAAGTATTCTGTCATTATCAAGTTTGTGTCCGGATTCTGTTTTGAACATTTCAAGCAGATCCTCCACAGCCATTCCGTCACGCTTACTTCCGCTTATGTCAAGTATAATTCTTCCACCCTCCATCATAAGCGTTCTGTTCCCCTGTTGCAAGGCTGAAGTCATATTATGGGTTATCATAAGGCATGTCAGCCTGTTTGTGGCCACGATTTTATCTGTAAGTTCTCCTACCTTTTCGCTTGTTGCAGGGTCAAGTGCAGCCGTGTGTTCATCAAGAAGCAGGAGCTTTGGCGGATTAATGGTCGCCATCAGAAGGGCCAGTGCCTGACGCTGCCCGCCAGACAGCAGGCCTACTGGAGATGACATCCTGTTCTCCAGCCCCATACCTAGAACCGCTACTCTTTCGCGAAGATCGGATCTTTCCCGCTTGGATAGTCTTGACAGCCACCCACCCGATCCTGCGGCAAGGGCAAGATTTTCTTCAATACTCATATCGGGAGCGGTGCCTTTCTGAGGATCCTGAAAGAGACGTCCTATAGATCTGGCACGTACATGCTCGGGTGTCATGGTGATATCCACACCGTCGAGAACGATGCTTCCCTCATCTGTCATAAAAGAGCCTGCGATGGCATTAAAAAGAGTTGATTTTCCGGCTCCGTTGGAGCCGATGATGGATATAAAATCACCGTCATTTACCGTAAGCGACAAATGTGAAAGTGCGGTTTTTTCATTGACCGTTCCCGGATTAAAAGTCTTGGAAATATCGTTTATTATCAGCATTTCTTCTTCTCCAGTCTTCTTGCAAATTCCGGATATCTGCTTTTTAAGTAAGGGCCCGAGATCGCAATGATAACGATAACGGATGATACGAGCTTGAGCATATAGGCCGGCATGTTAAACCTTAAGGCTATTGTATATACAAGCCTGAAAATAAAGGCTCCTATTACTGTCCCTATTATACGAAAACCTATTCTTCTGCTCCTGATAAATGTGCTTCCGATCAGAAGCGATGCAAGTGCTACCGTAACCATTCCGGAGCCGATGTCTATATTAACGGATTTCTGGGACTGGGCCAGAAGGCAGCCTGATAATGCAGTAAAGGCATTGGATACGCATAAACCAACTATTGTTGTCATTACAGGATTAACCGAAGAAGACCGTACCATATCCGGATTATTTCCGGTCGCCCTTATGGCAAGACCGATCTTTGTTTTTAAAAACAGATACAAAAACGCTGCCACAACGACTGTGGCAACGCCTGATATCACAAGTTTTTCAAACCCGGTGAGATTTATCCCGGACAAAAAGTCTGAAAGCTTTGTAAATACAGTATCGGTCCTGTTCATATTAAGGAGTGAACTTCCACCCATGATACCGATATTTACTGAATACAGAGCCGTATTCATGATTATTCCGGCAAGCAGACTGTCAACACCCATCCGGGTCTGCAGAAACGCCGTAATAAATCCGGATGCAACTCCGGCAGCCATCGCCGCAATTACAGACAGATAGGGGTGTCCGGATATAGCCACCACCGCTCCCACGGCGGCTCCTAATGTAAAGCAGCCGTCCGTGGAAAGGTCGCATACATTTAGCATTGAATAACTAAGGAATAACGCAAGCACTGTCAGGGAACTGATAAGTCCCAGTTCAAGTGCGGTTTGAAATAAAGGTAACATTAATTAAAACTCTCCGCTGTTGTTATTTCCTGAACTCTCAAGCAATATGGTGTAAATGCCTCTTTAACTGTTTCGTAATCAAGACCTAAGAGCTTACACGTATCGGTATTAACCGTTGCTGTTCCGTTATCAAATGTCATAACCGGTGTCTTGGCGGGATCATTGCCGTCTACGAGTATGCCCTTGACCATATTGGCGGTCTCAACACCAAGATTTGCGTAATCCACACCGTATCCTACAAAAGCTCCGTTAAGAGCGAAGGAATCAGCTCCTGTATAGTGAGGAATTCCTGCGTTTGCAAGTGTTTCGTATATTGTAAGTTCTGCTGTCATTACCGTGTTATCAGTCGGTGTAAATACTGCATCAACTCCGTCGGCAACCATTGCCTGTGCCGCAAGAGCAATTTCGTCAACGTTAGTTCCCGTATGCTCCACATATTCTATTCCCTTGCCGTCAAGATACTCCTTGGCCGCATTAATGGGAACGGTGCTTGCATCCTGGCTGATATCGTACAGAAGGCCGATCTTCTTGGCATCAGGATCATTGGCAAATATCAGGTTCATTACCGCATTTGTATCAAGATAATCACTTGTTCCGGTAATATTTGCACCGGGTGCATCATTTGATGCAACAAGTCCTGCACCCTCGGGATCGGAAACAGCCGCAAACACAACAGGAATATCCTTCCCTTCGGTAAGTGACTGCATAGTCATTGCAACCGGAGTTGCCACGCCGATCATTAGATCAACATTATCCGCAATAAAGTTTGCAACTATCTGATTAAGCACATTCGCATCCGCATTGCAGTTATCGTATGAAACTTCAAATTTGACATTATTCTCTTTTCCCAGTGTTTCGAGCTGAGCTTGGATATTGTCAACGATCTGGTTAAGTGAAGCATCATCAACATAGTTACATATCCCTACCTTGTAGGTTGTGGCAGATTCTTCTGCCCCGCTATCCTGTGCCGGTGCACTTGTGCCACCCTGTGCTGCGCAGGCACTCATTCCAAGTGCAAGTGCAGCTGTTGTTAACAGTACAGTAACTTTTCTCATGATCTTTTTCATTTTCCTGTCTCCTTTTTGTTTGAAATCTGCGCCGTCTATTGGCGCGGTTTTGGTTGGTATCGGGACAGTCTCATAACAAATAAAAAAACCTGTCCCATGTCACTTGTGTGCTGGGACAGGATAAATGATCTCCTGCGGTGCCACCCGGCTTGATGCATCTGCATCCACTCAACGCATACCAACATATGCTGACTTTGTTAACGAAGTGTCTGCTCCGTCTCCCATACTCACCCGAAGGTTTTCTGTTTGCCCTCGAAAGTCCATTCAATCCTGTGTTCTTTACCGCAATCCCACCGCCTGCAGCTCTCTTCTAAGAATTGACAAGACCTACTACTCTTTCTCACAGGTTTGTCCTATTATATACCACTATGAAATACCGTTGTCAACATTCTTTTTTAAATTTACTTTTATAACACCCGACAACTCTTCTATCTTCATGGGCTTGCTAAGGTAATCGGAAAACCCGTTTTCAATATACATTTCCTTGGCTCCGGCTATGGCATTTGCTGTTAATGCAATATAAGGTGTATCGATGTTAAGATTACCTGCAAGTTTTTTTGCGCGCTTAAGCGTTTCTATGCCGTCCGGTTCAGGCATCATATGATCGAGCAGGATAATGTCGTATTTTTCCTTTTGGATCAGATCGAGCATTTCCAATCCGCTTTTACAGGTAACAACTTCAGCGTGAAGGACCTTGAGCAGACCTCCTGCAACCTTAAGATTCATTATGCTGTCATCAACAACCAGAACTTTAACACCATTCAGATCATCAAGGATATCTTCATTCGAGCCCGCATCTGTTACGGTATTGTTTTTTTCAATATCCCCTATTGGTGTACTGTCGGCAACATCCTGGGGTATGCGTACTATAAAATCGCTCCCTTTACCGTATGTACTTACACAGTCGATCGTACCGCCCATCAGCTTTATAAGATTTGCGGAAATCGCAAGGCCCAGTCCCGTGCCTTCTATAGATCTGTTCTTAGCATGATCAAAACGTTCAAACTGCATGAACAGCCTGCTCTTATCTTCATCTTTTATTCCGATTCCGGTGTCTTTTACGGATATGCATAAATCGATCCTCTTTTCATCGGTTTTCTCTTCCTTTACCGTAAAACATATGCTGCCTTTTTGTGTATATTTGACAGCATTACCTAACAGATTGATCAGAATCTCACGCAGACTTTTCTCATCTCCGATAAGCTTCGAAGGAAGATCATCAGAAATGTCCCTCTCAAATCTCAAGCCTTTCTCATCGGTTTTAACGCTTATCATGGTTATTATGTTATTGATAAGCTGCCTTGTATCATATTCGGCATTGATTATCTCCATCTTGCCCTGTTCTATCTTGGAAAAATCAAGAACATCACTTATTATCTCAAGCAGAGCATTTCCGGCATCTTTGATGTTACGGGCATATTCCGTGATTTTAGGATCGGTATCCTCACGAAGTATCAGTTCATCCATTCCGAGTATTGCATTTATCGGAGTACGTATTTCGTGGCTCATGTTTGCAAGAAATGTGGTCTTCGCATTGTTTGCCTTCTGAGCCTCAATTGTCACCGCTCTCATCTCGCTTATTCTCTTTACTTCATAGTAAACAGCATTGACAAGCAGCAACATAAGGCCTATGGCAACAAATATGCCGTCGTTTGTGTGAAGAGTGAGATTCAGGTGAATGATCTCAATGATACCAAGAAGCGTAAAAGCACTATAACCAAGAGCAATAATAGAATTTTCCTTATGTTTTAATACATAGGTGTCATAAATGATGACTACAAACAGGAATACGGCAACTATTGCGATCGTGATATTTCCTATTGGCATTGTTGTGGAAAAATCTGCTATTCCGCAAAAATGCAAAATACTCATAACGGTAAAATTAGCCACGATCATAACGTAGATAACATCCATAGCCTTGCGGTATCTATGCACGGTAATACAATCAATATAAGCTGCAAACGGGAACGGGACGATCATTATGATCAAAAATGCGGTAATACCGTCAACAAAATAATTACGGAAGAATACAGGATATGTAAGATTATCAAGAATCAGCCAAAAAGCGCCGCCAAGTACACCAAGACTTAAGTACCAAAGAGGGAACGGACGCCGTCCTCTTATTCTGTATACCAAGCAAATAGCGACTATAACTATTCCGAATGTGATAATGGCAAAGCTCAAAAACAGGATAAGAATATTTTCGTGTATAAGATTTGTAGCAAACCCCAAACGGTTTCCGAGGTATATTTCTCTTAATAAATATTGATCGGCATTATAGTTTTCCCGCTCGATGACCAGTTTTTTCCCGGCATCTGCACAGCGAAGCGTAACGGATACCCATTGGGATTTGACAGTTCTTCCGAGAGCCGAATAGCTGATACTATAACTGTTTCGCAGTTCTCCATCAATATAAGCATCAAGATCACGGCTTGTCTTAAAGAACAGGCAGGTACCTTCCTGTATCTCATCGGGAAGTGTTAATTCAAGATGAATGGTATCGATCCCTTTCACGTTGATCGAATCATTCGTTCTGTACGTGGATGTGACACCGTCCGGATCCGTGTAGGTCCAGACAGCATCATACACATTACAGGTACTGTTATATAATGACTGATTTCTGATATAAAACTGTCCATAGATAAAGATAATAAGAGAAAATAAAGAACAAAGGCCAACCCATATCTTTATTCCAAATTCCAGATTGTTTGAAGTTATGCCAGTATCTCTTTTATCCATAATATCTCTATGTCCTGACACAGATCATCTGCCTAATTTGCGCGCAAAACTTGCCAGATGATCGGGGATCTTAATAGTCTGAGGGCACACCTGTTCACAGCTGTGACAGGCAACACAGCATTCCGGCTGCTTGTCGGCAGGAAGCGATGCAAGAGCCATCGGAGCGATAAAATCACCGGATCCTGCTACCATCGCCTCATTATACAATTTGAGCAGGAAAGGAATATCAAGCTTCATCGGGCAGTGTGAAACACAGTAATGGCATGCCGTACAAGGCACGGTTGTTTTCTTTATCATGCCGTCGGCAATATCAAGTATCAGATCCATTTCCTCTTTGTTAAGGGGCTTATTGGTCTCAAATGTTGATATATTGGCTTTTAGCTGATCCATGTTCGACATTCCCGAGAGAATAACAGCTACACCTTCAATTGACTGAAGGAAACGAAATGCCCATGCAGGTACATCCTCATCACCTCTTGCAGCATGAAGTCTTGCGGTATCTTCATCGGAAAGAGTTGCAAGCTGACCGCCCCTTACAGGTTCCATAACCCATATAGGAATATTGCGGTCATTCAGTAATTTAACCTTACCTTTTGCATCCTGGAACAGATAATCAAAATAATTCAGCTCGATCTGGCAAAACTCCATATCTTTTCCGTAAGCATCAAGGAATCTTGTCATATTAGCGATATCCCCGTGGGCTGAAAATCCCAAATGCTTAATTCTTCCGTTTTTCTTCTGCTCCATCAGGTAATCATAAATACCAAATTTAGGATCAAGGTAAGAATCAATATTCAATTCGCATACATTATGGAACAGATAAAAGTCAAAATAATCCACCTGGCATTTCTTCAGCTGTTCCTCGAATATTTCCTCAACATGGGGCATATTGTTAAGATCGTAGCCGGGGAACTTTGATGCTAGATAAAAACTGTCTCTGTCGAATTCTTTGAGCAGTTCTCCTACAACAAGTTCGGAATTGCCGTTGTGATAACCGTATGCGGTATCATAATAATTGATCCCGTTATCCATACAGTACTTGATCATTTCACGGGTTTTCTCTTTATCTATCCTGCTGTCGTCATTATCAATAACAGGAAGGCGCATATTTCCCATTCCAAGCTGCGAAATCTTTAATCCTTGAAAATCACTGTATATCATTTCAGATCCTCCTAAATCTAATATTCAAGCAACAAACTCATTCATTACCCTATTCAATATACTGAATTAAATTATACTATATGATTTCGTTTTAGGCACGGTTTTTAACAACAATTCAAAGAAAAATCTGCTATAATACACCCATGGAACTTCAAAGACTTTTAAGCCTTACAAGAAAAGCGCTTGATGATTATAATCAGATAAGTGACGGGGATAAAATAGCCGTGGGGATATCGGGAGGCAAAGACTCCCTTACACTTCTGTACGCACTGTCGGAGCTAAGAAGATTTTATCCCCACAAATATGAACTGATCGGAATAACAGTAGATCTCGGTCTTCCGGGATTTGAAACATCCGGGATAAGCGAACTGTGTAATAAACTGGATGTTCCCTACCATGTGGTCAAAACCGATATTTACGATATAATCTTTAACAGGCGCAAGGAAAGCAATCCCTGCAGCTTATGTTCAAAAATGAGGAAAGGCTCACTTAATGAAGCCATTCTAAACCTGGGATGCAATAAAGTGGCATACGGACATCATAAGGACGATATAGTGGAAACATACCTTATGTCACTGATATACGAAGGAAGGTTTCATACATTTAAACCTGTAACATTTCTTGACAGGACAGGGATAACTGCGATCAGGCCTCTGTTGTACGTTAATGAATCCGATGTGATAGGATTTGCAAATAAAATGAACCTGCCGGTTGCAGGAAAATATTGCCCCGCTGACGGCTACACAAAACGTGAATATGTCAAAGAACTGCTCAAAAACCTGAATCATGATGAGCCCGGGGTCAAAGAAAGAATTTTTACGGCCATCAGAAACAGCGATATAATGACGTCATCCGAATAGTATCAGGAAATATAACGGGGTAAATAATAATAGGTTAATATTAAGGGGTCAGGTATGGATAATTTAAACTATCATGACAAGAAAAATGCGGAAAACATGGTTAAGCTAAGAGAATTAATGACCACTCTTCCGCCTTTTTGCAGAGAATTCTTTCTTGGAATTAAAGACACCACATCCACAAGGACAAGACTGGCCTATGCATACGATCTGAGGCTCTTCTTCGAATATCTCCACGAAAATCATCCCAGATTCAAAAACTGTGATATTACCGAATATGAAGTCAAATGGCTGGATGAAGTAAAGGCTCTTGATATTACGGAATATCTTGATTATCTGTCATACTACGAGAAGGATGATGAAGCAATAACAAATGAAGAACGTGGAAAGCAAAGAAAACTGGCGTCTCTTCGAAGCTTCTATAAATTCTTCTTCAATTCGGAGATTATTGAGAAGAATCCGGCTGCACTGGTCTCTATGCCCAAACTTCACAAGAAGGAAATAATACGTCTCGATCCTGACGAAGTCGCTCTCCTATTAGATCATGTGGAAAACGGGGATCAGATGACAAAACAGCAGGCCGCATTTCATGAAAAAACAAAGGTAAGGGATCTGGCTCTTGTTACTCTTCTGCTGGGAACGGGTATCCGTGTGTCGGAATGTGTGGGCCTTGACATAAAGGATGTGGATTTTAAAAACAACGGTATACTGATCCGGCGTAAAGGCGGATATGAGGCAGTTGTTTACTTCGGGGAAGAAGTTGAAAAAGCTCTTAAAGAATACCTGAAAGAACGAAACAGCATAATTCCCGAAAGCGGTCATGAAAATGCACTGTTTCTGTCGATGCAGAATAAACGTCTGTCCGTCCGTGCCGTGGAAAAGCTGGTTAAAAAATATGCATCAGCGGTGACTTCATTAAAGAAAATTACGCCTCATAAGCTGAGAAGTACCTACGGCACCAGCCTGTATCGTGAAACCGGGGATATCTACCTGGTAGCAGATGTACTGGGCCATTCAGATGTAAACACAACCAAAAAACACTACGCCGCACTTGAAGATAACAGAAGACGTATGGCTGCAACTGCCGTCAGATTACGTGAAGAAGACAACTAACAATCCTAAAGAGGGAATCAAAAACCGCTTGCAGTCTTGAAATACGGAACAACAATATAGTTACCCGGGATCAGTTCATCATCCGGAGCAATATGATTGATACTTCTGATCTCATCTGCCATCTTGTCAACTGAAGTAAATCCGAATCCGTAATTCTCCTCTGCAATCGATTCAACCGTATCCTTACAGTAGATCATTACACTCTTGTACTGTTTGGTTCCGAAACTGTCGGAGGAAGTTGTATTTGTATTGGCAAATGCCCTGATCGAAAAAAATGAAATAAATGCCATAGTAATAAGGACTCCTATAATGATGAGCAATTTCTGTCGCCTGACCTGTCTGGTTCTGGCTATTCTCCTAAAGCGCATCTCTTCTACCCTGTCCATATAATCGTAATTTCCGTAGTAGGTCGATCTCATAATTCCCCTCCGATCAGTTCATCGAAACCAAACTGCTGTTCTGAACATTTGTTCTGTATGTTCGTATTATATCGAACACATTTTCGAATGTCAATAGATTTTGATAAATTTTTCGAACATATTTTTCGAAAATATGTTTGCATATTAATTATTTATATGTTAATATGCAATTAGAAATCCACCGGCATTTTCTTTACAATAGCAGAATACTACATCAGCTGTCCTATAAAAATGCCACTTGATTTTCATTGTAATTAAACTGACATTTTACGGAGGTACATATGGCGAAGGGAAATATTTCATCTAAACAGGAAGAGATCCTTGAGTATCTGAAGGAAGTTATACTGAAGAAGGGTTATCCGCCTTCGGTACGTGAGATATGTACTGCTGTCGGACTCAGTTCCACTTCAAGTGTATTTAATCATCTTGAGAAGCTTGAGAAGAACGGTTTTATCAGAAGAGACCCTGCGAAGCCCAGATGTATCGAGATAGTTGATGACAATTTCCAGCTTACCAGACGTGAAATGGCTCAGATCCCCGTTGTAGGCCAGGTTGCCGCAGGTCAGCCCATTCTTGCCCAACAGAATATTACTGATTACTTCCCTATTCCTGTTGAATATGCTCCCAATGCAGAGAGCTTCATTCTCAAGGTCAAGGGTGAGAGCATGATCAATGCCGGTATTATGGACGGTGACCAGATATTTGTGGAGAGATGCAATACCGCGCGAAACGGTGACATTGTTGTAGCACTTATTGATGATTCCGCTACCGTCAAGACCTTTTACAAGGAAAACGGACATTACAGACTTCAGCCTGAGAACGATACTATGGAACCCATAATAGTCGATCACGTTGAGATTCTCGGCAGAGTATACGGCGTTTTCCGGTTTTTTAACTGATATTCTCCTTTATTCGCCCCTCATATATTACCGTAATATGTAACATCCAATTACGGTACAAACAAAAAGGGAGTCCGCATTATGCGGGCTCTCCTTTTATCCGTCTCAATAATACTTTTACTGTATATCCACTTCTTTTCCGTCTCTGTATAACCTTTCAAGGTCATAAAAACTCCTTGTCTCATTATCGAACAGATGGAATATCACATCATCATAGCCGATAAGTATCCAGTTTGCGTTATCATATCCTTCGATACAGTAATGTCCGAATCCTTCACCGGACAGTTTTTCATCAACCTCATCACTCATTGCCTGTATCTGTTTTGGGTTGTTTCCGCTTGCTATTACAAGTGCATCGGCTATAACACTTATCTCCGAAATATCTATAACCTTAATATTCTCCGCCTTTTTGTCGGATAATGCAGCTGTTCCCGTTTTGATTATTTTGGCGGCTTCGTTTGAAATTGCCATTTATTCTTTACTCCTGTTTACTCTGTTGCTGTAATACTCGTATGTTTCTGTTGTCATTTTGTCTATCATGGACCTTCCGGATTTGAGATAATCCAGTGTATTCCTGCATATTAAAGCAATTGTCCGGTCCATATCAACAAATGCCGATCTTCTGATTTCATAAAGATTCGGTATGTTAGTCCTGTTAGGTTCTATATAATCAGCTGTAAATATTATCTCTTCAAGCAGTGTCATTCCGGGTCTTCCGGTTGTATGCCAGCAAATGCTGCACAGAATTTCCCCATCATCGGTTTTATACTTATCTCTCGCCAATATACTGCCTGCCTTCGCATGCAGAAGCTCGGGATTATCTCTTTCCGATTCGGATATTTCCATTCCTTCGGATTCCACAAGACTTACAAGTTCTTCCGGCTTTAATCCTTTGGCACAGTCATGAAGTAATCCGGCAAGGTATGCTTTATTAACATCACACCCGTAACGCATCGCCAGACAGGCTGCAGTATTGCTGACACCAATGGAATGCGCATACCTTTTGGGGCTTATGTTTTCTTTTAATAACTTACGGCATTTTTCATAATGCTCATCAATAACAATAGTTCCCATAATAAATACAGTTATTTACTCATGTATAACTCATGCTCTTTAATATACTTGATAACCTTGTCATCAAGATAATATCTGCAGCTTTTTCCCTGACTTATCTGTATTCTGATAAAAGTCGACGAAATCGGAATCTCATCAATATCCATTAAAATAACATCTGCTTCGAAATGTTCCCTTAAATACTTTACTTTATCCTCCATCTCATTATCCGACAGATTGTTTCTTCTCGCACATACAACCGTGCACTTATTAAAAATAGCATCCGGTTTTTTCCACGTTTCCATTGAAAACAGGGTGTCGGCTCCGATTATGTAATAATAACGGGTATCAGGATTTTGCTCACATAAAATATCAAGTGTTTCAAAAGTATAGCTGTTCCCTTCCCGGTCAGCCTCTATCCTTGAGAGTTCAAATCTGTCATTATCCTCTATGGCAAGTGCCGTCATATTTACCCGGTCAGCTGTCGAGGCAACCTCCATGGGATTTTTAAAATACGAACATCCCGATGGCATTATCAGAACCTTATCAAGTCCGCAATACTCAAGGGCATTTTGCGCAAGTAGCAGATGCCCTACATGAATAGGGTTAAATGTACCTCCCAGTATTCCGATTTTCTTTTGATAACTAGCGTTATTCATTTCAATCCTTTGGAAGTATGATCTTCCTGTCTTCCTTTTTAGGATTAGGACGATACAAAACGATCTTTCTTCCGATCACGTGAACCACGTTTGATCTTGTACGTTCGGCAAGTACAGACGCTATGTCCTTCGGTTCATCCGCACAGTTTTTCAGAACATTTAGCTTTATAAGTTCCCTTGCTGCTAATGCCTCGCTTACCGCATCACAGATTTCCGGCGTTATACTGCTCTTTCCGATCTGAAATACAGGATCATATGTACTTGATATACTCTTTAAATATGCTCTCTGCTTGCTTGTCATATGAGATCTTTCCACCCTTGTTTTGAAAATCCTTGTTTTAAAAATGTATTCTATATATTGCCTAAGGCAGATACTCAAATTCCCATCCGTACAGTCTGACAGTATCGCCCTCCTGTATGCCAAGGCCCTTTAGCTCATCGAGAATACCGTTTTCATCCATAAACTTCTGAAAGAACGTAAATCCCTTTTCGGAATCAAGATTCGTGTATCCAAGCATCTTCTCAATCCTGGGCCCTTCAACCACATATACATTGTCTTTATCATCGTGATATACGGTATATGCCCCATCGCCGTCACCCCTTGTAGGTGTGTATTCGCTCTCGTAACAAAGAGTTCCGGTCTTGATCTGGGAAAGCATATAACGTATCCTGCCGATCAGCTCATCTACCCCTTCCCTTGTGGCTGCCGAAATGGGAATAACCTCTACTCCCTGTGGCTCAAACTCTTTGCGAAGAAGTTTAATGGGATCGGAATCAGGTGTTATGGCATCGATCTTGTTGGCAGCAATTATCCAAGGCCTGTTTGTAAGCTCTTTATCATAAGCCTCAAGTTCCTTGTTAATGGCATATATATCCTCAACAGGATCACGGCCTTCGGATCCGGATGCATCAACAACATGAACAAGCATTCTCGTTCTCTCTATATGGCGCAGAAAATCATGTCCCAGTCCGACTCCTTCCGCAGCGCCTTCGATAAGCCCGGGAATATCGGCCATAACAAATCCGGCTCCTCCATCAAGATCCACAACTCCCAGATGGGGGCTGATAGTCGTAAAATGATAATTGGCGATTTCCGGTCTGGCATTTGATACAACAGACAAAAGCGTTGATTTTCCTACATTCGGGTAGCCCACAAGTCCAACATCCGCAATAACCTTAAGCTCCAGGTCTACGGTAAGTTCCATGGCAGGCTGTCCGGGCTGTGCATACTTTGGTGCCTGCATTTTAGGCGTGGCATAATGCTGGTTACCGTTTCCGCCAAGTCCGCCCTTGAGCAGCACCACTCTTCTGTTATCTCCGGACATATCTACTATTACTTTCCCGGATTCGGCTTCCTTGAATATGGTTCCGGCAGGGACCTTCAATACAATGTCATTCCCGCTTTTACCTTTACAGTTCCGCTTTCCGCCGTTTTCACCGTCACCGGCGGAATATTTTCTCACGTGCCTGTAATTGGTAAGCATATTCATGCCGTCATCGACTTCAACGATAACATCACCGCCGCGACCTCCGTCTCCGCCGTCAGGTCCGCCGTTTGCCACATATTTTTCACGACGAAAAGAGACGTGTCCGTCTCCGCCCTTGCCGCTTCTAATGTAAATTCTCGCTCTGTCTGCAAACATAGTACACCTAAAAATAAGGACCTTAAAGTTTTGCTTTAAGGCCCTTGAAATTACTGCTCTACGGGATAAACGGAAGCCTGCTTCCGGTCTCTCCCCTTTCTCTCGAAACGAAGTACACCGTCAACAGTTGCAAACAATGTATCGTCACCGCCGCGTCCTACGTTCACACCCGGGTGAATCTTCGTTCCGCGCTGTCTGTAAATAATATTTCCGGCCTTTACGAACTGCCCGTCAGCTCTCTTTGCCCCAAGTCTCTTTGCTTCTGAGTCTCTGCCGTTCTTGGTAGAACCCATTCCCTTCTTATGAGCAAATAACTGAAGGTTTAACTTTATCATGTTTTACACCTCCTTTATTTCCAGTGTAAGGTATTTACCGTTATAATCTTCTTCTATGGACCGTAGTCCCAAAATCATTGAATCCATCAGTAAACAGGCATTCTTATCACAACTCCCGTCAAACTCCCATGACAGAAAACCGTCATTTTCATCGACATTAAGTTTACTGCCGGTCAGGGTCATGATGGAATTGGCCGTATTGATAGTCAGCATAGAAACCGCTGCACACACAATATCCTTACCTTTTTTCATGAACCCTGCGTGTCCCTTGCATTCAAAGGATACATACCCATTCGGATTCTTAACCACAGTTGCAGTAATCATCAATTACTACCTACAAACACTTATTAAGCGTTGATCTTATCGATCGTAACCTTTGTGTATGCTTGTCTGTGTCCGTTCTTCTTGTGGTAGCCGCTCTTTCTCTTGTAACGGTAAACAATGACCTTTTTGCCTTTTCCGTTCTCAACAACAGTTGCAGAAACGGATGCAGACTTAACATCATCACCGACCTTGAGAGAGTCACCGCCGATTGCAAGAACTTCATCAAACTTAACAGTATCTCCGGCTTCGGCATTAAGCTTTTCAACCTTAATAGTATCGCCTTCAGAAACCTTATACTGTTTTCCGCCGGTTGCAATAATAGCGTACATATCGCACCTCCTATATCATTTACTCGCTAGCTTCGGTGGAAAATCATACTTTCACTTATAACCTCACTATGCGGCATACTCGACGATTTTAACATTAACTTCAAATATTGTCAATTACATTCTCAGCATAACTTCACTGTGTACCACCTTGCCGTCACATAAGTATAAGCGGTGTACACGTTTGCTCACTGCGCAGACGATCTCGTATGGAATGGTATCAGCAATTTCCGCCATTTTTTCGATAGGATTGGAAGGTCCGAATATTTCGATCTCATCTCCCACACCAACTCCCGGCTTGTCCGTAAGATCGATCATGCACATATCCATGCAGATCCTGCCTCTTACCATAGCAGCGCCATCGGAAGTCATAACACTGTATCTGTTTGATAAGCACCGAAGAAACCCGTCGGCATATCCGTAAGGTATTACCCCGATACGTGTCTTTTTATCGGTGGTATATAAGCCGCCGTAGCTTATTTTGGTACCTTCCGGGTATATCTTGATGGTGCTTATGGTTGTTTTCATTGTCATTACGGGCTTTAAGCCAAGCTTTTGTGCGAACTCGCCGTAACCGTACAGCAGCAGTCCGGGGCGTACCATATCAAGATATGTGTACGGAAGTTCTGCCGCAGCTCCCGTATTTGCACAGTGACGAAGAGTAAACTTACGTCCCAGCCTGGTTTCCACCTCATTTACTACATCGCAGAACAGTTTAAACTGGTGCTGTGTATATTCCGCCGCTTCCGCTCCGTCCTCATCCGCAACGGCAAAATGGGTAAATATACCTTCTGCATCAAGTCCCGGCATATTGCAGGCATCAACAATGCCGTTTACACCGTGCTCAAAATAATCGCCTTCACATATATAGCCGAGTCTTGACATACCAGTATCAACCTTGATGTGGACTTTTAACGTTCCGCCGTATTTAACGGCTTCCTCGCTGTACTCTATGGCTTTTGCTTCACAGGTTACTGCCTGGGTAATATTAAAGCAGATCAGCCTGTCAACCTGCTCACGGGGCGTATGTCCGAGAATCAGGATTGGCATAGTTATCCCGTTATATCGAAGCTCCATGGCCTCGTCTATACTTGATACCGCGAGATAATCTGCTCCTAGACTCTGAAGCTTCTCGGATATCATAACCGCGCCGTGACCGTATGCATCGGCCTTTACAACACCAAGGAATTTAACCTTATCTCCGATGTGATCCCTTATTCTTTTATAATTGTAAGAAAGGGCGGAAAGATCGATTTCCGCCCATGTTCTCTTTAAAGTTGATTTCATTTCGTTATTAGAATTTACCTGCTGTAGCGGCCTCTTCAATTGAAACTGCTGTTGAAACCGTCATACCTACCATAGGGTTGTTACCTGCTCCGATAAGTCCCATCATCTCAACGTGAGCCGGAACCGATGAAGATCCTGCGAACTGTGCATCTGAATGCATACGTCCCAGTGTATCTGTCATACCATATGAAGCGGGACCTGCAGCCATGTTATCGGGATGAAGTGTACGTCCTGTACCGCCACCTGATGCAACAGAGAAATACTTCTTGCCTGCTTCAACTCTTTCCTTCTTGTATGTACCTGCAACGGGATGCTGGAAACGTGTAGGATTCGTTGAGTTACCTGTAATTGATACATCAACATTTTCCTTCCACATGATAGCAACGCCTTCACATACATCGTTTGCGCCGTAGCAGTTAACCTTTGCTCTCGGTGATGAAGGATCCTTGCTGTAGCACTTTCTGGATATTTCCTTAACAGTGTTTGTATAAGGATCATACTCGGTTTCAACAAATGTGAATCCGTTGATTCTAGAAATAACCTGAGCTGCATCCTTGCCAAGTCCGTTAAGAATAACACGAAGAGGTGTCTTACGAACTTTGTTTGCCTTCTCGGCAATACCGATAGCACCTTCTGCTGCGGCAAATGACTCATGTCCTGCAAGGAAAGCAAAACACTCTGTCTCTTCCTCCAGAAGCATCTTACCTAAGTTACCGTGACCGAGGCCAACCTTACGTGTATCGGCAACAGATCCGGGAATGCAGAAAGCCTGAAGACCTTCACCGATAGCTGCTGCAGCGTCTGCAGCCTTGCGGCAGTTCTTCTTGATAGCGATAGCGGCACCTACCGTATAAGCCCATTTTGCATTTTCAAAACAGATGGGCTGGATGCCTTCGATAAGATGATATACATCAATACCTGCCTTTTCGCAGATGTCCTTACATTCTTCAATTGATGAGATCCCGTATTCTTTGAGCTTAGCAAGGATCTGGGGCTCTCTTCTCTCATATGATTCAAATAATGCCATTTTTATTTCCTCCTTACTTAACTTCTTTGTCTGTTCTGGGATCGATAAGACGAACAGCATCAGCAACACGTCCGTACTGACCTGATGCCTTCTCAAGTGCAGCCTTGGGATCTTCACCTGCTTTGATGAAATCCATCATCTTTCCGAAGTTAACGTACTTGTAACCGATGATCATATCTTCTTCATCAAGTGCGATTGCTGTGATGTAACCTTCTGTAAGTTCAAGATATCTCGGACCCTTCTTGAGTGTTCCGTATGTAGTACCTGTCATAGTACGAAGACCCTTACCAAGATCCTCAAGTCCTGCTCCGATTGCAAGACCGTCCTCAGAAAATGCAGACTGTGAACGTCCGTAAACGATCTGGAGGAATAACTCTCTCATAGCTGTATTAATAGCGTCACAAACAAGGTCTGTGTTAAGAGCTTCCATAACCGTAAGGCCGGGGAGGATTTCAGCTGCCATAGCCGCGGAATGAGTCATTCCGGAGCAACCAACCGTCTCCACAAGAGCCTCCTGAATAATACCGTCCTTAACATTTAACGAAAGCTTGCAGGCACCCTGCTGCGGTGCGCACCAGCCTACACCGTGTGTATAGCCGGAAATGTCTTTGACTTCCTTTGCTTTAACCCATTTTGCCTCTTCGGGTATGGGAGCACATCCATGATGAACGCCCTGCGCCACCGGACACATTTCTTCAACTTCTTTTGAATAGATCATGCGAAATAACTCCTTTCGATTTGTAATAGAAAACCTTACTTATTTTCTCACATATACCTTAAAAAATCCATATCAATTTACTTTTTTTTACTGCGGGTGTAATACTGTGCGGATTGAGTAAACATATTACGAAGGGCCGACTGGTTCGAAAGATTGCGTACATAATTTGTCCGTCTTGCCACATAATCGTTAAGTTTTGTCATGTAATCATCGGCCGGAAGTTCTCCCTCTGCCACCATAGTAAGACCCTTTTCCCAGCTTGCAGTAAGCTTCGGATCAAGAAGCGGCCTTATGGACACATCAACCACATCATAGACCATTTCTCCGAGCTGTGCAGGTGTAATGACCTGGGTTTTCTTGTTCATCTGCAGATATTTGATCTTATTTAACTTTTCCAATATACCGGCTCTTGTGGCACTTGTCCCTATTCCGCTTCCCTTTATCTGGGCACGCAGCTCCTCATCTTCAATAAGCTGACCCGCATTTTCCATGGCAAGCATCATAGTTCCCGATGTATAACGCTTCGGCGGGCTTGTCTCACCTTCCTTGATGTTAAAATCACCTGCCCGGACCTCTTCTCCCACCTTCAGCTTCTTGATTTTTTCCAGAAAATCAGCTGATGCGGTTACATTTTCCTCCTCGGACTCTTCCCCTTCATCAGCATCCTCTTTTGAAGTCTTGTCCTTCCAGTATGAAGGTTTGGCAACCGGCAGGAACCCTTCCTTGTCAATGACTTTGAAATTGGCGAAGAAGCTCTCCTTTGCAATATCAACTGTCAGCTTTACATTTTGATAAATCGCAGCCGGATAAAATATGCTAAGGAACCTGCGAACTATCAGCTCATATATCTTCGCAGATGTATCTGATAATGATTTTAACGCATCAAAGCCCTGTCCCGTCGGTATTATGGCATAATGGTCTTCTATCATTTTGTCATTAACATATCTGGTCTTGGCTATACCCTCGTATGCTTTTTCATCCATGATATGTTTTGCAATGCCGGCTACAGGCTCATACTTTATTAGCCCCGATATATTCTTGGAAATCTCCTTGGCGACAGCCGTTGATAATACTCTGGCATTTGTTCTCGGGTATGTAGTAAGCTTCTTCTCATAGAGCTCCTGGGCAACATTTAACGTATCCGCAGGACTTATCTTGAAGAATTTCGAACAGTCTGCCGAAAGCTCCGTCAGATTATACAGATACGGCGGATTCTTGGTCTCTTTCTTTTTTTCAACGGATTTAACAGAGCCTAAACCTTTTGACTCTTCGGATAAGACCCGGATAAAATCCTCTGCCGTCTCTTTTTCCAAAAATCCGTTGTCCTTGTACAGCTTAGGAGAGGCAAAATACCTGCTTCCTTCCACGGCTTTCCATGATGCATCAATTACAGAGCCGCATACTTCGCACTTGGCAAATATCCGGTAAAAAGGAGTCTTAACAAATGCCCTTATCTCACGCTCGCGACGGACAACCATGCCCAGAACACAGGTCATCACACGTCCCACAGCGACAACACAGTATTTTTCTCCGAGGAAATTTGCCATGGAATCCCCGTATTTAAGTGTTAGCGCTCTGGAAAAATTGATACCCATAAGATAATCTTCCTTGGCACGAAGATATGCACTGTCGGCAATACTGTCGTATTCGCTTATATCTTTGGCATCCTTTATACCGTCTCTTATGGCTTCCTCTGTCTGGGAATCGATCCATACACGTTTTTGAACTTTACCGGAAACATGGGCCGCATCCGCAACGAGTCTGTATATGTATTCCCCCTCACGTCCAGAGTCGGTACACACATATATAGTCTCCACATCATCGCGGTTTAGAAGACGGCTTACCGTCGAGAATTGCTTTGCCGATGATTTTATGACTTCGTATTTGTATTCTTCAGGCAAAAAAGGAAGTGTAGCAAAGCTCCACTTCTTGTATTTTTCATCATATGCATCGGGGTAACTCATGGTGATCAGGTGTCCGACACACCATGTGATAATACAGTTTTCCGATTCAAGATAACCATCGTAGGATTTGCAGTTAAGCTTCAAAGCCTCGGCAAATTGCTTTGCTACGCTGGGCTTTTCGGCAATGAAAACACTTTTACTCATATCATCTTGTCAAGAAATGCCTTCAGACGCTCATTTTGCGGATTACCGAAGAAATTAACGGGATCGTTTTCTTCGAGAATCTGCGTATCTGCCATAAAGAGTATACGATTTGCAACTTCCTTGGCAAATGCCATCTCGTGAGTAACTACAAGCATAGTCATTTTGTCTTCTGCAAGCTCACGCATAACTTCAAGCACTTCGCCTACCATCTCCGGATCAAGGGCACTTGTAGGCTCATCAAAAAGCATTACATCGGGTTCCATGCACAGAGACCTTGCAATAGCGATACGCTGCTTCTGTCCGCCGGAGAGCTGGTTTGGATACGATGTCGCACGGTCTTCAAGCTTAACGCGGCGGAGAAGCTTTATTGCCTTTTCTTCGGCTTCCTCTTTAGACAGTCCCTGAAGCTTCATGGGACCGATAGTAAGGTTACTCATAACACTGAGGTGTGGGAACAGATTAAACTGCTGGAATACCATTCCCATCTTCTGTCTGTGCCGGTCTATATCAACCTTTTCATCACAGATATTGACTCCCTCAAAGAAAATCTCACCCTTCGTGGCACTCTCCAGACGATTAAGGCACCGAAGAAACGTACTCTTTCCGGCACCTGAAGGCCCCACTATAAAGGCAACATCACCCTCATAGAAGTCCACACTGATATCGGACAATACTTCTTCTCTGCCCGATGCTCCGTTACTGAATTCTTTGTATAAATGCTTAACCTCGATAAGAGGCTTACGGTCAGTGGTCACTGTTCTTGAGATTCCTTTCGAGTTTCTTGACAAGACTGTCAAAGATCAAAACAAAAAACAGATATATAGCTGCTGCGATAAGCAGCGGTGTAAATGCGGAATAGGTCTGGCTTCTGATTATGTCCGCACCTCTTGTCAGGTCATCCATGGCAATATATCCCGCAACGGATGTTTCCTTGAGAAGCACGATCATCTCGTTACCAAGTGCCGGCAGAACATTTTTGATTGCCTGGGGAAGAATGAAATACAGCATTGTCTGTGTATATGAAAATCCAAGGCTTGCCCCGGCTTCATACTGTCCTTCATCAATCGACATAAGGCCGGCTCGTATGATCTCCGCAACATATGCTCCGGAATTAAGTCCGAAAGCAATAAACGCTACTATTATCTTCGGGACATTAACCGAAGCGAAAACAACAAAGTAAACGATCAGGAGCTGCAGAACCATAGGTGTACCGCGGATCACCGTTATATACACATGGGCTATAAGATTGGCAGCCTTCCAGTTACCGGTTTTATCATGGGTCGTTCTTATGTACGCAAGTAAAAACCCCAGTAAAATACCCACCACGACCGCTACGATCGTGATGAGTAAAGTATTACCGAGACCTTTGACAAGGTACATATACCTGTCGTCTTTAATTAAGTTAAGATACAGATTCCTGCTTAAACTCATTATTATTCAGCTTTAATGTATTTACCTATGATCTCGTCGATCTTGCCTGATTCTTTGAGCTTCTTAAGAGAGGCGTTAATGTTGTCAAGAAGCTCTGTATTCTCCTTGGAAACGCCGATAGCATACTCCTCAACGGTAAATTCCTCATCAATCATAACAAGGTCGGGATTTTCACTTACAAATACCTTTCCGGGTTCCCTGTCGACAATAACAGCATCAATCTTGCCCTGTGAGAGGGCATTGATAGCTTCAAAATACTTGGAGTAACGTTCAATTGTTGCGCCTTCGATATCCTCGGCGTAAATATCTCCTGTTGTTCCGATCTGAACACCGACGGTCAGATTTGCGAGATCATCGGGAGTCTTGACGGTTGAAGTATTCTTGACAAGAATTACCTGAGCTGCAGTTGTATAAGGATCGGAAAAGTTTATGTTTTCCTTACGGTCTTCCGTAACAGTCATACCTGCCATTGCGATGTCTGCCTTACCGGACTGAACAGCTGCGATAATTGAATCAAATGCCATATCCTCTATTACAAGTTCCATGCCAAGATCATCCGCAATAAGCTGGGCAATTTCGGGATCAATACCTACGATTTTGTCTCCCTCAACCGATTCGTAAGGAGGAAATGCCGCATTTGTTGCCATAACAAGTTTTTTGGATGAAGATCCGCATGCACACATGCAAACAGCTGCACATACAGCAAGAAGAACTATAATTGATTTTTTCATAATACTACCTCCGAAATTCTGTTAAAAAGCATCTTAATTAATTTATCATTATAATATCTTTGTGTCAACGCACCGTTTGCTCCGACAATTCCAAAAGCTTTATTCCTTCTTCCGAGGAAGCGGCTTCAATAAGCTTATCCTCAAAACCTCCGACCGAGAACATCCATATGTTGTCACAGGGAATCCTGTTATGTCTTATGGCTTCCCTTACATCAGCAAGCTTTTTGTAACTCATAACCGGGTCTTTGTAATTGCATGCACAGGCAATGATATTCCCGCCCTTTGCAACTATAACAAAATCAATTGCCTCCGATTTATCAAAGTACTCCTCAACCGAATCTATCATAAAACTGAGTCGGTTTTCACTGTGAAGCCATCTTATATGTTCCATGCAGTATTCCGGATAGATTTCCTCAATAAAGTCAGGAAGATTTGCCTCTATGAATCTTTTGTAGAACTTCTCTTCCCCGATTATCTTAAGGGACGATAACCTTGGGAATACAAAACGGTAAAACAGCCGCAGGGTGTTATCTTTTATCCTGTAGGTTCCCTTTTTGATACATTTAAGGTCTCCCACCTGTGCTCCAAACAGTTTTTCTATAATATCATTACTCTCAAGATTCTTCAGATACGCGGACAGTTTTGCCCTGTCCATATCCATGGAATTATGGATATCGTTAAGCTTGCATTTCCCGGAAGCAATGTTTACAAGTATCGTATTGTATATGACAGGCTCTCTTATATCCTTCGGAAGATAGTTCCCCACATTAAAATCATCACTGCTCCATTTATTTAGCAGAAGCTTTACCGCATCGCCTGTATCAGTCTCTTCGGTTATCATGTTATATAACAGACTTCTTCCACCTAGAACGGAATACAGCTTTATGATTTTGTCCGTTGTCATTTTAGGAAAGCGTTCAACAAACTCCGCGGGAGAAAATCCCTTCAATTTGATAACGCCTGATATTTCGGATGATTTTCTGCCTATCAGTTTTACCATATCGGATTCGATCCACTTAATATCATCCGACACAAGCAGAAACATAGCCTTACCCGTAGCGGTCTTACTAAACAGCATATTCGAAAGGAAATTGATAAAGGTTGGATTTTCTCTGATCAGAAACTGAAAATCATCCAGAACGATTACTTTCTTCTTTTCGTTATGAGAATCAATATATGATGCTAATAGCTTGTCGTTATCGTCATCGGGGAAAATGGGAGATTTTGTCTGTTCGTGAAGCTCCTGCGCAAACATTTTGCGCTGAAGATCGTCAGTAACCGGAGACGATCTGTAATACAGACAATCCTTATCCTTGATAAAGTCGGATACAAGCTCGGAAAGGCCGTAGTCCCTGAGGCCGTAAATTATTGCAATATCATTGGTGGCTCTGTCAAATATATTCTGGATAAATTGCAAATCGGATCTGCGGTACATGAATCTCCCGTATGATTAAGGAACCTGTCTTATCAGCAGCTTTTCAAATTCAACCCTGCTTATGGGCTTGCCGAGCAGATACCCCTGAATGATATCGATATTACGCTCACGCAGATAGTTAAACTGGTCCTTGGTCTCCACACCCTCGGCAACAGTTTCAAACCCCAGCCTTTGAGCCATCTGAATGACGCTCTCGTATATAATGCCGGAGCTGTCGTCCTTGAGTGCGGTATCAATAAATGATTTGTCTATTTTAAGTGTATCGATCGGTAAATTCTTCAGATAAGAAAGGGAGGAATAACCCGTTCCGAAATCATCAAGGCTAACCCTTATTCCCAGTCCGCGAAGGGTTTTGATCTTATCAATCACATCTTCAAAGCTATTGATAAATACCGATTCCGTAATCTCTATCTCAATTGATTCCGGATTGATCCCGTTAAGTGTTATCTCACGTGACAGAGCATCCACAAAATTCTCTTTCTCAAGCTGCATAGCCGATATATTAATGGAAAGTACCATCGGAATATGATACTTGTTTCTCCAGTCGCTCATTGTACGGAGGGCTTCTTTGATCACAAAATTACCGATAGGTATGATGGCTCCGTTCTTCTCTGCGATTGGAATAAACTCTCCGGGAGAGGTGATAAATCCCTCTCCTTCGGGATCAGGCCATCTAAGAAGAGCTTCGGCACCCCTTAGTTTCCCGTCGGAAGCATTGTATTGTGGCTGGTAATACAACTGAAATCCGTTTGTCTCTATAGCTTCTTTGAGCTGCTTTTCTATTGAAACGGATTTGATGAATTTGTTGAGGATATCCAGTTCAAAATACTGGATACCGCCTTTGCCACGTTCCTTTGACTTGTACAGAACGATCTCCGCATTTTTGATCACTTCAAGTGCAGTTCTTCCGGCATCGGGGTACTCGGCAACGCCGCATGAAACAGTGATCATGATCTCTGTTTTGTTAGTAAGTGAAAACGGATGGCGCAGTCTTTCCTGAATCTTGCGGTAGATAATGTCACAGCTTCTTTGTCCGCAGGGATTATAAACCGCAATAACGAATACATCACTTCCGAATCTTCCCACAAGCGTTTCATCGTTATTAAAATCCTTAAGATACTGGCCGAATTCCTGAACGAGTTCGTCTCCGAACAGAAGTCCTATTGAATCATTTATCTTCTTGAAATCGTCAATATCCACAAACATGATCTCGACGCTGACCTTCTCGCTGTCTGCAAGCTCACACATATCACGAAACTTTCTGACAAAAAAGTTTCTGTTGTAAACACCTGTCAGAGAATCATAATATGCAAGATATTCAAGCTCTTCTGAATTCATCTTGATCTTGGTGATGTCCTTGATCGCAATGATTTTCTCCACGGGCTTGTGATCATCGTCATAGGTCACATTCACAAAACAGCTGAGCCAGTACCGCTTATTACGGCTTCTGACTTCCACACTATCTGTCTCAAGTCCTTCACGCTCTATCTCCAGCATATGGATGCGGAACTTGTCCTGGTCTTCATCAAGCAGAAGATTTAACATATAAGACTCATCATAGGGATGATTTGCTATCTTTTCTCCGACCATGTCATCCCATGGTCCTACCAAATCAACCTTGACGGGAGAACATTTGTAATCAAAGTATAAGAAAAGCGTGCCGGACATTTCAGCAATGTGCCGGTACATCTTTTCGCTTGTCAGCAATCTCTCATTTAAAGCTGTAAGAAGGTCTATCTGATACTTTAAATCTTCCATTTCCAGTCTCTTCTTGGATTATTTTTTGTCAATGAAGCCCTTTGCTTTCAGAAGTTCGGCGCAAAGTACCGCACCGCCCGCAGCGCCTCTTAAGGTGTTATGAGACAGTCCTACGAACTTGTAATCATATACGGTGTCGGGACGAAGTCTTCCGATGGAAATACCCATTCCCTTTTCGTAATCCACATCAAGAGATACCTGAGGTCTGTTATCTTCTTCCATGTATCTGATGAACTGCTTCGGAGCCGAAGGAAGTCCAAGCTTCTGAGGCTCTCCCGAGTAGTTTACAAGTCTGTCGATGAGTTGCTCTTTCGTAGGCTTCTTGGCAAACCTTACAAATACGGCAGCCGTATGTCCGTTAAGCACGGGAACTCTTATACACTGGCAGGTTATAACAGGCTTCTGGGCCTTTACTATCTGACCGTTTTCTATATGACCGAATATACGAAGAGGCTCCTGCTCTGATTTTTCTTCTTCGCCGCTGATATAGGGAATGATATTCTCCACCATCTCCGGCCAGTCACGGAAGGTCTTGCCGGCGCCGGAAATAGCCTGATAAGTGGTTGCAACAACCTCAACAGGTTCAAACTCCTGCCATGCGGCAAGTGCAGGTGTATAGCTTTGGATGGAGCAATTCGGTTTAACGGCGATAAATCCGCGTTTTGTGCCAAGTCTCTTCTTCTGATCCTTAATGATCTCTATATGTTCCGGATTGATCTCGGGTATGATCATGGGAACATCCGGCGTCCATCTGTGGGCACTGTTATTGGATACAACAGGAATCTCGCACTTTGCGTATTCCTCTTCAATAGCCCTGATCTCATCCTTGGTCATATCAACAGCGGAAAATACAAAATCAACCTCTTTTGACACAGCCTCTACTTCATTGACATTCATTACCACAATGTCCTTGACGGCTTCGGGCATAGGTGTTGTCATCTTCCATCTGTCGCCCACCGCCTCTTTATAAGTCTTGCCGGCGCTTCTGGGACTTGCCGCTATGACTTTTACCTCAAACCATGGGTGATTTTCCAGCAAAGATATGAATCTTTGACCAACCATCCCGGTTCCGCCTAAAATACCAACCTGAAGTTTCTCGCTCATAATATCATCTCCTCATTTTTTCAAAGAATCCAGCCATTTGCGTGAATCTCTGATATACTCATCCATCACAGCAGGTGCCGGACCACCCTTTGTAAGCCTCTTCTCAACACATCTCTCAAGAGAGATAAAATCATATATATCTTTGTCGAAGTATCCGCTTACTGAACGAAGTTCATCCAGACTGCAATCCTCAATGGATTTTGAATTTGTGTCACAGTATATCACAATTTGTCCGATAATACCATGTGCATCCCTGAAAGGTACTCCCTTGGAAACAAGGTAATCCGCTGCATCCGTTGCGTTTGTAAAGCCTTTGGCGGCAGACTTTTTCATGTTTTCGATATTAAAAGTCATTGTGGATATCATTTTCGTAAACAGTATTACACAGTTTGAGACTGTATCCATTGCATCAAAGGAAACCTCCTTATCTTCCTGCATATCTTTATTATATGCAAGCGGAAGTCCCTTCATAGTTGTCAGAAGCGACATAAGGCTTCCGTAGACCCTGCCGCATTTTCCTCTTGTAAGTTCGGCAATATCGGGATTTTTCTTCTGGGGCATGATACTTGATCCTGTCGCAAAAGCATCATCGATATTCACAAATCTGTATTCGTTGCTGTTCCAGATGATTACCTCCTCACAGAATCTGGAAAGATGCATCATAATGATGGAAAGGGCCGACAGATACTCAATAAGATAGTCTCTGTCGGAAACAGAATCCATGGAATTGGCTGTAGGACCGTAGAATCCCAGCTTTTTGGCAACAAAATCACGATCCAGAGGGTAAGTCGTCCCGGCAAGTGCTCCGGCTCCAAGCGGGCAGTAATTCATTCTCTCGTATATATCGCAAAGTCTGCCGTAATCTCGGCGAAACATCTCAAAATATGCCGCAAAATGATGTGCAAGGGTTACCGGCTGAGCCTTTTGCAAGTGTGTGAATCCCGGCATAAAAGTCATTGTATTATCTTCAATGACCCGAAGAAGTTCCGAAAGCAGCGTTACGATCTCATCCTTCATGCATAAGATATTCTTGCGCGTATACAGGCGCATATCCAGGGCAACCTGATCGTTACGGCTTCTTCCGGTATGCATCTTCTTGCCGGCCTCTCCTATCCGGTCAATAAGATTGGCTTCAACAAAGCTGTGAATATCCTCATATTCGGATGTGATCTCAAGCTTGCCGTTATTAACATCGTCAAATATACCATCAAGTCCGTTTATGATAGAGTCCTTTTCCTCAGAAGTGATGATACCGCACTTTGCCAGCATCTCCACATGAGCCTTCGAGCCTTCGATATCCTCATCAAAGAGTCTCTTGTCAAAAGATACGGATGCATTAAAATCATACACCTGCTGATCGGTTTCCTTTGTAAACCTGCCACCCCATAACTGTGCCATAATAATCTCCCTGATATAATAATATCTAACAAAAAAGGGCATCTACTGCCCTTTTTATTATAAAGCTCCCGGCCGGATTCGAACCGGCGACCTACGCATTACGAATGCGTTGCTCTACCAGCTGAGCCACGGAAGCATCTGTTGATAGGGATACCGCGAAGCGGAGGGACCCTGTCTACACGTGGAGCGCCTTTCGCCGTAGGCGAACTATAAATGGCGCGACACTCCTTACGCGACACTCCTTGCGCGAGCGTCCTTGAACGACCCGCGGAACATAATAACTCAGACTATTATATAGAATAAAAAATTAATAATCAAGGGTAAAAAATCTATCAGCATTAAATATCCCAGTCATCATCCCCGGAACTGACATCGTAATCAAAATCCCAGTCATCATCCGATTTTTTGACTTCTCTGTCATAATCTATCGGTTTATGATCCTTCTTCTTAGGCACGGGAAGCGGATTCGGTATAGGTTCTGACGGCTTGACTTCTGCTGTCTTTACGGAAGCCCTTGATACGCTTACAGTCTGGGCTGCTGCTCCCGTTCCCACATTCTTGACTCTTCTTATGGCCTTGCCGCCTGACATTGTGGATGTTGCAGGCTCTGATGAATATGTCTTGGTCGGTTTTTCGGCAGCTTTCTTTTCTTTTTTAACCTTCTCGGTCTTTACTTTTTCTGCCTTAACCTTCTCCTTCTTGACTTTTTCGGGTTTAATGGCATCAGTTTTCTTAGGCGTTACATCAACCGAAACTTTTTTCTTGTTTCTGGAAATCTTCTCAACCTTCGGAGCCGGCTCGTCCGTTGTAATAGGAGCACTGGCCACAATACTTTCCCTTCCGTCAAATGAAGAATGTGCTACTCCCAGTTCAACATCATCCTCATCAAACATTTCATCATCGCCGAACTTTTCGGGTCTCTTCCACGCGGGAACCGATGAATTATTGAATGCTTCGCTTGCGCTCTCATGCATTTCCGCATTTGGAACATAAGCATCGCCTACCGTCTCTCTGATTCCGGAAGGGGCCACAGTAGTAACCCTTACTTCGGAATCATCTACATTATCCTCATTATCAAGGAAGAAATCGTCATCATAATCATCAAACGAATCCTCCACCACTGCTTTTTTACCTGTATAGCCTTCTGCTTTTCTATGTTCCTCCGCCTTGATCCGATGATAAAGATCTTCATCATTTCCCACGAATATAAGGGCTTTTGCGCGTTTTACAAAATCAGCTTCGCTCATCTGAGCTGCATTTTTCAGATTGGATCTTGTTGCGGCCGCAATCTCTTTTCGTCCAGTCTTCTCAAGGGCATCAAGTGCATTGATACCGACCTTAAGTTCCGGATGGTGATCCAGATACAGGTAATGAATACCCGTTGCCGTTGCGATTATAAATACACTCACAAACAGGAACTTCTGATTGCTCCTGTTTTGCTGGAACAAAAGCATAACAACACTTCCGACGATCAGAATACTTATAACGACAACATAATCCTTCTGCTCCTTGATAGCCAGAATAATACAGCTGATGGACATCATCAGAACAAACATATACAGTATCTGATTAAGCACAACAACCCATGATGCACTCATCTCAGTATATGCACCTGCTCCGGTTGAATCGGACAGGAAAATATAATTCTCGGTAATATTCTCATTTGTTGAGGACAGATCTACATTATACGAATGAAAAACATCGGAAAATTCCGACTCCTGCCCTGTATTATGATTCATTTTCGGATCAAATGCAGACATCTCTGATGTCATTACCGTGCCGAAATCCACCTGAAGAAATGAGGACTTTACAAAGCACAGCAACACCATGATCACTATCCCGCACGCAAATGCAAGAAGCATGGAGAGAGCTTTTGATTTGTGAGTAAAATACCCCACCAGAACCATAAGCGCCATGGGAATTATCATGAAAGGTTCAACAAAGATGAGAAGTCCGATGGTTAATGCCCCAAAAGCAGTGTACACAGTACCGGCGTAGTCCTTACGGTCTTCACTGTACTCTCCGGCATCATACATCTCCCTGACTCTTTTGTTGTATGAAAAAAGTGAGATCAATGACAGTACGGCACCCAGATAAATAGCCGACACCATCGGTTCTGATGTGAATGAATATACCGCAAAGGTCTGGGACGGAATAATAACCGACAATGCGGCAGCAAATATACCACACATCTGATTTGTGAACTTACGCACGATCCTGTAAGTCAGAAATCCGCACAGAACAATAAAGAATGCATTTGCCCACAAAATAGGAGTCGATCCCGGCTCGGCAAATCTGAATATAAGTGACAGCATGAAGGAGTACAGAAAATGGGAGGGATTGGCAAGGGCATCATCCACAACATCCCTGCTTTGCGAATATGTCCCGTCCACAAGTCCAACAGCCCCTCTGTACACGTACGAATCTCCCGCATATAGCTGTGTGCTGTACTTCATCCTAACTACCAGGAATAATACAGCCAGCACAACAAGGGATATCACAACTATCAGTTTCCTGTACGGGGTATGCTGCTCTCCGGCAGATATGGCGATTAGCTTTGTAAACAGATTACACAGGAGAAATAAAACAAGAAGAATAAAGCCGAATACTACGGCATAAAAGTATCCCTGATTCTGACTGATTATCTGTTCGAAAACAGTCATGTACAACACATAAGCCGTTGCAATAAGTGCAGCGGCTGCGCTGATCATTAAAATGGGATCGAACTTTTTATTCTCCATTATTCTTCCAAATTAGTATATACTGCCTGAACATCATCATCTTCATCGAGAAGATCCAGCGTCCGGTTAAGATTCTTTAATGCTTCCTCGTCCGTTAATTTTACGTAATTCTGAGGGATCATTGTTACTTCCGCGGATACCATTGCAATTCCGGCATCCTCAAGTGCTTTGCGGACATTCTCGCAGGAATCCGGATCTGTCAGTATTTCAAAGCTGTCATCCTCTTCGTTAAAATCATCCGCTCCGGCATCTAACGCCATCATCATTAGTTCATCGGGATCGGTATCGCACTCTTCCTTGTCAATGATAATCTGGCCCTTTCTGTCAAACATAAACGAAACACAGCCCTGTGCGCCTATGCTTCCGTTACCTTTTGTAAATGCGCTTCTGACATTTGCGGCGGTTCTGTTTGCATTATCTGTAAGAGTTTCAACGATTATGGCGATACCGTTAGGACCGTATCCTTCGTAAGTATAGTTTTTGTAATTAACGCTGTTTGTATCGCCGGCAGCCTTTTTGATACCGTTTGTAATAGTATCATTTGGCATATTATTGGCTTTGGCCTTGGCAATAACAGCAGCTAACTTATAGTTATTGTTCGGATCCGGTCCCCCCTCTTTAACGGCAACCGCGATCTCTCTTCCGAGTATGGTAAATATCTTGCCCTTAGCGGCATCGTTTTTCTCTTTCTTATGCTTAATGTTCGCAAATTTCGAATGTCCTGACATATAAAACTCCTTCTATCACTTTTAGATTGTTCAAATATTAACAAATATTTATTTTAACATTTATATCCTACCGGGTCAAAAGTTATTCTTTCTTATCTTCCGGGACCTCTTTTTTGTCTCCATTTTCTTCGGGCTTGGGCTCGACTTTAAGTTCCGGAGCCTTATGAATTGTAGGAACATACTTCATATCGAACAGTTCCATAACTACGGGACCGAATATATCATGCATATATGAATAAAGCTCGGCATTATAAAGCTCCATATCCTGTTTTTTAACAAGATTTTTCTTGAGCTGAACCCTTATATCCTTAACCCATTCGGCTATTTCTTCTATCTGAACGGTATTCTCCTGGAGTCGGTCATAGCACAGATCCATTGTTGCGATCATAAGCTTTTTGTTGATTCCGTCGATCTCTCTCGGAAGATCCTTTAACTCTTCTTCATTATTATCCAGTTTTTCGTTGACATCATTTATAAGCCTCTTGTTATCGTTAAGCTTTTTGTCAACCGCCTCATCGGAGTCACGGGTATCAACACCGTCAATATTGCTTACGATTTCCGACATAAGGTTGCTCTTGATCTTCTTGAGCTCTTTATTCTCGTTGACAAGCTTACCCTGACGCTTGAGAAGCTCCGACAGCTCTTTTTCCAGATCTTTGATCTCATCCGTGGGATTCATCTTCCCGAATATCCTGTGCCATTTGTTGTCAAGAATAAGAATCGGTATCTTGACAGAGCCTATCGCATTATTAAATTTATCACGATCAGCAGCCATTTTATCTACCTCTCAGATTATAGCTAAGTCTCATCAGACTCTCGGACAGATGAACGTTTTCAACAATAACGTCATCAGGCACCGCCAGATCTACATGGGCAAAGTTCCATATGGCCTTTATATTATATTTTACAAGAGTTTTGGCAACATCCACAGCGCTTGTCTTGGGGATAGTCAGAACCGCAATGTCGATATCATTTGCGGCAATGAAACCCTCAAGTTCTTCCATAGGACTTACTGATACGTCTCTTATTTTCATACCCACAAGATCGGGATTATTATCAAATATACCGAGTATATGGAAGCCACGCCGTTCAAAATTCACATAATTGGAAAGCGCCTGTCCGAGGTGGCCTGCACCGATAACAACCAGCTTATGATTTTTATCAAGACCTAATATCTTTCCTATCTCATCGTACAGATTGCGGACGTTATAACCATACCCCTGCTGTCCGAATCCACCGAAATGATTAAGATCCTGCCTTATCTGCGAAGCGGTCACATGCATAAGTTCCGAAAGTTCGCGGGAGCTTATGCGGCTGACGCCCTCATCATTAAGTTCGCCCAAATATCTGTAATACCTAGGCAGTCTTCTGATAACCGCCTGTGAAATATTAATGTCCATTATATAAGATTTTCCAGGTTTTTCCTGATGGCTGTAATAAAAGCATGTGATGAGAGTGTAACGATTTCCGTAAGGGAGGTAATATTAGCCAGATCCTTGGTCATCTTACCCTCTTCGATAGTCTGCTTTGTTGCAAGCTCAAGCTTGTTCGCAAACTTAACAAGTTCGGGAATGTTATCAAGTTCTCCCCTCTTACGCAGTGCTCCGGTCCATGCATATATAGTAGCCACCGAATTGGTGCTTGTCTCTTCACCCTTAAGGTGCTTATAGTAATGTCTTTGTACCGTTCCGTGAGCGGCTTCATATTCATACACTCCGGAGGGAGATACGAGAACGCTTGTCATCATTGCAAGTGAACCGAATGCGGAGCTGATCATATCCGACATAACATCCCCGTCGTAGTTCTTGCACGCCCAGATCATTCCGCCTCTTGATTTCATAATTCGGGCAACAATATCGTCAATGAGTGAATAGAAATACTCAATTCCCGCCTCCGCAAACTTATCTTTGTACTCTTTTTCAAATACATCGTTAAATATATCCTTGAAGGTATGGTCATACTGCTTGGAAATAGTGTCCTTAGCTCCGAACCACAGATCCTTCTTCTGATCAAGCGCATAGTTGAAACAGCTCTTTGCAAAGCTTTCGATGGAGTCATTCATGTTATGCATGCTCTGGACAATACCGGAACCTTTTTCAAAATCATGGATGAGCTTAGTCTCTTTTGAACCGTCGGCTCTTGTTATCAGAAGTTCAGCCTTGTCACCCGCACCAAGCTTTTCTTCCACATTCTGGTATACATCACCGTATGCATGTCTTGCGATGGTGATAGGCTCCTTCCAGTTATTAACACAGGGAGTAATGCCTTTAACGATTATAGGTGTGCGAAAGACAGTACCGTTGAGAATTGCACGTATGGTTCCGTTCGGGCTCTTATACATTTTCTTGAGATCATACTCTTCAACTCTTGCGGCATTAGGAGTAATGGTTGCACACTTAACCGCAACCCCGTATTTAAGAGTGGCATTTGCGCTGTCCACAGTAATCTGATCATCGGTTTCATTCCTCTTCTTGAGGCCCAGATCATAATACTCGGTCTTGAGATCGATAAATGGCAGCAAAAGTTCATCTTTGATCATCTGCCACAGCACTCTTGTCATTTCATCTCCGTCCATTTCCACAAGCGGAGTAGTCATCTGAATCTTTTCCATAGTCATTAAACCTTCCTGTATTTTTTCATCTGTTATCATTTCGCTTCCGTGGTTTATACAATACGAGTACGCCTGCAAGCGCAACAAGTATTATGATTATAAACCATTTTGCGGAAATACCGTAAACCTTTTTGTTCAGGCTCTGCCATGTACCGCTCATACCGGATGACTGCGCGGCAGCTTCCGACCCGTCAATGATCTCCACAGGATTACCGTTTTCGTCATAAGCAGTAGTGGGGGTACCGGATGTCCTTGAGTATATAACAAATGTACTGCAATGACCCGTGACAAATTTGATGCTTGGAACTCCTTCCTCATCAATAAGCTCACTTGAAAGCGACTCAAGCGCTCCGTTATCATCTATTGCAGCAATTGCTACTCCGTCATCTCCTTCCATACCTGTTGGAACAGGCATGGTAACTTCCATCTTGGAATTTCCCAGCTTGTGGATCGGAACTGTTCCGGTTCTGTCGTACAGATCCATGGAGACCGGAACATAATTGCCACCCGGATCCCTGCCTGTACTGTGCAGGAATGCGGTATTTATCCTGTCCTTTGCGGAATCATCTTCGGAAATATTAAGCTTGTACTTTCCTTCATCTCCGGGGATATCGGCATATGCTCTGCCTCTTGTAGGAAAACGGCTGCCGTTTACTGAGACGGTAATGTTAGACCTGTTAATGTCATCTTCATCTTCCTCATCAGCAGACGATAAAACATCTGAATTTACACTGTCAAGAAGTGATACGAGTTCATCTGACTGCTCTCCGTTTACGGAAACATTCTGCGGTCTGTTATCATAGTAATCTTTCCAGTTCCTGTAGTTGTCAAAAGCATCACTTTTAACATGATCAAGAGTGTAAGTATCGCCTGCAATATCCACTCTCTGATCAATGACAACATTTCCGGCTCCGTCAGGAGGAGTAAGTGCGCGCTCCAGGACAAGAGTTTTATCATCCTCGGATCCTATAGTATAAACCTCTCCGGCAAATCCGTAGTGAGCAGGATCAAACAGTGTTCCCGAATCAAGGTTTGCCTTGTTGCTGACAATTGCATTCTTCGCTCCCTCAAATGCCCTTGTACGAAGGTTCTTGGCCGATAATCTCGTTGCGCTCTGATTATTTGTTACATCAGGTATACTTTCTCCGTTAACTATAACAGTCCTGAGCTTACCGCCGTTATCAAACGCCGACAATCCGATTCCCTCCACGGATTCCGGTATATTTACAACAGCAAGATTACTGTTCTTAAAAGCTCTGTCATCTATCTGCCTGATTCCGTCACCGAGTATGAGTTCCCTAAGTTTGGGACAGTCACAAAAGGCCTCTTCTCCGATATCCGAAACAGTTCCGGGAATTACAACCCTTTCCACATTATTGTTGTGTGAAAATGCCCCCGGTCCGATATGCCTTACGTTTTCGGGAATCATAACAGAACTGTCATTTCCCTTGTATGCCAGAAGCACCCCGTCTCCGACAACCAGAAAATCATCCACCCCGTTTTCCTTCCATCCTTCAAGGTACGGTGTTCCGTCAAACGCTCCGAGAGCAATAGAATCCACACTTTGGGGAATACTGACGTCAGTCAGGTTCGGACACATATAGAAAGCGGCGTAATCGATTTTTTTCAACCCCTCAGGAAGTGAAACATCAGACAATGCACTTCTGGCGAAGGCAAACTCCCCTATATCCGTAACGGATGAAGGAAGGTCAACAGAGTTAAGTGTACCATCCCTGTAAAAAGCGCGGGTACCTATCTTCTTGACACCTGCCGGAACACTTACGGAATCGGAATCACCGTTATACTTTGCAAATACATCGCCTATCACATCGGAATCGGACTGCCTTGCAGGCCCATAACCGGAGCTTCCATACTCATCCTCGTACTCGGCATTGTCAAAATCAAATCCCCTTACAGGAATATCACTTGACATTCGAAGAACCGTAGTGCCACCAAGCACAACTCCTGCTCCAAGATCATACCCTGTCATGTTATCTTCAAAATCATGGTACTCGATCTTCGTATCCCAAGGCTGGCTGCCGCTGTCGGAAGCTTTGTAATATCCGTCGTTATATTGATTTGAACTATTATCGGAATCTGAATTCTGTCCGGAATTCTGACCCGAGTTCTGGCTTGAATCCGGAGGGTTCTGACCGCTTCCCGTAGAAGAAGCAGACTGTGCAGAAGCAGTCGTAACTGCTGCTACTGTTCCGGTATCAGCAGTATCTCCCTCATCGAGTGGCGTTACATTTGTTGGATCAAATGTTGAACCACCTGTACTATCTTCAGTATATGTTGTCGACCCGTTCGAAGTTGTATCAGAAGTATTTGAACCCTCAGCAGCAAGTTCGGCTGCGTTTGCGGAATAATCCGGCCTTGATACAAGTGTTGTTCCGCCGCTCGTACCGCTTCCGTAGCTTTCCACGTCATCCGAATTGAATGATTTTACAACATTTCCGTTTGCATCTACGAATCTAAGCAGTGCTCCCTTTGTATTGGCAAATGCCCTCTTGTCAATATAGCCGACGGAATCGGGAATATTGATATATGAAAGGCTGTCACAGTTCTCAAATGCATAGGCAAATATAGACTGAACCGACCGCGGCAGAGTTACATGCTGCAAACCCTTGCAGTTTGAAAATGCATGCTCCGGAATCTGTGTTACTCCGTTCGCAATTGACAGTTTTGCAAGGTTATTGGCACCCCAGAAGGCATACTCTTCAATTTCCTTTACTGATGTGGGCATCTGATAAGTAGTGGACGGACGCCCTGCAAGATACTGTACAAGTTTACTGCCATCAGTTGAATATATCACGCCATCATAAGTGGTGTAGTTCTCATTTGAAGGGGAAATAGAAACACTTGAAAGCGAAGGACATCCAGCAAACACTCCGGAGCCTATCTCTCTTACTGTACGGGGAATACTAATAGAATACAAAGATGTACAACCCGAAAAAGCGCTGGAACCCAGTGTTCTAACGCTTTCGGACATTTTAACGGTCTGTAGATTGGAACAGTTGGAAAAGGCCCCAAAATCAACAGTTGTAACCGTATCAGGCATGACAAGCTTAGTCATCTTGTCGTACCCTTCAAAGGCTTCCTTACCTACACGGTTGACCCAGGCAGGAAGGGTTACTTCATAATCGTCCCCCAAATACTTGGCGACCGTAGCACCGTCATATTCATAATCCCCGTGAGTCGATGTCGCCTCCGCACTTCCTGCCGGAAGAACTGCAAGCATTACGGCAGTTGCGCACAGAAGGATGGCAATGACTCTTCTGATAATCTTCCCCATTAGATTATGCTGCTTTCTTCTTCAAATACTCTTCCGGATCCTTCTTTAAGAACATTACAACTGCTATGGCTGCAAGTCCGAAACACAGGAACCACTTCGGATGTATACCGTCGGCAGTTTTCGGTGTAGCATCCATTATACCGGCTTCGGTTAAGTTTGCCGTATCTACCCAGACCATGTACGGTGAAAAGTGGGTACACGTATATGTCATACAAGGCACACCGTTAATAACCGTAAATCTCGGAGTCATAGGATCGAGAACACCGCCGGCGGTGCTTGCGATCTTGGCATTACCTCCATATATTGCAAGGTCATCAGGTATCGGCATCGTTATTGATACGCTTACACCCTCAGGTACAGGACTGATCTTGTTGGTTCCTGTCGAATCATAAAGCGAAATATCAAATGGAAGGTACCGTATAGCACTGATGTCATCACCGTATTTGCCGTGAAGTGCCGAAAGTCCCGCATCATCAGCCTCCTGTGTCTGTGTGATCTTAATAACATAATTATCACTCGAACCGTTAACCGTAGCACTTATCTTACCTGTATCGGTAATGCCGCCTGCGGTAGATATAACGGTAGTATTACCGCTTCCTCTGCCGTTGCCCGAGCCAGAGCCCGAACCTGTACTGCCGCTTCCTGAGCCCTCTCCCACATACACCGTAGAATTAACGCCTGCGGCTGATACAGGTGCTGCAGCTCCGGCATCCTGGCTGTTAACAAATACAGGCAGTGCCGTAGAGCTCGATGACGATGATGAGGATCTTGAGCTGCTTGAAGAACTTGAACTTCTGGAAGTTGAGCTGCCTGATGTCGATCCTCCTGATGTTGTTCCGCCTCCTGTTGAACTTGTAGTGGAGGTAGTGGAAGTTGTACTTGAACTTTCATATTTAGCTGTTACAGTCACATTTTCGGTGATTTCTTCACCTTCAAGGTTAGGGCTCCAGTACAGGAACTTCATACCAACATGTTCAGGTACAGAAGGCATCTTGTCAGCGGTAAGTATTGATCCCAAATTCAATGTTACCGTCTTAATAGGATCTCCATTGTAGTCAACAAAATACACTTTAACCTTCTCATCGGTCGATCCGTAAACACTTGTAAAGGTTGTGTCGGTTGTCAGTACATCCGTATTCCAGTTTACAGTATTACCGTTCTTGTCTATTCCGCTCCAAGTGGATGGATTCTTTCCGCCGTACGAAGGTAATACACTTGGAGGATAGTTCGACCCGAATGTATATCCGTTTGCCTGGGCTTCAACTACCTGATAGTATGTGTCATCATATCTGTCTCTGTATGTAAGCTTAATTGCATCGGCAATAGTCACGTAATTGATGTTGGCATTTTTGTCCGCATAGTCCATCAGATATTCCGCATCATTATGTACATGGAATGTTACATCCGGCATTGTAAGTCCATCCTTGGAGGAAGACTCGAACGGTAATTCCTTCAGGTTAACATTATTGTAAGGGAATGTAACATCCATATTGGTGCTGATGCCGGCAAACGCTTTATTACCTACACTTGTGAACTGGTTAGGCATCGTAACGTTCTTAAGTCGGTCACAATCCATAAAGCAACCGTAACTTATCTCGCATCCATCTTCAGGGAAAACAACCGTCTTGATCGCATCACAGTCTCTTGCTGCATAATCGGCATACGCATCAACATCTGCTAATTCATCTGCTGTTATTGATTCAGAACCACACGTATCACCGCGGCTTGGCACTATTTGAACAACCTGAACACGACTTCCATCGTTGCCCTTGATAATGCCCGTCGAGAATCCATATGAATCTGTTGAAGAATAATACAACTCATTGCTCGCCGAAGCATCTGAACTCTCGCCGGTAAACCTAACACTTTCAAGATGTGATTTATCATCGTCACTGGATGTTGTTCCAGGTCCTAAATGAGGGAATGATCCCGGCTCATAACTTGTTTTGGAATGATCTCCCTCCGTATCAGGCATGTAGAATGGAAGTTTACCTATATTAGTAACATCTCCGGCGAACTCAACATCTTCGAGATTTCGACATCCTTCAAACATTCTGTCCGGGAATTCCGAAACACCACCCACCTCAAACTTAACGCTTGTAATATTAGGGTTATACTTAAATATCGAATAATTATTACCCCCAAGAGTATCATACAAATCTGTATTATCATTAAAGACATAATACTCCGGGTTATCGGTTGTATATCCACCGATGATATTACTGGTGGCTTTATCAATATAGTCTATACCATATGGAACAACCAAATTATGGGTATAGGTAATGCAATCCTGTTCCATTGTGGTTCTGGTACTTGCTTCTTTATCCTCAAGTGTTCTAACATTAACAGTGCCGCCTGCATCATCTATATCATCCTTATCCATCTTGGATGACATATTGGGATATTTGAGAAGGCAGAATCCACTGTATTTTTCTTTTTTCCCTGTTACAGGATTTTCCTTTTCAAAAGCCTCTACCTGATACTGTCCAGTAAGGTTCCATGGATTTCCGGAATAATACTTCGTATATATCTGGTTATTAGAAATCTTTGAACTGGGATTAATCGCGAACTCATAAGGAGCATATGACTCTTTCATAGGACCCTTAAATGTTATTTCCTTAGTTCTGGCACCTGTAAAGAAAGCATCACTGGCAATTGAATTGGCAAAAAATCGTGCATACAGATTCTTGTCACCGGAAGTCAGATTATCATCATAAAAATCCACATTATCCAAAGCCGGTGTATTTCCAAAACTGTTACTTCCGAGGGTTGATCCTCCCTCTCCGCCATATGCAAAGGTAGCTCTCTCAAGTACAGAATTATCAGCAAATGAATTTGCGACAAATGCGGTTCCGTCCACATTTGCCCACATCTTCTCTATTTCGGTTGATCTGAAAGCACTGTCACCTATGCTGTTCAGGTTTGAATTCAGCTGAAGGTATTGTATTGATTTATTACCCTCAAATACATGCTCACCGATAGCAAGTATAGGAATGTCACCATCATTTCGCTTACCGATATTATTACCTATCTCAAGATCAGCCTTTGTACCTGTTGCTCTGTCATAGTATGCTGACAATGTATACGATGACTCATCTACATCAAAGACAAATTTATTGCTGCTACCTGCAGTTTTGTCTTTAAAGAAATCGGCGGAATGATTATATCCAAGCTCGTTGGCGCATTCATGCTGTTTTCCGTCATCATCAAAGTATCTGTATACATAATCATTATTTTCATCCATACTGCTGGTAAAAGACTTGGACGAGTTACCTGAAGGATTTAGATTATTCCCGGCACATGTGGGTTTAGGGCCTTCAACCGTGATCTGGTAATTGTCAAATTCACCGTTTGTAAAAGTCCCGCCGCCGTCCTTGAAAATAATATGGTTAAACGCCGTGCAGCTACCAAAAGTTCCCGGCTGTAATGTTCCCGTAAACAAGGAAGGCATTGTTGCCTCCACAAGTTTATCATCCTCGGCAAATGTCCCGGCTACGGAAGCAAGATTCTCAATTGTCAGTTGTGTTCCGTCATTATAATTAAGATTAACATTTGTAAGAGATTTGCATCTTGCAAATACATAATCACCTATTTTGCATCCATTAACTTTCGAAAAATCCACACCGCTCGATTTAGTTCCGTAAAAAGCGGCATTTCCAATGTTCTTAACTGTATAAGGGATTGCAATTCCCGATATACTGCCGTCTGACATGGAATTCAGGCTGGAGTTTGCAAAGCACTTTGCACCAATCGTGTTAAATGCCATGTTGCCGGAATAGGTAGCAGTGGTAAGATCCTGACAATCTTCGAAACAAGAAACTCCAAGCGATTGTAAACCTTCGCCGAGAGTTATGGAAGTAACGCCCGATCCTTTAAATGCCTCATTACCGATCTTTCTGATATTTTTGGGTAATTCAACTGTACGTACATTTGTTGTGTTCTGGAATGAATTATCGCAAATATTTGTTATTGCAGCATAATTATCACATACATAAATTGTCTCGGTCGGATCATCTTTGTATTCGTCACCAGATGTCGGCCCAATCTGAAGCAGTATACCGCTTAGTCCAAAATCAGCCCCCGATTCATCAATAGTGTGTTCCTCTACTTCAACATTATTAACATCAGACCCCGATCCTGAAGAATCAGTCACCTCCGGCGCAGGGGTTGTCGGCTCCGCCGTTGGTGTCGGAGTTGTATCAGAGTTCTCTGAATTCTGTTCAGATTCGGGTTCTCCACTTTCACCGCCTTCAGATTGTAAAGGCTCAATCACTTCTTCCACCGGTTCTACTGCAGGTTCTTTGGGCGATGCAGTTACAGGATAAGTATACTGCGGTTTAAAATCAGTATCTGCAGTTATAACCTGAATGGTAGGATCAGGACTCCAGAATGGATTCGTTCCACCCTTGGTTGACGGTGGCGGAGCCGGATAGCCGGTAACTTTCTCCCCATCCCTTACATTTGTGGTCCAATAAGGATCTCCATCTTCATTAAGGAAACGGACCAAATGAGTAATTACAGCTATTTTATCGTAAACAAGAATTCTTTTTCCGTACAAAGAATCATATCCGCCAACGCTGAATTTCTTGATCTGCGAAACATACAGCCGGTTATCATACTCCCATTTGTCTTTCTCAACCCAATCAGTAGACGACGTAGTATCACTGATATAGCCGGTCACAAGATTAAGTCTTCCGCTTGGCGGAATATAAACATCCTCTGTTCCGTTTGTTTCGAAATATTTCTCAATGTTACTCTTAGTACTGTCAAGTGCATAAATAGGTCTTACAAAATCAGGGGATTTAAAGCCGCTTGTTTCTACCACATAGAAATCTCTTCCGCCTATTTCTCTTTTTGTCAGATCTCCCAATTCATTAGTCTCGGAAACTATCGGGAATGCGCCTATATGACCCGATCCTGATGTCGGTACTTTACATGAATTCACCGTTCCAAGTCCATCATCGGACGTAAAATCCCCAGCAGAATTCTGCTTAGGATCTATATCAACAATTTCAGAAGCCGTCACTGTCGAACCCTGATATACTCCGGAAGAATCAGCACTTACACCACCCACAGGAACAGCAGCCACAACAACACTTGTCGCAAGCATCAGGCTTCCGATGGTTCTGCGGACACTCTTCTTAAGACGAAGTTTACCTCTTCCCTTTCTGGGACCGTTTGCGCTCTTCGTACCTGTTACCGCTTTTTCTACAGCCTTGCCGGGTGATTTTCTCGAAACGTCAACCTTCGCAGCCTCTCTTCTCTCATCTTCCGCAAGCTGCTCATCAATTGATTTGAAAACAATCTTCTTTTCTTCCATGATTTGATTTTCCCTTTAAAATTCCCTCATTGAATCAGAACAGTTCTAAATATTTACGCCAAAAACATACATAACCCCTGCCCTTGTCCGTAAAGGCTTCCGGTGAATATGTATGGTCGCATCCGTGCTTTATATGATTTTCGCTATAAGGTTCATATATTCAGCCTTATCAATTCATATATCGTCATAAACGATATGATACATTAGGTTAATTACCACTTTCAGAATCAAGTAATAAAATCGGATTTACATAAAATCACAAATCTATTCTACTATATATCGAACAAAAATCAAGCAAAATATGCATATTTTGTGGTACATAACAAAGCCCGCCACAAAATGTGACGGGCGAATGTGCCTTAAAAAGAATCCGATAATCTTTTACTCTTACTTCACGCGTTTGGCAACTACCACAAATCTTTCCGCGTCTTTTTCATAATCGCAGGTAGAAAGTGTGATTATGTCCTCACCGTAGGCGGCGGTAATTCCGAGATCATACATTGATTTTTCAGCCATGTCATGCATAGCGGAATCCCACTCTTCCTGGGAATTGGCATTTATAAACTGGTAATACTTGAAAGCAACCTCAACCTCATCATATACGTTTTCCCCGAAAACATACATAACCTGGTATTTTCCCTTGTTATATAATGTATCAAAGAATATATACGGGTGCTCCTTGGCGAAGCTTTCCTGCTTGTACTTTTTGAGTTCGCCGAACATCTTGCCGCTTTTCATGTTATGCCCGTACATTATGATATTCTGGCTTCGGGGCCAAATGCTGCACTCGCTGTCTATAAAGATCGAGCCGTTATTATCCTTCTCCTGATTGAAATTATGGTCCAGATAATACTCGTTGTTCTGTGACTGCATCACAGGATAATCGATAAGAGTATCATCGATCCTGACCCATCCCACCAGGCTTTTATTGTTATTGTACAGAGTCTGGTAGTCGGACAGAATCTCCGGTGCATCTTCATCTTTGGTCAGATGCATAACAAGAGTCTTGCCATTATTACGGTTATAATCAGTCCCTTTCAGGTCGGACAGATGCTCGTAATTACTCTGTGTATCGTCCGCCTGTTTGACGTAAAAAGCGAAGTAGCCCAGACACCCCAGTCCGATAGCAAGAAATACATAGGTAATTATCTTACGTACCCTGATAGGTTTCGGAAGGTCGCGAAATTTAATCTTCTTTCTGCGTGCCATCAGGCAATACCTCCCAAACCATCGGTTTCTTCATCTTGAGGTTTTAGGAAGAACAGACGGTACTGCATAATGCCGTCTTTTACTCCTCTCTCACATTTATCGCATAAAATCACAAGCAAGCTGTTCATAACATTACAGAATTCATCAAAAATCATCTGATCCATATTCCCGAGTCTTGTATCAATCAGAAAATCAACTCTTACAGCTGTCGGGCCCTCTTTGATCTCAAGCTTAGCCCTGTATTTTTCCATATTGGCGGTAAACCCGAAACTAATAAAGTGACACACAAAACCTATCAGTTCCCCGAGTTCACCCTTTTGAACAATATCTGCCCCGGTGATCTGGAAATGCCTCTGTTTTTCCTTATCGTTAACGTTTTCCTCAATAAACTTAAAATATTCTTCAGGTTCAAATGAACTGATGATAAAACGTTCCACAAATTCATTAAGCTCGTCCGAGAAGAATGAACTGATCCTGAATGCATATTCTTTGGGAAGGTCTATGCACATACTGTCTATGCATGTGGCATACAGCTTGACTATATGCGAATAGCACTCGACTCTGGAGTTAAGCACCGCCGACATTTCGTTCATGGAGTCCTTGTACCGACGCTCTTTCTCACGGTAGAGCTTGGCCTGGGCGCGAAGGTTTTCTTCGGCATTGTAGAATTTGACCTCACGGTCAAACATATCCGACAGCATTTCAACCGAGAAATTATCTCTCGGTATGATATAGGACATTTCATATTCGTTGAAAAGATTAACAGCTGCCTCGGTATTATTCTCCTCATATATAAAAATAAACTTAACGTCAGGATTTTCATCGGCCACTATTTCAGCAAGCTCTCCACCATCCATAACGCTCATTGAAAGAGTCAGTGCGCAAACAGCCAGATCGCCGCATTTCGACATTTCAATGGCTTCCTCACTTGATGATGCAAACAGATACTCGTAGCCTTTCTTATCCGAAAAGCCGGCTCTTATTCTATCAAGCAGGGACTTATCTTCACTTATGAACAGACCTTTAAGCATTCGTCACCCTCAACACTTAAAACTATTTCATAACTATGTTCACTATCTTTCCGGGTACATATATCTCTTTTACCACGTTTCCGGTGAGTTTATCGGATATGGCCTCTTTTGCCTTGGCAATTGCACCGTCCTTGCTCTCATCCTTGTCGATCTCGATGGTAGCTCGAAGTTTACCGTTTATCTGTACTGCTATCTCGATAGTCTGATCAACAGTTTTGGCGGGATCGAATTCGGGCCATTTAGCGCAGCTTACAAGTCCTTCGCCACCTATCTGCTCCCACAATTCCTCGCATATATGCGGAGCAAAGGGAGACAAAAGCTTAATAAATACTGCAAGCTCATCCTTTGTGATGGAGCCGTTTGCTGATACCTCGTTCATAAATGACATCATGGCAGCGATCGCTGTATTGAACTTCATCTGCTCGATATCTTCCGATACCTTTTTGATCATCTTGTGTAGACTGCTCTCAAGAGATGTATCGCCCGGCTTCTTATCAACAATATCCGCAAGTGTAGCAAATCTGTCTATGAATCTCTTACAGCCCTTTACACCGTTTTCACTCCACGGAGTTGCCGCACCGTAATCTCCCATGAACAGAACGTAAAGCTTAAGCGTATCGGCTCCGTACTGCTGTACGATGTCCATAGGATCAACCACATTACCTTTACTCTTACTCATCTTCTCGCCGTCAGGTCCCAATATAAGTCCCTGATATGATCTCTTGGCATAGGGTTCGGGAGTGTTTACAACACCGATATCATACAGGAATCTGTGCCAGAATCTGGAATAGATGAGATGTCGTGTTACATGCTCCATTCCGCCGTTATACCAGTCAACCGGCATCCAGTATTTTAACTTCGCCTCATCAGCAAGAGCCTTATCGTTCTTGGGATCGCAGAACCTCAGGAAATACCATGACGAGCCTGCCCACTGGGGCATAGTGTCTGTCTCGCGCTTTGCAGCGCCACCACACTTGGGACATTTACAATTAACAAAAGAATCAATCTTGGCAAGAGGCGAATTGCCATCCTCACCGGGTTCGAAATTCTTGACTTCGGGAAGTGTCAGGGGAAGTTCCTCATAAGGCACACCTACAACTCCGCACTTTTCGCAGTGAATAAGAGGAATCGGCTCTCCCCAGTACCTCTGACGGTTGAAAGCCCAGTCCTTCATTTTGTACTGGACACCCTTCTTGCCGATGCCCTTATCCTCCAGATATTCAAGCATCTTGGCGATTGAATCCTTCTTGTTCGTAAGGCCGTTTAGGAATCCGGAATTGATCATATTACCGTCACCGGAATATGCTTCCTCTTCAATGTTTCCGCCTTCAATCACAGGAATGATATCCGTACCGAACTTTTTAGCAAACTCCCAGTCACGCTGGTCATGTGCGGGAACAGCCATAATAGCTCCGGTTCCGTATCCCATCATAACATAGTCGGCGATGAAAATAGGGATTTCCTTGCCGTCAACAGGATTGATGGCGCTTATTCCCGAAAGCTTAACACCTGTTTTTTCCTTCACAAGCTGGGTTCTCTCGAACTCTGTCTTCTTGGCACACTCTTCCCTGTACTTTTCAACCTCATCAAAGTTAGAGAGCCTGTCCTTGTATTTATCGATAAGAGGATGCTCGGGAGCCATTACCATGAATGTAACGCCGAAAAGCGTATCGCATCTTGTCGTATATATCTCCAGCTTCTCATCAATGTCCTTGAGCTTAAAATCAACGAATGCACCTTCGCTCCTTCCGATCCAATTAACCTCCTGCTGCTTCACATTTTCAGGGAAATCAACAGTATCAAGTCCTTCAAGAAGCTTGTCGGCATAATCCGTTATACGAAGATACCAGACACTCTTTTCCTTCTGGACAACATCGCTGTGGCACACATCACATTTGCCGCCCTGACTGTCCTCATTGGAAAGGACCACTTTACAGTGCGGACAGTAATTGACAAGTGTATTTGCTCTAAACACCAGTCCCTTTTCAAACAATTTCAAGAATATCCACTGTGTCCACTTGTAATAGTCGGGATCGCTTGTGGCAAGGTTTCTGTCCCAGTCAAAAGAAAATCCGACAGCTTTTAACTGATCCGTAAAGTGTTCTATGTTCTTCTTGGTAATAACTGCCGGATGAGTACCGGTCTTGATGGCATAGTTTTCCGCCGGAAGTCCGAAGGAGTCAAATCCCATGGGGAACAGTACATTATAGCCCTGCATACGGCGCTTTCTCGATATAACATCTATGCTCGAATATGCCTTGATATGTCCTACATGCATTCCGGCTCCCGAAGGATACGGAAACTCCACAAGCCCGTAAAACTTAGGCTTAGCCCCGCCGTCTTCTGCCTTGAATATGCCGGCCTCTTCCCATCTTGCCTGCCATTTCTTTTCTACCTGTTCATGATCATAATACTTTCCCATAATCGTTCTCCTCATTTAATTCTTGAGAGCCACACCATTAGAAGCTCGCTTCGTCCCTTTTGACACATTCTCCTATGTAGTAAAAGCCCTTGCATTCTGTAAGTTTAACCGGAACGATCCTGCCTATGAGAGAAGAATCCCCCGGAAAATGCACTGTAAGGTTGTTCGATAGTCTTCCCGTAACAAGTTTCGGATCCTGGCGGTTAATTTCCTCAACGAGTACATCACATACCGTTCCTTCGATCCTTGCCGCCATTTCGCAGCTCATCTGCTGAACTTTGTCAAGCACTCTTGCAAAGTATTTCTTCGCGACTTCCTCCGGAACCTGATCCGGCATTGACGCAGCCGGTGTACCGCTACGTTTAGAATATATGAATGTAAACGCTCCGTCAAATCTGACTTTGTCTATAACATCAAGAGTATCTTCGATATCCTCTTCCGTCTCCCCGGGATACCCGATAATCAGATCGGTCGTAATGGCGATATCCGGAATCCTCTCTCTTATCTTGAGCGCCAGATCTATATACTGCTCCTTCGTGTACTGCCTGTTCATGGAACGAAGAAGCTTTGTTGACCCTGACTGCAGAGGAAGATGAATATGCCTGCATATTTTCTCCGACGATGCCATTACATCGATCAGCTCATCCGACAGATCCTTAGGATGGCTTGTCATAAATCTGATGCGTTTAATGCCGTCTATCTTCTCAACACGCTGCAGCAGACCCGCAAATGTTATGGACTCGTCAAGCCCCTTTCCGTAAGAGTTCACGTTTTGCCCGAGGAGCATTACTTCCACAACACCGTCGGCCGCAAGGTTTTCAATTTCCCTTATAATATCTTCACTCCTGCGGCTTCTCTCCCGTCCTCTGACATATGGAACTATACAATAGCTGCAGAAATTGTTGCACCCGAACATTATATTGACACCGGATTTGAAGCTGTAATTACGCTTAACCGGTATGTCTTCAACTATCCTGTCCGTATCTTCCCATATTTCGGAAACGATATGTCCCTTTCCTTTTATATTCTCTCTTGTTAATACTTTAACAAGAAGTCGCGGAAAGTCAAACAAATTGTGGGTACCGAATATAAGATCTACAAAAGAGTAACTGTTTTTGATTTTTTCGTACGCACTCTTCTCCTGAGGTAAGCATCCGCAAACGGCAATGATCATGTCATCTCTGCGTTTTTTGATATTAACGAGACTTCCCAGGTGTCCGTACAGTTTCTGATCTGCGTTATCTCTTATGGTACACGTGTTGTAAATGATAAAATCCGCAAGGCTCTCCTGCTCTTCATACACGTAGCCGCACTTTTCAAGTATTCCCACAAGCTTTTCGGAATCCCTGGCATTCATCTGGCACCCGAATGTGGTGACATGATAAGTAAGTCTTCTTCCGGCCTCTTCCGAACGCTTTCTTACGATCCCGGCTGCCTCTTTAATGTATTCAGATTGTTCCTTTGTATCCTTATCGTTATTTGTCATCTTCTGTATACCGATGTTTCGGTTATAACCATGTCGGTGGATATGTCAGTAGCATCTGTTTCGATCATATCCGCTACCTGTATATCATATGCAAACCCTATCACTGCGCCCACATCGCTCTTTCCCAAAAATCTGTCATAGAATCCTTTACCATAGCCCACACGGTGACACGCTTTGTCAAAGGCCACTCCGGGAGTAATGCATATATCCGCTCTTCCCGTAAACTTCTCACAGCTCTCATCAGGCTCTGATATTCCCTTATAACCCGAAACGAAACTATCTTTGTCTCTTACTATATAAAAGCTCATTTTCGGCTCACCCTTTACTATTTCCGATCTCGGAAAAGCCACTGTTTTGCCGGATGCTAACGCCGCCTCAAATACCATGGCGGTATCAACTTCGTTATTATATGCCTTGTACATAAGAATCGAAGAAGCATTTTTGTACTCATCGCTTTTTAGAAACCGTTGGCATATTCTGTCTGATAAAGTCAGACAAATGTCGGAATCAAGAGCAGCCCTGAGCTTTAGCATTCGCTTTCTGGCATATGATTTTTCCATCAGAATCTGCCCTCGATACGGGCATTTACATAATCGGAAATATGAAAATCGCTGTCCGGATCTGCCATAAAGAGCGTACCGTAGTTTCTGCCTTCCATTATCTTGTGAATGACGGAAACATCCTTGCCGTTTGCTATTATCATATCAGCTCCGCTTGCCGTTGCAACCTTTGCAGCATGAATCTTGGCGTTCATTCCGCCGGTACCTATGCTTGTCCCGGTAGTCGGTTTGGCGTATTCCTCATATTTTCCGTCAAGCTTTTCTATCAGATGTATAAGCTTCGCATCCTTGTTGGAATGCGGATCATCGGTGTACATCCCATCTATGTCCGAAAGCAGGATCAGCAGATCCGCTCCTGTCAGTGCCGCCACAACGGAAGCCAGAAAATCATTATCGCCGAAGGTATCTTCAACCTCATGTGTAGCAACCGTATCATTTTCGTTAACTACCGGTATTACACCGAGCTCAAGCAGCTTGGTAAACGTATTCTGCGCGTTACGTCGGCTTGATACCTCGGTCATTGTATGCATTGTCATAAGTATCTGCGCGGTTATATGGTTATACTCGGCAAACAGTCTCTCGTATATCATCATCAGCCTTGCCTGACCGATGGCGGCGCATGCCTGCTTTAACGGAATATCCGAATCCTTCGGATTAAGATTTACGGTTTTTCTTCCCACCGCTATTGCACCCGACGAGACAAGTATTACATCCTTCCCCTGATTTTTAAGCTCACAAAGTTCTCTGACAAGCCTTTCCATCTTGGTAAGGTTAAGCTCTCCCGTCTTCATGTGATGAAGTGATGACGAGCCTATTTTTACGACAATACGCTTTCTGTCTCTTAACTTCTCACGTATTTTTGTTTCATGTTCTGTCATTTTATCTGCCATAATATCTCTCCGGGAACTGTTCTTTAATGCTGTGCTGTCAGCATACTTCCGATTTATATCTTGTGATAATCTTCTCTGCGCACTTTAGGCCGTCTGAGGCGGCGCTTACTATGCCTCCGGCATATCCGGCTCCCTCACCGCACGGGTACAGACCTTTTATGTTTGACTCAAAGTTTTCATCACGTTCTATCCGAACAGGCGATGAAGTTCTTGTCTCAACACCGAGCATAACCGCATCCGTATCAAAACCTTTCCTAGTATAACCAAATTTATGCATTGATTCAATTATTGCATCCTCAATATCTTCGGAAAAGATTCCGCGAAGATTGGCAGGGCTGACTGTCCCTTTTACGGCAGCAGCCACATCTGCGCTTATATCATCCTCTGTAACTGTCACGCCTTTTTCATAATCCTCGAAGCGCTGCACGGGTATATTACCGCATCCGGTCTCAAACGCCCTGGCTTCGATGTTTCTCTGATAATACATTCCCGCAAGAGGGTGATCATTCGGAACAACGTCCTGTTTGAAATCCTGGGGCGTTACAGCCGCAATGATGGCGGAATTGGCAAACCTTCCGTCACGTTTGTATTCGCTCATACCGTTAACGCAAATACCGCCTTCTTCGCTTGATGCATTTACAACATATCCCCCAGGACACATACAGAAGCTGTAAACCCTTCGTCCGCTTACAGTTTCGTTTGCGACTTTGTAATCAGCAGGAGGAAGAGGAGTGCCTTCTGTATCCTCCAGGCCGTATTGCCAGTTGTTAACCTTACTTTGCGGATGGATCACTCGAAACCCTGCGGCAAAGCTTTTCGGGCTTATCTCGGCATTTTTAGCATACAGCATCTCAAAGGTATCCCTTGCACTGTGACCGATACACAAAACACAGACATTGGTTTCGATCGTCCTTACGGTTTTATTTGCAACATCGGTTACAACAACAGCTGACAGCAGGTCCCCTTCGGTTTTAATGTCCGTAAGCCTCGTATTAAAGTGCACCTCTCCCCCAAGGCTTATAATTTCTTCTCTTATATTCTTTACAACACTTTTCAGAATATCCGTACCTATATGCGGTTTTGCTTCATATGTAATCTCATTGGGCGCCCCATGTTCGGCAAAGGTTTTGATAACATAGGAATTACGACCATTCGTATCTTTTGTAAGAGTCGTAAGTTTACCGTCCGAAAAAGTACCTGCCCCGCCTTCACCGAAGGATACATTGGAATCGGGAGAAAGCTCCCCACCTTCCCAGAAAGCCGTAACCGTCCGGCTTCTGTCATCAACATTTTCGCCCCTTTCGATAACAACAGGACGAAATCCTCTTCTTGCAAGGGCAAGAGCGCAAAACAGCCCCGCCGGTCCCGCACCGACAACCACCGGTCGATGATGCAGAACATTATCTCCGCACTCGGGAATTGTGTAGGTAATGATCGGGTCGGTTATTATCCTGTCAATATTACGCTTTACCTGCGGCTTTGTTCTGTTTTGTCCCAGATACTTAAGTATCCTTTTTTCATCATCCTCGCTGATAAGGATCAGCACCGTATATACGAACAGAATATCCGGCTTTTTTCTGGCATCTATGCTCTTTCTTAATATTTCGTAGGAAAAATCAGGATAAGAATTGCCCGGATATATTCTATCCAGGCAGAGTATCCTTGCACACTCTTCAATTATTGCTCCCTCATCACTATCCACAGGAAGCTTGATATCCCTAATTCTGATCAACTCTCTTCTCCCAGAATATGTTCGACAGCACACATTGCACTGCTTGCGGCCCACTGAAGATTATAGCCGCCGCAGTCACCGTTTACGTCAAGTATCTCTCCTGTAAAATAGAGTCCTCCGGCGAGTCTGCTTTCAAGATTATTCGTAACCTCACCAAGACTGACTCCTCCCTGTGCCACCTGGGCGTGTTCAAAATCCCCGTAACCTTTAATATATGTTTCAAAGTGTTTGATACGGTATATGAGTCTGTCAATGTCTCTGCCGGAAATGTCACGGCACTTTGTCCGAAGCTCTACGCCGCACCTCTTACAAATGCATATCCCCAGAGACTTGGCAAACAAACCTATAAACATCTCTTCCGCATCTCTGTCCGGCTGCGCCTCTATTCTTTTTTGAATAAGCTCTCTTGTCTCCTCATCGGAAACTTCCGGCAGAAAATCAATTACGGCTTTAACAGTGCATCCCCCATCAAGTGATTTTATGGCCAGATAACTTAGGTTGAATACCGCTATTCCGGATATGCCGGTCTTGGTCAGCTGAAGCTCTCCTTCTTCGGTTGATAGCAATTCGTATGCATTTTCATTACGTTTTTTGGCAAACATTGTAACGGATGCTTTCGTTCTGATACCCGCAACAGATGGATAGAAATCTTCTTCGCAGGTAAGGAATGTCAAGGCCGGAAGAGGTCTTATAATCGTATGGCCCAAAGACTTTGCAATAGCATAACCACTCCCGTCAGAGCCTGTATTTCTGGAAACATTCGATCCGCAGCTGACAATTACCTTGTCAAAATAAAATCTTCCGCCGGATGTTTCTATCATAAAACTTTCTCTGTTTTCCCGGCTTTCGGAGGCATCACATTTTATAATATTTCGTATATCGGTATCCGTATAAACCTCTATACCCAGATCCCTTATGGCAAACCTCAAAACGTCAACAACCGCGGATGCCTGCTCGCTGTATGGATACAGGTAGCCGTTTCTGTTCTTATAATACAATCCGAGGTTTTCGAAAAATGATTTTGTTTTCTCCGGCGTGCAGCTGCCAAGGACAGCATTTATCACCTGTTCGGATCCGCCGTGAAAATGCTTAATATCCATGTCGGTATTGGAAATATTGCATTTTCCGCTTCCCGTAACAAGAATCTTCTTGCCCATTCTCGGCATATGCTCAAAGATAGACACTTCACATCCGCCCTGTGAAAGTCTGATGGCGGCTACCATTCCCGAGGCTCCGCCTCCTATCACAGCAACTTTCATCGGCCACGCCTTTCAAACAGACTTCTGATCTCGCTCATCCTTAAGCCTTTAAGGAGAACCAATGCCGCAAAGTAAACAATGATTCCGACAACCGCCGATACAATAACACTTACCAGCTCTCCCGCCGACTTTGAAAGGATAAAATTCAGCAAAAAAACAATCACGCCCATAACCGCGGAGCTGATCAGCGGAATAATAAAAGTGCGCCTCAGTTCCTGGCGGTATCTAAGGTGTCTTGCAATGCTTACCCAGTTTAATATACACATCAGAAGTCCGAAAGCCATACAGGAGATAACTACCCCGTATAACTTCCAGTCAAATACACTGATCGTCAAATACAATATACCCATATGCAGAACAAGGGCTATAGCCGCATTTCTCACCGGGATTCTCATTTTATCGATACCCTGCAGTATACCGTTTGATAAGGTAGAGAGCGAATAGAAAATTACCGAGGCCGATCCCATATGAAGCAACATTGCCGCCATATCAACCTCTCCGGTGAACATTATGGATATAAGAGGACGTCCCAGTATGGCAAGGGCTACGGCACATGGAATGGAGATCATCATTACAAATCGGATTCCGATGGAAACTTTATGCCTTGCAAGCTTTCTCTCCCCGTTTTCTATACAGGCGGCAAGGGACGGCATAAGCGAGGAACAAAGGGCATTGGCAAGTGCTATCGGTACATTAGTCAGCACCCTGTATTTCCCTGAATAAATCCCCCAGTATTCCGCTTTTATGTCCGAAAAACCTTTGGCATCCATAACATAGTTGAATACGCCCTGATCAAGAGTATCGCTTATATTGTAAATAGTTGTACTTAATATTACGGGAAGTACGGTGATTATGATGGTCGAGAAGATTTTACCGAAGGAATCCACACCTCTGGCGGCATCCTTTTTTATATTCTTCCTCATGTGTCGCTTATGTACAAGGAACATTATAAGAAGTACTAACAGACCGGCAAGTGCGCCTGCACCAGTACCGAGAGTTCCGCCGGCAGCACCCCATGCCGGTGCAAACGCTTCGTCACGAAGAAGCGCCGCTACTTTCGTGCCGTATTCATACAGATATACACCGGCTACAACGGATATTACCGCATTTACGATCTGCTCCAGAAGCTGGGATACAGCGGTCGGGACCATTGTGCCAAGTCCCTGAAAATAGCCGCGGATAACACCCATAAGTGCCACTATCAGAAGTGTAGGTGCAAGCATACGAAGAGCTATTGCCGACTTCGGCATGCTCATGATATTTCCGGCAAGTGTATCGGCCCCAAACAAGACAATCAGGCATGTTGCTCCGCCGGTAAGCGTTGCAAACAACAGGGCGCCATGGAAAAACCGTCTTGCATTCCTGTACTGCCCTTTGGCGGCTCTTGCCGCAACAAGCTTGGAAACCGCTACAGGAAGACTATAGGATGATATTATAAGCATTATCGAATAAATCTGAAAAGCCGCCGAATAGTATCCCATTCCGGCGTCTCCGATAGTATTCTGAAGCGGGATCCTGTATATAAATCCAATGATACGACTGATTATACCGGCAGCCGCAAGTATTCCGCCCTGCACTATGAAATTGGAATTTTGGGGCTTGGTTTCGGACATTTTAATCAACCGCCAACTTAGGAAAATCATTATACAGACTTTCCATAATGATTTTCTGCCTTTCTTCCATCAGTATCCTGTCGTCATCTTCCATATGATCATATCCGCACAGATGAAGCATACTGTGAACGATCAGGAAAGCATATTCTCTTTGTATGTCATGGCCGTAAGCTTCGGCCTGCTCTCTTATCCGGTCAGCCGACAACACTATATCGCCGAGGATGAGTTCGCCCGATTCCGGATCAAATGAATCACTCTCTTCTTCCGCCGCTGCGAAATCGGAAGGAGCATTGTAATTAAGCATAGGGAAACTCAGGACATCCGTTGCCTTATCTATTGATCTTGTATCTTTATTGATCTGCCTGATTCCTTCGTCATCGGTCACAAGCAGCGATACACAGGTTTCATACGGACAGTTTTCGGCTGTAAGGGCAGCATCCACACATCGTTCATACAGATGCATATAGTCAAAATCCCAGTCAATTGTAACTTCGGAATCAAAGAGGCATGTCATTTTGATTTTTTCTTTCTGTTCTTTTCTTCGTAAACTTCGTAAGCCTTAACAATCTTCTGGACAAGAGGATGTCTTACGACATCACGGCTCGTCAGGTTACAGAACGCGATATCCTCTACAGATGACAAAACCCTTATGGCAACATCCAGTCCCGATACAGATCCTGCCGCCAGATCCTTCTGGGTTCTGTCGCCGGTGATAACAACCTTGCTTCCGAATCCTATTCTTGTCAGGAACATCTTCATCTGGGCAGGTGTAGTGTTCTGTGCTTCATCAAGGATGATATATGCATTATCAAGTGTACGCCCACGCATATACGCAAGAGGTGCGACTTCGATAAGTCCCTTTTCCATGTTCTTCTGGAAGCTTTCGGCACCCATTATCTGATAAAGTGCATCATATAAAGGTCGAAGGTAGGGGTCGACCTTGCTCTGAAGATCCCCGGGAAGGAATCCTAACTTCTCTCCGGCTTCGATGGCAGGACGGGTCAGAATAATCCTTGATACCTCTTCCTTCTTGAACGCGGTAATGGCCATTGCCATAGCAAGATACGTTTTACCGGTTCCCGCCGGGCCAAGCCCGAACACGATCATATTATTCCTTATAGCATCCACATAGGCTTTCTGCCCAAGAGTTTTGGGCTTTACCGGCTTGCCGTTCATCGTGTGGCATATAAGAGAATCATCTGCCGTAATAAGTGAATCGTTTATATTTTCCTCGTGCATTTCCACTGAATATCTGACCTGTTGTTCCGTTATTGTGTTCCCTCTTCTTGAGAGTTCATACAACTCGTTTATTACTTCACCGGTTCTTTGCGCCGCCGACAGTTCTCCTAATATCTTGACAGCTCCGTCCCGCTCCACAACAGTTGTTCCGAAAGCTTTCTCTATTATCTTGATATGGGAATCGAAGGGTCCGAAAATATTTCGAAGATCCTGTTCGTCTATCCGAAGTTCATCCATCAGTCAACGATACCTTTGATAAGTTTGGAACTCTCAACCGGCGTATCCGAAAAATCATAAGCTTTACGCAGTCTTTCAAGTCCCTCCGACAGTTTCCCGTCATCATTACCGTACAATGTGGCAATGCATTCTCCCTTGCTGCATTTTTCTCCAACCTTTTTGTTAAGGTATATTCCCACTGACAGATCTATAACATCTTCTTTGCTGCGTCTTCCGCCTCCGAGAAGAAGTGATGCTGTTCCGATGTCCTCGCTCATTATTGAAGACACATAACAATCCCTGTCAGCTTTAAATTCTATTGTTTTCGAGGCTTTCGGAAGATTATCGGGATTGTAGACATCATTCCGGTCGCCGCCCTGGGCTTCTATAAAATCAGCCAGCTTATCAAGTGCTTTTTTATTCTCAAGCACTTCAAGGAGCATAGATCTTGCTTCATCCGGCGTAACATTTTTTGCAAAGGATACCATGTAGCTTCCGAGGGTAAGGCAAAGCTCTCTGAGATCTTCGGGGCCCCTGCCGTAAAGGGTATCTATAGCCTCTCTTACCTCTATGGCATTTCCTACAGCACGCCCGAGAGGCTGATCCATATCAGATATAACAGCCATTGTTTTGACACCTGAGTGTTTGCCTATAGCAACCATTTTCTCTGCAAGTTCAAAAGCATCCTTGTCATTCTTCATAAACGCACCGCTTCCGGACTTGACATCAAGCACTATTCCGTCGGCTCCCGCAGCAAGCTTTTTGCTCATAATCGAGCTTGCAATAAGAGACATATTATCAACTGTTGCCGTTACATCACGAAGTGCATACAAAAGCTTGTCGGCAGGCGCCAGATCCTTGGTCTGACCCATTATGGATATTCCCACGGTATTAACGTTATTGATGAACTGCTCATTTGATATGGCAGTCGAAAATCCTTTGAAACTCTCAAGCTTGTCGATCGTACCACCCGTGTGTCCGAGACCTCTGCCGCTCATCTTGGCAACAGGAACATTGCAGGCAGCCACCATCGGAGTAAGCACAAGCGAAGTCTTGTCACCTACGCCCCCGGTAGAATGCTTGTCAACCTTAAAGCCTTTTATTGAGGACAGATCAAGCTTTTCCCCGGAATGAAGCATTGCCAGAGTCAGATTTCCTGTCTCCTCGTCATTCATACCTTTAAAAAAGATCGCCATCATCAGAGCAGAAACCTGATAATCGGGTATCTCTCCTTTGACATAACCGTTAATAAAAAAATCGATCTCTTCTTTTGTAAGCGAACCACCGTCTCTTTTTTTACGGATAATATCAACCATTAACATATTATTTATTCCTCAGGTATTCATCAATTCCCTTTGCAGCTGCTTTACCGGCACCCATGGCAAGAATAACCGTTGCGGCTCCCGTTACGGCATCACCGCCTGCAAAAACGCCGGGTTTGCTTGTCTTCCCGTCTTCTTCCGATGCAACGATACATTTTCTTCTGTTTGTCTCAAGACCTTCCGTTGTGGAACTGATAAGCGGATTAGGGCTTGTTCCCAGTGCCATGATGACTGTATCGACGTCTATCGTAAACTCCGATCCGGGAATCTCAACAGGCGATCTTCTACCGGACTCATCCGGCTCACCAAGTTCCATTCTGATACACTTCATTCCGCATACCCAGCCGTTTTCATCAACAAGTATCTTCGTAGGGTTGGTCAGAAGATCAAATATGATCCCTTCCTCCTTCGCGTGATGAACTTCCTCTACTCTGGCAGGAAGTTCTTCTTCGGAACGACGGTATACGATATGCACATCTGCACCAAGACGGAGGGCTGTTCTTGCCGCATCCATTGCAACGTTTCCGCCGCCCACAACGGCCACTTTCTTGCCGGGATTGATAGGTGTATCATAATCATCCCTGAAAGCCTTCATAAGATTGCTTCTTGTCAGGTACTCGTTTGCGGAATATACACCGCTTGCCGTCTCTCCCGGGATTCCCATGAATCTCGGAAGTCCCGCACCGGATCCGATAAACACGGCTTCAAAGCCTTCATTGTCCATAAGTTCATCTATTGTAACAGATTTACCGATAACAACATTTGTCTCTATCTTTACTCCGAGAGACATAACGTTTTCGATCTCTTTTTTAACAACGGCGTCCTTAGGCAGACGGAACTCGGGAATACCGTAAACCAGTACTCCTCCGGGCTCGTGAAGAGCTTCAAATATGGTAACGTCATATCCCATCTTGGCAAGATCTCCGGCACAAGTAAGTCCGGCAGGGCCTGACCCTATAACCGCAACTTTTCTGCCGTTAGATTTCTCGCACTTTTTCGGTTTGATACCGTTTTCTCTTGCATAGTCAGCCACGAATCTCTCAAGCTTACCTATGGATACCGCCTCTCCCTTTATGCCTCGTATGCATTTTCCTTCGCACTGGCTCTCCTGCGGACATACCCTTCCGCAAATTGCGGGAAGAGAACTGCTCTCGCCGATAACATAGCCTGCCTCTTCAAATTCCCCGTCCTTAACCTTGCTGATAAATCCGGGAATATCAATGGAAACCGGGCATGCCTTAACGCACTGTGCATTCTTGCAGTTCAGGCAGCGGCTTGCTTCTTCCATAGCCTCTTCTTTGTTATATCCGAGACAAACTTCATCGAAATTTGTCGCTCTTACTTTTGGATCCTGCTCTCTTACAGGTACTTTTTTCATTATATCCATAGCTAATCTCCTCCTGTCAGCAGTTCCCACAGCCGCCGTGGTGACTGTCGCCTTCCTGCTCCTTAAGCATTGCGCGGCCTTCTTCTGTCTTGTACAGATTCTGTCTCTTCATGGCCTGATCAAAATCAACCAGATGTCCGTCGAATTCGGGGCCGTCCACACATGCAAACTTAACTTCATCGCCAACGATCAGTCTGCACGCACCGCACATTCCCGTTCCGTCAACCATTATAGGGTTCATGGAAACAATGGTCGGGATGCCCAGATCCTTTGTGAGAAGGCATACGAACTTCATCATAATCATAGGTCCGATAGCTACGCACACGTCATATTTGTTGCCCTTTTCAACCAGATCCTTGATTACCTCGGTAACCATTCCTTTTCTCTTATATGAGCCGTCATCCGTTGTTATATAAAGGTTTCCGGCAACCTCGTCCATCTCTTTTTCAAGAATGACAAGATCCTTTGTCTTGGCGCCCACGATAACATCGGCATCCACTCCGTGTTCATGGAGCCATTTAACCTGGGGATATACGGGTGCTGTTCCCAAGCCTCCGCCCACAAACAATATCTTTTTCTTCTTGAGCGATTCAATATCCTCACTAATAAACTCCGAAGGTTTTCCTAAAGGTCCCACAAAATCCCGGAATGAATCCCCTGCCTTAAGGTTCTGCATTCTTATCGTCGAAGCACCGATAGTCTGAACAACGATAGTTATAGTTCCTTTTTCTCTGTCATAGTCGCATATCGTAAGCGGAATGCGCTCACCCTTCTCATCCATCTTGACGATGACAAACTGCCCGGGCTGGGCAGCCGCAGCCACTCTTTTAGCCTCAACTTCCATAAGGAAAATGTTTGAGGCAAGATTTTGGGCTTTTAGAATCTTGTACATTTCTTCTCCTCCTTGTTGAACTTGAACAGCTCACCGCTTTTTATATCAACCGCAAACATTCTGCCGGTAGGCGACGTGCCGTTATATTCGTTGATTATATAATAGATCCTTGATGAATCCGCAAAGCCGTACTCGGCCTTGTATGATTTTCCCACGGTAACTTCTCCCGTTGACAGCAGCTGATAGGATATCGCATATTCCGCCATGTCCTTGGCTATAGCCACATTCATATTGAGATTGTAATTGGCCGCCACCGGATCGGAAATAAGTCCGTTCGAATTAACGCATATAAACGTAAATGTACTCTTTCCGAGAGGCATAAGCATCGGTTCAAGATACTCTTTGGAATCCGTTGTTGGTACGCTTCCGTCTGTAGTATAGTACACCGTCTTGTCTTCAGGTGCCGTAACCCCTACAAGCTCCGGTACACTAAGTGTCTGTGGTTCTACAAGAAGCTCCGGAGGATCGGGGATATCCAGTTCAACATTATAGGTATTGGTGACTACGTCACTGACGATCCCTTTCTCGTTAATATATATAGCAGAAATAACATTTTTCCCGGTCTCAAGCGGAATAGGTCCCATATAGGCCAGAGATTCTTCCGTGGGCTTACTTCCATCAACAGTGTAAAAAATCTTTCCTTCACCCGGAGCGGAAAGCTTTATCGGATCGGGCTCTACATACGTCCCGGACTCCAGCGAAAATGTGGGCGATATCGATACATAATCCGAATAACGCAGTGCAAGAGTCGAATCTTTGGAATTGTTAATCAGTTCGTGTATACCAGCACTGTTATTTTCAGCCTTGTAGCAATCAACGATCCTGTCATAGAGTGTAACATCCTGGGGGTAATCATCCAGCGCATCATATAATACGGCGATAGCAGCATCATAGTTATGATCTCCTATATAGCTGTCCGCAAGAAGCATCTTGCCCTTTTCGTCATTACCAAGGGAATTAAGATGTTTACCGGTTTTGATGGCTTTTTTAAAATCTCCGCTTTCGTATTCCCGCAAAGCCTTGGAATACTGATATTCATAGGAGAAATACCTCGATATGGACAGTCCTCCGAATATACACCCAAACAGAAACAGCGCGCCCAGTACACCGAACAATACCAGCCATTTTTTCTCTATTGCTATGGTCTTACCGGGTCTGTTTCCGGCTTTATTATCATGCTTTATATGCGCGTCAGAATGATCAACACGTTTTTTCGGATCGGCTGCACTCTCTTTAGTTGATAGCCCCTTAAGATCCGGAAGTTCATTGGTCTTGGCAAGAGCTGCCATATCAATATTGTCCTCAAGCTTTATATCAAAATCGGAGACGATTATGATCTCTTCCCCGCATACAGGACAATACATATAGCCTTCCGGAATAAAAGCATTACAAACTTTGCACTGCATTTACTTCACCCGTTTGGCAGCCTTTACACAATTGACCATAAGCATTGCTATTGTCATAGGACCGACTCCTCCCGGAACCGGTGTAATAGCGCTTACAATATCTTTTACGTCGTCAAAATCAACATCGCCGCAAAGCTTTCCGTTTTCCATCCGGTGAATACCCACGTCTATAACAACAGCACCTTCCTTAACATACTCACTGTTTATCATTTTGGGTTTACCAACCGCAACCACGAGAATATCCGCTCTTTTGCATACAGTCTTGAGATCTTTCGTTTTGGAATGGCATACCGTGACCGTTCCGTTATTTGCGATCAAAAGCAATGCCATAGGTTTTCCCACAATGTTGCTTCTGCCTATAACTACACATTCCTTACCTTCAATCGTTATATCACTTCTCTTTAGAAGTTCTATAATACCAGCAGGTGTACAGCTTACAAAACCGTCTCTCCCGATACATAAGTTTCCCACGGATTCAGGATGAAATCCATCTACATCCTTGAGCGGTGATATCCTCTCAATAATCTTCTTGTCATCAATATGCTTAGGTACGGGAAGCTGGACAAGTATGCCGTTTATGCTGTCATCTGCGTTAAGCTCATCAATAAGCTTTAACAATTCTTCTTCGCTTGTCTCTTCGGGTAGTTCGTAAGATGCAGAACCGATCCCAATATACTCGCAGGCTTTCTTTTTGTTACCAACATAAACTGAGCTTGCCGGATCATTTCCGACCTGTATTACAGCAAGTGTAGCTTTTATATTATTATCCGCAACTTCTTTTTTCAGTTCATTCTTTATAGCTGTTGAAATTGCTTTTCCGTCTATGAGCCTAGGCATATCTACCTCCTAAAACAATCCTGTTATCTTTCCGTTTTCATCCACGTCGATATCATATGCAGCCGGCCTCTTGGGAAGTCCCGGCATAGTCATTATGTTTCCTGTAAGTGCAACGATAAATCCGGCACCTGCAGACACATACATATCCCTTACATTAAGCGTAAATCCTTCCGGACGCCCTAAAAGAGCCGGATCATCGGAAAGCGAATACTGTGTTTTCGCCATACATACCGGAAGGTTTCCGAAGCCCTGTTTGGTAAGTTCAGCCATCTTTTTGCTTGCGGCATCGGAATATGATACACTTCCCGCACCGTAAATCTCTCTGGCTATAGTCTCAATCTTTTCGGATATGGCAAGGTCTGTATCATACAAAGGTCTGTAATCACTCTTCTTGTTTGCGAGAGTATTAAGAACAGCTCCGGCAAGCTCTTCTCCGCCTTCTCCGCCCTTTGCCCACACTCTGGACAATGCGAAATCGCAGCCCTTTTTATTGCAAAAATCACGGACAAAATCAAGTTCCGATTCGGTATCGGTATCAAAGGCATTAAGAGTCACCACAACAGGAACACCATACTTGCCTATATTTTCAATATGCTTCTCAAGATTTACTATTCCCCGGGAGAGAGCATCGAGATCCTCTTTTGCAAGGTCATTCTTCGCTACTCCGCCGTTATATTTAAGAGCCCTGACGGTTGCAACTATCACACATGCATCGGGATGCAGTCCGGCCATGGGACACTTAATATCGAGAAACTTCTCGGCTCCGAGATCCGCTCCGAATCCTGCCTCCGTTATCGTAATATCACTGAGCTTAAGAGCTGTTTTGGTTGCTCTTACCGAATTGCATCCATGGGCAATATTTGCAAAAGGGCCACCATGTACAAGCGCCGGTGTATGCTCAAGTGTCTGGATAAGATTGGGCTTTATTGCATCTTTTAGGAGTGCCATCATGGCACCTACAGCATGTATATCATCTGCGGTAACTATGCCGCCGTCCCTGTTGTAGGCTACTACCATTCTTGATAAACGCAGTCGAAGGTCATCAAGATCATTAGCAAGACACAGTATTGCCATTATCTCAGATGCCACGGTAATTACGAAATGATCTTCCCTCACATATCCGTCGGCTTTGGAACCGAGCCCCACAACAACATTTCGAAGAACACGGTCATTCATATCCTCGCAGCGTTTCAGCACAATATTTCTCGTATCTATGTTCAGTTCGTTACCCTGCTGGATATGATTATCAAGTATGGCAGCACACAGGTTATTTGCACTTGTTATAGCATGAAAATCACCGGTGAAATGCAGATTAAGCTCATCCATCGGAACGACCTGCGAATAACCGCCTCCGGCAGCACCGCCTTTTAGGCCGAAACACGGTCCCAGTGAGGGTTCACGAAGAGCAAGACACGCCTTCTTGCCCAGCCTGTTCAGGCCCATGGCAAGACCAATACTTGTAGTCGTCTTCCCTTCACCTGCCGGTGTCGGATTAATCGCCGTAACAAGAACAAGTTTACCTTCCTTGTTGTTTTGTATACTTCTTAAGTATTCTTCGGATATCTTACATTTATATTTTCCGTACAGTTCGATATCATCATCCGTAAGACCAAGGCTTTGTGCGACTCTTGATATCGGTTCCATTTTAGCTTCGGAAGCTATCTCAATGTCTGTTTTCATTGATGATTTTTCTCCTCTAACAATTCATTAAACTGATCCATGGTCATAAGTATCCTTCTGGGCTTTGTACCTTCTTCGGGCCCTACGACCCCCTCGTCGCAGAGCTGGTCCATTATCCTGGCCGCTCTGTTAAAGCCGACCTTGAACTTTCTCTGCAGCATTCCTATACTTGCCTTGTCGGATTCTATGACCGCCTGACCTGCTACAACAAACAGATCATCATATGCACTGTTCGGATCTACAAGTCCGGGACTGCCTGATGAACTTCCTCCGGCGCTCCCTGCTTCTACTGCCGACTGTGCCTTTATATCATAGACGTTTCCGTCTGTCTGATCCTTTAGGAATTCAACAACACGGGTAACCTCATCGTCGCTTACAAACGCACCCTGTACTCTTGAGGGTTTGTTGTATCCTCTCGGATAGAAGAACATATCTCCGTTACCGAGCAGCCTTTCTGCGCCGGCCATATCGAGAATGGTTCTGGAGTCAACATTTGACGATACGGAAAAAGCGATTCGGCTCGGCATATTAGCCTTGATAAGTCCTGTTATAACATCAACCGAAGGCCTCTGGGTAGCAAGTATCAGGTATATTCCGGCGGCTCTCGCAAGCTGGGCAAGACGGCATATTGATTCTTCCACTTCCTTGGCGGCAACCATCATAAGATCCGCAAGCTCATCAACAACAATAACGATCTGCGGCATCTTCTCATGCCCTTCTTCGGCATAGGAAGGATCTGCCGAAACCTTTGCATTATATCCCTTCATATCCCGCACTTCAAGCTGGGCGAACCGGCTGTAACGTTCAGTCATCTCATTTACCGCCCAAGCGAGTGCGGCGCTTGCTTTTTTCGGATCGGTTACAACCGGAATAAGAAGATGAGGTATACCGTTATATACCGACAGCTCCACCATCTTCGGATCGATCATGATAAGCTTTACTTCATCGGGAGCTGCCTTGTAAAGGATACTCATAATTAGTGTATTGATGCAGACAGATTTACCGGATCCCGTAGCACCTGCGATCAAAAGGTGCGGCATCTTGGCGATGTCTGCCACAACTATATCTCCGGCCAGATCTTTTCCAACTGCAAATGCAACCTTTGAGTCGAAGTTCTTAAACGCCCTGCTCTCAATAAGCTCCCTGAAATGAACCATTGAGCTTTCTTTGTTCGGAAGTTCTATCCCCACAGCTTTCTTACCCGGGATAGGTGCCTCGATCCTGATATCTTTGGCTCCGAGGCTCATCATAATATCATCTGCAAGTCCGGTTATCTTTTTGACCGATACCCCTGCAGGCATCTGCAGTTCATATCTGGTTACGGCAGGTCCTCTTGTTGATCCCGTAATGGTAACTTCTAGTCCGAAGTTGTGCAGTGTTTCCTTTAGTTCCCTTGCCGTCTCGTTAAGTTCTTCTCTCGGATCCGATTTGGCGGATATTTTAACCTCATTGAGGAGCTCCGGCCTGGGAAGCTTTATCTTTCCGCCCTTTTTAACTCTGATTGATTTGCCCTGTGCAACTACCGCGGATTCGGGAGCCGGCTTGCGATTTTCTTCCGCAAGATTGGGACGGGATCCGGGAACGACTTCCTTCGTGCCGCGTTTATCAAATATCTCAGCTACATCGCTGTAATCATCTTCGAAGGTGTCTTCGTCATCTATGTACATATCCCGCTCATATGCCTCTTTTAATACGGCATCTTCACGCGGAGAAATGCTAATCCTGTGACTCGTTTTAACGTTGGGTCTGGGAGTCTCGGTAGGCTCGCTTTTTCCGAAGAGTTCTTCCTCGCTGGCACCCTCAAAAAATTCAGTTATTTCCGTAACATCACCGTTGTAATCTTCTCTTGAGAGCTTGGTGCCGGCCATAAGACCCTTTGACTCTTCCCGGGATTTGTCCTCGTCAGATTCTTCCTCAGGCTTTGATACAGTCGAGACATACGATGAAGAATTACCGTAAAACATGGACTCAGGTCCTTGCATTGCCCTAAGTTCTTCTTCGGGTATAACGCTTTCACCGGGATAGGTATATGTTTCGTCAGCCTCTTCGGTAACAGGTTCGAAATCGGTTAACTCTTCATAATCTTCTATTTCTTCGATCTCTTCTTTTTTATCGCTCTTAAGGTCACTTGCGCCGAAATTCATCTTGCCGGCATTTGCCGCTTTACGTTCTTCGGCCTTACGCCTTCTCTCCTCAAGCGCGGCAGCCCGTTTTGCTTCCTGTTTTGCCACGTGGCGCTCATGATTTTCCTTGCGCTTCTCCCATCTTTCGAGATCCCGTTCCTCCCGTTCCATGCTTCTGACTTCATTTACCTGCCTGCGATACTCCATGTTACGCCTGGCATCCGCGCTAAGCATCTTTCCGCCTTCCTTGAGGCTTGTGAAGAATGATCTGTCCGTCAGAAGTACAATGCAGATGATAAGGAGAACAACCAGGATTACAATAGTTCCAGCAAGTCCTAAATACCTGCATAGAAAATGAGATATGGCTCCGCCGAAGAGGCCTCCGTTTTTGGCTCTGTCGGTGTAATAATCAACAGTTCTCGATACAACCATATCCTTCGCAAAGATAAGCTGTGCAAAGCAGCACAAAACAATAACAAGTACAATACTTGCCGAGAGCTTTACTTTTGCGACTTTTTCCCATTTATTGGAAATAATGAACGCACTTACAATAAAGAAAATGAACGGCAAAAGGAACCCTACCATGCCGAACAATCCGATCATCACATTATGTACGGCCTTACCGAATGTTCCCAGAAGGCCGCAGCATCCGAGAAACAGCAGGATTGCCACACCAAGTGCGCCAAACAGAAGTATCTCCTCTGCAATACCCGGATTTTGATTTTTCTTAAGCTTCTTTTTCGATCTCGAAGGCGTTCTTCGCCTCTTTGATGACCCCGTTGCCATATTTACTCCCTGTTTCCCCTTTTTTACTTCTTTACGAAGAATACAATTACGGATATGATACCGATCGCTCCGCAATAGAATGCAAAATATTTGAAATACCGGCTTACTACAAGATTCATTATAAGCCGCAGTGCGAAAAATCCGATGACAGCCGCAAATAACATACCCACAAAATAGCAGCCTACATCAGATGCGGTTATTGATTCGCTCCCGATATCGAACAGTTCCAGAATAAGAGCTCCCAAAACCGCCGGAATACTCATTATGAACGAATACTTTGCCGCAAACTTCCTATCGAATCCGCACAAAAGAGCGGCTACGATCGTTGTCCCGCTCCTTGACAGTCCGGGCAGTGTGGCTACACCCTGCGCCGTACCGATGGCAAATGCGTCAATATACCCGGATTCTTTTAGCTTCTTGTCCCCCTCCGGGAGAAAATCGGAAAGCGCCAGTATAAGTCCCGTACATATAAGGCATATTCCTGTTACCAGAAGATTCGATGACGTATATTCCACAATATCTTTCATAAAAATACCGATTATTCCCGTAGGAACGGTTGATATTATCAGCATGAGGACAAATTTGCGATACGGAGATCTGATAACACGCACATACTCCGGACTTCTTCCGCCGGACAGGCTCTTTCCGAAGGCTGCAATATTCAAAAATACATCCCGGCAGATTCCGAGAAATTCTATAACGATCTTTATGACATCTTTATAGAATACGAGGCAGATAGCCACAAGTGTGGCCAAATGCAGCAGTATATCAAACAATATGCTTCCGTTATCTATCCCGAACAGCCCTTTTACCAGTCCGAGATGACCGGATGAACTGACAGGCAAGAATTCAGTCAATCCCTGTACAACACCCATCAGGATGGCTTTAAGTATATTCATGTTTTATCCTACCACCATTTCCAAAAAACATCCCAGCAAATGCCCGAAATATTATATCAGAAATCGCCCTTTCTTTCAATGTTTGCGCTTTCTTCTCTTTTTCACCGGAGCATGATAATATTTAAGTTCATCCGGCTCGAAAAACGTACATGAAAATACCGATACCGACAGAGCCGGAATGTCGATCCTGATGGAATTATCTCTTCCGTCGCACTCATCGACTTTGGACCTTTTGACTCTGGGATTGTATGAACCTTTTCCCCCGAATTCTTCGGCTTCTGTTGTAAATATCTCTTTGTATTTGCCCGAGAAGGGAACACCGATCTTGTAGTTCTTCCTGTCAATGTCTGCAAAATTGCAGACTACGAGTATATTATTATCTTCATTATCCCTGCGCAGATATACAAGGATAGTTTCATTTGCGGAAATATTGTTGATCCATTCAAATCCCCTTGAGTCCCCGTCGAGTGAATACAACGCAGGAGTAGCCTTATAAAACTCATTCAGTGATTTTACAAAGTTATTGATCCTGATATGGTCATCGTACTGAAGAAGATCCCACTCTACGCTCCTCTTTTCGTTCCACTCATCCCATTCTCCAATATCCTGTCCCATAAAGAGAAGCTTCTTGCCGGGATGGGTAAACATATATCCGAGTGTGAGCCGTAGGTTCGCAAACTTCCTGTCCCGCTCTCCCGGCATCTTGGACAGAAGCGAAGCTTTGCCGTGAACGACTTCATCATGTGAAAAGACAAGGATGAATCTCTCACTGTATGCATAGATCATACTGAAAGTAAGTTCTCCGTAGTGGCCGCTGCGGTATAACGGATCGAGCCTGATGAATCCGAGATAATCGTTCATCCACCCCATATTCCACTTGTAATCAAACCCCAGTCCGTCATCCTCAAGCCTACCGGTAACCTTCGGCCATGCGGTCGATTCCTCAGCGATCATTAGCGCACCGGTATTCATCTTTTTATTAACGGAATTAAGGTGCTTTAGCATCTCGGCAGCCTCAAGATTCTCATTGCCGCCGTACATATTCGGAACCCAGTCTCCTCCGATCCTTCCGTAATCGTTGTAAAGCATTGATGCAACAGCATCCATCCTGATCCCGTCGGCATGGTATTTCCTGATCCAGAACAGTGCATTTGCGATCAGATAATTGGATACTTCAGGCCTTCCGTAGTTAAAACACAGAGTACCCCAGTCGGGATGATAAGCACGCCGCGGGTCCTGATGCTCATACAGGCAGGTTCCGTCAAAATTCGATAATCCGTGGACATCCCGGGGAAAATGAGCCGGTACCCAGTCAAGGATGACACCTATACCGTTCCTGTGCATCTCGTCCACAAAATACATGAAATCCTCAGGTGTACCGTAGCGGGATGTGGGGGCATACATTCCGATAACCTGATATCCCCACGACTCGTCAAAAGGATGTTCCATAACAGGCATAAGTTCAATATGCGTATAGCCCATTTTTAAAACATACGGGATTATCTCCTCGGCAAGTTCGCGGTAACTGAGGAATTCCCTTCCATCCTCCGGCTTCTTGAAGCTTCCGAGGTGTATTTCGTAAATCGACAACGGTCTGTCACCTGAATTAAGCTGCACCCTTTTATCCACAAATACTTCATCACGCCATTTGTATTTATCAATATCAAACACGCATGATGCCGTATCGGGACGAAGTTCTGCGGCAAATCCGTAAGGATCGGATTTAAGAACAACCATGCCGCCATGTATCTTGATCTCATACTTGTATTTATCCCCGATACGGACTCTCGGGATAAACAGTTCAAATATTCCCGAATCACCAAGCCTTCTCATCTGGTGGCATCTTCCGTCCCATTCGTTAAAATCACCTACAACAGATACACGAACCGCATTAGGTGCCCACACAGCAAAATTTACGCCATCAACACCATCTTTTTTACGGACGTGTGCTCCAAGATACTCATATATGTCGTAGCATATCCCAGCCGCAAAAGCCTTAAGTGTTTTATTGTCAAATATAGAACCGAATCTGTACGGGTCCTCCACAATATATGTATCTTTGCCTTTGGTTACTTTGAACTTGTAACTGATCTTCGTCTTGGTAACTGCTCTTATGAGGACCGAGAAAAATCCCTCCTCATCCATTTTGTCCATCCTGTACTCTTTTTTGCCGCTGATCACGGTACATTTGTCAGCAGAAGGGATAAAACAGTTGATCATCCAGCCGCCTTTAACAAAATGGGCTCCCAGATACTCATGGGGGTTGTCCTCTTCCGAGTAAACTATCTGCTCAACCCTTGCCCAATCCATCATCTTATAAAGTTTCTTGTCCATAACACGCTCCGGTAATTTATCTTTCGATCTTATGAATAAACAGTCCGCTTCTGAGCTTCGGTTCAAACCATGTTGACTTGGGAGGCATAAGAAGGGACGCATCCGCAACATCAAACAGCTCGGAAATGCTTGTAGGGAACATCGCAAATGCTATCTTACAGTCTTGTGATACCCTTTTTTCAAGTTCATCAAGCCCTCTGATCCCACCGACAAAATCGATCCTCTTATCCGTCTTGGGATCTTTGATACCGAAAACCGGCTCAAGTACATTATTCTGTAATACCGATACATCAAGGCCTTCTACGGCATCATCCGGTATAAGCGAATCATCAAATCTGAATCTGTACCAGTTGTTATCAAGATAAACTCCGACTTCGCCTTTATGCTCCGGTTTGAACTGACCTTCCCGTTTTTCAATACTGCCTTTTGATGACAGTATATCGATTATCTCTTTCGGAGTATGACCGTTTAAGTCTTTAATGACACGGTTATAATCCATTATCATCAGTTCTTCGTCGGCAAACAGCACCGACAGGAAATAATTGAATTCCTCATTACCGGTGTAATCCGGATGCTCCTGCCTTCTTTTTTGTCCCACTTTTACTGCAGAAGCGCACCTGTGATGTCCATCCGCAATATATATCGATTCCGTATCATTAAATGCTTTTTCGACTGCCCCGATGTCCGAGGGATCATCTATCATCCAGACCTTGTGTGTTATACCGTCAGGGGATGTAAAATCATAAAGGGTCGCAGATGATTTTACCTTTTTGATAACTTCTCTTAAATCATCCCTGCCTCTGTATGCAAGAAATATTGGGCCGGTCTGGGCGCTTAATGCGTCAACATGATTTATCCTGTCTACTTCCTTGTCAGCCCTTGTATTCTCATGTTTTTTTATAGTACCGGAAATATAATCGTCTATTGACGCGCATCCCACAATGCCCGTCTGGCTCCTACCATCCATGATAAGTTCATAGATGTAAAAACAAGGCTTCTCATCCTGAATAAAAGTATTATCTTCTATCCTTGCCTCCATAAGCTGCCTTGCTTTTTCGTAAACTCTCGGATCATATGTATCAACATCGTCCCCAAGCTGGCTCTCGGCCCTGTCAATGCACAGAAAAGACAAGGGCTCCCTTTGGGTCTCTGCCTTTGCTTCCGCACGGTTATATACATCATACGGAAGTGCCGCAACAGCCGAGGCAATATCAGCTCTCGGCCTTATCGCACAAAAAGGTCTTACTACTGCCATATATTTTCCTCCACCTGTATTTCATCCTTGTATTTTACCAAAAAGCATTATACTTTGACAACATCTTGTGGTAATGGTAGGATATTTTATACAAATTATATTATATCTATTAAATAACAGGAGTAATTATATGACAGACCAGGACAGAATATTTCTTGATAAAATCAACGAATTTGCAGAAAAGGAACTGGGTGATATAGATCCTCAGAAGACTCATGTTTCCGAGCAGCTGGAGCGGCTCCGCCCGATTATGCAACAGCTTGCAATGGAATATGCAATGCCCGTCGAAGAAGTGTTTATCAAATACATGGATCTTGCCAGCGAAGCAAACGTCGCCGCAGACGCACAGTTTCGTGCGCAGTACGGCGACGATGATGTCATGGATATTCCTATCAGATGATCTATTCCGAAGGGAGTTTATTTGATCAGTCGTACACGGATGACTCCGTCGATTGCCGCAAGTTTATCGGAGAAATCCTTGGGGATATCCGAGTCGACGTCGATCATTGTATAAGCATATTCACCCTTTGATGAATTGACCATATCCGAAATATTAATTCCGGCTTCCGAGAACAACCCGGTAAACCGTGTGATCATATTTGTTACATTTTTATGATGTATCGTAACTCTTCCCTTTGTCTGGCAGATTCCCATATCAGCCTTCGGATAGTTAACCGAGTTCTTGATATTTCCGTTTGTCAGATAGTCAATCATTTCCTTGACCGCCATCTTGGCACAGTTATCTTCCGACTCTTCGGTTGATGCTCCCAGGTGAGGTATAACAATACATCCTTCGGCACCTGCAGTAACAGGGTTCGGGAAGTCCGAAACATATTTTGCGATCTTGCCCTTTTTGATACCTTCAATTACAGCCGTCTCGTCGCACAGAAGATCTCTTGCAAAGTTAAGGATGATAACTCCGTCCTTCATCTTATCGATGGCTTCCGCATTTATTGTATTCTTTGTAGAATCAAGAAGCGGTACGTGGATAGTAATAATATCACAATTCTCAAATATCTCATCAACGGAAAGAACATGTTTGATATCTCTTGAAAGATTCCACGCAGCATCTACCGAAATATAAGGATCATATCCGTACACTTCCATTCCGAGATGCTTTGCTGCGTTTGCTACCCTGACTCCGATAGCTCCCAGTCCGATGATTCCAAGCTTCTTGTCCATGATCTCACATCCGGCAAACTTCTTCTTTTCCTTCTCTGCCGCTTTGGCGATATCAGGATTGTCCTTGTTCTCTTTTACCCAGTTGATGCCTCCCACAACATCTCTGCATGCAAGAAGCATTCCGGCAAATACCAGCTCCTTAACACCGTTTGCGTTTGCTCCGGGTGTATTAAATACAACAATACCTTTTTCCGCACACTTATCAAGCGGAATATTGTTGACTCCGGCTCCGGCACGTGCCACACATAAAAGCCTATCTGGCAGTTCCATCTCATGCATTGATGCACTTCTTACAAGCGCACCTTCGGCATCTTTGATGTCTTCAACCTGATTAAACCGGTCATCGAATCCTTCAAGACCCACCTTTGCGATGGGATTTAAGCATGTATAATTAAACATTACGAATTCTCCTTCTCAAACTTCTTCATGAATTCAACAAGCTTTTCAACACCTTCGATCGGCATAGCATTGTAAATGCTGGCTCTCATACCGCCGACTGTCTTGTGCCCTTTAAGGTTTACGAATCCGGCATCTGCCGCTTCCTTGATAAACTTTGCGTCAAGCTCGGCATCACCCGTTACGAAAGGTGCATTCATAAGGGACCTTGAAGCAGGCTCAACCGTACCCTTAAACATTTTTGAAGAGTCAAGAAAATCATAGAAGACCTTTGCCTTCTTCTCATTGCGCTCTTTCATTGCCTCAAGACCGCCTATCTTCTTGATCCACTTAAATACCTTGCCGCAAATGTATATGGTATAGCAGGGAGGTGTGTTGTAAAGAGACAGCGCATCAGCCTGAGTCTTCCACTTAAGCAGTGTGGGGGTCCCCGGAAGTACATCATCCGTTATAAGATCTTCTCTGATGATGGCAATAACGCATCCGGCCGGACCAATGTTCTTCTGAACACCGCCATAGACAACACCATACTTTGTAACATCCATGGGCTCGGAAAGAAAACATGAGCTTACGTCAGCAACAAGTGTTTTGCCCTTTGTATTCGGGAGAGTCTTGTACTTTGTTCCGTAGATCGTATTGTTTTCACAGATATATACATAATCCATATCATCGGTTATGGGAAGATCCGAGCAATCGGGAATATACGAAAATGTCTTGTCTGCCGATGATGCAAGTTCAACGGCTTCACCGTATATTTTTGCTTCCGCAAATGCTTTCTTGGCCCACTGCCCCGTGATGATATAACCGGCCTTTTTGTTCTTCATAAGGTTCATGGGAACTTCCGCAAAGAACTGGGATGCTCCGCCCTGAAGAAACAGTACCTTATAGTTATCCGGTATACTTAAGATATCGCGAAGGTCTGCCTCGGCCTCTTTAATGATGTCATCAAACACCTTCGATCTGTGGGACATTTCCATAACAGACTGTCCGCTGCCTTTGTAATTAAGCATCTCATCTGCGGCTTCTTTTAGTACTTCCTCGGGCAGGACTGCCGGACCTGCCGAAAAGTTATACACTCTTTCCAACTCTTTCTCCTCCTGTCAGCCTAAATCTGATTCATCAAACACTTCGGATATTGCCGCTCCCGGTGAAACCATAGGGAACACTTTATCGTCACTGTCAATGACACATTCTATCACAACGGGTGCTTTCATTTCAATCGCACGTTTAAGAGCATCCTTAACTTCTTCCTTTTTCGTGACTCTTATAGCTTCGCAGCCCAGTCCCTCCGCTACTTTACAGTAATCCACCTTGTCGGTAAGGACAGTGTTCGAGTATCTCTTTTCATAAAACAGTGTCTGCCACTGTCTGACCATTCCGAGAACCGAATTGTTTATTATGATCTGGATGATCGGAATATTGAAACGGCTTGCGGTTGCAAGTTCGTTCATATTCATTCTGAAGCATCCGTCACCACCGATATTGCAGACGATCTTGTCGGGGCGGCCTACTTTGGCACCTATGCTGGCACCGAGTCCGTATCCCATAGTTCCTAATCCACCGGAGGATAAAAATGTGCGGGGCTCTTTGAATTTGTAATACTGTGCCGCCCACATCTGGTGCTGTCCCACATCCGTCGTTATTATGGCATCCCCATTCGTTACCTCATATAACTGTTCGATAACGTATGGGCATGTAAGCTTCGAGGAATCATATTTCAGCGGATATTTTTCCTTTAATTCTTCTATATGTTCGATCCACTCCGGGTTGGAGCGCTTCGTGAGCTTAGAATTAAGTATTGTAAGAATCTCTTTTACATCCCCAATGATACTTGCGGTAGTTTTGATATTCTTGTTTATCTCGGCAGGATCGATATCTATATGCAATACTTTTGCCTTGGATGCAAACTTTCCGGCGTTTCCTATAACGCGGTCTGAAAATCTAGCACCAAGTGCTATGAGAAGATCACATTCACTAACACCCAGATTGGAAGCTTTTGTACCGTGCATACCGATCATACCGGTGTATAGCTTGTCGGTTCCGTCAAATCCGCCTTTACCCATGAGAGTATCACAAACAGGTGCGTCAATCTTATGAGCAAATTCGGAAAGTTCTGCGGCAGCCCCCGATATAACAACTCCGCCTCCGGCATAAATATACGGCTTCTTTGATTTTTCTATAAGCTTTAGAGCGGTTTCTATATCTTTTTCAGTATACCGTTTGGGAATTTCAATGGGCTTCGGCTCCTCTTTCGTAAACTTGCATTTTGCTGCCGTAACATCCTTGGTGATATCCACAAGTACCGGTCCGGGACGGCCGCTTTTTGCTATGGCAAAAGCCTTGCGAAGCGTAGCTGCAAGCTTTGTCACATCCTTAACTATATAGCCGTGCTTTGTGATAGGCATTGTTACACCAGCAATATCAACCTCCTGGAACGTATCTTTTCCGAGAAGGGGCAGGTTAACATTTGCCGTAATCGCAACAAGCGGCACGGAATCCATATATGCGGTTGCAATTCCCGTAACAAGGTTTGTAGCCCCGGGGCCGCTGGTCGCCATACATACGCCGACCTTGCCCGTTGCTCTTGCATATCCGTCCGCCGCATGTGCAGCACCCTGTTCGTGGCTGGTCAGAATGTGCTTTATCTTATCACTGTACTTATATAACTCATCATAAATATTTAGAATAGTCCCGCCGGGATAGCCGAATACCGTATCTACCCCCTGCTCCAAGAGACATTCCATAACAATCTGAGAACCGGTTAACTCCATGATTATCTCCCTTTAAATGCTTATATTTTCTGTTAAAAATCAGAACGCAAAACTGCGCCTTTATCTCCGCTTGTCACAAGCTTTTCATACCTTGCAAGGTATCCGCTCTTAACCTTGGGCTCGCGAGGCTGCCATTTTGAGCGCCGCTCGGCCAACTCTTCATCGGATACTTTGACATTCAGTGAGACATTAGGAATATCTATTGAAATAATGTCTCCCTCTTCTATGAGCGCAATAGGACCTCCCACTGCTGCTTCCGGTGATACATGTCCGATGGATGCACCACGGCTTGCGCCGGAAAATCTTCCGTCTGTAATAAGGGCAACGCTCTCGCCCAGACCCATTCCTGCAATCGCGGATGTAGGATTAAGCATTTCTCTCATTCCCGGTCCGCCCTTAGGACCTTCGTATCTGATAACAACAACATCACCGGGAACAATCTTGCCTCCCTTGATCGCTGCAATAGCATCTTCCTCACAGTCAAATACTCTTGCAGGCCCTTCATGTTTAAGCATGCTTTCGGCAACAGCACTTCTTTTTACAACAGAGCCGTCGGGGGCAATGTTACCGGACAATACCGCAAGGCCGCCTGTTACCGAATAGGGATTATCCATAGGTCTAATGACCTCAGGATTACGGTTGACGCATCCTGAGAGATTTTCTCCCAGTGTCTTTCCCGTAACAGTCATACAATCCGTATTAAGAAGTCCCGCATCGGCAAGCTGTTTCATAACAGCGTGTACACCACCTGCCTCGTTAAGATCTTCCATATATGTAGGACCTGCAGGTGCAAGATGACACAGATTCGGAGTTTTTTCCGAAATCTCATTTGCCATTTTAATATCAAAATCAAATCCGATCTCATGTGCGATCGCGGGAATATGAAGCATTGAATTGGTAGAGCAGCCAAGTGCCATATCAACCGTTAGCGCGTTCATGATCGACTCTTTTGTAATAATGTCTCTCGGGCAGATGTTCTTTTTGTATAATTCCATTACAGCCATTCCGGCATGCTTCGCAAGCGCAAGTCTTTCCGAATATACAGCAGGAATAGTACCGTTACCGGCAAGACCCATTCCGAGAGCCTCAGTAAGACAGTTCATGGAATTGGCGGTATACATTCCTGAGCAGGAGCCGCAGGTCGGGCATACCTTCCTCTCGAATTCGCATACTTCCTCATCCGTCATTTTGCCTGCGGCCTGAGCTCCAACCGCTTCAAACATTGAAGATAAGCTTCTCTTCTTGCCCATAACGTGTCCCGCAAGCATGGGACCTCCCGATACAAATACGGTAGGAACATTTATCCTTGCCGCAGCCATAAGAAGACCCGGAACATTTTTATCACAATTCGGAACCATTACAAGGGCATCAAACTGATGGGCAAGAGCCATACACTCCGTAGAATCCGCTATCAGATCCCTTGTTACAAGAGAATACTTCATTCCGATGTGGCCCATGGCGATTCCGTCGCAGACAGCGATCGCAGGAAATACAACCGGTGTTCCTCCCGCCATGGCAACACCCATTTTGACCGCGTTAACGATCTTATCGATGTTCATATGTCCCGGAACAATTTCATTATAAGAACTTACAATACCGACAAGCGGTCTGTCCATCTCTTCCTCAGTAAATCCGAGAGCATGAAACAGGGATCTGTGGGGTGCCTGAGCACTGCCCTTTTTTACCGCATCACTTTTCATTTTAAATCCTCCGCCTTTATTCAATTAGAGCTGCTTAATCTTATAAATAAGGATGTCCGCTACGGACATCCTTGAAAATCACCGGATAAAGAACGATCATTCCGCAGCGGCAGCATCCTCGGGCTTTTCAACCTGAGTAATCGCAGTTTTCTGCATGGGAATTCGGCAGTTTTTGTTGTTTCCAAACTCAACAATAACCGTGTCATCGGTCACATCTATAACAACCCCGTAGAAACCGCTTGTTGTCAGAACCGAATCTCCGGGAGCCATGGTGGATAAAAGGGCTTCCATTCTCTTCTGTTCTTTCTTCTGGGGTTTAACCATAAGGAAATATATTGCAAGACCGAATATCGCAATATATCCGACCATCATCAGTATGCTTCCGTATCCCCCGCCTGCAGCAGCTTCTGTAAGTAATATCGAATTCATCTATGTTCCTCCGTATAATCTCAAAATGTGCTTTATCTATAATACACAACAACCTGTTATGATTCAAGGATTTTTTATTACATTGTTATTCGCTCTTGAACGGGCATAATAAGGCTTTTCCCGGTTGTTTAGTTCTTAAATGCATTTTTAGCATCTGTCTCATCGGCATACGGTGTTTCGGTACCATTAACTGTAACCGAATATGTCTCACCACCTGCAAAAGGGCTGCCGGTCGTATACCTTGTAAGCGTTCTTCCATTAGTCGAGTTAGTTACAGAAAAATTAGCCGCAGATAAAGTGGTTCCATATCCATTTCCACAATAATTTAGAAGAAAATCATCTATACTATCGACGGTCCGTACAACTGTACCACTGGAATCTTTCAGATCAAATGGAATTGTAACATTTCCGCCTCCGTAAGCGGAAAGGGAACCGCTTGTCGGAGTAGCTCCATTATTTATCTGAACCCATGTACCGTTGGGAAGCGTAAAATGGTAGTTACTACTACCTGTGGGATTACCTGTCGTCTGAATCGTTGCCTCATTTGCCTGCGGTACGTTCTTATTACTATTGTCATCATCGTCATCATCATCGTCATCATCATCGTCATCATCATCGTCATCATCGCCATAAGGATCATAAGACGGAGTCTCATCCACCCAAGTCGGGGTGGGCGTAGGTGTAGGTGTCGGCAGAGCTATCGGAGGCCTTCCCTCTCTTTTTCCGCGCTGCAGGTAATGCCACAGCAGAGCATCAGGATCCGTTCCGTACTTTGCGACAACATCGGGATTCGTTGCGGCGTAAAATGCCGGATCAAAGAGTGTCATATCCTTAAGGGCGAATACTCCTGTGGCAGGATCAACGATCGCCACATGTGAATGTGCCCAGTCAAGTTCTTCCTGTGTCAGAACTGTGTCTCTGTCATGATCATCAGGATCGGTATCTGTCGCATCCCCCGTGTCGGGAACTAGCGCATCCGTATCCTCAATCTCCGGTATATCCTCATCATCTCCGGAGTCATCCGAACCATCCGAATTCATTACAACCTTCGGAACATCCTCTTCCCTCACGCCGAGTATCCACGGCTTGTCCCAGCCTGTCTCGCGGCATACCTTGTCGAGAAGCTGAGGATTTTCGCGAAGGCGCTCGAGCAGGAACTCGGGAAGGTCACGTTCGGTAACCTCGATAAGTTCGAACATGATAGAGTCGATCTTTCTGTCATTATACAGATATACATTTACCCTCTGTCCGGCCTTAACGTCGATCTCCTTGACCTCTCCGGTTACGGGGTTGGTACCTATCACGTGAACAACACCATCGGTAATGATAAGGCTCTCATGCTCTCCGTCAACCGATACCCATCCGGATGTACCGCGGATACCGACTACCATCGTGCTCGTGCTTATGTCAAATGATTCATCATTATCAAGAGGTTTCTGGACTTCGAAGAAAAGTGAACCTGCGGTCAGGTTCAGTTCAATCTTCCTGCCGCTCTGGTTAAATTCGGCGCGGCTCTTCTCATCAAGCGTTACTATCTTGGTATCATCAAGGCCGATCGAAACAAGGCTCTTTAGTGCGGTTGTCAGTGCATTTCCGCTGTTTAGCCTTAAGTTGTTCGTGATGGTCTTTTCCTTGCCGTCATCTTCGAGCGTAACTGTGCCTTCGATGCGAAGTATACGCATCGTTGTCGCGGTTATCTTTGAGCGCCACAAAAAGAACAGTATTATCCCCAGTAACAGGATAACCGCTGCAACGATAATCAGTATTATCTTTTTCTTCTTTGAAGCGGCCTCTTCGTTCATATTCGATTTATTCTAGCACAAATATAATCACATTGTATATATCTATTGTTCAGAGATCTTTTCCAGTTTTTCCTTCTTGTAGGTGGCAAAACAGCCATTATCGATAGCATCCCTTATCTCTTCCATCATCTTATTGTAAAAATAGAGATTGTGCATCACGCACAGACGCATCCCGAGCATTTCCTTGGCCTTGAGCAGATGTCTGATATATGCTTTTGAATATTTCCGGCACGCAGGGCACTGACAGCCTTCTTCTATCGGTGAATCATCAAGCTCATACTGCGCATTCAACAGGCGCACCGTTCCGTGATCCGTGTACAGATGCCCGTGGCGGCCGTTTCTTGACGGATACACGCAGTCGAAGAAATCAACTCCGCGCTCCACGCCCTCAAGAATATCCTTCGGTGTTCCCACTCCCATAAGGTATGTCGGCTTATTTTGCGGAAGATGCGGTACGACCCGGTCGAGTATATCGTACATTACCTCGTTCGGCTCACCTACAGCAAGACCTCCTATCGAATATCCCGGAAGGTCGAGCTCTGCTATGCGCTTTGCGTGTTCTATGCGGATATCCGGAAAGATAGCTCCCTGATTGATCCCAAAGAGCATCTGCTCTTTATTTATCGTCTCCTCAAGTCTGTTAAGACGCTCCATCTCGTCCTTACACCTGATCAGCCAGCGCGTTGTCCGATCTACGGACTGCTGAACGTAATCTCTGTCGGCAAGGGAAGAAGGACACTCGTCAAAGGCCATAGCGATCGTACTTGCCAGATTGGACTGTATCTGCATGGACTGCTCCGGTCCCATGAATATCTTGCGCCCGTCAACATGAGAATTGAAGTATACGCCTTCTTCTTTTATCTTACGAAGGGATGCAAGTGAGAATACCTGGAATCCGCCGGAATCGGTAAGTATCGGTCTGTCCCATACCATGAACTTATGAAGGCCGCCAAGTTTTTTTACGACCTCATCTCCGGGACGCACGTGCAGATGATATGTGTTTGACAGCTGTATCTGACAGCCGAGCTGCTTAAGATCTTCGGTAGAGACGGCACCTTTTATCGCCGCAACTGTACCCACATTCATAAAAACAGGAGTCTGCACCGTTCCGTGGACCGTTGTAAACTCCGCTCTTTTTGCTCTTCCTTCTGTTGTCAGCAGTTTATACATCAGTATTCGCCCTTTAAGTATTCCTCAAGACACACTCCCTTTTCGGTTATATCTTTTGAATACTTCTCTCCGACATATCTGAAATGCCATGGTTCGTAGATAATACCCGTTATCTCTTCCTTGCCCTGGGGATAGCGGAGTATAAAGCCATAATCCGGTGCATTTTCAGCAAGCCATTTTCCTGCTTTGGTCTCTCCGAACCCGTCATCCATTGAAGTATATGATCCCGTCAGAATATCGAGGGCGAGACCGAGATGATGTTCGCTTGTTCCGGGAACAGTAACACTCATCGAGCCTACCTTATATGCCTCAAGGTATGACATTCCCTGCTTCATAAGCTTGTTAAGCTTATTGTTGAACAACGTTGTCTGTCTGTCATATGAGCGGTATGCACTTACTATCATAAGATCCACTCCGTCAGCCGAAGCCGCATCCATCATCCTCTTAATGTCTGCAATGATCCTTGCATCCGCCTTCATTGATCCGTTTATATTTGCAAGATTCGGTTCAAAATCATCCGGTACGGGATTTTGCTTGTTAACAAGCATCAGATGCCAGTCATCGGGATCTATCTCAATCCGGTCATCCTCTTCGCTTTTTAACTCTTCATTAACTGATCCGGGATCTGTAACATCTTCATTCCCACCATCTTCGGGTGCATCCGTTACCTCCTCAGCCTCTTCTGTATCCTCGTCCTGGCCTTCTCCTATACCGTTGTTCTTAAGCTTATTAAGATATTCGGTAATATCTTCTTTGTCTGCAGCCTTCTCATTATCAAGCAGAAAATCATCGGCGCTCATGTAATCCGTACTTCCTACGGCAGCAACGCTTCTGATGTTAACCACTCTCTTGTTCTCATCGGCAGCTTTCGTATCATAAGTCGTGCATGACAAAACGCCTCCCACGAGGGCGGCTACATACAGATAAGCTATGAACTTGTCAATGTAATAGGTTAATGGCTTCATAATGTTACAATTTCTTTATTATAATGCAGTTTCCGCTGGGAACCTTTATAAAGGGTCCGTTCAGAACAATTATATTCTTCTTGAGATCAAGGCTGAAGAAACTCATTGTGTTGGACTCATGGTTAAGACTTACTATGTGCCTCGAATCCGGAAAAAAAGCAACATCCTTGGGATAATCTCCCGATATGGGAAGATGGAAAAGCTTTTCAAGCTCGCCTGTTTTATCGTTTACTTTGAACACAGTAACAGCGTTACTTCCCGCAACGGAAGACATCATGTATTTATGGTCAAACGAAAACTTCATCGCACAGGTCATGCTTCCCGATGTTTTATAGTCTTCGTTTAATGTGGAATACGAACCGATCATTTCAAAGTCCGGATTTCCATTAGTCTCACTGTATGAATAAACATCAACCGTACATCCGACCTCGTGAGAAACATAGGCAAATTTCCCGTTTCTGTGGAATTTAATATATCTGGGCGCACTGTCCTGAACACAGTGTATCATATCCTTGAGTTTCAGTTTGCCGGTAACGGAGTCAAAAGAATATATTTTAACCTGATCCATACCGCTGTCACAAACGCACAGATATTTGTTATCCCTGGTCATCTTGACACATGTCACATGGGGAAGGAAAGAGCGCTCTACAATGCTTCCGAGACCGGCTGAAAACATCTCATCCGTTATTTCTCCGGCAGCTCCGTCATCACCTATCCTAAGAACCGTAACCTTTGCATCATGATATCCGGCAACAAACAGATACTTGTCTTCGTAGTCTGTTGAAAGGTAACACCCTCTCATACCGTTTATCGAAGCACTTCCTATATTTACCAGGCTTCCGTCTGTCTTTATTTTATAGCTTTCCACGCCGAAGTCGGTTATGGCATACATATACTTACCGTTATGGGACAATGTAAGATAAGAGGAATTGGTTATCTTTACCTTATCCTTCGCGGTAAATCTTCCGTTTTCCACGTCAACATCATATATGTAAATACCTATTTCAGCGTTTCTTGTATAGGTGGAAACGTAGGCCACATATTTTTCTTTCTTTTCCGGCATTATATACCCCTATAAAATCATTCCGAACACACACAATGATTTTCCGCCCGAAGATAAAAAAAGTCAACCGCTACATATTGTGTTTGCAAAACTATTACTGTATAATTTGCACTGTTATACATTTGTATACGGAGGCAATTTGTTTGAGCAAGAAACTGATTGAACTGAAAAATATTTCGAAATCCTTCGGAAGTAATCTTGTACTCGATGAACTTGATCTGTATATAAGGGAAAACGAGTTTGTGACTCTCCTGGGTCCCTCCGGATGCGGTAAGACCACTATACTTCGTATTATCGGCGGCTTTGAGACTCCCGATATAGGAAGTGTCTATTTTGACGGAGTGGATATTACAAAGCTTCCTCCCAATGAAAGACAGTTAAATACTGTATTCCAGAAGTATGCTTTGTTCACTCATATGACCGTTGCGGAAAATATTGCCTTCGGTTTAAGGCTCAAGAAAAAAAGCGATTCATATATAAAAGACAAGATTAAGTATGCCCTTGATCTTGTTAACCTTCCCGGCTACGAAGACCGTTATCCCGACTCTTTATCAGGCGGTCAGCAGCAGCGTATCGCTATCGCGCGTGCTATTGTTAATGAGCCAAAAGTGCTTCTTCTTGATGAGCCGCTGGGGGCTCTTGATCTTAAACTGCGTCAGGAAATGCAGTATGAACTGATCCGGCTCAAGAACGAACTCGGTATTACATTTATATATGTTACTCACGATCAGGAAGAAGCTCTTACGATGTCCGACACCATCGTTGTTATGAACCAGGGGTATATCCAGCAGATCGGAACTCCCGAGAGCATTTACAATGAACCGACAAACGCATTTGTCGCTGATTTTATCGGTGAAAGTAATATAATTGACGGCATTATGGTCAGAGATCGTCTCGTTAAGATCGGCGGACTTGATTTTGAATGTGTTGATGAGGGTTTTGGTGAAAACGAACCCGTCGATGTGGTTATACGTCCGGAAGATGTGGAACTCGGTAGTCCCGAAGGCGGACATACCACCGGTACTGTAACTTCCATAATATTCAAGGGTGTTCATTATGAAATTCAGGTTGAAAGTGCCATCGGTATCAATTTCATGGTGCAGACGACACAGAATTTCCCTGTTGGAAGCTTTGTGGGAATAAACGTAATTCCCGACAACTTCCAGATCATGCATAAACCGCAGTCCGAAGATGAAGAAATACTGAATATTGAGGATATACCTCTCAAACAATGAACAAAAACAGGGTTCAGGTACTCTCAATTCCATATATCCTCTGGGTGATCGGTTTTACCGTTATTCCTCTGATCTTTGTGGTTGCCAAAGCTGCGACGAATGCCGAAGGTGACTTTACTTTAGAGTACCTTCTTGCGATCTTTGACCCTGTGCACCGCAAGGCTCTTCTCTTATCCGTATGCCTTGCTTTTATCAGTTCCCTTATATGTGTACTAATATCATATCCTTGTGCCCTTATTCTTAAATCTGCCAAATTCAAAGATACAAAGATTATTATGTTTGTAATGATTCTTCCGATGTGGATGAACTTTATTTTAAGGATCCTTGCCATCCAGCTTCTGATATCCAAAAACGGTGTGATCAATCATCTTCTGTCGGTATTACATCTGGGGCAGATTGATATTATCAATACTCCCATAGCTATAGTGATAGGTATGGTTTATGATTATCTGCCTTATATGCTGCTTCCGGTTCTCAACTGCGTCCTTGCCATACCCGATGACATCATTGAAGCAGGAAAGGATCTTGGGGCCGGAAGATTCCATGTTCTTACAAAAATCCTCATTCCTCTTTCACTTTCAGGAATAGGCAGCGGGATCACAATGGTATTCGTGCCGTCAATGACAGAATTCGTAATAGCCAATATTCTCGGTGGAGGCAAGATCCAGTTACTCGGTAATATAATCGAACAGGAATTCTCTGTCAGCATGAACTGGAACCTCGGTTCGGGGCTTTCCCTAACGCTCATGATATTCGTACTCATAACAACACTTTTGTTCGGACGTAATTCAACCAATAACAGGAACTTTGTATTATGATGGGAAAAGTACTGGGAAAAATATATATCATACTTGTTGTTCTGTTCATGTATTTGCCGCTGATGGTGCTTATCGCTCTGTCGTTTAATGCATCCAAATCCCGGGTAATATGGGGTGGATTCACTTTGAAATGGTATCGCACTCTGTTTGAAAGTTCTGCGATCATAAGCGCCATCGGAACAACTCTTCTGCTCGCTCTATTATCCGCATCGGTAGCATGTGTAATAGGCCTTACTGCTTCGCTGGGAATCTATGCCATGAAAAGACGCGACTATAAGATCATGCTTTTCTTTACAAACATTCCGCTGCTTAATGCGGATATCGTTACGGGTATTGCTCTCATGCTTTGGTTCGTAAAGTTTATGCCCCTTGGTTTTTCGAGTGTGCTTGTAGCACATATAACTTTTAACATACCGTATGTTATTTTATGTATTCTGCCAAAGCTTGAAACTATGGATATCTGTCAGTTTGAAGCCGCAAGAGACCTTGGTGCCACCAGTTTTTATGCATTTGTCAAAATACTTATTCCCGATCTTATGCCGGGTATCTTTGCCGGATTCTTCATGGCCTTTACAATGTCAATGGATGATTTTGTAATCACTTATTTCACAAAAGGACCCGGGATAAACACACTATCAACGCTTATCTACGGAGAGATCAGAAAAGGGATCAAGCCGGAGATATACGCACTGTCTTCACTGCTGTTTTTTATTGTACTGATCATGCTTATAATCGTTAACATCTCAACAAGAGACAATAAGGGTAAATCTGATATAGCAGCTTATTAATAATATTGGAAGGAGAATTATTATGAAAAAGAAATCTATCTGTATGTTGCTTGTGCTAAGCATGGCACTTTGCATCCTGCCCGGATGCGGCACAAAATCATCCAACACACTTACAGTATTTAACTACGGGGAGTACATTGAGCCGGAGATGCTTGAAAAATTCACGGAAGAGACCGGTATCAAAATCAATTATGAGGAGGCAACCACCCCCGAGGAATTATATACGAAATACACGGCCGGTGCTATCTCATACGACCTTTTATGCACATCAGACTACATGATAAAAAGACTCATTGATGAAGGTCAGGCCCAGGAGATTGATTATCCGACTATGGAGAATTACGGAAATATTGACGATAAATTCTGGACACTCTCTCAAAGTTTCGATCCCGGCAATAAATATGCCCTTCCTTACTTCTGGGGAACGGTAGGAATACTGTATAACACAAAAAAAGTTTCAAAACCTGTTGACAGCTGGGATGTTCTGTTTGACGGTGAATATGCAGGTCAGATAATAATGCAGGACAGCATGCGTGACTCATTTATGGTTGCACTTAAATACCTGGGATACTCATTAAATACAACAGATGAGGCTCAGATCCGGGAAGCTGCAGAGCTCCTGAAATCACAGAAGGCAGATGTTTCAAGTTATCTCGTGGATGAGGCAAGAGATGAAATTGTTGCGGAAAATGCCGTAATGGGTGTTGTTTATTCCGGAGAAGCCTATCTCGGACATGATTTTAATAATGACCTTGAGTATGTTATTCCCAAGGAAGGCAGCAACCTGTGGATCGACTCATGGATTGTAACAAGCAAATGTAAAAATCCCGAAGCAGCTAAAAAGTTCCTTGATTTTCTGTGCAGGGAAGATGTTGCGACTGCCAACTTTGAATTCATTTACTACTCCACCCCGAACAAGGCTGTAGTGGATAATATGGATGAGGAGCTTCGTGCGAACACGGCCGTCGTTCCCACCGATGAATCAATAAAAGGCTGTGAAGTATACGAGGCACTTGATGCCGATACAACCAGCCTTTATAACAATCTTTGGAAAGAGATTAAGTCCGAATAGATTATCTGATCTTTTCAGGAAAGCCAACTTTTTTCTGGACCTTGCGGAGAGTTTTGTTTGCAAAATACTGTGCCTTTTCGGCATTGTTTTTGATCACCGAATCAATGTAATCCTTATTCTTCGCAAGGTCTTCCATTTTCTCCTGAAGGGGACGGAGCTTTTCAACAACACTTTCTCCGACGGCTGTCTTGAAATCGCCGTAACCTTTCCCCTCAAACTCAGATTCGATATCCTGTCTGCTCTTACCGGTACAAGCACCGTAAATATCCATCAGGTTGCATATTCCAGGCTGCTCTTCCTCATTGTATCGTACCGCTCCGAGAGAATCGGTGACGGCGCGTTTGAATTTTCTCATGATCGTATCAGGATCATCCATCAGATAAATGCTGGCGTTGGGATTTTCATCCGATTTGCTCATCTTCTTTGCCGGATCCTGAAGACTCATTATCTTGGCACCTACTTTACCGATATAGGGTTCCGGTACAGTAAACACATCCCCGTAGATCGCATTAAAACGCTGTGCAATATCTCTTGTAAGTTCAAGGTGCTGCATCTGGTCGATTCCGACAGGTACCACATCCGCCTGATATAGAAGTATATCCGCAGCCATGAGTACAGGATATGTGAACAGACCGGCGTTAATGTTATCCGCGTGTTTTGCCGACTTGTCCTTGAACTGGGTCATTCTCGACAGTTCTCCCATATATGTGAAGCAGTTTAATATCCAGGCAAGCTCTGCATGTCCGGATACATGGGACTGATAATAGATACAGTTTTTCTCGGGGTCAAGACCTGCCGCAATGTACAGGCACAGCAGTTTTCTCGCACGGTTTCTCAGTTCTGCCGGATCCTGGCGTATCGTTATTGAATGCATATCAACAACCGAATAGAAGCATTCGTATTCGTCCGCAAGCTTTACCCAGTTACTGAGGGCTCCGAGATAATTTCCGAGGGTAAGATTTCCCGTTGCCTGCATTCCCGAAAATAAAACCTTTTTGTCACCTATCATTTTAATGTTTCCTCTTTTCTGTTATCTTTTACCGATACAAGAACCGCAATGGTACGGTCCGGTACCATCACACTCTCTTTGTTTTCTACAAGGCTTTCGTGTATAACCGCAGATGATATCTCATTACACGTTGCAAAACCTATACCCCACTTAAATCCCTTCGGGAGCTTGGGCAGGGCAAATGTATGGTCTTCCCAGTGCATATTATACGCAAAATAGAAAAAATCATCCTCGCAGGTTTTCGTAACCCTTGCGTACTTGCCGCATATCATCACACCGATATGGCGAAGATGGTTATCAAATTTCGGATTCCATGCAAGATCAGCATGGTAGGACATATCCGGAAATCCGCACGCAGCATAATCCATCAGACGGAATTCCCTGTCAGGATGCAGTATTGGATGTGACCTCCGAAGATTAATGAGCATTTTCGTAAAATCAAGTATATCGCTGCAATGCTTGTTCGTTCTCCAAACCACCCAGCCGGTCTCATTGTCCTGGCAATAGGGGTTGTTGTTTCCGCCCTGGGTATTTAAGAATTCATCCCCTGCACAAATCATCGGAGTTCCCTGTGCCATCAGCAGAAATACAAGAGCATTTTTAACCTGTTTCATTCGAAGAACATTGATCGCTTTCTTTCTCGATATGCCTTCCGCCCCGCAGTTCCAGCTGTAATTGAAGTTCTCTCCGTCATTGTTATCTTCGGCATTTTCCTCATTATGTTTGTAGTCATATGATACAAGATCATTAAGGGTAAAGCCGTAATAATCGGTAATATAATTAACCGTATGTACATCCGACGGATTCATACGCTGCCTGTACAGGAAGTCGGACAACTGATTTTCATCGCTCTTTAAATACTTCCTGCAAACATTCATAAAGTCGGAGTTAACGATCGCCATGTTGTGATTGAAACCGTACTTCTTACGAATTATCGAATCCTTGTCAAAGAAATTGTTGTATATCTTCCTGTCACGTATATAAACATCAGCCGCTACCATATCCATGGGGATATCTTCACCCATAAGGAAAAATCCGTCGACATGGTATTCTCTCGCCCAAAAGCGAAGAACATCGGGGATGAAAGCCTTGTTAAAAGTCGCAGGGAAATAGAATCTCATTATGACTTCTATTTGGGCCGCATGAAGAGCTTTTACCATCTCTTTGAATTCATTGACCGGATCACCATTCGAATACGATGCCTTGGGCATAAAATAGTTTCCTTCGGTAAATCCCCAGAAATTAATCTTTTTCGGTTTTTCAGCCTTTGGATCGCTCTTGTAATCGAGAGTATCGAATGTACCATTCTTCTTGGGTCTTATGATCTCATCAAATTCATAGGAAGGCATCAGAACGATCTGATTGATACCCAGATCCTTCAAATAAGGGATTTTTTCCGTAACTCCCATAAACTTACCGCGGCACTTAACCTTGGATGATGAATGTGCAGTAAAACCTCTGACGTGAAGCTGATATGAAACTATGTTGTTATACGGAATGTCCGGCAGTTTATCGTCCTGCCAGTCAAAATCATCAATGTAAAGTCTTCCGTTATCGTATTCCGCCTTGTCGTCTCCGAACTTCCTTGCGGCTGTGGAATTCATCATGAAAGGATCGGTAGTTTTTATTCCGTCCGTTTCGTATGCGTATGACCAGTTTTTCGGAATATCGCCTTCAACAATAACCGAACAAACCCCGGATGATACTTTATGATCCTGCATGTTCACATGATCCACAACATCGCATGATTCATTGTATATGAGAAGTTTAAACGTCTGTTTAAAAGGAAGATTTGCTGTAAACTGAACTCCGCCGCAAACGCGGTGTGTGCCCATAGGAAATCCGCTGCCTGTCTTATGATTTACGATCATAATTCCCCCATTTTCGGTTCTCTTTTTTCGCGCTTATTCATTATAATGAATAATACACCGCTTTTCAAGGAAAAAGCGGTATTTTCAAACGCAAACGTTGATAATGCCATACTTTGATGATATAATATGTCCCGGTTTTTATTGGACTTGGAAAAACAGTTGCGAAATCAGGAGTTGGCATGGAAAGAATAAACGAAAACGATGATATAGATATGACGGTGGAACTTGACCTTATGGACGGTAAAAAGGTAACCTGTGCGATTGTTACCATTCTGACCGTTAATGAGAAGGATTATATCGTACTTCTTCCCCTCGATGACGAAGGACAGTCAACCGAAGGCGAAGTATGGTTCTACGGATACAAGGAAGACGAAAGCGATCCGAACATCGAGCCGGAGCTTATATACATCGAAGATGACGATGAATACGAAGTTGTTGCCGATGCTTTTGACGAATACCTCGACAACGAGGAATTCGAAATGATGAAAGATGATTGATCTACTTCTTCTTTTGGACGGAATATCCGAACTTACCGAGTTTACTTCCAAGAGTGAAGTACTCGCCGTGTGAATATGCTATAAGGCCGGTTTGCTCTAATGCAAACCGGTTTTTTTCGTCCATATATTTCTCGTCTACCGTAACCCCGACTACTTCTGCTATGAACATATCATGGGAGCCGAGGGGCTCGGTCTTTACTACTTTGCAGTATATGTTAACAGGGCTTTCGGCGATTGCAGTGGTATCCATAAACTCGGATACATACTGTGTAAGATTCATTTCCCGGAATTTATCATGATCCCTGCCGGATTTGACGCCGCACCAATCGCAGGCTCTTACAAGATCTTCATTTACAAGATTGATGACAAACTCTTTTGTATCCGATATTATCCCGTGGGAATATCTTTCGGGACGCACGGATATAGATACCATGGGAGGATCAGAACATACCGTCCCCGCCCATGCTATGGTAATTATATTTGCCTTCTCATGCTCCCGCATACAGCTTACCATTACAGCCGGCACCGGATATAACATGTTTCCGCTTTTCCATGATTGTTTGGACATATATTAACTCCTGTATGTATGATTATTATTTGATTATCTCTCGGTTGTAATCACGAATTATAGATCTTCGCAGCATATGAGCACGTAGGAATCACGCCTCTGCCCCGTCTTTCGGCCTCTTCGATCACACGATAGACAAGCCTCTTGGCAATACCCTTTCCGCCGTGCTCCCTGTCAACCTCTGTGTGATAGATTTTAAATGCTTCCCCCGTATCATCATAGTCGCACTCCCCGATCTGTTTTCCGTCAAGGAATGCCGCACTGCAGTGCCCTGCTTCGTCAAATTCGATCGTAACATCATGATTGTATATTATATCAAGCGCACCGGAGGGACACTTCTTGACAGTCTCCCATATCTCCCGACTGCTCCCATTCTCCAGTTTGATCCAGGGGCGTCTTCCGAATTCAAAGACCTTCGGGCTTCCCGACACGCACATCCTGGCATGCCTGCATTTTTCCGAATCCCAGAAAACGGTTATATCTTCAGTTACATATGATCTGTGCATAGGCTCTCCTTTTTGATTGTATTCATCGATTTGATTATATCACATGTTATTTGTCAGCCGACACACTAATGAACAAGTTTATATCCCTATAAACATAGTTTTACAAACAGATAAATAGTGAATTATAATCTCTAGATATGATCGGATTATATCTGGCGCCTATGGAAGACCTTACCGGGTATGTATTTCGAAATACCCTGTCAAAGCATTTCGGATGCGTTGACAAATACTTCACACCTTTCATATCGCCCGACAACAGAATAATGAAAACGCGCAGCAAACGTGAGCTGATCCCCTCAAATAACCAGGGGTTAAATGTTGTGCCTCAACTGCTTACGAATGACCCGGATCTGTTCTATGAAGGTGCGCGTCTTATTGCCGAATTCGGATACAAGGAAGTTAACATCAACTTCGGATGCCCTTCAAATACTGTAACGGCAAAGTATAAAGGAAGCGGAATACTGCGTTCTCCCGATACTATGAACCGGTTTCTGGATGGGATATTTAACGGAACCGACAGTGTGTTAAAATCATATCCCGACCTTAAGATCTCGGTTAAAACCCGGGTCGGATACAACGACACATCGGATTTTGATGAAGTTCTGCGAATTCTTTCTGAATACCCTTTCAGTGAGATAATCATTCATCCCCGCCTGAAAATAGACCTGTACGGCGGAAGTCCTCGCATGGATATGTTTGATAAAGCCTGCGAAAAGCTTTCCGGAAATATCGTTTACAACGGAGATGTTTATACTGCCCATGATTTTGCATCTCTTACGGAAAGGTTTGAGAGTATATCTTCTAACTCAAACTGCAGGATTTCGGCAATTATGATCGGCAGAGGTGCAATCCGCAATCCCGGGATTTTCCGGCAGATACGAACCGGGCAGGCTACGACTGTTACCGAGCTTTATGATTTTCTCTTGGATCTGTACGAAAACTATAAGGAAGATTTCGGCGGTACAAATGCGATTGCCAAAATGAAGGAAGTATGGACATATACCTGTGGCCTTATAGACGATGATAAGGAACGCTCACGCATTCTAAAAAGCATCATAAAACTCAAGTCGGAAGCCGAGTACAAAGATGCCATACTGATCGCCAAAAGTAGAATAACTCTTCCTTGAAGTTCCTGATTTTCTGTGATAATCTATCGTTTGAGCGAGGGGAAAGTTATGCACGTAGGCTGCTGTGAAAAATGCAGATATATTGATCTTGTCGAGAATTGGCCGGACGGTTGTCCCCGTTGCGGCGGTCAGATGATATCGCTCTGCGTTGATACGGATCATTGGAACCGTATGAATCCCGAAGGGCGAAAATCACTTATCATGAACATTCTTACCGAGCCGAAACTTCGGCCCGCATCTACTCCGGTATTTGAACTTGATCCCGATAAAAAAGAAGAAGTGATAAATGAGCTTGTTCAAAAGGCCGACACAAGGGATGTACAGGTAAGGCAGGCCAAGGAAGCTCTGCATGAGGCAAGACTTGCCGAAGCAAGTGTTGAAAAAGCCAAAAAGATTATCGAAAACGAGACAATAAATGAGCAAAAATCAACACATGAATATGTATTTGTGTGTAGCAGATGCAACAGTATCATGCCACACCTAAGAGATGGTGAAAAACTTTACTGTGAAGATTGCGGTTCCGAGATGCTCGACAGCGGCTACCGTACCACTGCCTGGGTTAATCTTTCCAAAGAGGAAAAGCGTGATATCACTTCGGAAGCACAGCTTCAGCATATAATCCGGGCAATAAAACAGGTATCAAATGACGATAACGATGATGAGCATATTCAGAGCATCGTTAACGTCGTATCAGATGAATGATTACAGCTTTACTGCTTTTAAGAATGCAGTGGGGTCCTGAACTTTCCCGTTCAGCCACTGATCAAACAGTTCTCCTCTTTCCATGCCGGTAATGTCTTTACTGTCCATACCGCATGCCACCCATGCTTTATCAAACTGTTCCTTAGCCTTGTCGACATCTAAAGCATCCACGCCTCCCGATACAGCCTCCAAAACCTTTTCACTGATCTGTTTTTTATCCAACATTGTATTCTCCTTTCAGATTACTCTGATTACATCCATTATCTTTTTATACCATGTATTATACCATCAAATTCCGACTGCTGTCTGCATGTTTTCACTGCGGACAAGTTCATAACTCGCACACCATTATATACTCTTCCGCATTTTCATCGACTGTCTGGAATCCAACATTATTATACATCTTCACGGCATAATTGGCCTTCTGTACTGCAAGCGAAGCCCTCTTATATCCTTTCTCCCTAAGAAAAGCCAGCATTTCCTTCGTCAGCTTCGTTCCGATGCCCTGACCCCGGTATTCTTTGTAAAGTGAGATGGCAAATGATGGCGTTTCGTCATCAACATGACCATAATCATTCATGATCCTTGTCCAGACAGCTCCGGTCACTTTTCCGTCAACCTCTGCAACAAATGAAAAGTCCGCTTTTCCGGTTCCAAAGCCTTCATAATAAAGCTTAAGCTCAGGCTGCTCTATGATTTCCCTCTCAGGCGGCTCCACACCCTCCGGAATAAAGATCGCCTCATATAGGAAGTCCTTAAGCAGCTCCGTCTCATTCTCTCTAAGCCGGCGAATGACACAGCTTCTGTCTGTTTTCTCCAGTTTCATAACATCGAAGCAGAGGCAGTCCCCATTATCTGTTTCAATGATGTTATACTCTGTTTCTCTATATCCACGTTTCCTATATTTCTGTTTTGCCGGAAATGAAGCATCTATCTGAACACATTCATAGGATTCCAGTATCTTCTTCTCGGCAAAATCAAGAAGAGCCTTTCCATAACCCTTACGCTGGTATTCCGGTAATACAAACAGACGATTGATGTTATTATCCGAAATTGTCACCGTACCTACCGGGTTGCCATCCGCATATAGAATGAAAACCTTTCCGCAGGTGATGTCTGCTTTTATATGCTCATCCGAGTGATGATCCAGAAAGAACTGCACCGCTCCGGCCGGATAATAATGGGGGTATATTGTATTTATGGTAGCCTGCGTGATATCGCGGACGATATGCAGATCATCTGGTTTTGCGGTGATTATTTCTTTGTCTCTAGTATTCATAATTAAAGCATTCCCTCTATGTCATATAGCCCCTTCTTAATTTATTCATTCCATTTCTTGATTATCGCATTTGTCATTCACAGTTTCAATGAGACCGGTAACTAAATCTTGCAATTGGGCTGCATTTTTATTCGTAATTACAGGCCTTCCCGTCCTCTTTTCCACCGCCAATCGTGCTTCCCCTGCGGCTTCTCCGCCTTCAATTGCAACCATTTGATTCTCTTTGAAAGTCTCGGGCTTCTTTTGCTTTGAAATCTCTGTAGTAGTAGCCTCAGCCAGCATATTTAGTACCAGTTCCAGTGTAGACATATTATCCCTGAGGTTTTCTTTTTTCAAACCTTTAAGATTCTTATACTGTCGCGTTGTCATTCCTGACCAGGCTTTCGTAATCTCATCTGTCAGGATTGCATATTCTACGCCTTTCTTGACACCACGTTTATCCCACTCGTCTGTTAATTCTTTTCTTACCTGAATTGCCTGAAGACGTTGATTAATCCACTCCCTTGAATAGCCTTTCTTAGCATAGGTTTCAAGTGCCCTCTCTATTGTCAGCTCCGGGTCGATCACTTCTTCAATGTGCTCTCTGCCAACCTGTGCCAGCCACACCTTAAAAGGTTCAGCTTTTTTTGATGGAATAGATTGGATTAAGCGAAGTAATTGCTCTGTGTTTGCCACATCGGTAAGCCTTTTCTTGCCATCTTGTGCAGTCATTTTCAAAGCGTGACAATTTGTCACGGTTTCATTTCCCTCATTTTTCAGTCTCTGCTTGAGTTTTCTCCAATAGGATACCGGATCTTTGCTTTCAGCAAGCACGCCAACCACATCCACAATTGAAAAATACCATTCTTCCTCATCCTCAACCCATGCCGTTCTAATCGGCTGGTTTTCAAATAATTGCACTTTATCATTTGTCATCTACATGTATCCCCCTTATTAGTTCTTCATCTCCTATTTGCCCGTTTTCCTTATATCAAATCAAATTTATGCTGAATTATCATCATTTTTTGAATCATTTTCTGTAATAGACAACTCTTCATAGTCATCAGAACATCAGTAAAACATCTTCTTAAATAATCAAGTCCACCATCAACGGCAACACGATGACAAGAACAATACTTAAAGTCATGCCTTGAAAATGATTCTATAACATCACCACAGGAATTACACTTGATGCAGTTTTTGATTATCTTTAGTCTGTTCATATAAAAGTCTATAATCATCAAAAAATAGTTACAGTACCAGAATGTCAATCATGTCTAAGTCTCCGGAGGTGCCGAAATTTTTTTCCTATTTTAGATCATAGTTGTGGTGATTATCCATGTCTTTTTGGATTATACCATTGGTATATTGATACTATCATATTCCAATGGTATAATCAATACATATATAAAAAATATTGATAAATCAAATAATGGCTATATACATCAAAGGATCAAAGTAATATGAGCACATCATTAAATACAAACAGATTAAAAGAATGTAGGGAAAAATTGAAAATCAGTAAAATGGAAGCTGCAAAAAGGATGCAACTCTCACAACCGGCATACCTTCGATATGAAGCCGGAACGCGGACACCATCGCTTCAAACATTGACTGTTATTGCAAATGTTCTGAATACTTCCGTTGAATACCTGACCAATCTCTCTGATAATCCGCAGCCAATTTCGTATACCATATCTAAGTCAACAGATCCCGATTTGTTTGAAATAATTAATATATGCAAGAATTCAGATGACGGTGTGGTCAAAAGACTATCGGTTTATGCTTCCAAATTGTCGGGATACAAGTAAAATGAAGGAAGTTTACTCCCCTATACGTGCAGAAAAAGTATGAATAAACAAGATAATATAAAAAATAGCAGGCATCCTAGATAATACCTGCTATCATTAATACAATATGAAAAAATAAGCCACTTGATACTACTTCATCTCATTTATACGGGAATTTCAAGCCGTTTTTTTCCTATTCTTTTCATACTTCTTATGCGTATCATTTGATACGCTTTTCGATATATTCATACCGTTCAATTGCTACTGTACCCAAAGTGTACCCAAAAAAGATTATATCACCTCGCTATTTGTTCTCCAACGAGTTCTTTACGCATAGTCTGCCTCTTCAAGATACTCTCTTAGTTCAACCTTTCTTTTATATTCCTCTAGGTCTCTTCGATATTCATCTAAGTATTCCCGATGCTCGATATAGGCAATACCTTTCATTTTTTCTTTAAGGCTCTGCAAGAATTGAATTTTATCAATTATCAACGGAACCTCACTACCAGACCATGAGGCCGACATGGGAAACAAACGAATCTTCTTAAAATCTTCAATGTTCTTGTTTTCCTTAATATACTCAAGGACGAACTCCTGTTTCCACTGAGGCATAACATTAACTACCACGTCAATTAGCTTGCTACATTTATCTACATCCGCATAATTTACATGCAAGCTGTCAAGAAGCCACTGCTGTTTTCTGTTTTTTACAACATCCGATTCTTGTTCTGCTCGGCCAAAAAGTAATCGAGCCGGATGCTCTATAAAAAAAGCCATATCGTCATCTACAATAACCGCATAAGCGTAGTTGATACATTCTCGCCAATTCTCAGTGGCCCAAATTTGATCAAATATCTTGTGTTCATACCCATCACGACGTGAATGGTTCTTTACCCAATCAACATACTCTTTCCATATGCTTGGTCTTTGTTCAAATATTTTAATAAACAATTTTCCGCCATAATCCAAATGATCACTAATTTCAAGAGCATTCATATAAATTCGGGATAGTGTATCATAATTATCTTTGAATAGATCCAAAATAGCATTTATATCATCATCCCGATAAGCATATTCCAAAAATGCTGCTGACAGGTTTGCTTTTTCTGCTATTTGGTTAAGAATTCTATTCTTTAGTCCATTATCTCTTTCACCATATCTTAATAGCAACCTAACCGAAGGTACTATTGGATTATTACCTGCCAAATTTTTTTCTGAAAAAGCATTGTAATCACTAAGTACTGTCTCTGTAATACTGGGATTGTTTATACACTCCCAAATAAGAGACAACCATATATCTTTTCCCCGATAGTCAGCTCCGTTCAGAATACTATATGTTTTGTCGTACCCAATATTTGAAAGCAAGAATCCAACTTGCCTATAGCCATTTAATCTGAATGGAGCATTATTTCTGAAATACTCTTCAATAACATCTACATAAAAATCCGGCTTTGTTTCCAATAATTCAAAGACTATATCTAGGCCCCTGCTTATAGACCAGATATTGTTTTCGCCAAGCGTATCCTGTAAAAAATTGCATATTTTAAACAACTCAGTATAGTCTTTGAGCCTATATGTATCAAATTCCGCAGATATATTGGTCTTCCGAATTATTTCATCTTCTTCAATGGTTCTACCGATTAAATGCTCTTTCGATAAAATCCTGTACAATCTGAATTCACGATTATTCTCGGCAATCAGATATCTTTCATCAATCGGACTATTTATCTGACCAGCAACTTCTCTGTATCTATCAATTATTCTTGCAGCATAGAAATCAATACCATCTTTTTTTATCACCTCTGTGAAAATCGTGTCAAAATCAGATTGTAAATAGGCAATGGAATCCTTCTCATCTAAACCATTAAAATGAACTTCAGAAAAAATATCATTGACTAAGTCCCTGTAAACATTTTTGGAGCGCAGAACTCCCAACGCCCTCCAGATTTTATTACGTAGCATCGCTATTTCTTTGCTGAACCCAATCGTCATTCTAATAAAATTAAAAGCCCGGCGATTTCTAACTTCTTCCGTATATGAAAACTCTGTTTTTAAGGCATATTGTGCCACATGGATGTATAGTATACTGAAATTATAGTTCTCTCCCTCCTTAGTTGCTTCCCAAAGCCTATCCATTAATACATTTTCATTTTTATATTTGTTATTCCAAGAGTATTTATCATAAAGAAAGTGCTCGCAAATCACAAAATAAAAATCCATTATTAAATCCGGACGCTTTTCAAAATATGACACGAGGAGTTCTATCGAATCATTAAATGATTCTGTGTGCTTAAATCCTCCAAGAATCCCTATTTCTTTTGTGGAAATATTATGGTAATTCTTCTTTGAATCCACATCAAAGTTATGCAAATCGAAATCCGCATACTTTTCTTTTTCAATCTTCTTTTTTATAATGCTCAACGCCTTATCTGGATTTACCTGATGAAAAGCTTCTAAATACTCCATTTCTTGTTCGTCAGGAGCGTTATTCCATGCAGAAATAATGGAGTTTTCTACATAACAAGTAACATCTGCAGAATTAAAAATGTCTATTATAGTGTTTAATGCATAAACTACTTTATTCTTGTACCGCGGGAAGGCAATAGCTATTAAACCTTCAATGCTTATCCATCTTTTCTCATATAAAACATAGTATAAAATGTAATTCCCAAAGCTTTGATCCGCAACCTTAGTTATTTCGTTTTTAAACCAATCAACAAGTTCAAGAGAATAGAGTTTTTCTATCGTTTCATCCTCTGCAATCTCTGCGCCATACTGTTTTTTCAAATCAGTATATAGCTGGTTTTCGCCCCCTTTTACGGGGCCAGCAATCGTAATCAAGAAAAGCATTATAGCATCATTTTTCGTTAGATCAGCTTCACTTAAGATTCGACCATAATAATTTCTAAATATATCTTCAGCATTTCGAATAGCCTGATATCCTTCATCTATAGATCTGATTCCCGCTAAAAATGCCAGTCTTGCATTACCATTAGCTATCTCTGATATTTTTTTCAAATATTCAGGATTAAGAATTCCCAAATCTGTTTTCAGAATGTCCTTAATCTCTTCATCAGAGAGTCTTCCTATCTCTATTATTTCTGGAGTAGAATACTTTGATACTGTAGAAATCACCCTTTCACGAGCATAATCTCGTACTGTGATCAGTATTTTAATTTCATACTCAGCAGGAAGCGTCAAAAGAGTTTGTAAAACATTATCCAAACTGACTACCATATTGGCATCATCAAGAAATATCACGTATTTCCCAGGATCATCGATATAAAACTTTATATCTTCATACAAAAAATTACCATTGCTTCGAACGCAAAAAACCTTATATTCTTTATCATCCTGTGCACGGCATGCTTCAATCGCCAATCTGGTTTTCCCTATTCCAGACGGTCCTGTCAAAACTGTAACTGTATTATTGCTGATGCTCTTACATGTAGCATCTATTTCTTCTTTTCGATGCAGGAAATTGCAATCAATCGGTGCATTGATACCATTTGCATCATAAGCTTTGACAAAATCCTCAATATCAAAAAACTGATTTGTATCAATCTCAACACCTAGCTGATTCTTGGCTATATGCGGATATATTAATGCCAAATCATGAGAAAGTGTGTCAATTCCAATAAGCTCTATTTCAACCCCTTCTAAAAGCTCCATAATGCTGCTAAATTGTTCTATATGTATATTTGTTGAACAGTATCCACAGATAATCTTTTTAATTTTATCTTTCTCCAATAATAATTTGGCAGTATTGAAGCATGACAAAATATCAGCTCGTATTTTATCTGCGGGCTGAGAAATCACGCTTCCGTAGTTAATCAGTATATACTTCCCATCTTCCATCAACACATAAGCATCCGGAGTTCCTTTTGTCGTCTTATTAGTCGCAGTCTGCACTCCTAAAGTTTGAATATTTGTAAATTTATATTTTTTATAAAGATACTCATCAAACAACGACTGAAAAGCTCCGCCTTCCAGCTGCACGATTTTACTTTGTATAGTATTCACATTACCCAATTACATACACCTTCTTACGCTGCTATCGCGTTATCATTTATGCTTTCTATAACTTTCCGAATGCCCATCCAGACATTAAGATCTGTAAATATCTCAACTACACTGCCCTGATCCGTGAAAGGGGATTCCTGAAGCACGGACAGATCTTTCATCATGCCGTTGTGAACGATATACTCAACGATTTGGTTCACAAAGTATATCTGCCGGCTATCGAGGTTATTGCTCTCTAGATACTCTGAGAACGCTGCCTTGGCTGCATTCATATCTAGGCCGACAATCTCCCGCACAAGTTCTCCCAAAGGTTTAGAGCCATATTCCTGCTCATACTCTTCCTTGGTGCCAAGTTCAGACCAAAGAACCTTTTCTAAAGAAACTATATCGTTGTGAGACAGCGGAATGTTGGACTTTAGCTTCTTGATGGCTTCATTGTCCTGATGTTCACGGATATAGTATTCCGCTTTTGCCTTGTAGTTTTTCAGATCATCATTATCCAGCTCCGACTCATTCCAAGTAACGTCAAGTATGTCATCCTCAAAATTCGTATCATAACGCAGATGCGATTTCGGAATATACTTCATTAGATTACGAAGTTTTTCTCTGATTTCCTCAAATTCATTAATTCCGCAGTTATCTATATAATCCGTATGAAGGATCTTATCAATAAGTTCTGCCTGCACCTTTATTTCCGGGATATTAGCAACACCGGCTATGCCACGCACCCGTTTAAACAAATCACTACGCGCCCTGCCATATTTCTTGCCCACAAGATACGCAAGCTCAATGCCATACATAAGTGCATCAAATCTTACTGCGCTTGCTTCATCGTCATTAGGCAGAATCAACGGTGCCAGTTCTTCCTTAACAATTAATGTATCCTCATAAGTAATGGCCTGATAATTTGCCTCAACCGAATACAGGTCAACATACTTCATGTGCTGTCTTACTGCAAAATTCTCTCGCGGAAGTTCCTGCACCTTTCCGGTCATCATTTCTACCAAGGCATTACGATAAGCTATAAGCCTGTCTATTTGATATTCAACATCTTGCAATTTATATGCAATCTCAAACTGAAGATTGAAAATCGCCCCTTGCAGCGCAACCATATTTGCAGTAGGTTTCCCTTTGCTCATACGGAAAAATTCAAAGTTTCCGCAGAAATCAAATATATAGAACTTGCTCTTATCCTCTCCGTCAATAAGACCCGGACAAAGTCTTGTACCACGTCCGATCATCTGCCAAAACTTGGCATAACTCATTACCTTTTTGAAAAATACAAGATTCAATACTTCCGGTACATCAATACCGGTGTCCATCATATCAACGGATATCGCTATCTGAGGAAGTTTTGACGCTTCCGAGAAATCATCTATCAAGGTCTGGGCATAATTTATTCTATTATCAATCACCTGTGCATATCCGTTAAGATGAGGATAGTCGGTATTAAAAACCTTGAGGATCTTTTCTGCGTGATCATGATTCTTGGCAAAGATTATTGTCTTACCGATTTTTTGTCCAAAATCAATCTTTAGACCTTCAGTCATTACGGTATTCAGCACCTGCCTGATGGTATCCTCGTTAAAAATCCACGAATTAAGTGCCGAAGAACTAATCGCTTCCGGAATACTTCCATCTTCCATCTCGAAGGTGCTTTCATATATTTCCTTATCTTCATCGGATAAATCAGCATACACTATTCCCTGTTCTATGAATTTTAGCTTGGTTTCAACAGAGAGAAAATCAACGAGATAGCCATCCTTTACCGCCTGGGAGAGTTCATATCCGTATGTTGGAACTCCCTGTTCAAGATCGAATATCTCATATGTATTCTTATCAATATCATCTTTGGGCGTAGCTGTAAGACCTACCAGCGGTGCATCAAAATAGTTAAAAATGTCTCTGTATTTGTTATAAATTGACCTATGAGCCTCATCACATATTACGAGGTCAAAATGGCCGCTTGTAAACAGTTTCTTATCCTCAACCTGTACTGTATCAATACAATTCATCATTGTCTGATATGTTGAGAAAACACAGTGAGCATTATAGTTGTCTTTTTCTTCACACAAATTAGTCACGGAAAGCGATGAATAATTGTTGACAAAGGCTCTCTTCGCCTGTGTTACCAGCGAAGTTCTGTCTGCTAGAAAGAGGATATTCTTAATCCAACCGGCATCAAGCAACACGTGACATAGTTCAATCACAGTTCTTGTCTTACCTGAGCCTGTCGCCATAACAAGAAGTGCTTTACGATGGTTTTTCTTGTCAAAACTGTCGCATACAGCCTTTATTGCTGCCTCCTGATAGTATCTTCCGGCAATATTCTTATCTATCTTAATATAAGAAAGAGATGTTCGCATTCTTCTTAAATTGAACATCTTCTCAAGATCCGCTCTAGAATATATGCAGGCCACTCGCCTCTCAGGGTATTGACCATCAATAATCCTTGTTTCAAAACCATTGGTCAGGAATATGCATGGTCTCCTGTTATACTTCTTCTCAAGAATATCAGCATATAACTTTGCCTGTTGGCGTCCCTTGGATACATCAACACATGTCCTTTTTGCTTCAATTACGGCAAGCGGCTTATGGGATGAGTCATATAGCACGTAATCAGCATACCCTACTTCAGATTTGTTAGGCATTCCCGGAAGTTCAACTTCATTGATCCAGTCTGAGCCTTCAACCCATCCTGCATCAATTAGCATATAATCAATGTAAATTTTTCGAGTACTGTATTCAGATAAATCTAATGGCTTTGGAACGTATGTCTCGGACTGTTCTTCACGCCTTGCTGTCAGTTCTTTCTTCAGAGCAGAGTTCTCAGCCAGCAGATTTTTAATATCAACATCAGGAAATTCACTTCTAACATTGGCTGTTTCATCTTTTGAAAGCAATGACTTATCAAAAGTATGCTCCTCATATTTATCAGCATAGCAATAGCATAGAAAATCAAAGAATACCTGTAGATTTTCGAGACAAAGGATTGCCTGATCTTCTGTGATTTTTTTGCCTGTATGGGCCGCAGTGTTACCCATCTTACGAATTATTGTCATTCGCTTCATAAGGTCTTCATCAATAATATCTCTGAATTCCTCTGTGCTCATAAGGCTAATCAGATTATCCTGATAGGGCATAATAAGAGAGTTGTCTACCGAATACATCCACTTAATAGCAAACTCCATTGCCCTGCGGCAATTGATAATGCATGATGAAGGATCTATATATAATATTTTCTCAGCCGCAATCGCAACATCAGAAAATGTGCTGAATTTCGGCTCCTTTTTAAGATAATCGAAGTTCGTCATTCGTTTTACCTCATTTTAGCTCAAAATCTCTTGCGCCCTTTCCTGAATCATCTTACTGATCAATCTCAATCTATCTGATGAGTAATTATATGCACCTGCTTTTTGCAGGTTATATGTTAGCAACTTTCTCAATTTTACTTTTAATCTGCTGTCAATTACCTTTTTTGCCTCCTCAATATAGTCTTCATAGACACACGGAAGCAAGGTCCCGGAATATTCTTTAAGGAGTTTCTCATCTGCCCAGTTTTCTTCTCCCGCAAAGTTAAACAATGAATTTCCATGGTCAAACAATGGCGCCGGAGCTATTATCTTGTTTGTTTTGCTATCAACAAGTACTCCGAAATTACCAAAATGTCGGTCAGTATTGTAAATCAACGCATCAAACACTATCATATCGTTAAGAGCATCTACATATTCAGTTCCCAAGTTTTGGTAATATTCTCGTACCGCCTTCATTCCACCTGTTTTCACTATTCGACCAATAGGAACAAAAGCTATATCTTTGCTCGTAAACAATTCGCATACAGAACACAATTGTTTCTTCCATTTTGAAATCTTGTACGGAATAACATTCATACCTAAAGCAGTCCCTATCTCGTATGCATATAATTCCGAATATGGCTCATTTCCTGTATTGGCTGCTCCAGATGTGGCTCCTTTGTATAGATAAACCCTTCCATTAATTCTTCTCCAGCATTTAGGAAGCATTCCGTTTGTTGTAAACTCCGGCGAAGATGCCAGAGAGGTTCTGGTACTACTCCCATATCCGGTAAATGCTATCATGGCAAGCACGCGGCTGAAATTATTCTCATAGAGATTATTATCTTCAAATGTTCCTTCAAATCCTTCTTCTACTACCCAGTATGAATCATTTAAAGATAAGCCTCTGCAAACCGAGATGACATCCATAGGTCTGTTGGCATTAAGACCACACTTTGCAAGGAAAGCATTGACATAAGCTCGGTTTTTCGGGATAGTTCTGTTTTTCAGCCAAGAAGCAAGACCCTTGTTGCTTAGTTCCATACCAACAGGGAAGAGATGCTTTTTCTCTTCATTTATCCATGTGATCTGTAACTCCGGATCAGAAAGATTCTCTATGATCTTAAACTTAATTAGCTCTGTATCAAACAATTTCAATACATATTCCATATGATCATCTCCTGAATTAAATTACCCATAATAATTGTTAAGCAATTGAAGAATGCTAGCAACCGCGGTAGCACCGAACAATTCTTCTGCCAGCTTTTGTCGCTGAACAGGCGTAAGACGTTGTGTTGACTGTAGTGCTTGTATCATATCCTTCTTTGCCTTTTCATATGCATCTTCTGGTTCAATTCCAACAGAAATCCTGTAATCGTTCATATCTCTTTTCTCCCTCGTGAACAGGTACTAGCCGTTTTACTTAACATTATTAGTTAATTCCCTTAAATCTGAGTTCTCTTCATTCTTTTAGGACTGGTATATTCGGATTAGTTCTTGCAAGACATCTCCATACCGGTATCTCCTTTCATAAATACCAGCATCCCTGCAACCACATTATTTCTTCTTATTCGATTTCCGCATTCCTTGCAATAGCTGATTTCTTGTTTCCGGCATCTTCATCACTTCAGATACCATAGTATTAACAACATCTGAACCCAATTTATTTTCAGCCTCAATTTTTAACATATCCAGTTGGTGCTTATGTTCCAACTCTTGCTTTTCCAATTCGTGTTTATGTTTTTCTCGCTCCGTCTCCATATCAAATTCATGTTGCTTTATAAGTTTTTCAATCTCAGTTTTTGTTTCTCTCCTTGAAATAAAAACTGAAGAAATCGCAGCTATTACCGCACAAACTATCGATACAATATATGGCATTATTTCTTGCAATTCACTCACCCCTATCCAAAATACTCCTGCATCAAACTATCAAAGAGAGTCTGTGCTTCACCCAACGCCTTCTGTACGGCAACTTTTGATTTGTCGACTTGTTCTAAAAACTCGATATACTCTTTTTGCAGCCCCACAGGTGGCAACACCTGCTTATATGCTTTCATGATTGCCGTATTAAGATTAGGCTGCGTTCCTGCCGGTGCAATCTTTCTAAAATGCTCTGTCATCTGATTTAATGATTGAAGCAAAAAAACCTTATCCAACCGATCATCTATGTCTTCCAAAGCAAGCCATCCATCGTGAATACAGCCATCAAATGTAATAATACGAGCAAATCCTAACGAAACGCCACAGTTTGCGAATATCAAGCTTCCTGCCTTCACTAAGCGACTTTTTTTCATTCCCTCTTCAATAATATGTTCTTTAGTTGATGTTAGGTAAATGCTATCACCGTCAGTTGCATCTCCAATTTTAATCCACGGAACCGTTCCTCCAAGAAACTGTTCTATAGGTCTTGGTGATCCTCCGCGAACTATAGTGCATAGTTCACCAAGCGGCTGGAAAGCCCATCCTTTGTCATTGACATTTATATCCCCAAACATCTCGACAAATCGGGATTTGACGAGATCATCAAGTACTTTAAGTTCTTTCCTACGATTCTCAATGACCAAAGAAACTCTATCAAGAATAACTCCTATCTCTTTTTGTTTTTCAAACGAGTATGCCGGTACCAACGCAGATCTAACAATCTTATCGCTTACCGCAGGATAGCTTGCTCCTGTTGCCTGTGATACCATATCATTAATAAACGCTTTGGATTTACAGAAATTGAATACAAATCGCGGATCCGTATCATCTTTACAATCCAAAATGCAAAATCCGGTTGATGCAACGGATGCATTCGGTGTATTCTCTTCCATCATTGCAACAGCGTTAAGATTTGGTCTTACAGTAGAAACAAGAATATTACCTTTTTTTACTGTTTTCCGTGCTCTGCTTGGAGCTTCGGCAAACGTCATTGTCTGATACCCTGTAATGGTCTTGCTTTCATTGTCTACAGATGAAATATCGATATAATCTATTACCGTTTCAGGCAATTCTTTAAGCTGACCTTTGCTCTGATTGCACAAATCTCCCAGTTTAATCTTATCCATAAATCATCCCTACAAATCTCAATTTATTTCTTGACAACCACTCTATGATGTATTAACATCCTTGTAAAAAGAAGCGGTTTTCTACCGTACAGTCTTCGGACTAAAGCGGCGTACTCGCTTCTTTTTTTATATTTATAATATCATACAAATACAGTTTACCATCTTTTATCCTTACAACTGCTGTAGCCAAATAACTATTTCGGTCCGCATCACCATTACGCTCTACGGGGATGGTAAAACCCACATCATATCTGTACCAACCACCATTTGCATCTTTTTCATGCTTTCCATCCTTGTTTTCAACCCATCGTCTATTTTCCGCATTTTCAAGCATCTCAGTAACAGACTGGGCAGCATTAGCTTTTGCTTTTGCAAGAGCCCCTCGAAGCTTCTTCGTATAACGAGATTCGGTATATTCGTCTGGGAAATCACTGGCAATGTGTATTACGTCGCCATATTTCTTTGCAATGATTTCTTTTCCAATAAATCCCTTTAAAAGATTTTCAACATCATTCCACGGAATATTTTGTTTATTCTTAAAGATTATACTTTTTACTTCCGCAAATATCATTACTGGCTCCATTGTCTATAAATGATAAATTGTACCATCCGTGCAAATCTTTCTTGACTATTATCACTCCTGATCATATAGTATCGGAAGAGAGGTGGTTTCTTACCGTGCGGTCCGATGATTCAAACGGCTTACTATCCTCTTTTTTTGTTTACAATATCGTGCACGTATAAACCATAATCGTCTATTCATGTTGTTCTACTTTCAATAGTTTCTCCAACTCATCCATTTCCTTACTAATCTGCTTTTCGATTTCTCTGATATTTGCCATAATCTCTGATGTCGGTGGATATTCCACGGCTACATATTCAACCTCTTTATATTTATTGATTGAGAGATCATAGTCATTATCAGCAATTTCATCCTTAGATACCATAAAGGATTTGTCCGTACGTTTTCTGTCTTTTTCAGCCTCAAGGTTCTTGAAGCGGCTGATAATATCAGGTATATCATTATCCTTGATTTCAGTACGCTTATCATCGAGACTGAAGCCATCGGCAGTCATATCATAGAACCATACATCATCAGTTCCGCCATGACTGGTCTTGGTAAAGATTAATATTCCGGTAGATACTCCGGCATAAGGCTTAAACACACCGGAAGGCATGGAAATAACTGCTTCAAGTCGCTGGTTCTCTACGATTTCCTTTCTGATTGCTTTGTGTGCATTGGAAGAACCAAAGAGCACACCGTCCGGAACGATACAAGCGCATCTTCCGCCAATTATAAGCATTCTTACAAACAGCGCGAGGAATAAAAGCTCTGTCTTCTTAGTCTTACATACCTTCTGAAGGTCTGCTGATACGATATCAGCATCAAGGTTGCCCTTAAAAGGCGGATTCGCAAGAATCAGAGTGTACATATCCTTATCCGGGTTTTGATCCGATAAACTGTCACGATACTCTATAAAAGGATTTTCAACACCATGAGTCATCATATTCATGGCGCCGATACGAAGCATGGTTCTGTCCATGTCATATCCGTGGAACATATCATTCATAAAGTGATTTCTGTTCTGTTTATCAAGAAGTACTTCCTTCTTATACTTTTCCTTAAGATAGTCTCCGCTTGTAACAAGGAATCCCGATGTTCCACAAGCAGGATCGCAGATGTAATCTGTTGGTTTCGGGTCCATCATCTCAACCATCATACGGATGATATGTCTTGGTGTTCTAAACTGGCCATTAACGCCGGACTGGGCGATTTTAGACAGAAGATATTCATACACATCGCCACGGATATCCGTTTGATGCAATTCTTCCATCATAGAATATATCTCGTCCATCGCATCAACTATCTTCGAGAGCATCAGTGGTGTATTGACCTTGAAGATAGCGTCATCCATGTATTTGCTGTATGCGGAGTTCTTGTCTCCGTGAAGATTCTTAATAAAAGGAAATACCCATTCCTGAACAACAGAATACATTCTTTCAGCAGGAAAATCGTGAAATGTCGACCATTTAAGCTTATTACCGTCAACCTTACGATCGCCGATTTCAACCTCATCTGCAAAGATACTCTTATAAGGGAGTCCCAGCATCGCTGCTTCCTTTGCGCGAAGATTATCCGTATCATCCAGGTCCTTTATGAACATGAGGTACGTCATCTGTTCAACAACATCAAGAGGATTTGTGATTCCTCCGTTCCAGAATATTTCCCACAAACTATCAATCTTATTACCAAGTTCTCCGGTCATTATCGCTCTCCTTTATTCCTATGGAACTTATTGTTCCTTATCTCTGTTCCAAACGTATTTTGTATATCTTCCACCACCGATTTTTACAATACTCTGTGTTGACAGTAATTCAGCTAATGCCCTCTCCACCGTTATACGACTGATATCAGGGCACTTCTCCATAATCTGCGACTTTGTAATTTCACCGTATGTACTTTTAATCAGCTCAGCCACGCGCTGAGGCTTGGAAAGTCCACTGTCGATTAACGTCTCAACCCTGTCGGAAAAATCCCTATAAGCGGCAACTATAATTCCAAGCATATACTCAACGAATGGGATATAATTATTCTCATCTTCGTGCCAGTTAACGGAACTTTCCTGCAGGCACTCGTAATATGATTCCTTGGTTTTTTCTATCAGCTTTTCAATACTTATATACTTACCCACGATATATCCGGCTCTGTAAAGCATGAGCAGCGTAAGTAATCTACTCATTCTTCCATTGCCGTCATTAAATGGGTGAATACATAAGAAATCCAATATAAACATCGGTATCAAGAGGAGCGGATCAATTATTCCGTCCCCATTGGCTTTGTTATATTCATTGCAAAGATTTGTAATTGCCTCGGGTGTTTCCCACGCAGGGACAGGCTTGAATCGAACAGACTTGTTACCCTGCTCATCCTCTTCTTCGATTATATTGTCCACGGCTTTATATTTTCCGCCGGTATCATATCCTTCAAATTTATACAGATCCCTGTGGAGTTGAAGGATCATATTGGGTTTGATGGAAATATACTCAAAGCTTTCATGGATTGTATTAAGTACATCTCTGTATCCCGCAATCTCACGCTCATCCCTGGTTTTCGGCATCGTCTTGTCCTTCACGATTGCCTTCAGCCTGTCATCAGATGTATATATTCCTTCTATTCTGTTTGATGCCTCAGTACTTTGAATTTTAGCCAGCTCAACAAGATATGTTAATGTATCCGCCTTCGATTCTATAAACAAAGACTGGGCACCCTTATATTCATGTATCTTGGTAAGCAGGGGTACAATCTTTGGCGTTAACAGTTTTTCCCATTTTTTACTATAATCAAATGATCTCATTCTAATGGCCTCATTGAGGAGTCAATATACTCATTCATGAACTTGATGATGTTATTATATTATAACATCGAATATGTGCAATGTCAAGATAACTACATCATTGTCGCAAAAATGATGTAGTTATCTTGGATTTGATGTAGATATGTAATTAGTGAATACACCTATATATTATTGCCTTAGCTCATACTACTCCAGCTCTTTTACACGGAAAATTCAAACCGTTTTTTCCTGTTCTTTTCGTACTTCTTGCGCGTATCATTTGATACGCTTTTCGATATATTCATACCGTTCAAATACTACTGTACCCAAAGTGTACCCAAAACGGTTTTTTATAACTGTAATAATCTGTATGGATTTCCGGCCAGTTCCTCCTTTAGTATATCTAATACGGATTCTCGTGATTCCAGATAAAGATCCGTTCCTTCATCCATCAAAGCCGCATATACTGTCGTCTTGATTAAAAATTCAACAGCCTCATCTCTGGAACAGCCTTTATCACTCATTATATATTTCACCAGAAATGCGGCTATATTACGCATAGCTTTTTTCTGATCTGCACCTGTAATCATTATCCAATCACCTGCCTTTTCACTTTATCAAAGCTCAAGGCGTTCACTGCCTCCTGGGTTCTGAAAAAGTACTGTTTAGGTAAATTCTCCGGCTTTAACTCCGCAATTACCTTATCGCATACTTCATCGGAATATCCTGATTCCTCCAGTTCATCATAGTATTCATTGATAATAGTAGTTGTTTCAGCATCCGCTGTAGGGCCTATCACGATATCATAATCATGCGTACAACCATTACATTTACGGTTTTGAAGGATAAAGCGCAGCCACTCCTTATCAGCTTTTTCAAATACCTTAACCTTTAATCCAGCCGTTTCTTCACTGAACAGAAGATTATACCTGTATGCTACGATCAGCTGTATTTTTATTCCCTTTTTGTTTTTGAGAAAGCTTTGGCGTTTCTCTGCGATGCTCTTGTTTCTGATTGCAAGCCTCTCCGCATGTGAAGGAACTGCGGTGGCA